>NZ_UGOZ01000001.1:1373750-2060625 GCF_900452865.1 Legionella taurinensis
CTCATAATCACAGCATGAACTGGGAAGTCAGAGGCCAGCCCGCTGTGGATATGTTTGCGGGAATGACCATTCATCAGCCGAATTCAGGGTATGAGCCTCCGACGATGAAGTAATTTTACCTGTGCAGCGGAGAGGCAGGTAAGCTGATTACTCAGGGGAGAGACAGGAATTGACGTAATACCCACTCTTGCTGCTGGTGGTGAAGACGTTTAAACTCCGCGCTTTGAATTAATTGAAGAAAACAATGAAAAAAAGCGTGCTTTCCCTGGTTATATTGATCCTCTGCGCGAATCAAGTCGGTTTTGCTTACCCTGTTGGCCATCCCTTCCCGCCGTTTCAAATTGCCGGAAACCTGTATTATGTGGGAACCGATGATTTGGCGAGTTATTTAATTGTAACCCCTGAGGGGAACATTCTCGTCAACAGCGACCTTGAAGCCAATGTGCCGATGATTAAAAAGAGCATTGAAACCCTGGGATTTAAATTCAGTGATACCAAAATTCTGCTGGTCAGCCATGCGCATCTCGACCACGCCGGGGGCAGCAAGCAGATTAAACAACAAACCCATGCCCGATACATGGTCATGGCAGATGACGTGCCGACCGTGGAATCTGGAGGGCGGTCCGATTTTCATTACGCCAATGACAGCAGCCTGTATTTTGCTGCCACCCCGGTCGATAAAGTCCTGCATGATGGGGAGCAGGTTAAACTCGGCGGAACAGTCTTGACCGCCCATCGCACGGCTGGGCATACGAAAGGGTGTACAACCTGGACCATGACAGTCAATGACCAGGGCAAAACCTACGACGTGGTGATGGTGGGAAGTCTTAACGTCAATCCAGGCTATAAGCTGATTAATAACACCGCCTACCCTCAGATTGCGAGGGATTTCAAACAGGCGATTGACGTGATGAAATCCTTGCCCTGCGATATTTTTCTGGGTGCACATGCCGGTTACTTCGATCTTGCAGGAAAATACGCGTTATTAAAGACGAAAACCGAGAACCCCTTTGTGGATCCGCAAGGCTATAAAATGCACATTGCCAAAAAGGAGCAGGAATTTTATGCTGAGCTTGAAAAGCAAAAAATGAGTTCCAAAAATAAACAATAACGGCACAACGCCCCTTGACTTCAGAATTCAATAGCATCAGAATGCCCAAAATTATAACAATAGGGGTGTGGTATGAGGTGTGCAAACTATGTAATTGCTGCGGCCAGTGTGCTTTTGAGCAGTTGTGCGGTTTACAAGGCCGCAGAAAATAAAGGCGTAGCTCCTAACGACATCAGCCGCTGCGAAACGCGCATGTGTTTTTTATCCCATGGTATGAAACCCATTGAGAAAAGCACACTTAAAAATGGCCAATACCTGGAGATTTACCGGGCTCAATCGCGAAAGAGCGGGCTAAATTATGTGCGCGCAGCCGGCCATGGAGCCCTGGATGTCGCCACGCTGGGGATATGGGAAGTGGCGGGAACCCCCATTGAAAGTGCGATTTCCAATAATCGCGGCTACGTGGTCGCCCGCGTGGTGTATGCCAGCAAAAATGCTGACAAGGCGGTCAACGTTCAAATCTATGACGCCAAAGGAAAGCGGGTCAAATAATGTTGACGGCCGCTTGGCCGCATGACTTTTCCCCGAATTGAGTATTAGAACAAGGCGAGGTCAGGCACCTCGCCTGCCTCGTTTATGGGGTGTCGCACTCCAGGGGATTGGCTGCATAAAGGATGGCAAACAGGCAAGGCATAGAATGGCCCTGCTTGTGAACTCATCTGCTGTCTTGCCCCGCGTAGGCGGGCAACTATTCGAAACTCGAATGGTGATCCCCGGGAATGGGGGTAATGAGTTGTTGCTCTGTGTAATCCTGTTTTCATTTTAATGACATTAACCGATGTCAAGACTGTATTTTTATTTCTTTTCTGATATTCTGTTGGGGCAGTTTCACTATTCCAACACCACAACAGCCTGTGGATATCTTTTTTAAACAGCCCGTCTTTTTTCCCAACCTATCCATGACGACCATCTAAAATACCAGCCTGCGCCTGATTTTTTCAGCCATTGGCTCCATGCGTAACGACAGCATTATCCACAATAACTGTGGATAAGTCTGTGTATACCCTGTAAAACCCGTTGATCAGAGAAGAAATTCCCCGGTGTACAGGAGTTACCCAGGACGAGGCGAGCCGAGTGCTTTGGAAGTCTGAAGGTGGGGCCCATCCTGCGGAGGGCTTCATGAAGTTATCCGGGGATCACTCGCTGCCAGGGACACTCGATGCAGGCAGGTCAATGAGTTGCGCTGGTTTTGAACGAATGTTGAAGTAACAACGTAAAACAGCGATCAATAAGGGAACCACGCCAAAAACTATAAAAATAACATCCCCGGGGGTGCGCAACCATTCAATAAGGCGTGCGCTGTGCAGGGCGGTGTACTCAAGGCTTCGGGCATGCCAATAACCGTGATGCAGCACATCCACAAGCTGCATGATGCCGCCCGGGAATAAACTCATGATTAGCATTAAGACAAGCCCTGCATTTAAACCAATGAAAGAAAGTTTGACATAACGCTCCAAGGACTGCCATTGAGCATCAGTCGACACATGGCGCATGGCAAAAACCAGCAAAGCCAGAGCCAGCATGCCAAAAACGCCCATCATGGCCGCATGCCCATGATTTGGCGTAAGCATGGTGCCAATTTCAAAATAACTGACGACCGGTAGGTTGATCAGGAAACCAAGGATCCCGGCACCGACAAAATTCCAGAAACCGACGGCCATGATAAAATAAAAGGTCCATTTATGCGGGATATGCACAGGCTCTCCGGAGGGGAGGCGCTCCATTTCGGTGACGCGAATAAAATCCCAGGCATCGAGGGTCAGTAAGGTCAAGGGAATGACTTCCATGGCGGAAAACACCGCGCTGAAGGCCATGTTGGCTTCGCTGTGGCCATTAAAATACCAATGATGACCGGTGCCAATGAGACCGCCGCCAAAATAAAGAATAGCGTCCAGATAAATCACCCGGACTGCTGTGGTACGCGCAACCACGCCAAGGCCTAACAGAATGAGTGCAACCAGTACAGTGACAAAGAACTCGAAAAACCCTTCAACCCACAGATGAATAATCCAAAACCGCCAGGTGTCGACAATTGAATAGTGGGTGGTGCTGTCAAAAAACATCGCCGGCAGGTAAAAAACGGGTATTGCCAGTGCCGCGAAAAGGAACAGACGCGATATTTCCCGTAATTCAGGATCATGAATAACCGGCATGACGTTGCGTACCAACAGGAATAACCAGAAAATCAAACCCAGGGCTAAGAGAATCTGCCAGAATCGCCCAAGCTCAAGGTATTCCCAGCCCTGTTGGCCAAACCAGAACCAGTACTCCTTCAACCACTGGAAAGTCCCTGCCCATTCACCCAGTAAACTGCCGGCAACTACCACAAAAAGGGCTGCAAACAATCCATGGGTAAAGAGGGTCTGGTGTTTGACTTCACGTCCACCCAATTCACGGGACAGCAGCAGGGCGCCGGCAACATAGGACGTGGCTATCCAGAAGATGGCCAGTTGCAGATGCCAGGTGCGCACGACGTTGCTCGGAAAGATGGATGACAAGTCGAGCCCGTAAAAATCGCCGGGTTCTGCGCGGTAATGCGCAGTAAGACCGCCAACCAGCGTTTGTGCAAAAAACAGTAACATCACCACCACAAAAAATTTGATGGTGGCTTTCTGGCTTCGGGTGGGATCACCGATAGCAAATCGCGGAAGGATTTTCTCCCGGCTTCGTTTCCATCCCAGGTAATCAAATTTGCCAAAGGCTAAAAGCACCAGGGCAGTCCCACCTAAAAGCGCAATCAGGCTCAGGGCGCTCCAGAGGACAGCAGAACCGCTGAGAAAATTCCCAGCATCCGGGTCATAGGGGAAATTGTTGGTGTAGGTGGTCGTTTGACCCGGGCGGTTAGTGACGGACGCCCAGGCCGTCCAGGCAAAAAAAGCAACCAGATTATTTAATTCGTCGCCCCGGGTAATAAAATTGGCCGGCAAACCGCCATTGTCAGCAGTTTTGGTAAAATAGGCCGCCCACCAGTCAATCTGCCTGACATAAGAAGCCGCTTCGCTGTCGCTTACCGTTAAAATGCCGGTTTGCGGATTGTAGCGGTTGGTTTTTAAAACCAGCTGGGTAAGGGAGCGGGCCATCGCCTGTTCGCCCTCATTCAGTTGATTAAATGACTTTTGGTAACGCGATTGGGCGAAGTCATCATGAAGGTTTTGGGTTAAATTATGCAGGTACTGAGCAGAAAAATCGGGACCAAGGTAGGCGCCGTGTCCCCAGATGCTGCCATTGTCCATTAATCCGTATTTCAGAAAAACGGCTTGCCCGGCCAGGATGTTGTCTTTGGTAAAAATTACCTGCCCCTGGGCGTTCACCACACGGTCGGGAATAGGGGGCGCGTCGCGGTAGACTTTGGCTGTCAATGCAATCAGGACACTAAAGCCTAAAGCCATCACAATAAAGACTGCCCTGCGCCACCAGGGCGATACACTGTCGACGTCCTTTGCCGAATTAATTTCGAATTCCATACTCATTCCCTGACTGATGGTCTGGAGGGCTTCCAGATTATGATTTTATGTACATTGATACATAAAGACACCTGGTTCAATTTATCGGAAGTGGCAGGAATCTTCAATATATCAGGGACTTATTTTGCCAGTTGCCCCTGACCAACGGCCGTCTCTTGCGGGCTTGATAACTCGGGCATCTCATAACCCATGGGGTGAGGGACCTCGTCGATAATATGCCGATCTTCAATGTCTTTTAAGTAAACCTGACCGTGAGTAAGTTGTTTTAAATAATAGGGATCAAGAAAAGTGTAGATGAGGGTTTCCACGGGATATTCCAGTTCCGCCAGTTCATACTCGTTCAGTTTTTTTTCTGCGATTAATTCTTTGAGCAGCGGTTTAATGTAACCATGGAATAAAAAGAGTTCTTTTAGAGACAGGTTTAGGCATTTAATCCATCCACCCACATACGAGTTTGGGGCTAGTTTAAATTGAACCGTCTCCTCCACCAGCGAGACATCGGTATCCAATGCCAGAGTATGGTATCCCGGGATAAAAGGCGCGATAAAGACGTAGTGCCTGGTTGCCTTACCCAGGGTGATGTCCATTGAAGAGAAAGTGCTCAACTGCTCCGGAATTGAGGTGGCCGGGTAGATTTTCCCCGCCCAGACGTCGACAACAAGGGCCCGATCGCCCCAGGTTTTAAACTGGGCAGGATTACTGTCCGGATCACGGTTTAATACCACAAAACCATGATCGCTATTGCTGATTTCAAACAGTTCGATGCGCTCATTTTTCAGATTCAATTTATTGAAGAGATGAACAAAAATGTCACTAAATTCCGCGCAATTGGCCTTTTTGGCAGCTAATGGGATTTCGGCGTAGGTTTGGAGCAGGGTGTTACGGACAGAGGGTGTGAAATGGGCAGTTATGGAGCAGTATTCGTCGTCTTCCTCGTTTTGGTAAGTTACGTCTTTGTCGGTAAACAGGTGTTCGTATTTTTTTCTGTCCGCTTCATTGCGACAGCCCTTTATTTCTCTGTGCAATAGCTCAATGTCCTCGGCGTCTTTCCCACTGATGTCTGGGTGCGTTGACGATAAAAAATCCGTTTGGCGGATCTGATTGACTAAAAGGCAAGCAATTTTCACAGTGCCGTACAAAGGACTGTCTGGCTGTATTTTGTATTGATTGCAAATCGTTTTTAAATCGACGGGTGTGGCCAGGGAGGGGACGGACGGCTTCATGTGCGGCAACAAACACTGATAAAGGGCTTCCTTTTCCTCGGGGGCGATTGATAAACCCCTAATCAGATGAATGGGCAGTAACCCTTTCTTATTGGGGGTGTGAAGCATTCTGGCCAGGTGCTGCTGATTGGTTTGAGTCACATAATGGATTATTTCCGAGGCCGAGGTGCAGGAGGATATTGCAGCATGGAGTGGGGTATGGTCAGCCTCAGTCGCAACTGTAAACGCTGTCTTGGCGGTAAAAAAAGAGTACTTGTCTTGCATGAAGAATAAACACCAATTAATTGGACAAATATTGTACCAATAATTCCATCTTTGATCAATTGGACGTTTTCCTGGTCCTAACTCCATGATAAACAAAAAAATCCATCCTGATCTATACTGTAGCTATTCAACCATGTTGCATGCAGGGAAGGAAGCGAACCATGTTGCACCCGCTTGATAATCGTTCGATTTACAACTGGTATGATTGGGGCATGAGTGCCCTGCAACCTTATTCTGACTATTGCCTGACCATGTCCCGCCGGTTCAGGCGGGTGGCCGACAGCATGGACTTGCCGGTGAGAATTCCCTACCTCTCGGAAGACCAGACCCAGCTCATGGCTGGTTTTCTTGATTCAGGCGTGCGGTTTAACCGTGAGTTGTCCGGGTATTTTTATGTTTTTCATATGATGACCAATATCTATGATAAGCCGCATTTTAATATCACCGAAGTGAAGATAGGCGATGATTATTACGACATAGAAGAAGAAATCGTCGACCGGAAAAGCTTTTGCAATCTGTTGCGCTTTCGCAAGAAGGGCTTCGAGAAGACACTTCCCAAATTGTTGCTGGTGGCGCCCATGTCCGGGCATTATGCCACCTTGCTTCGCGGCACGGTCAAATCCATGCTGCCTTGTTACGATGTCTACATCACCGACTGGAAAAACGCCCGTGACGTGCCGCTGAAAGAAGGGGCCTTTGATCTGGATGATTTCATTGAATACCTGATTTCTTATTTTCAACTTTTAGGGCCTGACGTCAATGTCATGGCGGTGTGCCAACCGACCGTGCCAACATTGGCCGCACTGGCCATGATGTCGACTGAGAATGACCCCAAAACGCCGCATTGCGCCATTTTACTCGGTGGGCCTATCGATACCAGTCAATCACCAACCTCCGTCAATGAACTGGCGGTTTCACGCGGTGATGACTGGTTTCAGCAGAATGTGATTACCATGGTTCCTGCCCGATTCCCGGGCGCCATGCGTCTGGTTTATCCCGGATTCATGCAATTGTCGGGCTTTTTAAGCATGAACATGCAAAGGCATCTGGAATCCCTTAAAAACGCCATTGATAAGTTTGCCTTAAAGAAAAGGGATGAAGCCTTTAAAATCATTGAATTTTACCTTGAATACTTTGCCACCATGGATTTAACCGCGGAATTTTACATGCAAACCATTCATACGGTGTTTCAGGAAAGCCTGCTGGTGAAAGGCCGCTACAAATCCAAAGGCCGCAGCATTCGCCTGCAAGACATTAAAAAGACCGCCATTCTGGTGATTGAAGGCGAGCACGATGACATCACCGGGCTTGGGCAAACGCGGGCTGTGATTGATTTGTGCAAAAATCTACCTGACAGCATGAAGGAGTATTTTCTGGCCATGGGTGTAGGCCATTATGGCCTGTTTAACGGCAGAAAATTTTCCCATATTATTCTGCCGGAAATTAAAAAATTTACCCGCGAGCACCACGGCGACTAGCTTCAGGCCTGTGGGTTCGCGCGAACCCAATCCCTTTCGGTGGTTTCACTGAAATCCATGGCCAGTTGCGATGCCAGATTGGCAATGGCGTTCTCCAGCAAGCGAAACAATTGCTGCCGTTGTTCACGGTTACCCATGTCTAGCGTGTCGTTTAAGGTGAGTGATAAACCCTGAGCCGCCGCATCAAAAGCCGTTTCAGCCGCCTTAATCGTAATGTCTTCGTAGTGATCCTGAGTCACCCGGCCGAGGGTGTGCATGGATTGTGCAAAAACAGAGCGAACCTCGTTGAGCGGCAGACTGAATGCCGTATGGGTTGGCAGCGGGGTCGGGTTATTGTAAAGCTCATCGAGGTAAAAGCGGATTTGCCGTGGGTAGAGAATAAACGTACTGCCCGCCGCTTCCCGGGTATCAATCGCCTGTTGATAGGCGGTATCACTCAAGGTGTAATCATTGATGTGGTTGATTTGGCTGCTAAACGCAGGCTTGTCGGCATTGGCACAAAGATGAATATAGGTTTTGGTGATGGTGGCCCATGGCCCGGCGTTGTAGCCGGCATTCAGAATCATGTCCAGGATATTCTTATCGGGATTCTGCAGGTTGCGCAGGCAAGCCCCAAAATCAGCGGCTGATGGCCCCCAGGGATCCTGATTGATGGCATAAAGCCTGAGTAAGGTATTGTATTGGAAATAGGCCGCGGCCAGGGGGCCAAAGTATTTATTGTCGAGACTGTCAGGGCCTTTTTTTACGGTTTGTTGACCACTGTCCTGATCTTCGATGCGATAGCCTAAACTCTTTTGCAGTACGGTAAAGTTGATCAGTCCTACGCCGCTTTCCAGCCGTTTGCTGTAATCATTGATTTGGTAAGGGCCGCCCTGTCCGGGTGCAAGCAACATGGAGCGGATGGCGGGATCGGGATTTATCCAGGGGGAGGTGCTTTTGTAAGCCGCGGTTTGCAGGTTTTCCTGCAGCAACTGCCCAAACAGGGAGCCCGCAATGTAGTCGGTGTCAAACGCCAGCTGTGGATCATGCTGATGAATCAAATAAGCATACATTGCTCCTGCCACCAGGTTGGCAATCAGCAAATCGCGTGTGTTGTCGTTCAGGATAAGATTTTCCGTCTGCTCGTCAAGAGCCACTGGAAAACCGAGGTGATAATAAAGTTGATTGGGCTTAACGGATTGGGCTGCCAGCGGATTGACCAGCAGGAGACTTAAAAAAGCCAGAACAAGAGTTCGCATCATTCACGTCAGAATAGAATAACCGGACCTCCATGATAAAGGGCAATTATTAGCACAATATTAAATCAGCCCAATGAACGGGAAGTATTTAAAGCCAGAAAATGAGAACAAAAAGGTATAAGAGAGTCATGCCAATGACAGGAATGATGACAAACCCCAGAAACAGGTGGATCTGGAGACGGTTTTCGGCTGAGGCCCGGTAGTATTCTTTTAGTTTGGCTAATAATGACATGGTTAGTCTCGCCCTTTTGGCTGGCCCTAAAATCCTGCTTGGACAACGATCCATTTTGCCTTGATAAACATCCCGCGTCAAAATGAATGTGAACTAGCTGCTGCGGCCCCAGGGTCCACGCGGTCTTGCGCCCAGTTCATCGGGATCGTGGAGTTGGGTTCTGTAAGCATTGTCTAAAAATTTTTTGACTCCGTCGACCATGCCAATGGCTTTTTCCTGCGCCTTGAGAGGGATTTGCGCTTTGATCAGCTTTTCCAGGGCATCGTACACGTTGGGTTCGCTTTGACTTTTATGATTGGCATAGCGATGGGCCATTCTCGCCATGCGATCGACGATGGCTTCATCCGGCAGGCCAGGCGAATTAAGGTGCTTGCTTAAGACTAAAAAAATGTCAGCGACGGTGGGAGGCGGTATTTTGACAGGGACGTAGGCGGAGGCTTTCATGGGCGTGACCGCGATTGGTTTCGGTTCGGGCACCGGGCGGCTGCCCCCATCGGGAGGCACATAACCGCCGGCACTGCTTAAGCTTGGCGGCGTATAGCTGCCGCCCAAATCCGCTTCCTCCGGGGCTGTGAGTTGCTGCCATAGTTTGATGGCCGCAGGGCCTTTATCGGCCAGTATTTTTGCGGCCGTTCCATAAAATCGGTCCAGGAGCGCCTGGGTGCTTTTCTGGTTTAAATGCAGGTTGATGGCCAGTGATTTAATCAGGGTTTCGTAAGTGAGTTTCCAGGTGGCGATGCTGTCCGCATCGGCAGACGTTAACGGTTTTTTCCAATCAATAATCCGTTGCGGCTCAAAATCAAAAAACACCACCCGGCCATTGGCAATCACTGCATTTCTGGATTCAATGTCGCCGCTGCCTTTCATGAATTTTCGATCTTTATCGATAACCCCCACAGACAGCATGGCCAATGACAAGTCCAACGCATCCTCAATGATTCTTGCGGTCTGTCCCTCAACGGCTGCCCATTTACCGGACGGTTTGTCGTACGCGGCGCGAATAAAGTAATTATCGCCGGAGTGAATAACCGGTAAAAACCCGGGTAACCCTGTGGCCTGTAATAAGAGGGAAGCATCCCTGTCCGCCGCGGCGCCCAAGCCTTCTTTAAACAGAATGCAGGGCGGGTGCGATTCATCACTGTCTGTTGATTTTTTTTTGCCCACCATCACCACAATGCCATCGCTGTCTTTCGTGGGGGTAAGATCGTAGTACAGATGCATGGTTTCCTTTGTCAGGGGCATGGTTTTTCCTTGGCTGACCCTTTATTAAAGAATAGGACAAAAGCCGTGGATTAAGTAAATGATTTGCCCATTCGTTTTTTGATATGGTATACAGAGGACTATTTGAGGAGAGATTTATTGCAATCGCGACATGAACGAACAGACGCACCCGCTGCACTGCTTCCCCATACGGAAGAAAACCCCTTTTATGTGAATGTCAAATACCTCCTTGATCCGCATTATCGCGAAGGCGATGCCAGGACGACCCCTTTCCTCTATACCACGGAATTGACTTCCTGTGTGGGGATAGGGTTGATTTATCGCGAGGGCGAAGCAGTTAAAAAACTGGCCCTGTACCATTCGGCAACCGAGCATATTGGCTGTGAGGATGATTATATCCGTGCCGCCATTCACTCACCCTTTGAGCGCAACATGGGGGTCAATCAAAAAAACTTAATCCGGGCGCTTTACCGCTTTTTTTATGCGATAGAGGATGTTCGCGGTGTCACCATCGTCATCCACAGTAACAATGGCCCGGAGGAAGGCAGCGATTCGCAGAATGATGATTCCTATCGAGACGTTGTTCGTTTTGTGCAACGGGTTTTACAGGTGATGGGTCATGTCAAACTGCCTAAGGAGAATTTCCTGTACAGTTGCCACAGTCCAGCGTTTGGAATCATGAATGACGGTAGTTTTTTTGCCGTGAGTCGACCCGAATATGAACAACTGGCGCAGAAAGTCGCCCATTATGTGGCGGAAGAGATCCTTTCCCTGCCGCGTAAATTGAAGCCACTGCAGGGTAAAAGTATTTTTGTGGACGGCCATAAAAAGAAGGTGAGCGCGCTGGATTCGCACATGCTGCAAACCATTCGCGAGGCTGAATCGGGAAAGAGGACATGGGTGGAAGCCTGCCATTGGCTGAATGACCGGATAAAGATCTTGCAGGAGAAGAAGCCGAAAGAAGCGGCAAAGTACGACCGGATACGATTCATGCTGCAGTTACTCGACGATGCCAACATGTACCTTTGGTATAACATCGAGGAGGGGAAGCGGTTAAGGTCCTGAGTGTTTCCTTTATGATAGATGAGTAACCCTTCGCGCCGGGTGTATCAAAACAGCCGTTGGCAGGGGAGAGGCAGGAAAAAGTAGGATTTTTGCCAATTTTAGTTTAAATTGATAAAAAATCTCCCCCATACCATGGAGAAGAAAATGATTTTCATCGCCATCCTGCTGATGATCCTGGTTGTCATTTTCTATGTGGGTGTAAAGCCTCAAAAACGAGACCGCAAATCGCCTCTTTACCGGTCGTCCTCCCTTCTTCCGCAGGAAGCCAGGTTGATAATCCCGTCACCGGAGTTGCCCGTTCCGACGGTCATTGCACCGTCGCCTGCGTTAACGCCTCCCGCTGAACTGGCTGCTTTCCATTTAATTACCCGAAGTGAATGCCATCCGGAGGTCGTGGATAACATCATTAAAATGACTCAATCCATGCCGCGACCGCATCCTTTACTGAAAGCGCTGACGAGCAATCTCGACAACCCCGAAAAACTCTACCAGGTGGTCAAAAGTGATGCAGAAATTGCGGCAAAAATTTTACGCACTGTCAATTCCGGCGGATTTTATCTGACAAAGAAAATAACGCATTTAAATTATGCCATCCTGTATTTAGGCAGCAACATGGTCAAAAACATTGCTTTACAATGCGTGATGAAGGCCAATGTTCAATCGTCGGATAAACGGCTTAATCAAGCCCTGAAAACCATCTGGACGCAAGGTTTTTTAGCCAGTTCGCTGGCGCTTCCCCTGGCGAAACAATTGGGCCTGAGTCATGCGGCAGAATTAGGAACCCGTGCCTTGCTGGCGTACATTGGCAACCTGGCCATCATCACGTATAAGCCACAACTGGCCTATTATTTAATCGAAAATTATTCGCTGTTTGAGAGGACAAAAATAGAACAACAGGAATTGGGCCTCAATGCGTCCATTGTGGGCAGCGAGTTAGCGCAAGCTTGGCAACTGCCTCAAGAGATTGTTGATGGAATACGTCATCATTTGCTGCCTCTGGGTGTGCCTCCCCCCCACCATCCGATAGGGGGCGATGCGCTCAGGGATTGCCTCGTCACCTACGTTTGTTGCCGTGCTGCCGAAATGATTATCAATCAGGGACTAAACGATGTGGGGGAATTAAATTTAAGGGATGAGCGCTTTCTGGAGTTGTTTTATCTTTCGGACTACCTTAACCAGGCCGACTTGCAGGCTTGTCTGGATTTACCCCAAAAACAGGTGTTTCGCAGCGAGGTCAATAAACTCATTCAAAAAATAGAGAGGCCAGTTAAAGCGGCGCGAAAATAAATCATTTTGTAATTATTCAACAGAATTGGTTTTAAACGTTCTGATGACTTCCTGGGTGTCGTTATTCACGATTGAACCATGGCATCGTCCCGAGCCATTTTGAGCCTGGGCAATCATCCAGGCAAAAAGCTTATCAATGTCATTGCCTTCTTTTTCCGCAATCAAACGATCGCCAACATACACCTTTGCCGTATACACCATAGAATCCCTTAACATTCACCGCAGTTAATAGGCTATCCCTTTAAGTATGGCATACACCCGGGGAAAGGCGCTTATGTCCCATCCTTTTTTGTGGAAAATTTTTCATAATCACCCGAAAAATTGGGTGGGGCAGGGTATTGGCTGCCCGTTGCGGAATGATCGCTTGGGCGGTAGCTGCATCCTGCCTTGTCATAGAACCAGCGGCTGGTATTGCCGGTCAAGTAAACTTCATCCTCTTTGGGTTTGTAAAGCCAGTGCGTGATTTCAAAATCGCCTTTAAACATGTCGGTGCATACCTTGCTCGCTTCATTCACGACTTTGGCGATGGCCTCGTTATCATAATGACCGATATCGCCCTGAAAGGAACCGCCGATGTAGGGGTCGGCAAGCGCAACGCTGCTAAACAGCAGTAAGCAGGCGGGGAACATGGGTTTCATCGTCTGTCCATTCCGTCGTGTCTTGCCTTTAGTATAGACGCATCAGTTCAGCTTGGGGTTGATTAAACCACGGCACGTGGCGTGAACATGGAACCGTACGAATGTCAGCCACCTGAGTAATGCCATGGTGGTGCAAATTCCGCGAGGGGATGGGTCGAATGGCCTAGAGTAAAAAGCCGAGGCATTTTCTATCCTTAATTTGCTACTTTTATATACATGATGGTTAAAAAATTAAATGAGCGTCAACGGGTATCCTGAGCTATCTTTAAAAAAGTTAAAAAACCAGGGAGAAAAACATGAGCTACGTGGATGGATTTGTTTTACCTATTCCGGCGGATAAAATCGAGGCCTATCGCAAGATGGCCAAATCCGCGGGTGAACGATGGATGGAGCACGGTGCCTTGGCCTTTCGTGAGTGCGTGGCAGAGGATACCTCGGCTGAGGGCATGGTTCCCTTTCCTAAGCTGGCCGGAGCATCAGCCAACGAAGTCGTCATTTTTTCCTACATTGTCTTTAAATCCAGAGAACACCGGGATGAAGTCAATAAGCGGGTCATGGACGATCCACGCATCAAGCAGAACATCGACGAGTTTGGCGAGCTGTTTGATTGCAAACGCATGGCTTATGGCGGTTTTAACGTTCTGGTTGATTTGTAATCACTCAGCCATTATGCCCGGGGTATTTCGCATGGTCGCGGCGGCCTGGTCTACTTTCTGCTGGATGTCGGGATTTTTAAAAATCAGGTGTTCATGAACCCCCAGGGCAACCAGGCCAGGGGCTAACTCGGAAATGATTGCCAACGCCTCTTGCTTTTCGGCTTCACTGCTTAAAGGGCTGGCCATGATTTCCGCGTTACGCAGCACAGCGGCCACGGTGCCTTTTCTGACGTTAATGTTGTTGTAGCAGGCATAATTTTCCGCATCCGCTAGAATGTCTTCTGGTCTTTGGGCGCGCATGGTTTCTCACTTGATTGTTGTTCTATTTTAAACTGAACATGGGGTGTTTTCGGTATATTTCAAGGTCTCTCCCTGTTGTTAAAGAACGGGGATGCCTCTCTTTTTTTCGTTGCATTTCATGGATTTATAAGGTAATAATCATCGCGTTTAAATTTAAGCGCAAGCGGTTTGCGTTTGTATGACTGACATTGCAAATTCAAGGCAGGATTATGAAACGAAACAGAATAATAGGATTTATGGCAATGATGTCGCTGGCTAATTGGTCCTATGCCGATTTTACTTTTTACTCCAATTCGCTGAACCAGTGTGAGAGTATTGCAGGAAATTGGGCTGGAAAGGGCATGGCTTCGAGCTGGTTGACCGGCGAGTGCCATTACCATGGCGCCGGGAAGGTCAGTGCAGTGAACAGCAATGGCCAGTTCAGCATTGAATTGGCGGTGGATAAAGATTCCGGCAGCTTTATATGCCCCAGTCACACGACCCGGCAATTGTCTGGCACCTGCCGTAATGGGGTGGTCACTATTCAAACGGAATACGGCAATCTCAATGGCCATTTCAGCGAAAGCACAGGCAATGCCAGCGGCACCTTGACGGTAAGCCCTGGCATGAGCGCGGAAGTCAGCGTCCAATTTTATCGCAACGGCCATTAATCTGAGGGCAAAGCCTGCCAGTGGCAGGCTTGTTATCGGTGTAGGATTGGTTTATGGGCAGGGGCATGTTATAAGTGAGAGGGTAACGGATTTGCCAGGGATAATCATCGGTTATGTCAAGGATCGGTCTTATCAGACAGGGTTTCTTTAACCCATCACTTAAAGCCAGTCACCCACCCCCTTTTTCATTTATCGATGACTTTAATCTAAATCAGTTGCGATTTGAGTTTTCAAGTCTTTATTCGCTGTTTATCGCTAACCAATCGTTAATGAAAAACCATCAGGAAGTCGTTTTCTACCTCGATTATTTAAGCCAAATGTTAATGGATTATTATACGGTCGATTACGTAGCGGACGAGTTGGAAAAGATTCGCCTAAAAAAGCAAACGATTACCCGGTTCATTCAAGACGATTTTGTTTTAGAAAAAACACCGGAGGACCCTGAAATAAGGGGTGATCAATCCCCTTTATCGCCGTGGCTGACGCTTAAAAAAACCACCGTCTCCGTGGGGAAAACAGTAAAAAGTTCCGCCCGGGTTCGCAGTTACGTAGCCCGCCTGATCGCGGCACGATCGTATTGGAATACCAGCCGTTCACTTGCCAATCAGGTGATTCGCCTCGCGGTGGCTTCGGGGGTTTCAGCCGAGTTTATGCGATTTAATCAAGCCCTGGGGGTCTACTGCGGGGTTTCTGAGGTCATGCAGGTCCTGGATCAAATGCAGGGGGTTCTGCGGGTTTCCAGTGTGGCTTTAAACGGTTTGCGTTTACTGATTAATACGTCCACCTTCCTCAAGCACCTGATTCATGCCGCCAGTAATGACAACCTGTCGCTAAAAAAGGTGTTCCTGCAGGAAATTGAAAAGCGCATTTATACCCTAATGGATGATTCCATGTGGACGAGTGTGAATTTTATTAATAATTACCGGGAGTTAGTTAACTTGTCAGCCCCGGCGGCTGCCCGTCTTAGTTTGATATTCCTGGGGATGGATGCGGTGATGCTGTTGGTCAGTTGGCTCATTGAGATGAAAAATTATTGCCAGCGTCTGCAGGAATTAAAGAGTAAAAAGAAAGAGGAGATCACGGCCTGGGAGGCCGCGCTTATTCATCGCCAGATCAACCTGCTTGCCGATGAGTGGCAAGTCCAATGCGACTACCATGTGTTTAATCTGGTTGCCGCGATCCTGCTTTGCACGGTGTTTGCGATGACCCTGCTGACCGTCAATCCGGTTCTGCTGGGCGCTCTGGCGCTGCTTAGCATGGTGGGCAATGCCATGTACAATTCAGCCAATGAGTTTAAACAATACCGGCAGGCCGCCAGCCGGGTCACGCGTGAAAAATCAAACCGCCTATCCGGTCTTAAAGGGATTCAACCATTGCCTGAATTAACGGCCAGGCAGGATGAGGCATTCGCCGTTTTTCTGGACTCCTTTCTTTTTAATGTTGTCTTTACTGCCTCATTGATTGCTGCGGCGGCTGTTTCATTGCCTTTAGCCGGGATGATGGTGTTGTGTTATGCCGGTTATAAATTCACGCAGGCATGTGGAGAAAAAACAAGTCAGGCGGAATCGGCGGTAAGCCCCGAGTGTGTCTACCGCCTGTCGATGGATTTTCATTAATCCTCCTGAAATCCAGCGCCTGAATCGGCGCTGGATTGATGCTTAACGCCAGCAGCGTAGAAAACCTCGGGCATTGATCCAGCAATCGGGACGTCCTGGAGCAGGTCTTGCCCAGGGACCTGGGCTATTGGGAACGCAGCGTCCAAATGCCGTCATGTGATACCCAAATCCACACCCCTGTGCGGCCTGCGTTGAGGTGGAATAGGCAAAACCTAACATCAATGCACTGCCAAGCAGTAAAGCAGACAGGAGCGGGGTACGGCGGATTGCATGTGTCTTCATGACATCTCCTTTTTTGCTGATTCCCACTAAGTATAGAAATGATTGCGAAAAATGACCAAAAAATAGACAAGTGCATGAATTTTATAGGATAAGTAACCCTTGGGTGACACCGTGTTTGCGTATTTTTTAGAATAAAGGCATAGTGGTCATGGGATTAACTTTGTAAGGATAATGAATGAGTAATCAGCACCGCCATCAGGGGACTTTTTTCAATGGAAACGGTCATTCCCATGGGCACCCCGCTCAATCGCAGGGACAAACGCATGGGCATGGACAGAATCAGCCCCATGGCTTACCCACACACCAGCACCACCATGGCCATGCCCCGGTCTTTTTTCCACCGGCACCCGTTGTCGTTCAACCGTCTGTGCATCAGCACCACCATCATCATGGTCATTCCCATTCCCATTCCCATTCCCATTCCCATTCCCATTCCCATTCCCATTCCCATTCGCATGGTCACTGAGGAAGTGAACGCAGTTGCCAGTTTTCTGGTAACTGCCTTAGGAATGTCCTTCACAATAGGCGATAAACTGTTCTGCTGACAGTGCCTTTGAAAACAACCAGCCTTGCCCGAATTCAACGTGACGATGGACAAGGTAATCGACTTGTTCCGGTTTCTCGATTCCTTCAGCGACGACCGCGAGATTTAAGGTTTTTGCCATTTCAATGATGTGCGGCGTGACGCTGCTTGAAGCGGCGTCAATGCCAATGGTATCAATGAATGATTTATCGATTTTTAAGATATCCAGTGGGAAATTCTGCAGGTAGGACAAGCTTGAATAACCAGTACCAAAATCATCAATCGCCACAATGTACCCGGCTTCTCTGGCGCGTGTTAAGGTCTCTTTGGCCGATTGAGCCTCAAGAAAGCCGCGTTCGGTGGCTTCTAGCCATATCTGACTCGGTTGGATGCCGGTGCCTTTCAGTTTGTCGTGAAGCACATCCAGAATACGTCCGCTCTGGATATCGCGCGGACTTAGATTGATGGAGATGTGTAGAGACGGATGCGCGGATAAAAAAGGCCCGAGTTCTTCAATGATGGCTTCAATGATTTTATCGGTAATGCCTAAAATTAAGCCGCTGTCTTCGGCCTGAGGGATGAAAAGATAAGGTTTAACCATCCAGCCGTCGGGACGCCGCCAGCGGGCCAGGGCCTCAGCACCGATGCATTGGCCCGTTTTTAAGTCAACAATGGGTTGGTAATGGGCAATTAATTCATGATTTTCAATGGCGACCGCGAGTTCACCGAGCAGAGAAAGACGCTGGCGGGAATAGTAAACAACCATACCAATCACAAACAGCGCGATAAGCAGCCCGAAGGGAAGAAAAAACAATTGGGTCTGCTTGAAATTCTCATAGACACGGGATTTGGGTTCCAGCGAAAACACCAGGAACTGGGTTTTTTGGGCTATCCCGACTAAATAGCCCGCCATCGAACCATGGACCTGGTTTTCTTTATACTTAGTCAGCAAGTGTTTAATGAGGGTCGGATCAGGATTATTAAGCTGCCCAAGCAGTTGGCCTTTACGCGTCACAATGGCAATCTGAATGTCCGGATCGACGATGATATCCACGAAACGCTTCGGATCGATGAGGAGTTGGTAATTTTTATATTTAAGCGCGATGAAGTGTTCGCGATCATCAAGTAAGGATTGAGCGTCAAACGACGCTTCGACGCCATAGGCGGTGACGTAATCGGCTGAGAATTGAGGTAATTTGCCGCGTACCGGTCCCCAGGTTGTGCATACCAGCCTGCCTTGCTTAAAATAACCCACTTCTTCAACGACACGATTATCCAGCGTTATCTTACGCATTAAATGAATATGAGCCGGTGAGCAGGGCTTTTTGACCGGGGTATTGGCCAGTGATTGCAGGGTGCTGTTGGCTTGGACAAACGTAATGAAGGCACGGGTTAAGGCACGTTGGCTGATGTCAGCCAGGTAATCTTTTTCCAGTTGTACCGCACGGATGAAAGATAAATAAAAAGCAGCGCCAAGAGGCAGGATTGCCCCGACCAAGGCAAGTAAAATAGCCAGAGTTATCACACCGGTGCGACGCAATCGATCATCCTTGTCCAAGACGCCACTTTAATAATTATACAAAATTTTACCAAAAACAGCGGTATTTACGGTGATCTGTTTGCGAATTATTGGCTGTCAAGTCTGTTTTTTTATTAAAAATTTGGTACGATAGGTATCTTCCTGTTGGATCCATTCCCCGCCACAACCTGTGGATATTTTTTTTGAGCACTCCGGTTTTTTTAATCGCCGTCGTGGTTAACACCATTTAAAATTCAATCCCCGTATGGCTTTTGAAGCCAAGCAATTCATTGTTATCTAAAAAGCCTTATCCACAAAATCTGTGGATAAGTCTGTGCATACACTGCAAAAAATCCCAAAATACAACCCCGTTTGCAATTGCTCAAATCTTTCCCAAGTGGTTTACGCGTCCTGAACGCCAATGTAGACGGCGCAGTCAAGTGGCCCGGAATAATGCTCAAAATCAACCCGGTAGGTGCGTCGGTGGCCTGGATTGGCTGCGAAGTAAGCCCAAACCGATTGCCAGGCATGAATAATGGCCTGGGGCATCACCCCCTGACTGGTAAACACCAGATAAGAGCCCTGGGGTACCGTTATCCTGGCAAGCGAGGACTCGGGGGACGGGTGGTCTGAAAGGGCAATCCCCGCTGTCACTGTGTAGGCGCCATTGACGTCGGACTCGTAATCGGAATACACCCCGTAAAGGCCGGCATGGCTTGGTTTAACCCAGGCCTGCTGATGCAACTCTTGCCACAAGGCAGGCAGTTTCGCGGTAAATGGATTGAATTCGCAGGCATTGTCGGTGCGAACCGACAGGCCAACGATAGGAAATTCACTTACAGTTTGAAGCGTAGGGGTAGCAGGAATCATTCTCCGGTTCCTCGGTTGAGCAGGGTGCATTCATCATACTTCCCTCACGGCGATGATTCCAGGGTTACTTCAATGGGGTTTTGTTTTCCCTTCCATGGACAGACTCTTTTCTTCCTGATCCTTGTTCTTCTTATCCTTGTCTTCCAGTGCCTTGGGCACGGCAGTAAAGAATTCGTTTGAGGGGTGCTTGTCGCTGGTATAAATTTTCCTCAATTTATCAGACGCCTTATCATGAAGCCTGGCAATTTTCGCTGGATTGTCCACAGTGGCTACGAATGAGAAAATATGGCGGATGATTTCGTCAGAGAAAACACTCAATGGGCTACTCTCCTGGGCTTGTCCCTGCAGGATGACTAAAAAATTGACCACCGTCTGCAAAGGAAGCTGACACAGTCCATCAATTTTTTGTTGTTCTTCAGGGTAGTCTTTAGCCCCAATGTCCAGATGCAAAGAGAAAGGAAGCAATCGGCCCTGGATTCCCTCAATAAACCCGGCAAGATCCTCTTTGCTGAATTTATTGCCTACCAGGCTGATCCTCAAGCCATTGGGTAATTGATCGGCAATCTGCGCCAAGGTGCTGAGCGTCTTCTTGCCTAAGCTGTTCTGATTGAGGATCAGGGTTAAATTCGCTGGGCATTTTTTCGATTGCAAGGCCTCCCACAGCGTTTTAAGCGCATCATCATCCAACAGATTTTTACTGAGATCGATGCAGGTGCCCGGAAGCACATTCCCTGAAGACAATGCCTTAGACAATGCCTCGATACCCAGGGAGTTGATGTCGTTGTCTTTGACATTCAACTTTAAAAGCGGGGAGTTGGGTTTTGCCAACAGGGTTGAAAAAGCATGAAGACCATCGGAGGCCAGGCGATTGCCTTCAAGATCGATGCTTAATTGATGTTGGGAGTTAAGTTTCTCTAGAGATTTGGTCATCGCTCGGCTGCTTTGTGCTGTCAAGCCAGTAAAACGCAGGACGATGGTTTGTTTCTTAGGGTAATTCGGGCTTTCAAGCGCTTCGAAAAGCTTGATGGCGCCTTCGTCTTTAAGGGGGGTGCTGCTTAAATTCAGCGTTAAATTGTCAGGTGCTTTGGACAACACGGTTTTTAATTCAGTTACCGTTGTAAGGGAAACAGGGGAACCGGTCAAATCAAGGGTGAAATCCTTGGGGCATTTTCCTGAAGCAACGGCTGAAGCCAGAGGAGCTAAACTGCGAAACGCGTTTTTTCCAATTTTTAATGTAATAGAGGATGGAAAGTGTTTCAGGTGGTTAGCTAATGAAGCAATGGCGCCATCACCGAGTTGAGTGGAGGTTAAATCAATGACCACCGGGGATGAGAAAGAGGCCTTGGATAGGGCGAGCCATAATGCCTGGATTCCCTGGATAGAAAATTGATTACCGCTTAAATTATACGTGATGGTCTGGCCATTGGCAGACGAACGCAATGCAGTGGCAAGGATTTGCAGATCCTCGTCATTGAGTTTTTGTTTGCTGCAATCAATGATGCCGTTGGCAGGAAATTTGCCTGCCTGGATGGATTTAATTAGCGTACTAAGGAATGGCTTCATTATTTCTCCTGTCAAAGTATGAGCTTATTATAATATAAAAAAACCATTTTGATCGATAATTAATCAAAATGCATCGATGGCCTATCCCTGCGCACGGCTTTAAGTCAACTGAAGCGATGCAGACCTGACTAAGCCATCGCCCGTTGGTTCTGTGTTTTTTGGTGTAAGAAAAAAGCCAGACTTGTTCTGTTCCCGTTTGCGGTAAATACCCAGTAATTGATGAGTGGCCAATCGGTGGAGTTTGGACACACTGGCTGGGTTTTCATGCGGAACGCAGTCTGAAAAAATGGTTGAGATGATTTCAACCGGTAAACGGGAAAGCACGTGATCCTGTGCATGCCCCTGGAGGACAGTCAAAAACGCCAAGGCACTCTGGAACGATGCCTGCGTCAACTGATTGAGCTCGATCTGTTCCGGCGACTCTGGACTGTTACTTAAAAGAATACGACACCCGACAGGGAGCCATTTTTTCCTTAATCCGTCAAGCAATGCCTTTTTGTCTTCTTCGCTGAAGCGGTTGTTGCTTAAATCGAGGGTCAATCCTGTCGGGAATTGTTCGATACTCTCAAGGAGGCTTTTCAGAGTATCCCCCGTTAAACCATTTTCACTGAAATTCAGGGTCAAACGGGCAGGGCAGGTTTCGGAGGTCAACGCTGGCCATAGTGCAGCCAAGTCACTGTCTTTTAACTTATTTTTAGCGAGGTTAATCACCGTGCCGTTTGCTATTTTTGCGGATGAAAGCGTGATGGCCAGCGTTTTGACGCTAAGGAGGGCAAGTTGATTATTTTTAAAATTAAGCGCCAATGGCGGGCAGGATTCACGCCTTAACATGTGCCAAAAAGCAGTTGTGCTATGGGATGTGAGGTTGTTGCCGGCCAGGCTTAACGAGAGGCGGTGTTCGAGCCTTGCCTGAGTGAGCGTTGCTGCCAGGCTTTGCGCACCCGCGTCAGTCAGGCCGTTAAAATCAAGAATAAGGGTTTGCCTCAGGGGATAGCCGTTGGCTTGAAACGAGGCCGCCAGAACAATCACTCCCCCATCGCGAATGCTGTTGCTGCTCAGATTAAGCGTTAAGTCATTGGGCGCGAACGGTAAGGTTTTAGCGAGCGTGTCCATGCTTTTTGAGGTAAGCCCATTGAAACTGACATTCAGGGTCAATTGTTCGGGACCGCAAGCCAGTTTTTCAGCGACTTGGGTCATGCCGGCATCCTTCATGTCGGTGCTTTTTAAGCTAAGCGTCAATCGATTCGGCCAACGTTTCGACTCCAGTGATTGGGCGAAATGGCTGGCGGCGGCCTCTGAGAACGCGCGGTTACCTTCAAAATCCAGGGTTAAATCAGTCGGGCAATGGCCTGTGGCGAGTGCGGCGGCAATGAATTGGGCACCGTCAGCAGAAAAGCGGTTATAGCCGAGCTTGAATGTTATTAACGGTGGAAAGTGACCGCTTGCCAGGGCATGGGCTAAACAGCGAAGCGCCTCATCATTCAATTGATTATGCGACAGATCAAAAACCAAGGGTGAGGAGAACGTCAGAGTCGTCAAGGTATGACAAAGCGTGTCAATACCCGCAGCAGTGAACGTATTATGGCTTAAATTGTAAGTGACGGTCTCACCGTTTTGAGGTGCGTTTAAAACCTGAGCCAGTGCTTCAATCTCGTTGTCGCCAAGCGCGCGATAACTCAAATCAATCCGGTAATCTTTAGGAAAATGTCCTTTTTTTAGTTCGTCCAGTTGAGCTGCGACAAAGGGATGCATAGCCGACTCCTGCCAGTGAAATTGGTCGAAAATTGTACCATAAGTCGGCTCATTTGGCCACACAAAATACTAAAAAAACAAAGAATAAACAAATTGGCTATACTTTTTGTACACGGATGAAGGAAAGGTAGGAAGCCATGTACATGCCCGAGCACGACAGCACGTTCGCGCGTGCTTTATTAATAGAGTCATCCCGTTCTCCCCAAGTCAAGGGCGCCTTGGCTTTTGTCGCTGTCCAGTTGTCGGAAAAAGTATTAGGACCCATCATTGTTAAATTGAAAGAAGGCTCGGTGTTAACAGAAGAAGAAAACCAGACCATCGACTTTCTCGCCACCGAACACTCCAAAGAAGGGATGCAATGGGGTGGAGCCATGCCTGGATTGACCAAAGGTGAGATTATGGGGTCAACCGCCAGAAAGCTGGAGTTGTTAGAGATTCTGGAGACTCGGCTGAGCGGCGAGTACATCACGGGGGTGGATGACGAGGAAAAACTCGCCGGGGTCATGAAGGCCATGACAGACTGCAGTTTCTGCTATGTGGAAAAATTAAATAGCCTGCACTCAGGAAAGTTCAACCAGATTAAAAGCAATATCTTCCCAACACCCGAAGAATTAGCCATCCGCGTGACCCGCAAGGAAGTGGGGCAGAAAGATCAAATTGCCACAACCTTTGGTATAGGAAGAGAATTGGGGGTTGACCTGGTGCCGAAAGACGATCCCATTCTCCCTGGTCATGAAAGAATGCACGTTGCGGGAAAATCAGCATTTGCCGGTGCCGACACGATGTTACGGATTCAGGTTTTGCTGAAGTCCTATCAGGATGTCAAGGAGCGGCATGACAAGCTTGAAGTGGAAATAGAAGCACAATCGCTTCTCCAGGACACCTCCGGCATGGAAGCAAGGCTTGCCGAGCTTAAAAAAGAGATGAAAACTCTGGGCGACAAACTGACATTTTATCGAGTACCGCTGAACAGGCCGGTCAGCCTGGACGAATTGACTCCGCCGAAACCCTTTATCGAAACGCTGTCTGAAATGGGCGGCAGCCCGGGTAAACTGCCTCTGGTGGCGACTGCCTCAGGCACCACCGCCCGCACCTTGATTGCTTTGCAGGACATCGGCGCGTTTGACCAGAGCGGTTTTGATCCTTCCATTGCTCAAACGGTGTCCTCCACCCTGTGCAGCACCATCGTTCATGGCGGCCATCATTCCGTACTGGAGGTGGGAGAAATGTATAATCGATTACTGGATTATCATGCCATTAACGCGATGGAATCAGGCTTCCCTATGGATGAGCGGGCCATGCCTTATTATGAAATCGGCGACTCGTACACCCTGGTGCCTCCGAGTATGCGGGAAGACGTTGGACTCAGGCAACAATCCCTTCAGTCGATTGGAATGACGAAAGGCTTGAAGTCCCAGCTTACTGATTTTAAACAAACCGAAAACCCCACTCCCCCTAAACCCTCGGGCGGTTATCATTTTTCCTGATTTAATCTCCTCTAAGCCTTCTCTTCACCGGGAGGGCTTTCTTTTCCTGTGAAAAAACGGGTGTGTGTGGGGGGGCCTTGCAGTATAATCACGCTTTTATCCTGAATGTTGATTATGTCCGATCCGACCATCGTCTGTCCTGCCTGCAAAACCGAAATAAAATTAACAGAATCACTGGCGGCGCCATTGATTGAGTCCACCAAGAGGCAGTTTCAGGAACAGATTGCCCATAAAGACAGTGAAATCGCCAATCGCGAGCATGTTCTGAAAGAAAAAGAAATGGCTCTCCATGAGGCACAGCAGCATTTGCATGCACAAGTGGATGAACAGGTTCAAGCCCAACTGAAAAAAGATCGGGCGGCCATTGTTGAGGAAGAGGCCAGGAAAGCGAGGCTGCTGCTTAAGACAGAACTGGAGCAAAAATTAAAAGAAGTGGCTGATTTACAGGACATCATCAAGGCTCGTGAGGCGAAGTTGGCTGAGGCGCAGCGGGTGGAGGCTGAGTTTTTGAAAAAGCAGCGGGAACTCGATGAGGCGAGGCGTGAAGTCGAACTGACCATTGAAAAAGGAATTCACGCGGGGCTTGAATCCGCTCGGGCGAATGCCATGAAGGAAGCCCAGGATCACTTAAACCTTAAATTGAAGGAAAGAGAGCAAACCATTACCTCCATGCAGCGGCAGATTGAGGAGTTAAAGCGAAAAGCAGAGCAGGGCTCACAACAGTTACAGGGAGAAGCCCAGGAATTACTGCTTGAATCGATGTTGCAGAGTAAATTTCCCATTGATCGCATCGAACCGGTGGCCAAAGGCGAGTTTGGCGGTGACTTGCTACAGCGGGTCGTTAATGGCAGCGGCCAACTGTGCGGCACCATTCTCTGGGAATCAAAGCGCACTAAAAACTGGAGCGAGGCCTGGCTTGCCAAATTGCGAGAAGATCAGCGTACTGCCAAGGCGGAGATGGCTGTGCTGGTCAGCCAAACGCTGCCTCCGGCCATTGACACCTTTGATCTGGTAAACGGTATCTGGGTGACCCATCCACGCGCGGCGGTTCCAGTGGCCATGGTGTTAAGGCAGACGCTGCTTGAATTGAATCTGGCGAGAAAATCCTCGGAAGGACAACTCACCAAAACCGAAATGGTTTATCAGTATTTAACCGGCCCCCGGTTTCGTCAGCGGGTTGAAGCCATTGTCGAAGCCTTTTCTTCCATGCAGCTTGACCTGGAAAAAGAGCGCAAAGCCATTATGAAACAATGGGCCAAACGCGCTGAACAGATTGAACGGGTTATGACTGCGACCGTTGGGATGTATGGCGATTTACAGGGGATAGCTGGAAGAAGCCTGCAGGAGATTGAAGGGCTGGAATTAAGAGTCCTGGGACTCGATGAAGAGGATCTTTAAAAAGCGGCAGTCTTTTTCGGCAGTAAGGGCTTAAGCGCCTGTGTTTATCGAGATGAATAAGGCAATCGAACGGGTAAGGAAGACGGGTGAAATAATAATGGCTTAATCGCTCCATGTCGGGCCGATAAATAACGCCAATGGCCCGTTGCAGATAATGCACCAGTTCGTTCGCGTTTGTCACCAACTTTCTCAAGTACGGAGGCATAGGCGTTGTCTTTGACATATCCCAGGCACTCGATGTGATGAGTCAGGCAATCAATGAGCTTGTTAACTTTCCATGTCAGTTATCTTTTTCCGGAGGGAGGTAGGTTACAAACCACTCTTTTGCCAACTGAGCCACATCGCTTAAGGTTCCGGGCTCTTCAAAGAGGTGGGTGGCGCCCGGGATGATTTTAAGCTTTACGGTACAATTCATTTGCGCCATTGCCATTTGATTCAATTCAATCACCGGCTCATCATGCTCGCCCACAATAAATAACGTAGGGCACAACACAAAGGGCAGGGATTCTTTAGCCAAATCAGGGCGCCCTCCGCGTGAGACGACAGCGCTGATGGTGTCTCGCTCTTTCGCGGCGGCGATCAAGGCGGCACCGCCGCCGGTACTGGCGCCAAAATAACCAATAGGGAAATTGGGGAATTCATCTTTAATCCAGTCTGTGACTTTAAGCAGCCGTGTGGCAAGAAACGGCAGATTAAACCGGAACTCTTCGGTGGAGGAGTCGATGTTGTCTTCAGCGGGGGTCAACAAATCAAACAGCAGGGTAGCCAGGTTCTCTTTATTTAACACATGGGCGACGTATTGATTTCGAATACTGTAACGGCTGCTGCCGCTGCCATGGACAAATAAAACAATGCCCGTTGTGTTTTTGGGTAAATACAATAATCCTGCCAGATCCGCATGCCCAGAGGGTATCGTCACCGGATGCTCCATGTCCGTTGCAAACACTGTCATAAAATACTCCTTAGGATGAGGCAGTACTTTCCAGGTGCTCAGCCTGGGCCATGGCCAGCAATTCAGAGACTTCCTCATCGGTCGTTTGATCAAAATTGTCATACCATAAGCCAACAGCATAAAAATTCTCGGGGCGAAATGGACAAACCAGTCGGTCAACCAGGGCACTTACTTCCTCACAGGTGGCATAAGCTGCAACCGGTACGGCCACAATGACCGATGCCGGTTTATGCTGATAGACACAATTGATTGCCGCCCGCATGGTGGCTCCCGTTGCCATGCCGTCATCGACTAAGATGACGGTTCTGTTTTTTAACGCCGGAAAAGGGCGTTTGCCGCGATAAGCGGTTTGCCGACGGGCTAATTCCTTTTCTTCATCAGCCATGACTTTTTTAATCATCCCTTCGTCCAGCGCAAGGCTACGCACAATGTGTTCATTAACAAACACAGTATTTCCGGATGCGAGCGCACCAAAGGCAAATTCTTTATGCCCGGGGACTCCCAGCTTTCTAACCAGGAGCACGTCTAAGGGCACTGAGAGGGCCGTGGCGATTGCAAATCCCACAGGCACGCCGCCTCGCGGCAAAGCCAGAACCAGGGTGTTTGGTTTGTTTTTGTAGTCAATCAGGTGTTCAGCCAATGTCTTTCCTGCTTCACCTCGATCAGTATATCTTTCCATTTTTCCTCCTTATTCTATTTCTATGCAGGAATATACTGATGCAATCCCTCATCATGAATTATTTCGATATTATTTTAAGTATAGAACAATGAGGTTTTTGCGATTGTTTTTTTATTTAAATATCATCAATTATTAAGATTTAATTAACAAAATTAATTAAATAATGAACTAAAATTAAAGGATGGGGATGTTGGATTTTTCCATTGATTCGCCATAAAGGGATTGGAACCATCCAATCAATGATTAATCTTTTCTAAAATCCCCTATAACAAACGAAGTAGGGAGAATAAAATGCATAAAAAATCAAAAAATGTTCAGGATGGGACAAAAAAAAGTAAAATAAAAAATCCTAAACGCTACAGCAGTCTGAAAGCAAGGGAAGAGAAACACCTGGATGAGGAGTTGGCTGAAACCTTTCCTGCGAGCGATCCTGTGACCAAATATTAATCGTGCTCTTGACAGGAGTCTTAAAGGAGCCTGACATGGATAATGGAAGTGGAAAAATAAGTGCGATAATCAGCGATGAAATCCAATTGGAATTGGTCGCTAACGAATTACTGGCGAATGCTGTCGCACGCCAAAATTTAAGCGTTCAGGGATCGCCCACCAAGGTGGCTGAAAAATACGGCGTACCTTATGTGGCTCCTGAAGTCATTCAAGCCGGACATAACCCGCCAGAAACCGATCCGTATCTTCGGGACGATTTTGGCTGGCTTATTGGTTTTTCCTATGGTATTCCAATTTTCGTTTTAGTCGCCATCGGCGTCTTTCTTATTGGCGATATTCATTCCCCCGCTGAGACTGTTTTTTTTGCAGTGATAGGGTTCGTTTTGGGTGGTATTATAGGTCGATTTATCGCCAAAAACATTAAAGAAAATCGAAATAAAGACATTGAGAAACAGGAGAGAAAAGGGGGCTTTGTTTTATGGGTTTCCTACAACGACATGGAGCAAAAAGAGGATATTATCCGTGTGTTAAATCAATGCCATGTAAAGGCTGTACAAGGGTGAAGAATAACCTGGCTAATGCCAGGTTATTTTTTAGGTTGGATGGTTTTTTTGTTGCGGTTCACCACCTGGCATACTCCTTTGGCTTCTTTTGATTGCGGTGATACGTCGCAGATGTTTTTTATTTCCCTGATTTCAGCATGGTCTGTGTTTTTCGTTTTTTTCATGAAAATCTCCTGTTCGCGCTTTCTTTAAGTATAAAACAAAATTTATGTGACTAATTAATGAGCATGTCTTCGCATTTTTTACTATACTTTCTGAGAAATAAAAAACAAGGACGTGCAATGAAATCAAGAACGATGGAACCTACCCCTTACGACCTCAATCAAATCCGTTCAGAGGCGCAAAAATCCATTAGTGATGGCGCGGTGACGGCGGACTATCCGTTGGATCTGACCATCGCCTGCAAATTGTTAAATGATGCGTTGGCCACGGAAATTCTTTGTGTACTGCGGTATCGACACCACCAGATTATCGCGACCGGTATTGATTGTATTCAGGTCGCTGCCGAGTTTGAAGAGCATGCCCTGGAAGAGGAACAGCACATGTTGATGATTGGCGAGCGGATTAATCAACTCGGGGGTAACCCGGACTTTAATCCGGCGACCGTCATGGCGCGCACCGCCACGGAGTTTGGCACCGGGACTGATCTTGAAACTCTGATCAAAGAAGATCTGATTGCCGAACGCATAGCCATTATGGTTTACCGAAAGCTGATTGACTGGTTTGGGGACCAGGATCCCACCACTCGCCGCATGCTGGAGCATATCCTTGAGGAGGAGGAAGAACACGCCAACGATCTCGCGGATTTATTGCCTTTAAAAAGCAACTACAGAAATTGATGCAATCGGGCGACGAGCCTGTTTTTTACCGGGCAGAAACTGCCCGGTTTCCTGTATTTCAACGACTGCGAGCGCTTTTTTTGCAAACCAGTCTGCGTATTTTTCCCGGTCGGGCGTTAAGAAGGCTTTGAAATTCCAGCCTATTTGTTTATCGTCATTAAAGGGCCCCAGTTCAATGCCCCTGTTTTAGCAAGACCTCGTACCAGCGATAGGCAATGCGGCCTCCATTGGTTAAACAATCTCCAACAGGCTGCTCGCTTGTCCAGGCCAGGAAGGCCCGCAAATACGGGTCAATCAGTACAAACTGCACATAAATGGTTTCTTTTTGCCTGCGGAGAAACTACGTCAGGATAAGAGAAGGATTGCCTCCGCCCACTTAACTGCTTAAACTGAATTCTGTACTCGCCAGATTAGGAAAGTTATGCGCTTTGTTACCGCCATGGGATTGACTGCGTTTATCCTGTCTAACCCCCTTTGGGCACACCCCTCAAGTCCTGTGGAAATCGACAGGCAGCGAGAAAGCCTGCATTTGGACTGGCGTGATTTAACGGTATCGCCAGCAGATGATTTTTTTGCCTACGCCAATGGCAATTGGCAAAAAACGAATCCTATCCCGCCAGAGTATGCCATGTGGGGCAGTTTCAATATTCTGCAATTAAAGGTAGAAAAAATCATTCACCGATTGTTGATTAAGGCGGCCAATCAACCCCATCCGGTTCCTGGCAGTACCGAGCAGAAAGTCGGTGATTTTTATTTCAGTGGCATGGATGAACAATCAATCAATGCCCTGGGCGTCAAACCCTTAAATCAGGAAATGGAGGGCATTGCGGCAATTACCAATCGAAAGGAACTTAAGGCAGTCATTGTCCACCTTCAAACCATTGGCGTCGATGCCCTGTTTGATTTTTCCAGTATGCAGGACTTTAAAAACAGCGAAGAAATGATTGGGGCCGCGGCCCAGGGCGGGTTGGGTTTGCCTAATCGCGATTACTACTTAAAACCCGGTAAAAAATTTGACTCAATCCGTAAGGCTTATGTGGCGCACGTGACAAAGATGTTTATATTGCTCGGCGATTCACCCCAGCAGGCATTGCGGGAGGCGAAAACGGTGATGCGTATGGAAACAGTCCTTGCCCGGGCCTCGTTGACGCCGGCACAGCAGCGGGATCCTCACGCCATTTACCACCGGATGAACCGCAAACAGCTGAAGGAGGCAACGCCGCATTTCTCCTGGCCAGCTTATTTTGCCGCCATTGGAAAACCGGATCTTCAGGAAATTAATCTGGCCATGCCAGGCTTTTTCAAGGTGGCTGATGAGCAATTGCAGTCTGTTCCGTTAAACGACTGGAAAACGTATTTGCGTTGGCACCTGGTAGATGCGTTTGCCTCGTATTTATCGGCTCCGTTTGTTGATCAGAATTTTCGCATGATGTCCATTTTGACCGGGGCTGAAACGCTTCAGCCGCGCTGGAAACGGGTCGTGGCCACTGAAAATGCCGCTTTGGGTTTTGCCATCGGCAAACTGTACGTTGAACAGAATTTCCCGCCGGAGGCCAAAAAACAAGCCTTGGCCATTTTACACACGGTACATCAGGCCCTGCGTAAAGACATTGAATCGCTAAGCTGGATGGCGCCTGAGACAAAAAAAGCAGCCCTGAAAAAACTGGCCTTAATGGAGGAGCGGGTAGGCTACCCCGACCAATGGTGGGATTATTCCAGTTTGCAGATTGATCGAGGCCCCTATGTGTTAAACGTGATTCGGTCCAATGAATTTTTAATCAAACGGGAGCTGGATAAAATCGGTAAACCCATCGATCGCAGCGAATGGGCCATGCCGCCGCAAACGATTAATGCCTATTATGACCCCTCCATGAACAACATCACCATTCCAGCCGGCATCCTGCAGCCGCCCTTTTTTGACCAGCATGCCGCTGCGGCTGTGAATTACGGCGGCATCGGTTTCGTCATGGGGCATGAAATAACGCATGGCTTTGATGATCAGGGGGCGCAATTTGACGGGTACGGCAACCTTAAAACCTGGTGGACAGCTGCCGATTTAAACCAATTCAAGGCGGCGACCCAATGCATCATCGATCAATTTTCCCAATACCGAATTGACGATTTGTCTGTTCAGGGGCAATTGGTTGCCGGTGAAGCCACAGCGGATTTGGGCGGCTTGACCTTGGCTTATCATGCCTTTTTGAACTCCCCTCAATACCAACAGGCGCCGGTCATTGACCACTTAACGCCGAACCAGCAATTTTTCCTGGGGGCGGCGCATGTCTGGGCCTCCAATATTCGCCCGGAACAGGCCCGTAATCTCATCACGGTGGATCCGCACCCACCCATGATTTACCGCGTGAATGGCAGCCTGGCGAATATGCCGCCATTTATCACCGCGTTTGCCGTACCGGCGAACAGCCCGATGGTGAATAAAAAACGCTGTCGGGTGTGGTAGGGCATTTTTCCGATGCCAGAAGCGGCCGCGGCATAGCCTACGCGGCCAATCCTTGTTTTGATCAACTCATTTACAAAAATGAGGGTCGCAGTGTTTTTGCCGTCCTGGCCAATCAAAGCAAAGCCTTAAAACCCCTCTGAGTCGACTTGCTTCTCCTGCTCGGGTAGTGCAAAGTAAATTGATTAAGTCCCCAAGGATCGGACCATGAAATTCGAGGAATTACTTTACCAATACAAAACCAATGCGGTGCTGGCTGAAAAGCAGCGTCTGAGTCAGTGGGCTTATCAATTCAGCCATCACAATCCTGCTTTTTTTCAAGGGTTAAAAGCCTGCAGCCAACACCTTGAGGAAATCAAATCGTCCTCTCTTTTTACCGGTCTTGATAATGAGGCTCAATACGTCATTCTTCGGCAAATTAAAACCATGGAGCAGTTGACTCAGCAGGTTATTGAATTACAACTGCTAAAAAAAGACTCACCGCCTGCGATTACCTATCAGGTTCCTGCCTACGATGAAATCCTTGCCATGCGCGGCCTGTATGCGGGGGGCAAGCAGGATCAACTCGCCCGTTTGCTTAAATTGGTTAAAACCCTAAAGACACAACTTGCTCCAAAGCAGATTACGGAAACGATGTCACCCTTGAGTCACCACTGGGTGGATCGCCTGCCCTGGGGGGTGTTATGCCAGGCTATTCGCAGCCGCGATGGTAAGCTGGCTAAGGCGGCTTTTGACGCCATTCCGGATGATAATCCGGTGCTTAAAGCGCTGCTTAAGGTGCATGATCAGGCTTACCTGCTGTCGTTAATCAAAACCTGTGCCGCATTGGCAGCCCGTGAAGTCAAAGAAATCGATACCGATATTCTCTGCGGCCATTTAACCTTTGAAGTGCTGATTCATGAGCTCCTGACCACGCTTGAGCAGCGCCAGCAATTTAATTTTTGTCTGGGGCTGCCGACCCATCATGCCTACCGCGATCGGGGGGCAGGTTTTTGTATTCTAAACAAATTGGCCGTGGTCATGGCGTATGAGGAATTAACGGCAGACGTTCCTTTTCATGCGGTCATCATTGGCACGGATATTAACCGGGATGATGGGTTAAACAGTGTGTTAATGGCAGAGACCACAACGCAGACGTTTACCCACATTGACATTCATGACTCCCGGGTTTACCCCTGGCAGGATGAGTCGGTGTTGCGGGAACGCATGGGGGCGCCGATTGAAGAGAAAGGCAGGGTATGGCAAAAAGAGAATAAGTGCTACCACAGTGTGGATTTAGCTTCCTGCTCACGGCAACGCAGGGGATGCCATGCCGCCTTGCACTATGCGTTGGAAGAACTGGAGCGCCTGCTGGCGCATGCCGCGAAAAAGAAAGAAAAAATCATGCTTTTTCTGCCGACTGGCTGGGATTCGCACGAAAAAGAGGAGGCTCCCTGCGGTAAGGAAATCAATCAGGAGTATACACTTGGCTCAAAGGAGAGTCACAGCCGGCGTTTTAGCGATGAAGACTTGCTGTATTTTAATCAAAAAATTGTCGAATTAGTCAAACAATACCCCGATGTGCTGTGCCGTGTATACTGGCAGCTGGAGGGCGGGTATACGGAGCATGTGAATGTGCAGCAATTGAAAAACACGGTGAGGATTCTCAATGACGCTTACCCGCAGGTGGACGAGGCACTGGAAAACACCAAAGCATTGGTGAGTTAGCCGCAGGCATCAAGCCTGTTTACTGTCAACGCTGATACCCGTTTGTCCTGACTAATGCTAAGCTTGAGGCTCCTTAAATGCACGCGTTAATGGAATGAATACTTTACCCTTACCCTTCCTCCAGGGGCGCAGCCTCTGCCTCGAGCCGCTTCTGCCCACGCATGGCGAGGGATTGCGGCAGGCGGCAGATGATGAGCGGATCTGGACTTACATGCCTATGAAAGCCCAAGGGGAGTTTTTTGAGCAGTGGTTTTTAGATAACCTCAACAAACAGGCCGAACAGACGCAACTCACGTACGTTATCCGCCGCTTGAAAGACGGACGGATCCTTGGCAGCTACAGTTATTATGACATTGTTCCTGAGCATCGGCGCCTTGAGATTGGCTACGGTTGGTTGACGCCAGCGCTTTGGGGTGGACGTGCCAATCATGAAGTGCTGGCGCTGATGTTTGCGCAGGCATTTGAGCAATGGCAGTTTAACCGCATACAGGTTGCGACGGACCCGCGTAACAAACGGTCATACAATAATTTAAAGAAACTGGGAGCAACCGAAGAGGGTGTTTTACGCCAACACATGATTCATCACCAGGGACTCATCACGGACACGGTGGTTTTCAGCCTGTTGGCGGATGACTGGCCCCTGATCAAGACCCGTTTATGGGGTCGTTTGCAGACGGTAGCCAAAATTGACAGCCAGAATGGCAGGGATTAGTATGCTAGGCCGCCTTTTTATTACCGATGCTGCAAGGAGCGCTTATGTCAAAATTCATTATCCCCTGTATTCTTTTTTTCTTTTCCTTGCACAATGCGGCGTGGGCAGACCGAATAGCCATCGTCGGTGGCGGTGCGGCAGGGGTTGTCAGTGCCTGGTTGCTTGAGCAAGATCACGAGGTCACCCTCTATGAGTCACAGGATCGTCTGGGTGGACATGCCAACTCCATTGACGTGGAGGTTGATGGCAAAAAAATCGTGGTGGAAGCGGGGGCTGAATTTTTTAATCGCTATGCCTATCCGCATTTCATGCGCCTATTGAATTTTTATAAAATTCCTGTCAAGCCGTTTACGCTGGTGACTACCTATTACGAAACCGATGGCAGTGAGTTAATCATCCTGCCGCCTTACCACGACGGTCAGGTGGAATGGCAGTCGCTGACGCCCGCCAACCTTAGAAAAATCATGAACCTGAAGGTCGTGCTTGATGTTGGCCATCATGTGATCGAAGAAAAAGACAGCGACTTGACGCTCGAGACATTGGCTGATCATATTCACATCACCGACGTATTTAAAGACACCTTTTTATACCCGTTTCTGGCCGCTGGCTGGGGTGTGACCAGCGATGAAATACGGCAGTATTCCGCTTTCAGCGTGCTGCAATACATGGTGACCAGCTATGACAACAGCAGCAATGAATGGTTCGAAGTGGAAACCGGCTTGTCCAGTTACGTGACGCGCCTGAGTCGGGATCTTAAGAACAGCCGCATTCAATTAAACAGCCGTATTGCCCAGGTTACTTTTGAGCAGGGGGCGTACGTCATTGAGGAAGAAAACGGCACGCGCCGTGAATTCGATCACCTGGTTTTCGCCACCAATGCCAACACAGCGGCCCAGTTGATGAGATCCCTGCCCGAACGCGAGGCCTTGATGAAAACCTTAGCCAGGGTCAGGTATTACGATACCCAGATTGCTATTCATGGCGACAAGCGGTTTATGCCCCCGAAAGAAAAGGATTGGCGGGTAGCCAATGTCCGTTACAACGGGGTGAACGCTGCCATGACCATTTACAAAAAATGGAAGAGCAAGACCCCGGTTTTCAAAAGTTGGGTCACGCACGATATTCGTGCACCGGGTGATAAAGGCAGTGCATTGCCTAAAAACCTCTATGCCTTGATTAAATACCAGCACCCCCACACCGACAAGGATTTTTTTGCAGCGCAAAAAGCAGCGCAGGCTGAACAGGGACAGTACAATCTCTGGTTTGCCGGCATGTGGATGAATGACATCGGTTCCCATGAGGATGCGATTGTGTCAGCCATTCGCATTGCTGAACGGCTGGCGCCGAACAGTGCCCGTTTGCAAATTTTACAGGATTAAAGGTTGCAGCGGGATTAAGAATAGAGTAAATCTTTTTAGAGAAAGGAACCGCAGCGTTTGATGCAGGGACTAGTAACCAGTCAGGAGGTTGGATGAGCGAGGTAAGGGATTACCAGGATGCCAGGGCGCAGTTTCATCACTGGGAAGCTCAATTAAAGGATAATTTGCTGCGGCCCGATTCGGCGCTCATGCACACCTATCAATGTTATTTTCCGGAGGATCCTGAATTCATTCAGCGCCTTAAGGAGTATGCCCATCGTATTCCTGCGCTTGAAACCGTGGTCATGGAGAACAACAAAGACGCCAACCTGCCTGCGGTCGAACATTACAATGCCTTTGGTGAACGCGCCGATCGAGTAATTCATCATCCTTCCTATGTGGAGGCGGGGAATATCATTTACGGTTCCGGCCTGATGGCTTACCTGCTGCAACCGGGCGAGATGCTTAAAACCCTAAGCCTCTTTTTATTATCCTCTCATGCGGGAGAAGCGGGGCATCATTGCCCGATTGCCTGTTCCGCCGGGGTTATCCGCGTGTTAGGTCAACAGGCCAGTGTGCCTGAAACGGCTGATTATCTTAAAAAATTAAGCCATCCTTCGTTTTCTGACAATTTTACCGGTGCGCAGTTTCTTACCGAGATTCAGGGCGGTTCCGATGTTGGCGCCAATGCCTGCCGGGCGTATCAGGATGAAGAAAAACAATGGCGGATTGAAGGCGAGAAATGGTTTTGTTCTAATGCCAATGCCGATTTGATTTTATTAACCGCGCGTTACGATGACGGCATTCCGGGTACGAAGGGTCTGGGCCTGTTTCTGGTGCCGCAACGCCTGCCGGATGGCCGCCTCAATCACTACCGTATTCGACGCCTCAAACAGAAAATCGGCACCCGCTCCATGGCGACGGGGGAAATTGATTTTGAGCAGGCGGTCGCTTACCCCATGGGAGAGGTGCAGCAGGGCATTCATCTGGTGATGGAGAACGTTCTGCATTTATCCCGTCTTTTTAATGCCTTCTCCGTGCTGGGCATGGCGAGACGGGCCTGCCAGACCGCGTATTATTATGCCTGTAATCGGCAGGCCTTTGGCAATCCCCTGATTCATTATCCTTTAGTTAAGGAAACTCTGGCTCATATCCAGGCTGAAAACACAGCCATGATGGCCAGTATTTTCCATATGGTGCGTTGTCAGGATGAGCTGGATGCGTCAGTTGATGTGGATAAAAAGGGCGAATTGCTGCTTCGAACACTCGCCAACCTCAATAAGTACTTTACTGCCAAACGATCGGTGGAAAACATTCATCACTGCCTGGATATTTTGGCTGGCAATGGCACCATAGAAACGTTTTCCTCAGTGCCAAGGCTGTTGCGGGACTGTATCGTGTGTGAGAACTGGGAAGGAACCCACTTTACGCTGTGGATGCAGATTTTAAAGGACATCCATAAACTGAATGTGGATGACATTCTGTTTGCCCACTTATCGCAGTTACTTTCCCCACTTGGAGAAGTGGGCAATGCCTTGTTTGGCTTGAGTCTCAAAGGGTTAATCGAGGATACCCGCCGTTTGAAAACCCTGCCCATGGATGAGCAAACCCTGCTGATTGGTGCTGTCGTGGAAGAAATGGCGGTACTGACAGCGGCTGTGACCTTGGCCAGGGAATTACAGGCTAATGAAGCGCCATCGTCCAAATCTTCAGCCCTGACCTTGTTTATTCATAAATACCTGCACAAGGAGTATCAGATCGACAAAAAATACCTGGATCTTTTGGATGATGTGCTGGGGGGTGTGTAATGAAGTCATGGATGCAATGGTTGGTTGGCGTGTGGATGCTGGTCTGGATTTTACCGGTTCAAGCCAATTTAAAAGTGGGGACGGTCTATTTCTATCCGCCGTTTGTGACCGCGGCCAATAGCGGGTTTGATTTGGACATTATCCGGATTATCTGTGAGAAATTAAGACAGGATTGTGAAATTGTTCTCATGGATTACCATGAATTATTTCCGGCGTTAAAACAGGGAACAATCGATATCGCCATTGGCGGCATTACTATTTATTCCAGAAACAGTGACAACCTCATCTACAGCCTCCCCTACATGATAAGCGCAGGGCAGTTTTTAATAAAAAGCGACAGCACGCTGGATGCCACCGCCCAATTGGCAGACAGCAAGGTTGGCGTGATCCGCGGAGCAGAAGACGGGGGCGTTTTTTACCGATACCTTAAAGATAAATTTCCCGGCCAATTCAGCATCGAATTTTACAATGACATGGAAGATTTGATTGAGGCACTGAAACACGGCGAAGTAGCGGCGGCTTTTTTTCATCAGTCGACGGCGGCGTACTGGGAGCAGAATGGCGGCGGGCAATTTAAGACCCTGGGTAAACCGATGCCGGTTGGTGATGGAATAGCCATTATGGCATCGGCAAAAAATGCCGAATTAATCCAGCAAATTAACACCCAGATTAAACAAATTGATCGCGATAGCCGCTATCTGGGTTTATATCAGACGTATTTTGGTGGGTTGTAGCTGAAATAGCATTGATAATCAACAGCGTGCTCATAAAATTTACTATAATTTTAATAGAGACTGAGCTGGAGAACGACCATGACATCCACGTATTTTTTAGCCGCCGTCATCGGTTGGTATTTAGTGATCGTCAGCCTGATTGTCCTTTTGCGCCAACGTCTGATGGCAGGCATTGTTTCGGACATTCTGGGCCAGCGCGCACTGTTGTTTTTTATGGGCCTTGTGAGCTTGGTGATTGGTTTGCTTTTAGTCATCAGCCATAATGTCTGGGTCATGAGTTGGCCTGTCATTATCACCCTCATTGGCTGGCTGGCCGTCATTAGCGGAATTTTACGCATGGCTTTTCCGGATGTTTCCCTTCGCATGGGGCAATGGTGCCAGCGTCGTCCGGTGGCCTTCATGGTGATTGCTGTGGTTTATCTCCTGATTGGCCTGTTCCTGTTGTATCAGGTGTATGGCGCGCGTTTAGGGTTGTAACGCTTACCAGAAGAAGTGCTTGCACGAGCCAACCGCTCACCATTGACAAAAATTACCGATCTCTTATTATGAACCCGTTTTCACCAGGGGTGCTTTGTTCTGACAAAGCTGAGACTTAACCCTTATAACCTGCTCTGGATAATGCCTGCGGAGGGAGTGTGAAGATGAAGCCCTCTGCACGGGCCTCGTCTGTCATTCCTCTTCGTTTGCTTAAAGAGCATTTAAACCAGGAGGATTGAATGACAGTGCCATTTTACCAGTTGATGCTGGTAACCCATCGGCAGGCGTGTGCTCTTGATGACTACCTCCGTTTTGTAGAAACATGCGCCAGAGCCGGCGTGACTTCTGTGCAACTGCGTGAGAAAGACGCCTCAGCGGCGTTTCTTTTTCGTTTTGCCGTCAAACTGAAAGCGTTGCTTTCACCTTTACACATTCCTCTAATCATCAATGATCATGTTGATCTGGCCTTAGCCGTTAATGCGGACGGGGTGCATCTTGGTGCGGACGACGGTTGTCCAAAAAAAGCCCGAAAGCAACTGGGTACTCACCGGATCATCGGCCTTTCCCTGGAGTCCATGGCTGATTTGGTGAAAGCCAATCAGGTCGATGTCGACTACGTGGCTGCGAGCGCGGTTTTTCCAACGGCCAATAAAACCAATGTTCGCCGGCATTGGGGAATTGATGGCCTGCATGGGCTGGCTAAGCAATCGCGGCATCCTCTCATCGGTATCGGCGGCATTCATGCCGGCAATTTGAAAGCCGTCATCGGCGCCGGCGCGAAAGGCGCCGCTGTTATTGGGGCTATTCATGATGCGCCTGATCCCGTTCTGGCAATTCAGACACTTCGTGCATTACAACGTTAAGGAGTTATTATGCGTTATCAACTGGATACCCGCCTTCAACGCTTGCGCGCTGAGAGGCCTTTGGTGCTTTGTTTAACAAATGCGGTGACTGTGAATTTTGTGGCCAACAGCCTGCTGGCACTGGGGGCGCCGCCGATCATGTCGCAGGCCGATGACGAGCTTGAGGCATTGATTGCCATGTCACAGGCACTCTACGTCAATATTGGCACCCTGGATAGACCGTTTATCGAGCGTATTGACAAGGCCTGCCGCCTTGCCGCCATTCACCAGAAACCCATCATCCTGGATCCGGTGGGGGCAGGGGCCAGTCAAATCCGGACATTGACAGCCCGGCAATTTGCACCCCAGGCCGCCATCATTCGCGGCAACGCCAGTGAAATCATGGCGTTGACGGCAGATAAAAGCATCAGCAAGGGAGTAGAAACGCTTCATTCGGTGCAGGCGGCATCCAGCGCGGCATTGAGTCTATCGCAGCAGACCTCAGCCATTGTCGTGGTCAGCGGCCCCGTTGATTTCATTACCGATGGTCGGCAATGTTGCCAGGTGCCCTATGGTTCGCCGCTTATGCCGTTGGTCACGGGAATGGGGTGCGCCCTGACCGCCATCATTGCGGCTTTTGCGGCGATGGAAACCACTTTTTATGAAGCTGCTGCTGCGGCTACAGCCTATGTCGGACTCTGCGGTCAGTCAGCTCATCGTTTGGCCAGGGGACCGGCCAGCTTTCAGAATGCATTCATTGATGCCCTGTATCAAACGCCATTTGAGGAGAGGGATTATGCGCTGTAACACCTTGTCCATAGCCGGTTTTGATGGCTCCGGCGGCGCTGGGATTCAGGCGGATTTAAAAACCTTTGCCGCTTTTGGCTGTTATGGCATGACGGTACTCACGGCCCTGCCTGTGCAAAATACCTGCGGGGTCAAATCCTGCTATGCCATTCCCCTTTCCTGCATTGAGGAGCAGTTGCAGGCCATCTTTGAGGACATTCGGCCGCACAGCGTTAAAATCGGCATGCTTTTCTCCACCGAAATCATTGAGCTGGTGGCCGCTTTTCTGAAGAAGCAGGCAGCGGACATTCCCATTGTGTTGGATCCGGTGATGGTGGCTAAAAGCGGGGATCCGTTATTGCAGGAGGAAGCGATCACCGCGTTAAAGGAGCGCCTGATTCCTGTCGTAGACGTCATTACCCCCAACCTTCCTGAGGCGGCCCGTTTGACCGGCATGGAAGTAAACAGCACGTCGGACATGCCGTCAGTGGCCGCCCTGGTTCAACAATTGGGCGTGGATACGGTGCTAATCAAAGGCGGTCATTTGCAACAGGAGGACTGCCTGGATTTCTTTCTTGACAAGCAAGGTGCTTCGCAATGGCTGCACAGCCCTCGTATCCAATCGAAAAATACGCATGGCACTGGCTGTACCTTGTCAGCCGCCATTGCGGCAGGTCTTGCCAAAGGGAGGTTGCCTTATGAGGCCTGCCTGCATGCCAAGGCGTATTTGTCGGGTGCTATTGCGGCCTCGGCTGGTCTGTCAATCGGCCACGGGTTTGGCCCGGTTGATCATTTGTATGCTCTGAAGGGAGAATTTTTTAATGAAACTGTCTGAAAAAGCCTGGCAAACGGCCACCCCTGTTATTCAGAAAATTCTTGCCCATCCATTTAATCAGGCTCTGGCTAAAGGCACCCTGGCGTCATCCACCTTTGCTTATTATCTTGAGCAGGACAGTTTGTATCTGCAGGATTTTGCCCGTTGCCATGCCCTGATTGCAGCGAAGAGTCCGCCGGCTTATGTTCGCCAGTTTTTAGGTTTTGCAGAGTCTGTGTTTGTTGCCGAGCAGGAATTGGTGCACTGTTTTTTTAAAAAGGAATTTGCCTTTCACGACACAGGCTTAGTCACTCCGGCAACCTTAAGCTATACCAGTTACCTGTTGCAAACCTGCAGCCTTTTGCCGGTTGAAGTCGCCGTAGCAGCGGTATTGCCCTGTTTTTGGGTTTATCGCGAAACCGGGTGTTCCATCGCCCGGGATGCCGGTGACGATAATCCCTTTTCCCGTTGGATTGAAACCTACTCCAGCGAGGAATTCAGTCAGGCTGTCAATAAGGCAATCGTGATTTTTGATGCGCTGGGCGCTCAGGCAACAGAAGACGTCAAAACGGCCATGCTCAAGGCATTTTATAACAGCACCTGCCTGGAGTGGCATTTCTGGAACGATGCTTACCATCATCGGGTCTTTGATGCTTTTTAAGGTGAAAGTTATATCCGTGTTATCCCATCAGAGAGAGCGGTAATTAACATGCAAGTGATTTGAATTTAATCAAAAGGAATAATTAGTGATTAGAATGTATAATAAGTATAGTCCCACACGTTCTGCCCACCCTTATGGAAAGCAAGCAAGAGATAACTGCGCCATCGCAAAAAGAGTTGATCCAGGCGATTGCGACGACGAAAGACAATTTACATAAATACCATCATGATATTACAGGCATCGTGTGGCCTGCGCAGGTCATGAAGGTGATTTTGGGGCTTAAAGCAGAGAAGCGGGGGCGAAACCAATTACCGTTTCATTATCAGGTGATTGAATACGAGGAAGACGACAGCGGAAAAATGGCTGAGAAAAATGAGGATCTTCTCAAAATAGTTCAATTTCTTGAAACAAACGCGGATAAACTGCCTCCCGGACTTCGTTTTCAATTGGCTGTGTTGCTTGATGGCCACTGGACTGCTGTTGATCACGTGGTCACTTCTAAAGGCATTTCCTGCTTTAATCTTGACGCGGTGATGGATAAGCGCGCTCTGCGATTCTTTCGTAATTACATTAGTCTTCTGGACAGGGCGAAAGTATTGCATGCGTCCTACATGTACTATGTGAGTGTGCCTCAGTCACCCCTTGAGCGCACCCCAAAAGAAAAAGTGGAAAACATGATCCAGACAGATTTGGTCAGTTGCGGTATTTTTATGGCGGATCACTTGTCTTTTTTATCCAGAACCAACGTGTTTCATCATTTAAAAGTCATGGCGGGTGAGCCTGTTTTTAAAACCTTGGGCCGAAACGACATCAGTCCGCCGTTAGCACCTATTTTCCGCTTGACACAAAGCAGGCATCTGCTAAAGAAACTGTCAGGCGCCCACGTCAGGACGCCCATTAGTAAAGACAACTCTAAAACCTTAAAAGACGTTCAACAGCAGTCGCTTACCGAGAGCATTAAGTACAATGTCATCGCCAAGGGAGACAAGCTGCTCGATCAGGCAGTTGTTGACTTAAAGAGCATGGAGTCGTCCGACATCGCCGCTCTGTTTGCTGGTGATTTGATGAGCCGGCTGGCTGCTTATGTAAACCATCATTCTCCGGTGGTGAATCAGCTTGTGGGCCTCATCTACACCAGGATAACGGAGTGTAAAGCGATAAACGATGAGACCGTGATGCAAATCATGGCGGCTATACATCAGATTATTCTGGCAAAGGACAGTGACCTCAGCAAACTCAATGCCATTAATGATTTATTGCTGACCCGTTTGCCAAGGAACGATGTCAATACGTCTCGTCTGATGGCCGCATCCATCTGCTTCACCGCCTTTCAAATTCAGGATAACCATGCCTTATGGCAATTTTATGCCGCGATGATGCAGCATCCAGGCAATACAGGATTAAACCATCATACCAATTCGTTTTTTAGTACACCGACGAAGTTGACCCCTGCGTTGTCTACCCACATTGAAAAAGCGGTGAAAGTGCAATTGTTAATTAATGCGGTTGACGCCCTGCATCAGGGCCATGATTCGCCGCTGGATACGCTGTCGGATAAGATGCAGCAGTTTATCAAAAAATCCCGGACGTTTGAGGTGAAGACCACCAAAAGTGAAAGCCTGTTACAGCAAATTCTACTGGCTGGCAGTGACAAGTCCAGGCTTCAGGCCATTGCGCTTGAGTTAGAAACCAATAAAGCAGCGATTCTTTTGGAGTTTGGTTTTGAACGTGAGTCACCGTCGTCTGAACAGTCGCTGAATCAGTAGTTGTCAATGCCCGATAAATATGTCAAAACAGAAGTATCTCAAGCAGGGTTTATAATGGAATGTTCACGCTTTTAAGAAAACTCAGGTTTTTATTTCTCTTTTTTGTTTTACTGCTCTTTTGCCTGACTAAAGCCGTGGAGGCGCAGGTGGATTTGTGGCGTCTGACCGATTTTGTTCTGGTTATTCTCATTGTCACCAGCCTCGTGGTGATAGGCGAACAGGAGCATCGCTTATTGTTCTGGCTTACGGTGCTTGGCATATTGCAGGTTGCAAGCCAGATGATCATTAATGTCTGGGGGTCGCAACTGCCCATCGAGGCATTCAAATCCTTTCTCGCCATGATTTTTTTCGTGTTGATGACCGTCGCCTGCATACGCCTGACCCTTAAGGACGAGTCCATTAACATCACAACCCTGTTTGGATCGCTGTCTTCCTATGTTTTTATCGGTTTAGCCTTCGCCTATCTCTATCTTATGATTTATGTGCTCGATAATCAGTCCCTTTCCGGTTTACGGCCCCATGAAGAGGTGCGGGCAATTTACTATTCGTTCAGTACCCTGACTACGGTTGGGTTTGGGGATATTTTAGCCACCAAGCCTGTCATGCAGACCTTGACCTGGATGGAAGCTTTTTGTGGTCAGGCTTACATGGCTATTTTTATTTCACAACTGGTTGGGCGTTTTGTTGCAGAAAAAATGACAGAAAAGGCATGAATCAGTGGCCTTGGGCTGCACGGTGTGCAGCCCATGAAGGGTCAATCAGACGTTATTTCATTTTAGCCTGAACTGTGGCTTCCTGCTCGTTATTTTCTTCATTGCCGTTTGGCAAGGGAGCCGTAAGAATGTTTAAAAGATGGACTCCGACATCGGCTATCTGCACAGGAACCGGCAGTATTTTGTCGCCGATGAGCAGTGAGCCAATTAGACTTGACTCCTGGCCGGAATTGAAAAGTAAAGCGACACTTTTTTCCAGGTCAGTGGCGTTCTCACGCATGCTTAACAGTGTAAATCCATGGGTACAAAAATCAAAGACAAAGCGCGCGGTATGTTCCTGCGGATTAGAGTAGAGTTGGTACAACGAGGCAAGAAGAGCCGCTGAATTTAAGCCCGTCTTAACCGTGTTAACGCTCACATAATCTTTAAACATTCCAAATTTAGATAACATGGTACTCTTCAAACAATTAAGGAAGGGCAATTAAACCTTTTTTATGAAAAAAAGCAAGTCCATTTTCGCGTTTCAGTCTGTTGAAGACAACGGATGGGTGTCGATCGCTTCCCGGAACTGGAGTCTGAGCAATCCCTCAGTCGTTATTTCATTTTAGCCTGGGCGGTGGCTTCCTGCTCGTGATTTTCTTCATTGCCGTTTGGCAAGGGGGCCGTAAGAATGTTTAAAAGATGGACCCCAAGATCGACTACCTGCACAGGAACCGGCAGTACCTTACTGTCGATGAGCAGTGAGATGATAAGGCATGACACCAGGCTTGAATTTAAAAGTAAAGCGGCATTTTTTTCCACGTCAGAGGCGTTATCACGCAGGCTTAACAGTGTGTATCCATGAGCAAGAAAGCCAAAAACAAAGAGCGGGTTATCTTCCTGCAGTGCATTAGAATAGACCTCATACCCTGAGACTAGAAGACCCGCTAAATTGAAGCCCTTCTTAACCGTGTTAACGCTCGCATAGTCTTTAAACAGTCCAAACTTAGATAACATGATAATTCTTTGAACAATTAAGGAGGGGGGATTAAACTCTTCTTATGAAAGAAAAGCAAGTCCATTTTCGCGCAATAAAGCATGAAGGGGTTCTTATCCTGCCTCAATAGTCTTAAATTTAGTCTATAATTCTTTAAATACTTATGGAAACAGCAACATAGCCCAAGGAGTCTGCATGGAAGTCAAGGCCTTTCAGTATGTTGAAGACAAAGGATGGAGTGTCGAACGCTTCCCGGAACTGGATTCTGAGCAGTCTCTTATCATTGTGTTTGCCGCCCCGGATTTTTATAACAACCCAGCCCCAATCAAGGAGCTGGCGTCGTTTTATAAAAAAGCCAAAATGATTGGCTGTTCCACCGCGGGTGAAATTTTCGGCCCCAGTATCTTTGACAAAAGCCTCTCGGTGGTCATTATTCAGTTTGCTAAAACCCCGATCCTGATTGCCAAGGCGGAAGTCAAAAATAACCAGGACTCTTTTGAAGCAGGAAAACACATTGCCCAACAACTGATGCGCGATGATTTGCAAAGTATTTTTGTCCTGTCCGACGGCTTAAATGTCAATGGTTCGGAATTGGTCAAAGGGTTGAATTCGCAAGGGAAGGGGATGCTTATCTCGGGAGGACTGGCAGGTGACAGCAGCGCATTTAAAAATACCTGGACTATTTTTAATGGTGAAATCATCACTGATCATATCGTGGCAGTCGGTTTTTATGGCGAACACATTACCATAGCCCATGCGTCCAAAGGCGGGTGGGATATTTTTGGGCCCGCGCGTCATATCACGCGCTCTGAGCAAAATATTCTTTACGAACTGGATAACCAGCCCGCCTTGTCCCTGTATAAGGAGTACCTGGGAGAACGTGCGGCCGAACTGCCGGCCTCGGGTTTATTGTTCCCTTTAGCCATCTGGGACAACGCGGAAAAAGACGCCACCCCGGTGGTGCGCACCATTCTTGGAATTGATGAAAAGGAAAAGGCCCTGATTTTTGCGGGTGACATGCCGGTTGGGTATTACGCGCAATTGATGCGCGCCAATTTTGACCGGCTGATTAACAGTGCCAGTGAAGCGGGTGAAATGGCAAAGAACAGTGTTTTTGTCCAACAGCCCACGAACAAAGACCATGTGGTCACCATCAGTATCAGTTGCGTTGGCAGGCGGCTATTGCTTGGGGAGCGCACGGAAGAAGAAACGGAGTCGACCTTTGAAGCCTTTCCTAACGGCACAACCCAGGTCGGGTTTTATTCGTATGGAGAATTATCGCCACTGGCTTCCGGCGAGTGTCGATTGCATAACCAGACCATGACGCTGACCACTTTTATGGAAAAATAAAGCCTTGGATGGGGAAGAAATGGAACTGCATAAGTTACTCTATCGTCAACTGAACCGCACCGAGTGCAAGGTTGATGCGCCGCCCAAGGACATCCGGCATTGGGAGGAATTTCTTTCCCGCATTAATAAAACATACCAGGAAGCCGACATGGAGCGTTACATGCTGGAACGCTCCATGGACCTCTCTTCGCGCGAGATGATGATGTTGAATCAACGCCTGGAGAATGCGCAAAAAATAGCCAAATTGTGCTACTGGCATTATGATTATGAAACGCAGCATGTGACCTGGTCTAAAGAAATTTACAATCTGGCGGCTTTGCCGGTCGGCCATAACAGCCGTGATGATTTTATGGCGATCGTCCATCCTGATGATCGCGACAAACTGCTTGAGCTCGTTGATCGCGCCATTCATGAGCGCATCAACTACGAGTATGACATGCGGGTCCTCAACAATGAAGGGCAATACGGCTGGTTTCGGACAGTAGCCCATTGCCTTGAGGATCCCCTGAAACTGGCAGGCGTGCTGATTGATGTCACCGGCAGTAAAAAGGACGAGGCGAAGATTAAGGAATTAAACCAGAAATTATTAGTCAGTGCGCGCCGTGCCGGTATGTCAGAGATCGCGACATTTATTCTGCACAACATTGGCAATGTTTTAAACAGCCTCAACATTTCCCTGGGCAGCTTAAAAGAGAGTATGGAGCAGCCCTACTTTGAAAAACTGAAAAAAATAACCGCATTGATCGAGGAAAATCGCCATAACCTGAGTAAATTTTTAACCGAGGATGAAAAAGGCCGATTAATCCCCGATTATTTAGTTGCGCTTAGTGACATGATTAGAAAACAAAATGAAAGTAATCAGGATGAACTCGTAAGCATTGAAAATAACCTGCAGCACATCAAGGACATCGTTGCCATGCAGCAGACCTTTGGCGGGGTGTCTGGCGTGGATGAACGGGTACTCCTGTCTGAACAATTGGAAACCACCCTGCAGATGTTGGTGAATCCTCATAAAGACAAGGTGCTGACCATCCATAAACAGTTCATTCCGGGCGCCTATGTAGTGACAGATCGCTCAAAATTACTGCAGATTTTAATTAATCTGGTTCAGAATGCCAAAGAATCGGTTTACAGCAATACAAACGAGCAGGAAAAAAAAGTCGAATTAATCATTGAAAAGGACCAGGACAATTACGTGGTTCGGGTTATTGACAACGGGGATGGTATTTTACCGGAAAACCTCAATCGTATCTTTTCCTTTGGGTTCACCACCAAGAAGGATGGGCATGGGTTTGGTCTGCACAGCAGCGCCATCGCTGCCCAAAACATCGGCGGCTCTTTGGCTGCCCGCAGTGACGGTCCCGGCAAGGGGGCGGAGTTTATCTTGAAACTGCCGATTAAGCGGGCACAGGATGGAGCGATATTCAATGAATAACATCGCCTTACGCCTTATGATCATCGATGACAATCCTGCCATCCATCAGGATTTTATTAAGGTATTAACGGGAAACGCCCGTACGCGATCGTTTACTGAACTTGATCAGGAACTTTTTGGGGACGATGAGGACAATCAACAGGACAAAGAAGTGTTGCTGCCTCAATTTATTATCGACACCTCCGAACAGGGGCAGGAGGGCGTTGAAAAAATCAAAAAGGCGCTGGCTGAAGGCAAACAATATGCGCTGGCTTTTGTGGATATCCGTATGCCCCCCGGTTGGGATGGTCTGGAAACAATAAGACAAATCTGGAAAGTGGATAAAGACATCCAGGTGGTAATTTGCACAGCGTATTCCGATTATACCTGGGATGAGACGGTTCAGAAGCTCGGCATCAGCGATAATCTTCTGGTGCTTAAAAAACCATTTGATAAAGTGGCTGTTCGTCAATTAGCCTGTGCCTTGACGCGTAAATGGCTTCTGGCTAAAGAATCCAGGGTGCATACCGAACAATTGCACCAATTGGTTTCCGAACGCACCCAATCCCTGCAGCACTCGCTTTCCCTGTTAAGAGCCACCATTGAATCCTCCACCGATGGCATTATGGTGGTTGACCTGCACGGTAAAATCATTGATTACAACAGCCAGTTCCTAAAGATCTGGAATATACCGAAAAACCTCGTTGAATTAAAAGAAGAAAACAAGGTCATCGATCACATTGCCAGGATGCTCTACAACCCTGATGAATACCTCGATCTGCATAAGCACCTGGCTGAGCACAAGGAAGGGACCGGTCTTAAAATTATCAAAGTGAAGGAAAACCGGATTATTGAGTGCTATTCGCAGCCCCACTGTATTAGTACTGAAACCGTAGGTCGAGTCTGGAGTTTCCGCGACATCACCGACAGGGCTTTACTGGAGCAGAAGCTGGAATACCAAGCGATGCATGATTCCCTGACGGGTCTGCCTAACCGGATTCTGCTTGATGATCGTATTCGACAGGCGATAGCGAATGGCGGGCGTTACAATAAATTTTTTGCCGTTCTGTTTATTGATCTCGATCGCTTCAAACTGGTGAATGACAGCCTCGGCCATGAGTTTGGTGATAAATTGTTAAAGTCCATTGCCAAACGCCTGTCTTCCCTTATCCGCTCTGAAGACACATTGGCGCGGCTGGGGGGCGATGAGTTTGTTCTCGTGATACCGGGTTTAAAAAACCCGGAAGACAGTGCCTCCATTGCCCAGAAAATCCTGACTTCCTTTAATCGGCCGTTTCATATTGCTAATCGTGAAATCAATATTGTCGCCAGCATGGGCATCAGCGTGTACCCCACGAATGGCAAAACGACAACCACTCTGTTAAAAAATGCGGACATTGCCATGTACGAAGCCAAGGAAAAAGGCGGTTCGCAATTTAAATTTTATACCAGCAAATTAAATCAGCAATTATCAAAGCAGGTGCAACTGGAAACGGATCTTCGCAATGCCTTGGTGAGAAAAGAATTTTTTCTGCTTTATCAGCCGCAGTTTAATCTGAAAAACCGAAAGTTACAGGCCGTTGAGGCCCTGCTGCGTTGGCAGCACCCCAAGCGGGGATTAGTGCTGCCCATAGACTTTATTCCTTTTGCAGAGGAATCCGGGTTAATTGTACCCATAGGCGAATGGGTAATAGAGGAAGTTTGCCGCCAGATTAATGCCTGGAAAGTGGGGGGCTTGCCGAACATCCGGGTGGCCGTTAATGTAGGAACTCAACAATTAAGGCAAAGTAATTTTGCGTCAACAGTAAACAAACTGCTCAAACAATACCGTATTGATCCGCAGTACATCGAAATCGAAATCACTGAAAACGTGATCATTGCCCACACAGAAATTCACCGCATGATTCAGCAGCTTAAAAAACTGGGCGTTAAAATCGTTTTGGATGATTTTGGTACAGGCAATTCCAGTCTGAATTACTTAAAACGAATTCCATTCGACCGCTTGAAAATTGACCAATCGTTTGTCCAGAACATCAATAAATCACGCAGCGATGAGGTCATTATTGAAGCCATCATTGCCATGGCGCGCAGTTTAAACTTTAAAGTGCTGGCAGAGGGGGTGGAAACGCAGAATCAAATGGAATTTTTAGCCGGTCAGCATTGCGATGAGGTACAGGGGTATCTGTTGAGCCGCCCGGTGTCCCCTGAAACTGTCAATCAGATTTTAAGCGATGAAATCGCACAGGATAAAAAAGTCAAAAAAGAAAAAAAAGCTAAACGGTTGGATGAGGGGTGATGGCTTGCAATTGGAGGATAAACTTTGTAGGGTGTTTCTTTTTGTTTTAAGAGCACGCCATGAAATTAACTGCCAAACTGTTACTCCCCTTGCTTAGCCTGCATCTCGCCTCAGCCCAGGCTGTGTGTGTGACCAATGAAACCGATTTTAAACTGTATTATGAGATCCAAAACCAGAATACCGGCTGCCCCTTACCGAAAGAACGCTTCCACAGCGGCTATTTAAATGCGCACGAAAAACGTTGTCACGCCCATTCCCAATCCGAAGGGGATGATTGGAAAATCTACCGCAAGGATGTCATTACTGTCTATAAAATTGACCAGAATGGGCGTCAGCAAGCCTGTAATAAACAGGTAGAAGGGATTCTTAATTTCCTGGAGGTCAGTTATCTGGCTAATCAGTGGTGGTGCCTTGATCGAAGCGACTACGAAGATTAAGGAGAACCTCGGAGCATTCCAGGGTGCTCACTCAACCCCTCTCCTAAGGGGGGACGCTGCTTCAGGAGAGAAGACATGAAAACCTTGGTCATCACGGGTGTCAGCCGTGGCATTGGACTTGCTGCTGCCCGCTATTTTCTTGAAAAAGGCTGGAGGGTCATTGGCAGTTCAATCCGCGGTGTTTCTCCGCTGACGCATCCCTTATTAACCCTCTTGCCTCTTGATTTGGCGAACTCAACAGGCATCCAGACCTTTGCCCGGGCATTGCCTGATTTTGATTTATTAATCAACAATGCCGCGGTGTTATTGGATTGGAATCAGGAGGCGGCCATTGATCTTGCCCTGCTTAAAACCACCTTTGCCATCAATGTGTTTGGTACGATTGAATTGACCGAAGCCTGTCTCGATAAACTCGACCCACAAGGGAAAATCATCAATGTGTCTTCGAGTTGGGGATCCTTTGCGGCCAATGATTCGCCCTATCAACCGCAGTACAAAATGTCAAAAGCCTGCCTTAACCTGTACACTAAACTGTTAGCAGAGCGCTTCCCTTCACGCCTTGTCGCCAGTTTTGATCCCGGCTGGGTAAAAACCGACATGGGCACAGAGGCGGCGCCAACCCTGCCGTCCGAAGTGGCTGAGGAACTTTATACCCTGGCGGCGACTCTGAAGGAAAGTGGTTATTTCTGGCATCGAGGCCATAAAATTCCCTGGTAACCGGGATTAACTGGCACTGGCGATGTACCGCAGCACCAGCCCTGTTTCGCGTTCACCGCGCTTCATTAAACCCTGATAAAATTTGATGATAATTTCAGCCCCTTTGATTTTATCAAGTGACGCTGATTGGGGGTTCTGAAAGGTTAGATCCACGGTGTTACCGCCGTATTCCGCAGCCAGGGTATCAAATAATTCACCGAGAAGCGTCTGGGCTTCAAGAATCTCGTGCCTTGAGAGCGCGGGAGCGGGGTGGTTAATGGCACTGACAATGATGTCTTCCTTGGCTTTAAGTAATTGGTTAATGTAGCGTTGTGAGGCAGTGACTAACTCTTTCATTTCCGGTTCATTGGCAAATCGTTCGGGAAACTCGGAAATCAGTACCAGTTTTGGATTTATTTTGAACAGATACTGATAAAAAACGAGCGTGCCTTTAATCTGGTTATAAAGCGCTTTATTCGATGAGTAGACCGCGTATTTCATCACTTCTGCATTCACGAAGTCGCTGGTCTTATAGAGAATGCTTCGCCCTTTATTGTTGAGAATGTCTTTCTTGACTTCCGCCACATAGCGATTGAATTCCTCCGGTGATTTTTTTGCCAGCAACGCAAACAGGGGGCTTGTCTGTTTAATTTCATTTTCAAAATTGGCAGCTTGGTAATAAGGGATCGCATAGGTACGGGTTAGAAACAGGGCAATCATAACCGCCAGAATAGCGAGCAGCGAACCAGTCTTTTTCTCAAGGTTGCCATAATAGGAAAGTCCGGTTACGAGGGCTGCGGCTAAAACGCCTGCGAGTATGTAAATGAGAATAGTCATCATGGGCTCTTGTTTTTATTCTTGTTTAAAGAATAGTACATGGTGTTTAAATCGTACGGCTTTCTACCGTATGGATGAGAATTTTTTAACGGTTCTTCTTTAAGCACTCAAACGGGTTGACGATTATCCACAAATTCTGTGGATAACTCTGTGTATACGCTGTCAGATGCTTTATAGTCTATAGTGATAAGCCAGAAGGGACTAAAAGGAAGAGGGGGGATGGGCATGGAACAAAAGATTGCGCAATTTTTTACCTCAGACGCTTATGCAGTGGTTGGCGCGTCCAATGATCGCAATAAATTTGGTAATAAAGTACTGCGTTGTTATTTACAACACCATAAAAACGTTTACCCTGTGCATCCAGCGGAAACCACTGTCGAAGGTCTGGCTGCTGTAAAAGCCGTGAGCCATTTACCCGATACAGTGAAAAGTATTTCCATTGTTACGCCCCCGCCGGTCACTGAGAAAATCATTGCCGAAGCCATTGCCAGGGGAATTGAGAATGTATGGATACAACCCGGCACCGAGAGCAGGAAGGCAATGGATGAGGCGTTGCAGCATGGCTTAAACGTGATCGGCGGAGGACCTTGTATTTTGGTGGCGCTTGGCTGCGCTCTTGAGTAATCGCTTATCAATTGAATAGACAGGTTGAACTATGAATTTAAATCAGGACACACCGTCTGAAAGACTGTTTTCCTACGGAACGTTGCGTTATGAGGCGGTTCAACTGGCCACCTTTGGGCGAACCCTTTCAGGGAAAGCCGATGAGCTGTGTGGTTATTCATTGTCCATGGTGACAATCCATGATCCCGATGTGGTTGCGACCAGCGGAGATGTCCTTCACCCGATTCTGCATTATACCGGCAAACAGTCCGATCGCGTGGAGGGGATGGTTTTTTATGTCAGTCTTGAGGAATTGAAACGGGCGGATGAATACGAAGTAGCCGACTACCGGCGCGTCCAGGTTCAGCTGGAGTCGGGGGAGGAAGCCTGGGTTTATGTCAGTGTGGAGGCGTTGAACACTTAGCTGTCCCCAGACTTGCCGCGAGAGCTTCGGCGCCCTTAGGTTTGATGCGGTTTGATGGGTTTAAAATCGCCGTTTTTCAGCACAATACCCTGATAGCGTCCTTTGCATTCATTGGTACTCCACATCCCTTTGGTCACACCGCGCTGACCCCGTTTGAACAGGTAATAGTGAATGCGGTCCTCCCACACTTTGCCGCGGCTCATGCCGCGGGCCCGGAGTTCCCCCTGCATGAAATAAAAATCATTAATGGCCCGCACGTGAAACGTCGCCTGGTCAAGAATAATGCCTCGATTGGTGATGATGGGGTAGGTAAGCGCGCCTTTTACGGTATGAACAAAGCGTCCGGGTGTGTGTTCATCGCAATAGGCTTGATTGACGTAACGTTGGGCGGGTTCTGCCTGATAGTAAGTGCCTTGCCAGATTGTAGTGTCATCCGGAGCGGCAAAAACAGGGCATAAATAAAAAACCAAAAAAAGACAACCAACCAGCCATTTCCCATTCATTCTTATTCAATTCCGTACTGCCATTTTGCGGGGCTGCATTGTAATCCATTTTTTTAAAAAAGTATAAATGAGCGAAGCGGTTAATAATTCTGGCTTTTTAATGTTCTGTTAAGTTAGATTTGATATAACTGACCTGTTACAGTCGATTGTAAGCGCATGAGCTCTCCCATTTTTATTATCGAAAACACCCTGGCTCACGATAAAAAACGCCAAGCAGCCATACATGCTGCTGTCGATATTTCAGCCACGATGTACAACTGTTTTTTTCATGCGTATGCCCTGCATCTGATGGCTAACGGCCAGCCTTTCCCTGAGGATTTGTTTATTGCCCACGAGACAGACACCAGTGAAGTGAAAGCGTTAAAATCCATCGTTCGCAGTGAGCGTGACCTCTCCCTTTTTGAAGACTATGACCAGATCACGACTGGAGCCAGGCAGGATCATCTGGCCGAAAAAGTGCTTGTGCTGGGGGCATTGTTTCGCAGCTGGTTTATCCATCGCGTCAAGGATAACCCGAAAATGAAAGACCTGCTGTTTGATGGCAGGGATACGGTTGGCATTACCTTCTACCATTTAGTTGAAAGCTTTGATGCCGGCGAAGACTGGTTGAGGGAGCAAATCAACGCATCAACGAACCACTATAAAGCCAATAAGGTTTATTTTGATACACTGCACTTAAATCCGATCTCGCGCAGTTCGGCCTTCTCTTTTTGGGAAAAAACAGGCTATGACAATTACCTGCGATACCTCAATCAATCCTGGGTGAAGGTCTTTGTGCATGAAGTTGAATTTATGCTGCGCTTTAATGACATCTCCTATACGATTTATAATAAAATGGAGGCCTGCGTGTCTTCAGAAAGCAAGGCCGGAGGGCCTCATCTGGAGTTGGCGATTCATGCGGAATACGACCATTTTTATTTGATACCCAATGAGCGTACGGCGGATTTTCTTGAACATTACAGTGCCCAACACCGGCGAAGTCTCAGTGAGCGCAGTGACGTATTGAGTCTCGACGGTCACGACAAAGTGGCCTTGGCAAAAAAATCACCATTCTTATTGCTGGCGGTCATGTTGCCCACGGCAGACCTGTCTGGAAAGACCCCGCTGCAAGTCATGATTGAGCGGTTGCAGGAGTTAAAATCAGAAATTGCCTTGCGGCAGGACAAACCCCATCCTTTAGGGTTTTTTGATGCAAAGAAAACGCTGAGCAAGGATTTAAACCACAAAACAGCCCCTTCTGCCTCAGCAACAGCGGTCCATCCTTTGCAACCCGTGTCGAATAGACCTCCCTTGGCAACAATGGAATCGGCCGTCGCTCCTCACGCCTTAATCCCGCCCGTGGGAAGCGTCATGCCTTCATCATCGGGAAGAAAAAAGAAGCGTCAGCGGTTGACGGAGCAGGAAAAAAATTATGCTTATGCCTTGTATGAACTTGAGCAGAAAGTACTGGAGTTTAAAGTATTAAGCGAGAATGGAAAAAGACCGAAATACCAGGACGCCTTCAATGAAATAGGCGCTTTGCATAAAAACTTAGTAACGTACTGGAATGATTACAATAAGTCCAATAAAAATGAGGAGGCTTATGATCTTTTCAGAGAGCAGTCACTTGCGGAGATTGCCAGAAACAAGCGGCGCATTGAACACCATCGCGGTTGTGGGAAAATTGTAACCAACCTGGTGCTCGGTGTACTCGGTATCGGGATTTTTTATTTTGCCGTCTGTGCTTTAAAATGGGCCATCACTAAGCAATTTTTCTTTAAACCCAGGACAGACACGGCCAACATCACGGAGACGCTTGTTGATAATATAGGGAAACTTGAGGCAAGGCCGGAGGAACCCGTAGACAGGGGTGATGAGGGCTATAGGCTGAATACCTGAGGCGAATGCCTGCTGCAATTTTAAAGTAAATGGCCTGTATGACGATAAATAGAACAATTCAGGGTAAAGGGACTCCGGTTTAAGCGCCCCTATCAGGATAACAGGATGCTTGATCCACAACATGAAGAAAGAAATCTGGCTTCCAAATGGCGACTGTTGTTTGTCTATCACTTTTACCGCCTCGGCTGTGTGCTGCTCTTTTTTGGTATATTAATCTACGATGCTCTTGGTTTTCACGAGTACAACTGGCCATTTATTGCACTGAATACCATGTATCTGGTGATGGCGCTGCTCTTTCTTTATTTACAGTACCTTCATCGACCCGGCTTCAAGACGCAGGTCATCATCTCGGGAACCATGGACATCATTGCTCAGGCTTTACTCATCAGTCTGCTTGGCAATACCCGTTCCTGGCTAGGCATCCTGTTGAATGCGACCATTGCCGCGTTAAGTATTCTGGTGCCCGGACGTCTGGCCATTTTTTTTGCATCCATTGCCAGTTGCATATTGTTGGGTTTCAGTATCCTGCAATACATCCACAGTGACTCGGATAATTTAAGCACCTTCTTTTACAGTGGGGTTCATGGCGCTGGGATTTTTGCCACGGCAATTACCGCCTGGTACTTAGCCAACCGCGTCCGCGCCAGCGAAACACTGGCTGTGCATCGCAGCCACGAATTGGCCAGCATGCAGCGAATCAATGAATACATTGTCGAGCGACTGCATTCCGGTGTCATTTATGTCGATGCCAATCAGACAATCAAATTAATTAATGGGGCGGCGCGTCAATTTTTCAATTGCCTGCAAACCCTGAATTTGGCGACCATTGAGCAGTTGTCGCCAAGTTTGGATAAAAAATACCAGGACTACCTCAAAAAAATCACGGATAGTTTCCGTCCCGCCAAAACCATCATTAACGACCCTTACCTGAGGGTTCATTTTTTTCCGACGCAGGTCGGGACAAAGGTCGCGGTTTTAATCCTTTTAGACGACATGAGTGCGGTTTCACAGCAGGCACAGCAATTGAAACTGGCGTCTTTAGGTCGTTTTTCCGCCAGCATTGCTCATGAATTGCGTAACCCTCTGGGGGCCATATCGCATGCCGTGCAGCTGATGGGTGAAAATGATACCCTCACTGAAGAGGATTTGCGGCTTAAAGAATTGATTATCAATAATTGCCATCGCATGAATCGGGTGATTAAAAATGTCATGCAGCTGTCAAGAAGGGAGCAATCACAACAACAAGTCATTGATTTAGCTTCCTTTCTTACTCAGTTCAAGCAGGATTTCTGCAGTCATTCGGCCTGTTTAATTCAAATCGAACTGCCAGACACCCCCCTTTTGCCTTTTCATTTCGATAAAAGCCAACTTGAGCAAATTTTGGTTATACTTTGTGATAATGCCATTCAACACGGGAAAAATAAGACAGGTCAGGCAGAAATTACCATCAAAGCCAGGCAAACGGAGCAAAATACGCAGTTAATGGTCTGTGATACCGGTCCGGGCGTGAAAGAATCCGTCATGGATGCTATTTTTGATCCATTTTTCAGTACGGTCAGAACCGGCTACGGCATGGGCCTTTACATTGCCCGTGACCTGTGCGAAATCAATCAGGCCAGCTTAAATGTGACGAATAGGGACCAAGGGTGTTGTTTTACCATCACCTTAAATCAGGCAAGTGAGATGCTATTATGAGTAAGACCAAGATCCTTGTGGTGGATGACGAGCCGGACATCTGTGAACTGTTGTCGCTAACCTTAAAGCGCATGGGCTTAAATTGCGATACGGCCAATACTTATCAGCAAGGCATTCATTTTATCAATTCAGAGGATTACTCCCTGGTCCTTACAGACATGCACCTCCCCGACGGTGACGGCATTGAACTGGTAAAATACATTCAAAAAAGCCGCCCTCAGATTCCAGTGGCCGTCATCACGGCCTACGGTAACGTGGACGGTGCGGTCAATACGCTTAAAGCTGGAGCGTTTGATTACGTTTCCAAGCCCATCGATCTTCCCATGCTTAAGGATTTGGTAAAAACGGCATTGTCCATGCAGCAAAAACCCATGGTTTCACGCGATGATGTGCTGCTCGGCAATAGCCCCATCATGCAGGAATTGAGGCAAAACATTGGTAAATTGGCTCGCAGTCAGGCGCCTGTCTTTATTCTTGGGGAGTCCGGGGTAGGCAAGGAGTTGGTGGCGCAGTTGATTCACAACCAGGGTCCGCGTGCCGAAAAACCCTTTATTCCGGTAAACTGCGGCGCTATCCCCTCGGAACTCATGGAATCGGAATTTTTTGGCCATAAAAAAGGCAGCTTTACCGGCGCCATCGGCGACAAGTCCGGCCTGTTTGTGGCAGCCAATGGCGGCACCCTTTTTTTGGATGAGATTGCCGAACTGCCCTTAGCCATGCAAGTGAAGTTGTTGCGGGCGATTCAGGAAAAAGCCATTAAACCCATAGGCGAACACAATGAAATCCCTGTTGATGTGCGGATTTTGAGCGCAAGTCATAAAAACCTGCAGAATGAAATTGCCTGCGGCCGATTCCGACAGGATTTGTATTATCGTGTCAATGTGATTGAATTGCGGGTGCCGACTCTCCAGGAAAGATTATCGGATATCCCACTGCTGGCCAACCACATATTGCAGCATTTGGCCGCTGAGCAGCATCGGCCCATGGAACCCTTGTCCAAGGCTTGTATTCAGGCCCTGCAGAATTACCATTTTCCCGGTAACGTGCGCGAGCTCGAAAACATTCTGGAACGGGCGATGGCGATGTGCGAAGGGAATACCATCAGCGTGGAGGATCTGCATTTACCGGCAGCCCCTGTCATGCCTGTTGAAGAAAAGGCCGTACCGCAGCCTGCGGCCCCGGTGCCGAAAAACCTCGACGGATCGCTGTACGAACATGAGAAAGAGTTGATTCTAAGCGCGCTTGAAAAAACCAAATGGAATCGCACGGCGGCGGCTAAACTGTTAGGGGTCAGTTTCAGAACATTAAGGTACCGTCTGAAAAAGCTCGGCCTGGATTAAACCGGTATCGTTTCTGCCGTTTTGGCCGCCAGGGATTTTTTATAAACCAGGGTGATCGCTTGTCCATCCCAGACATAACTGTAGTGGCTTCCCTGCTTACAGCTGAGTAGGGTTTTTGGTCGAAACAAGGCAAAATTCTTGCCTTCACCGCGCACGGAATGATAAACAAGACCATCATCGCCGCGCTTCTTAACCGCGGCGCCAAGACCCTGGCCGAATTGATAATCCGTCCGATGATAAACCGGATGCGTTTCTGGATTAAGCGGCAACAGGTCGTAGAGGGTTGCGTTAAACTGCGCCACAAGGCCTCGCATGTCGATTTCCTGAGCCGGCTCATGGGTGTATTGTAAAAAGCGCTGACGATGATAGACCGTTTCAGCGATTGCCGTTTCCAATCGTTCCGCCGCGTAGAAAATGCCATAATCGCCATTGGAAAAACGGCTGCCGTCGGGGTTGGTGTGGGTAAAGGCCGCCATGATAAAACCGCTTCCTGTGGTGCCGAACACCCTTTCTTTTGCAGGCAGCAGGCTTAAATTGCCGACTTCATCCTGAATACGCGGATTCGTCAGGGACTGCACCTTATACAAGGCTTCGAACTCCGCGGCATCCGCCACATCCTCAAACAGTGAGATCGGAGGAAATTTGGAAGGAATTAATCGATGGCAGCGCTGTGACGCAAACCCGGTCTTTTCCAGTGTGTCAATGAGGGACATCATGCTTTACCGCCTCGCTCTGCATTTAAACGGCTGGCAATGGACCACAAGTCGACCACACGGCCCTGCATCATGATGGCCATCGCGGACTGGCCATTGAAAAAAGGCGCATGGTTCGGCTTTCGAACCCACCCATACACCGATTCGGGATGGGAAAAGAGGATGCGCAATGCAGCATGAATATTCAAAAGATAGGATAAACGTTCGGCCAAATCACGGCTTATCAGGGCCTTGTCCGGATCGCTTTTGTATTTAAACAGGGTGGAGCGTTTTAAACCCAGGAGCGTCTGCATTTCTTCGGTGCTGCAGCGCCATTTTTCAAGGATGGTCACGACTGCTTTAAAGGCGGCTTGCAAATCATTCATGGTTAATGGGGTATTCGCGGTAAAAGGTATCATCGTCGCTGTCCCTATTGGCTGTTCCTTGGTCTAAATATAGATTATTTTTTTCATTTAGTCTATATATGGACTTATTGCTCCACCATAAACCGGATGTCGTCTTTCAAGGCAGCGATGCGGGCATCCAGGTAGTGATCGTTTCCTGCCATCTTTTTAGCCACGTTCAATTGCCGCAGGGCATCCCGCGATCGCCCCTGCAGCAGATTGCATTGGGCCTGGGTAAAATAGGCATACCCTTTCTGCCGGGAGGCCGCCTGCGCCTGGGCTAAGGTTTCGCACAGGGGCAGGTCGCGCTTGAATTGACGAAATCCCTTTAACAGGATGGCCGTGGCCTGTTCGGCTTGTCCGGCAGCAAGAAGGCCCTCGGCATAAGCCATCAGGGCGGCGTAATTCTCGGGGTAATTGGATTGCAATTCCTTCAGTCGTTTTAACGCCGCATTAAACTGCCGATTGCCTGCCTCGGCTTCGGCCATGGCCACCTGATAAAAAAGATTGTCTTTATTTTCGGTGGTCAGACGGGTCAATTGAAGTTCGGCATTGCTAAACTGATTGGCTTTCATCAAGGCCAGACTTTGCCCATACTCGCAGGCCGCTGCGGTATTATGCCGCCGGCATTCCTTCTGATAATAATCCAGCATCTGTTTGCTGTTTTCCGCGAGGCTGTTGCGGATGAGTTCTTTAAACAAATGATAATCAAGGCTGTCGGGGTAATTTTTATGCTTAACGTTGCCGCTGCGGTTCTCTGCTTCGGCAATGCGATCCTCATCCAGCGGGTGGGTGCGTAAAATGGCAGGGATGTTGTCCGTGTAATAATAGCGGGTGGCTTCCTGCATTTTTTTAAAAAAACCCGCCATGCCGCGCGGATCAAACCCCGCTTTTATGAGCATGGCAATGCCGATACGATCCGCTTCTTTCTCGTTGGCACGGGTAAAATTGATATTGTCCTGGGCAAACCCGGTAATCGATGCCATCATGGCGCCGCCGGCGAGCGTTGGGTTGATGGCGCCCAGTGCCACGGCGGCGAGCATGGAGGCCAGCATGGGGACGCGCATTTGTTTTTGATGTTGAATCATACGATAAAGGTGGTGCAGCCTGACGTGGGCAATTTCATGCGCCATCACCGCGGCCAGTTCGCTTTCATTCTGGGTGGCAAGAATCAGTTGGGTATTGATGCCTATATAGCCGCCGGGACCTGCGAAGGCGTTGATTTCATTGGATTTAACAATGAAAAAATAGGGCAGGGGCATGCGGGCAAACTGGGATAAGCGTTTACCTAAATGATTAATGTATTGCGTCGCGAGCGGGGTGCGGACCACGAGATCCGATTGATTAATCAATTGCCTGAATTCCTTTTCAAGCTCCTCAAGCTCACTGGTCGAGTAGGGACTGAATGCCTGCGCTGTGCTGTTGCCAAAGCTCATGGAGAGGATGATAACCAGCGTGAGCGCATGACGGATGAATCTCCCTGTAACCCTTTGAAAACGGCGTGTCATTCCTCATCCTCTCGTTGATATCCGGGAAAAACCATGGATTATAATAAAACAGTCCGTCGGCCATGGCAAAAATTTAACATAAATCCCTGACAAACCGAGGGATTCCCTTGTGTTTTCATGATCAATACTACTCAGAAATTGAATAATTTGTTATCATGTTTGGATTTTTAGAGTCATCGGTTTAACTATGCACAATTCCTTTATGCTTAAAGCGCTTGACCAGGCAAGGTTAGGCAGGGGTTTTTGTGCACCCAATCCCAGTGTCGGCGCCGTGGCGGTGCGCGGGCAGATGATTCTTGCTGCCGGGTATCACGCCGGGGCAGGGAAACCGCATGCCGAGCAGGAAGTGCTTAAGCAATTGTCTGGCAATCTGGAGGATGTGACCTTGTACGTCACCCTCGAGCCCTGCAACCATTGGGGAAAAACGCCGCCCTGTGTCGAGGCCATTATTCAGGCAGGCGTCGGGCGGGTTGTTTATGGATTTGCCGACCCCAACCCCCTGGTGGCGGCCAATAATACCCCAGCCTTGTTAGGTCAGCATGGCATTGAGGTCATGGCCTGTCCTTTGCCTGAAATTGATGTGTTTTATCAAAGTTATTCCCATTGGACGCTCACAAAAAAGCCCTGGGTTACCGCGAAAATAGCACAAAGCCTCGATGGCAAAATCGGGGGGCCTAACGGTGAAAGGGTGCAGCTTTCCAATGACGCCTGCGCCGAATTCACTCACACCCAACGGCTTCACAGCGACATTCTGTTAACCACGGCAAAGACTGTCCGTAACGACAATCCCCGTCTTGATGTGCGCTTGCCCGGATACACTGGCCCAAAGCCCATTGCCATCCTGGATCGCACCCTCGGCTTAACCGCTGATGCGTCTGTTTTTACTACCGCCGAGTATTGCCATGTTTTTCACGACGAAACGGTCGCCGTGAAAAACCCCTTTCCCCATTGTACCTACCATGCCATCAGCAGCCGGGAAGGCGGTCTGGATTTGAGCGCCGTGATTGCGCAGCTCGGGGCTTTAGGCTATCACGACGTCTGGGTTGAAGCCGGTGGGCGGTTGTTTTCTGCCCTTCATGAGCAACACCTGGTGAATACCACGCTGGTTTATCTCGTGCCTGAAGTATTAGGTGAATCCGCAGGCAATGGTTATCATGGCGGTCAGATTTTAAAGGGCAGGCGTTCCGTCTCGTGGCAGGCGAAGGAAGACAATATGATATTGCGTCTGGATTGGTTGGAGAAGTGATGTTTACCGGACTTATAGAAGAAAAAGCGCAGGTGATAAGTAACGAGCCGGCTTCGGGGGGCAGGCGCCTGTGCCTGCACTCGCCATTTAAGACGCTGCAAAGCGGTGAGAGCATTGCAGTGAACGGCGTCTGCCTGACTCATAAGTCAGAGGACGCCTTGAGTCTGGTGTTTGATGTTTCACCCGAAACACTGGCTAAAACAACCCTGGGCCAGCTGAAGGCAGGGGATTTAGTTAATCTCGAGCGTGCCATGCTGGCGCATACCCGGTTTGGCGGCCACTATGTCAGCGGCCACGTCGACACGACAGCCGGGTTAGCCGCAATGAAGAACGTCGGTGACTATTATGAAATTCAGGTGAATGAGTTTGGTGCGGATGCCCGGTTGTACCTGCTTCCCAAGGGCAGCATTACCCTGGATGGCGTGAGTTTGACCATTAACGCGGTGACCCCGCAGGCCATTCATTTGATGCTGGTGCCGCATACACTCAAGGTGACGACCCTGGGAGACCTTAAACCCGGTCATCGTTTTAACGTGGAATTTGATTATTTGACTCGAATTGTTGCTCATCAACTCAGCATTTCGGGCCAGTTAAAGAATGAGGTTTATTCATGACGAGTCCTTTTGCCAGTATTGAGCACGCAATCGACACTTTAAAGGCAGGGCGCATGATCATGCTCCTTGATGATGAAAATCGTGAAAACGAAGGGGATCTGGTGATTGCGGCGCAGCATGCCACGCCAGAAGCCATTAATTTCATGTCGCGATTTGGGCGCGGTTTAATCTGCCTGCCCATGGCGGGGGAGCTGATCGATAAATTGCAGTTGCCCATGATGGCTACCCATAACCGCTCGCCGTATGGCACGGCGTTCACCGTCTCCATAGAAGCTGCCCGCGGGGTGTCAACGGGCATTTCCGCCAATGATCGTGCCCACACCATTCAGGTCGCTATTGATGCGGCCAGCAGCGCGGCTGACATTATTTCCCCGGGGCATGTTTTTCCGTTGCGCGCGAAAGAAGGTGGCGTATTGAAGCGTCAGGGCCAGACTGAGGGCAGTGTCGACCTGGCAAGGCTTGCCGGATTGACGCCGGCTGCGGTGATTTGTGAAATCATCAACGATGACGGCACCATGAGCCGCCGTGACGAGCTCGCTGTTTTTTCACAACAGCACGATATCCCCATGGTCACTATCCGTGACCTGATTGATTACCGCATACGCCATGAAACACTGGTGGATGCCGCCGCAGAAACCACCATTCCCCTGCAGGATCACGGGCCTTTTTCCATGACCGTATTCAGCAACGAACTGGATGATGCCGAACATTTTGCCCTGGTAAAAAAACCGGTGGTTGCCAATCAGGTTCCTTTGGTGCGCATTCATTCCGAGTGCATTACCGGGGATGTGTTTGGTTCCTGCAAATGCGATTGCGGCGCGCAATTGCAGCGTTCCTTAAGCCTGATTGCCAAAGAGGGCGGTGTGCTGATTTATTTGCGTCAGGAAGGACGCGGTATTGGTTTGGCTAATAAATTAAAAGCTTACGCCCTGCAGGAGCAGGGTCTGGATACCGTGGATGCCAACTTAAAACTGGGATTTCCGGCCGATAACCGCGACTACGCCATCGGTTTTCAGATTCTTAAGTACTTAGGCATTGATGTTCTGCGCTTAATCACCAATAATCCGCAAAAACTTGAGGGCATCAGGAAATTTGGCTTAACCATCAGCGAACGCGTGCCGTTAGCCATTGAGCCTTCAAACGAGAATCGTAACTATTTAAAGACCAAGCAAACCCGGCTGGGTCACTTAATGACTGTGGATTAGGATGACTGAATGAAACTGATTGATGAAACAACGGCTGAACGAAGCCCTTCTTTTCCGGTGGCCTTAGTGGTAAGCCAGTTTAATCGCGATGTAACCGCTGAATTAAAGAAAGGCGCGATGGAGCGTTTATTGCAGGCAGGATTTCATGACCATGATTTACTGATTGTGGAGGTGCCTGGCGCTGTTGAAATTCCGTTGGCTGCCCAACGCCTCGCGGCAAAAGGGCAGGTGCAAGCCATTATTGCTCTGGGGGCTGTTATTCGCGGCGAAACCACGCATTATGACTATGTCTGTGAACAGGTCAGCAATGGCTGCCAGCGGGTAGCGCTGGATTATAACCTGCCCGTTGTTTTTGGGGTATTAACCACTGAAAATGACGCGCAGGCCTGGGATCGCCTGGGCGGGCGTCACGGCCATAAAGGACAGGATGCAGCCGATTGCGCGATAGCCATGCATACCATACTCAAACAACTTTAAACGCACGGACTTTAAGCGGGTTGATTAGGATTTATAGCGGCTTTTAATAAAAAAGTGTGTTATTTATGCTCTTCTTTTGCTAAAATTAAATCCCGTTTATATGCAAAATTAATTACTTCGCCATCCAGGCGGACAGCATTCCAAACGGGGTCACTTATGACAAATTATATCTTCATCACCGGCGGCGTAGTTTCTTCTTTAGGTAAAGGCATCGCAGCCGCTTCATTAGCCGCAATTCTTGAAGCACGCGGGTTAAGCGTTACCCTCATTAAGCTTGATCCCTACATTAACGTTGATCCTGGCACCATGAGCCCTTTCCAGCATGGCGAAGTGTTTGTGACGCATGACGGCGCTGAGACGGATCTTGATCTTGGCCATTATGAACGCTTTGTTCGTACAACCATGACAAAAAGGAATAACTTCACCACCGGGAAAATTTACGAGACGGTGATTAAAAAAGAACGGCGCGGGGATTACCTCGGGGGTACTGTTCAGGTTATTCCGCACATTACCAACGAAATCAAGCGTTCGATTAAGATGGGTGCGGAAGGTTTTGACATTGCCATGATTGAAATTGGTGGCACGGTCGGGGACATTGAATCCCTCCCTTTCCTGGAAGCGATTCGTCAGATGCGCATGGAGTTGGGAAGCCAGCATGCCCTGTTTATTCATCTGACCCTGGTTCCCTATATTCCTACCTCGGGAGAAACCAAGACCAAGCCTACCCAGCATTCCGTCAAGGAACTCCGTTCCATCGGGATACAGCCTGACATCCTTATCTGCCGTTCTGAAAAGGCATTGTCCATGAGTGATCGGGAAAAAATTGCCTTGTTCACCAACGTCGAAAAGGAAGGGGTTATCTCCCTTGAAGACGCCAAAACCATTTACCAGATTCCGATGATTCTGCATGAGCAGGGGCTCGATGAAATCGTGGTTAAAAAACTGAATCTTGAGTTAAAGCCTGCTGATTTAAGCGAGTGGAAAACAGTGGTTGAAAAGCAGGCCATGCAGAACAAGACCATTAAAGTCGCCATGGTGGGTAAATACACCGAATTGAATGACGCCTACAAATCCATTAACGAAGCCCTGTTGCACGCCGGTATTCATACCCAGACCAAAGTGGAGATTGTTTACATCGATGCTGAGCAGATTGAAAAACAGGGGATTGACCAGTTAAGCGATGTGGATGCCATTCTAGTGCCTGGCGGTTTTGGTCCGCGAGGCATCGAAGGCAAAATTAGCGCTATTCAGTATGCGCGTGAGAAAGGCGTGCCTTTCCTGGGCATTTGCCTTGGCATGCAAACAGCTGTGATTGAGTTCGCTCGCCATGTCGCGGGATTGACGGGTGCCAATTCCACTGAATTCAACAACAAGACGCCTCATCCTGTCATTGGTTTAATCAGCGAATGGGCTGAAGCTGATGGCCGCATCAATGTCCGGGATGAACACACTGACCTCGGCGGCACCATGCGCCTTGGCGCCCAGGCGTGTCTGCTCGACCCTCAATCGCTGGCTTACCGCGTTTATGAAAATAACGAGCAGATTATGGAGCGTCATCGCCACCGATATGAAGTCAATAATCAATACATTGACCAGTTGACTCAGGCTGGATTAGTCATTTCCGGACGCTCAGGGGACAAGCTGCTGGTTGAAATGATAGAGCTGCCTAATCATCCCTGGTTTATTGCCTGTCAATTCCATCCCGAGTTTACTTCCACGCCGCGTGATGGCCATCCGCTGTTTAAGCAATTTGTATTGGCGGGACGCAACTATCACCAAGAAAAGGATAAAGCATGAACTTATGTGGTTTTAAAGCCGGGCTGGATGCCCCGTTGTTTTTAATTGCGGGCCCCTGTGTGATCGAAAGCGAGAGCATGGCGCTTGAGACGGCCGGGTATTTAAAGGAACTCTGTCAGGAATTGCAGTTACCCTTTATTTACAAGTCGTCGTTTGATAAAGCCAACCGTTCGTCGGTGAGCAGCTACCGTGGACCGGGTTTTGAAAAAGGCTTGCTCATTCTGGAGAAAGTGAAGCAGCAGATTGGTGTGCCAGTATTAACCGACGTGCATGAAGATACCCCGTTACTGGAAGTGGCGAGCGTGGTTGATGTGCTGCAAACTCCCGCCTTTTTATGCCGCCAGACCAATTTTATCCAAAAAGTGGCCGCGATGAACAAGCCGGTCAATATCAAAAAGGGACAGTTCCTTTCGCCCTGGGAAATGAAACATGTGGTGGCGAAAGCCAAAGCCACTGGCAACGAGCAAATCATGGTGTGTGAACGGGGCGTGAGCTTTGGTTATAACAACCTGGTTTCGGACATGCGCTCACTTCAGATCATGCGCGAAACCCAGTGCCCGGTGATTTTTGATGCGACCCACTCCGTGCAATTGCCTGGTGGCAACAATGGCATGTCAGGCGGTCAGCGTGAGTTTGTGCCTGTATTAGCCAGAGCCGCAACGGCAGCCGGGATCTCAGGTCTTTTCATGGAAACGCACCCTGATCCGGACAAGGCACTGAGTGACGGACCGAACAGTTGGCCTCTGGATAAAATGAAACCTTTACTGGAAAGTCTGATGGCCCTGGATCGCGTTTTTAAACGCAGTCCTGAATTGTTTTAATGATGACCCGATCCGAGGTGTAAGGGAAGTTTCCACATGAACTCCCTCTCGCAACGCGAGAGGGATGCTCTCACGGCCAAAGCCCATTGCCCCCCTAATTCATGTAATCAACCGGCTGGGGAAAGCTGATGAAATTTTTAGTGATTTGCTTTTCCCTGGACTGATTAGGATTTGCCCCGTTACACCATTGACTGGATTTGGGGTGTTTCTGGCCCCGCTTATCCACCACCGTACAGCTCGCCTTATCGACTATCTCGGATTTGTTAAACGGGCATTGGGACGGATTGGCCGAATCAGGGCATTTGTCGAATTTGGCGTTAACCACAAAGGTATACACATTGTCGTTGATGTCAGTGAAGCTGACCTTGATAGGGTAACTGGCCACATTACCCACTCGGAAGCCGGCAATCTGACTATTGCCCGGCATGATGACATTTTGATTCACTGTGCTGCAGGACAGGTTGTCAGCGGCCTGGTTAAACGTACAGACACCGTATTTTTTCAACAGCGGGGTGCTGATATTATTCACCATCACCTGAGGCACGCCCATGGCCACTGAAAAACCATCTGCATAGTTAAATTGATGTTTGTTCTCGAGTCCACTTGGACCTCCCACCGTAAAAATCAATCCATCGCCCAGCTCGCTCATGAAGCCCACTGCATCATCCACGGAAAACCCATAGGCATCCATGGCGAGGTAATCGGGTGCATGAATCAATTTAACGTAAGGGTTAAAAAGAAACGAGTTGTCTGTCGTTCCCTGGTAATTGTATTGCAGTTCATGGATGTACATGGACTGGATTTCGGCATGCCCCTTACCATCGACTTTTGCCGTTGAGGCCAGGGGATTGGCTGCTGCACCGCAGCCTTCATTGAAGGGCACCCAACCGTAAATGTGTTTCATGGCCTCCCAGTAGTTAAAGGGGACGGGTTTCGTGACATTGCTATCCACTTTGCACTGGCCTGCATTGAACAAGGCGACATATTGGTTGTGATTTTGCTTGAAGAATCGCTGAACCAGATCAAATTTTTTCTGCAACTCCTCGGGGCAGTTCACCTGTTCCTTGACGTACTGGCTTATGTCTTCGTCCCATGTGACGCAGGAGCCCCAGAGGTTCTGGATCCGTTGCACAGCCTGACCAAAATGAAGCGATTTTTTCTCTTCCTCACTGCATTGATCGCCCTTGGATTTATCCTGGCATTTTTTAACGGTTAATACGGGCGGGAAACCGTCTTTGGGTTTGACTGGAGCGTTGTCTGTGGGGGGGAGCGTGCCAAATCGTTGGGCAAATATATTGTATCCGCCTGGCAGTTTTAATTCGTCAAGGTTATAGACTGGCCAGCCATTGCCAATGTCGGTATTTAAAAATTGTTCCAGGTGATTCCTGAAATCCGATAACAACTGCGTCGAACCGCTGTAGCCGATGTAGGGGTTATTTTTAGGGCCAATGGCAATCGGGAGGTACACGTGATCCACATAGGAAATGTTGTACCCGACATTTTCCGGTTTTAAAAGCCTGACGCTTTGACCTGGGGGAATGATGGAATCCCCAAAGGTGAATTCGGAAAGCTGGGCATAAATATTCTCAGGAAATTGCGTGTCGCTTGAATAAATGGTCAGCGTGCATGCAGTCCCCTTCCCGGAGCAGGAGACGCCTTCTGTCTTGGCACTCAGGCGTTGGTCGCCGCTATCCCGCAGGTTTTCTGATTTATCAGCCAGCACAACGCGTCCGCCATTCCACCAGGTAATGTACTTGCCATTGGCAATCTGACTGAACAGGGGCAGGGTGATGGTCACCGAGGAGCCGGGCGCGATGCCCTGATCCTCATTGACATACAATTTGTACACTTTCTCGGTTGGATAAGGGGAGGACGTGCGCAGGCATCCTTGAATCCATTCATTCACGGCGTTTTTACTGGTGGAGATGACCGGATAGATGACTGTTTCCGAATTATTATAAACCGTGATGGTTTTGGGTTTGACCGTAAACGACTTGTTATCATAATCTTTGCATTCGACCGCATAGGCGTTGGAGAGTAAGGACAGAGTGATACAGCTTGTTGTGGCAATTAATTTAATCATGGGGCTGCTCTGTTATTTATGTATCAGGTTTAATATAGCACAGGGCGTGTTTTTTTAGAGCAAGGGGCGCGGGTCTTTACAAAAAAATTAGTTTTCACTGGGAAAATAAAGCGGGCGTAAGGGATTGAAACATTAGACAAATTTGGCGGAGAGGCAGGGATTCGAACCCTGGGAAGGTTGCCCTTCAACGGTTTTCAAGACCGCCGCAATCGACCGCTCTGCCACCTCTCCGACAGTGCGAAATAGTATCGTAAGCCCAGGTGCATTGCAAATTATTTTTTAATGAATTTGGAAAAGAAAAGAGTCGGTAATTCATCCTTTCGAGAGTTCGCAAATTGTTGCAGGATGGGTATAATGGGCGGCATTTGCAAAGTATTGCCGTCTCATGACGGCGAGCGTTTTACAGGGTGTTAATAAATGAAACAATTAAAAGCGATAGTCCTGATAAGCCTGATTCTATTTCTTGGTGCCTGTTCCAAATGGGGACGCGATGATGATGACAATGGTCCCTACAAGGGCATGAGCGCCAAACAGTTGTTTGATCAGTCAAAAGACGCGATTGCCAAAGGGCAGTATCAAACCGCTTCCAAACGTCTCGAAGCCCTGGAATCCATGTACCCTTTCAGTGAATACGCTGAGCAGGCGCAACTGGATTTGATTTATGCCTACTACCAGAATGGCGATTACGCATCGACTGCAGCCACGGCAGACCGCTTTATTCACCTCTATCCACGCGCCCAGCACGTGGATTATGCCTATTACATGAAAGGTCTGGCTAACTTTAATCAACCTCGCGGCTCTTTTGCCAATGTTATCCCCCTCGATGAATCCATGCGGGATGCAGGCACTCAGGCGCAGGCTTACAGTGATTTTTCGGCATTAATCGAACGTTTTCCCAACAGCCGTTATAAACCCAATGCCTTGCAGCGCATGATTTATTTAAGAAATACCTTTGCGCAAAGAGAACTGAATGCATCGAAGTATTTCTTTGAGCGTAAAAAATACGTGGCCGCGGCCGAGCGTGCGAGCTATTTAGTCAAAAACTATCCGCAGGCGCCTGCCGCTCAGCCGGGGTTGGTGTTGCTGTATAAATCCAATCTGGCTTTGGGATTAACAAAAGCAGCGGCTGATGCACTGGCGGTTTACAATGCCACTTACCCTAACCAACCCCTCAATGACAGCGCGCTCAGTTAAAAAAAGGCTTCGCCAGGCAGCCTGTGGGCTGTTGGCTTTGCTACTCAGCAGCCAGGGTTGGTCCAGTCCAGCCCTCACTGCTGAAGACATCCCTTCCTTACGCCGCGACTACCAGCTTTATCAGGCCTGGTCTTTAGGCAGAAATTATTATTTTGGTACCACGCTGAAAAAAGATCGTATCATGGCGCTTGCCTGGCAACTGATTTATGTCAGCTTACTGCCTGAACGGTACCCGGATAAAAACACACTGCTGTCTTTTTATCAACAGGGCTTATCCAGTTCCCAATACGCCGAAGCAAAAAGTAAGGCGGCCTTGCTTAAGGAAAAATATCACCTGACTGACGCCCTGAGTGAGGCGCAACTGGCTATAGCCTATCGCGTGCGCGATGAAGTGAATGCCTGGGATAAACTGGATCTGGGTTTGCCGCCGCAAGCAGTCAGTGCCCACTTCAACCACTGGCTGCAATGGCTTGCTGAGCGGGGCAACAGGGAGTTGGCTTTGGTGCTGGATGAGCAGGCCAGCCGACTGAACCGGGAGAAAAAATTTCCCATCGTGTATGGGCAAGTGGTCATTCGGGGTCCGGAGCCCCTGGGCATGGTGCAAAGCAATATATCCCTTAGCCCGGAGGGTTATTTTGTGACTCAGGCAGCCGATCATTCGCTGACGTTCGCGCTCCCCGGCTATCAACCCGTTGTCATTCCAGTGGATAACCGGTCGATTCAGCGTGTGGGGCCAGTGGTGCTGAAAAAGCGTTCACACAGCCAGGGCACCGGGGTCGTGGGCCGCGTGCTCCCCTGGCGTGGGCTTCAATACGGTAATATTGTATTAACCCTGGATGAGATCAATACCATCAAGCAATCCGAGCCCTGGTATCACCCCGTCATCCCGTTAACCGTGACACCGGCCGGTGAATTTTATGCGACCGGGTTGGTACCGGGAAAATACCATCTCTACATCACCACAGCCGGGGTTTCCACCGCCATTCACTTTACGGCGAAAGAAGGGGAAATCCGTGGTCTATCGCTGATTGACCTACGGGCCAGGGCAGGGGAAAGTAAGGCAGGGAAAGCGTAAGCCACCCTGCCCATGCGGCTAGGCGGGCAACGCTTCTTTTTCGAGGGATGGAGCAATTGCGTTTGTGGATTTTTGCTGAAGTCCATTCATCAGGTCATTGGTTAAGGCACGCAATTCGCCGCATAATAACGTGAGGGCAGCGTCGCGTTGCATGTAGTCTTCCTCAAGTTGACTGATGTCATTGAATTCATCAATAAGGTAATCCAGGCATTTCAAGCGTTTGAAGGTCAATTCATGGGTCAGCGTCAATTGGATGCGTTCATTCCAGATTAATGAAATTTCCGCGGCGACCAGACCCTGTGATAACAGCGTGATAATTTCTTCGGCCGGTAATTCATAGCCTTTGCAATTGACCCGTTTTTTTTCATCACCTGGTGAAAAAAGCAGGCAGTCAGAAGCTAACTGAAAGGGGCTTGGCAGCGAACCTGGCTCCGAAATCCATTCAGCAAAACGTGCCGCTAAATTTTCGGGATGAAACAAGGGCTCCAGTTGAATCCCGGGTATTGATTTGCGCAGCAGGGCAAGGAGTTGCGACGCTTGATTTTCGCTGGCTGTGTTGATAATCAGACGTTGGCAGCTTGTGTCGAGCAGGGCGGGCAACCGTTTTTGGACACAAAACGATTTGGGCAACAGTTCAAACTCAAGATCTTCTGCCAATTGGGCTTTTTCAGCGCGTTTAATCGAACGGCCCTGTTGCGTTTCCAGAGCCTGAATTTTTTCAGCCAGGAGGCGGTTGATGACGCCTCGGGGCAGGATACGCTCTTCTTTACCCAGGCAAAAGTGACTGACACCGGCCACTTCCTGAACCAGTTCATCCTGATAAGCCGGCAGCCAGCCATAAATAAATCGGGCGTGGGGCGGGCAGGGTTTTAACCGTTCTTCACTCAATGCGGCATTGAAATCGACGGGTTCGTTTAATTCGTAGTTGTAGATGAGGGCATTACTAAACCACATGATCGTTCCTTATCAGCAAAAAAGCGATGCTACCATGTTTAAGGGAAGCTGCGATAGGGTGAAAATCCCAGGGCGACGCCATTAAAATCCAGATGACGAAATGGATACCGCGGGCAAGATAACGGAAGGTTCTGCCAACCCGAAGGCTGGCAGGACGTCATTTGGAGATCGCTGATTACCAGTAGGCATTCAACGCCAGCACATAGGACGTGAACTCACCCGTGTCTTTACCGGCGGCACTTTTCCACACGCCGCCGATTAAACCGATGTTCTCATTGAAGTTGTATTCAATGGCGGGTGCATAGGTAATCTGATCAACAGTACCATGGCCTAAAGGCGCGGGCAGGCCGGCGGCTGTGGTGCCGGGGTTGCCTCTGAAGGTTGTCGCCTGACGGTTAGCAACATAGCCTTCCAACACGGCGACCCAATGTTGAGTCAAACTGAGCTCACCCGCTAAATCAAGACTGACCAGATCACCGGGATCCAGGGTCGCATCGGTGTCTAGAGCGCCGCCGAACGTGTTGATGCCACGCAGTCTGACGTCATTGGCGTGCATGTAGGCCAAGCTTAAACGCGTCCGCAGGTAAATGGTGTCATTAAAGGGCTTTAAGTGCTGGAAATTAAGAGCTAAGGCCGTCTGGTAGCTGCCAATCCCGGACGCGTCGGTGCCATTGGCAAACGGACTTAAACGTTCGTATTGACCGGTGGGCAGGGTTTCCTGAACCGTGAAGCGCAGATCAGGACGCCATTTGGAGTCTTTTTGTTCAAGCACCTGATAGCCTAAGGTCACGGCCGTGTCGCTGACCTTGTGCGAGGAAGTCCCGCGGAAGCGGTTGAAGGTATAAGGCAGGATAAACTGTATATCCAGCCGGTCGGTTAAACCGTGCGAAAAGATAGGGTTAATGATGGTACTGATATTGGCTGGCGTATGCGTTAATTTCCAATGCTTGTCGTAAACACCGTCATTGTCATTGTAAAACAGATAGGTTTCAAGGTTGGTATGGCCTTTAGGGATAGTGTGGCCAGAGGGAGCAAGCAAAGGACCGGTGTACCAGGGGCCCGCCATCGCTACTTTACAAAACAGCAGGCTGGCTAAAATGGAGACTGGTTTGGTAAAGTTAGCTTTCATAATACACCTCTTGTTATAATAATGGCCTTGCGGCGGTTAAATACTCTGGTGTAGATTAGCCCACTTTTCATTTTTGGGAAATAGTTAAATGAATGCCTCAGTTGTACTCGAACAGAGCAAACAGTCCAGTATCTTGCGTGGACACCCCTGGATATTTCCCAAGGCCATTGCCAAAACAATCGGCCACCTGCAAACCGGAGAGCTGGTGTCTATCCTGAACGCCGAGGGAGCGCTTGTAGGGACTGGTGTGTATAACGAGCATTCCCTCTACCGGGTCCGGGTACTGGCTCTGGCATTTGAAAAAATCGACTGCTCCTCGTTTGCAGGCATTGTTAAACACCGGCTTCGGCAAGCCCTTACCCTGCGGCAAGCCTTAAACTTACCCAATGAAGCCACCAACGCCTATCGCCTGTTTAACAGTGAAGCCGATGGCTTGTCGGGTTTAACCATTGATTGTTTCAATACCTGTTGTGCTGTTTCGAGTTCCGCGTATTGGGTAGAGGCGCAGCGGTCCGAGATCATTGCCTGCCTTCAGGAAATCATGCCCTGTGATGAAGTGATTTGGCTTTCGCAGAGTAAACCCTTAAATCAGGATGGCTGGGAGGCGGAAGCCGAAGCGGTTAATCCGCGGGTAACGGAAATAGTCGAGGGCGGTGTGCGTTTCCAGATTGATTTTTCAACCGCCCAAAAAACCGGTTTGTTCATTGACCAGCGGGAAAATCACCAACGCATTGCGGCGCTCGCCAAAGGCAAAAAGGTACTCGATCTGTATTCCTACACCGGCGGTTTTGCCTTGCATGCGGCTAAAGCAGGGGCCTTGAAAGTCACGGCTGTTGACAGTTCCAAACCCGCCATTGAACAAGCCATCCGCAATGCCCAATTAAACGGGGTGAACCAGGTGGAATGGGTGGCGGCGGATGCCCGTGATTACCTCGCTCAGGCAGGTCATTATGATTTGATTATCCTTGACCCGCCAAAGCTTGTTCCCTCCAGACGCGATTTGAATCGCGCGAAAAACTATTACCGCTTCCTGCACCGGGAAGTATTCAAGGCCATGACGCCTGGGTCGTTGTTAATGACCTGCAATTGTTCATCGGCTTTGTCAGCCCAGGAATTTGCAGCCCTTGCCGCCAGTCAAGCGGCCATGGTCGGGAAACAGGTTCGGCTAGTCGGCATTTTTGGACCGGCAAGTTGCCATCCCACGCTGCCATCCTTTCCGGAGGGCAATTACCTGACTGCGGTGTTACTCGCTGTGGTTTAATCCGATTCAGCAGAATAGCTGTTCAGCACAGTGAGCACGCGGCGGGTGGCGGTGAATTGACTGCCAAAACGGTCAATACCATCCTGCCGCATCCTTGGAGCATGATCCCGGATGTAATTGTGGTAATGGTCTTCACTGGCTAAGTAATAATGCACGACCAGCGTGCGGCGTTCACTTGTCTGGGATTCGCTGTCCATGGACACCATGGCGTTCAAAAACCCCTCAAAGCCGAGCAGTTCCTGAATATGAGGTTTTAACCACCCCATAAAGGCTTCAACAATGGCCACCTCGACCGTTAAATTGACTTCATAAATCAACATGAAAAAAATCCTTATTGGTTTTGTCGTTTCCCGTTTCGTTCTTTAAGGCAATCGAGCAGCTCATAAAAACTGACGTCACAGGCGTTAAGCAACACAAGCAGATGATAAAGCAAATCCGCACTTTCATTAACCAGTTCCGCGCGATCGCCTTTGACTGCCGCAATGACTGTCTCAACGGCTTCTTCCCCGACTTTCTGCGCACAGCGTGCAGTGCCGCTCAGCAGCAATTGCCGGGTATAACTGGATGAATCCGTTGTGGCCCCGCGTTGCTGAATAACCGCAATCAATGCCGCTAAAAAAGCAAGCGACCTGTCATTTGACGGTTGAAAGCAACTGGTAAAGCCTAAGTGACAGGCCGGTCCCTCAGGCTTTACCTGAACAAGAAGAGCATCCTGGTCACAGTCACTACTGATTGCCATGACCGTCATGGTATTGCCGGAGGTTTCGCCTTTCTGCCACAGGCGTTGTTTACTGCGGCTGTAGAGGGTGAGCAGTTGCGTCTCAAGCGTTACCTGCAGCGCTTCTTCATTCATGTAACCGAGCATCAAGACCTGCCCGTCCTGGTGATGCTGCACAATCACCGGCAAGAGTCCTGCCATTTTTTGCCAATCAAGCGGTGTCGATAAATTGTTTAACATGGTCGCACCTCAATGTTGTGTTGAGCGAGTGTCTTTTTAACGTCAGCAATGCTTAGCCGCTGCTCATGAAAAATGCTGGCGGCCAAGGCGCCGTCCACCCGGCATTGTTGAAAGACCTCGACGAAATGATTTGCATCGCCAGCGCCGCCGGAGGCGATAAGGGGAATGGAAAGCAGCTCGCGTGCGGCGGTCAATTGCACCCGATCATACCCTGTGCGCATGCCATCAGCGCGCATGCAGTTCAACACCACTTCGCCTGCCCCCCGTTCCTGAACTTCTTTTAACCAATCACAGGTCCTGCGGCGAGCGTTTTGGCTTTTACCCTCGTCCCCTGTGTACTGGTAAACATAATAGTCGCCGTCAACCCATTGGCTGTCGACGCCTACCACCACGCATTGACTGCCGAAGGCTTGGGCCAGTTTATCAATTAAATCCGGTGTTTCCAGGGCTGGGCTATTGATGGAAATTTTATCCGCACCGGCATTGAGAATGCGGCGCGCCTGGTCCAGGGTACGGATTCCGCCGGCCACAGTAAAAGGGATGGTCAGGGTGGCGGCAACCTGATTGACCCAGTTTTCAGAAACCGAACGCTGGTCGCTGCTGGCGGTGATGTCGTAAAAAACCAGTTCATCAGCCCCCTGATCACTGTAACAGGCAGCCAGTTCAAGAATGTCGCCAACCACGCGGTGATTACGAAACTGCACGCCTTTCACCACCTGATTGTTGCGTACGTCAAGACAGGGAATGATGCGTTTAGCTAACATACGACAGCCTCCATCAGCGCGGTGCGCAAATCAAAATCCGTTTCATACAACAGCCGGCCCAGGATGGCAGCAGACAGGCCGATGGCTTTCAGTCTGTTTAAATCCTGGTGGTGACGAATGCCGCCAGACGCTTGCCAGGCAATGTCAGGGAATCGTTGGATTGCCTCTTCGTAGAGCGCAAAGTTCGGGCCTGACATCATGCCGTCCTTCGCAATGTCGGTGCATAAAACCTGCTTAACTCCCTGTTGCCGGTACTGCTCAATCACCTCCCATAATGACAAGGCAGTGTCGGTCTGCCAACCATGAATAGCGGGCCTGGGAATGCCGTCGACCAGGCGGACATCGACAGCCAGAACAATGTTTTCGGCCCCGCAGTAGTGAATGATTTGCGATGCTTTGGCCGGATCGCTGACGGCAATGCTGCCGATAACCAGTTCGCTCACGCCTAATTCAAGGCAGGCCTGGGCGGCTGCCAAACGGCGTATGCCGCCGCCGACCTGCAGGCGGGCGCCCACAGTCTGCAACGCCTTGATGACCGACAATTGCTGAATGGCACCGGATTGGGCGCCATCCAGATCCACAATGTGCAGGCGTCTCGCCCCTTGCTGGCAGTAGTGCTGAGCTAAAGCCTGGGGTAATTTGGGGTAAATCGTGGTTTTACTGAAATCACCTTGTTGCAGGCGAACACAGTGGCCTTGCTGAATATCAATGGCAGGAATGAGTAACATCATGACTCCAACTGTAAAAAATTAGAAAGTAAGATCAGGCCGGTGCGGGCTGATTTTTCCGGATGAAACTGCATGCCGGAAACAGTTCCTCTTTGGACTACCGCAGTAAAGCGTTCGCTGTAGTGACAATAGGCCGCGGCAGATTCGCTGTCGAACAGGGCATAGCCATGGACAAAATAGACATAGTCCTGTGGTGTCAGCCCTGTGGCTAAAGGCGTGTCCCTGCACCAGTGCAATTTATTCCAGCCCATGTGCGGTACCGGGCAGTTGTCTCGGACAGGCAAACGCTTGATTCGGCCGGGCAATAACCCAAGCCCTTCGACATCGCCTTCCTCACTGTGTTCAAACAATAACTGCATGCCGAGGCAAATGCCTAAAAGCGGTTGCTTAAGCTGTCGCAGGGGGGCAATTAAACCCTTGTCCGCCAGAGCCTGCATCCCGGCTTTCGCCGCGCCCACGCCGGGTAAAATCACGTGGCTTGCGTCGGCAATCACGGCCTGGTCGTGAGTCAGGCGATAGTCATAGCCCAAACGGGTCAGCGCATTGCCTAACGACGTTAAGTTATTGCCTGTGGCATCGATGACAGCAATCATAAAACACCTTTGGTGGTTGGTAAGCTTAAACCCTCAACAGTCATCGCCTGGCGCAGGGCACGGCCTAAGGCTTTAAAGCAGGCTTCGATCATGTGGTGGTGGTTTTGTCCTTTGACCTGAATGTGAAGGCTTGCCCCCAGCGCGCTGGCCAGCGACTGAAAAAAGTGCGGGACCATCTCGGTCGCCAACCCTCCGACGGCTTCGCGGGTAAAAGGCGCGTCAAAGGTACAATGGGCGCGGCCACCCAAGTCAATCGCCAACGAGGCCAGGGATTCATCCATGGGCAGGGTAAAGCCATAACGGGCGATGCCGCACTTGTTGCCCAACGCCTGTTTCAAGGCCTCGCCCAGAATTAAGGCCGTATCTTCCACCAGGTGGTGTTCATCGACGTCGGTATCGCCGCGAGCCTCCAGTTTAAGGTTAAAGCCGCCGTGGCGCGCCACCTGTTCCAGCATGTGGCTGAAAAAGGCAATCGGCGTGTCAATCCGACTGTCTTCGTCACTGTCCAGGGTTAACTGCAACGCAATAGCCGTTTCGCGCGTACGGCGCGTAAGTGACGTTTGCCGGGTTAACAGTCGCGTCACAACCTGATCCCAGCCCTGGTTTTGATTAATCGGTAAAAAAGAAACGCCTAAATTCTCGGCCAATTGCCGATCCGTTTCCCTGTCGCCAATGACCCAGGCATTGCTTTGGTCAAGCCTGCCACTTTGGAGGTAGCGGTCAAGCAGACCAGTCGCTGGTTTTCGACACCCACAGGCGTCCTCGTCGCGGTGCGGGCAAATGAGGATATCGCTAAAGACGATGCCCTGCGATTGAAACAGCGCCAGAATAAAGTCGTGGCATAACTGAAAATCGTCGATGGGAAAGGACGCTGTCCCAAGCCCATCCTGATTGCTGACCATCACCAATTGAAATCCGGCCTGCTGAAGACGCAAAAGGGCTGGGATAACGCCCTTGGTCAAGCGGATTTTCTGTAGCCTGTCCACCTGAAAATCAGACGGCTCTTCAACGAGGGTCCCGTCTCTGTCAATAAAAAGTATTTTTTGCATAAATCACTCATTGTTTTGGGAAGGCGTCAAGAGCCGCCATCAACCGGTTATTCTGCTGTTCATCGCCTACCGTGATGCGTAACATGGACTGTAAAAGGGGCGAACTGGGAAAATGACGCACCGCAATGCCCTGTTCTGCAAACCAGTGCTGTAAGGCCTGCGCATGGGGGCTTTTAACCAGCAGGAAATTGGTACGGCTGGGATAGACTGTGTCAACCAGGCGGTGTTGACTGAGACGCACGTGTAAAATTTCCCGTTGAACCAGAATTTTTTCTACGGTTTCACCAAACCAGTCCTGGCGGCTTAGCGCCTGTTCAGCCAGGTCCAAGACGGCGCTGGAAAAAGGGAAGGGTGACATGATGCGTTGGATGGCTTGAATCAGGGGAGCCTGGGTAAGGATGCTGCCCACCCGTAAACCGGCCATGCCATAGGCCTTGGATAAGGTTCTGAGCACGATGAGGTTGTCGTAAAGCGGAATTAAGCGTGCAGTACTTTCTGTCTGGGCAAACTCAATGTAGGCTTCATCCGCGATAACCATTGATTTTCCAGCCCATTGTTCACACATGTCACTGACGGTCTGCAGGTCAATCAGCCCTCCGGTGGGATTATTGGGGCGGCAAACCATGATGAGTTTGCAATCCGGCTGCCATTGTTGACGAAGAGCGTCCAGCGAAAAATTAAATTGATCCTCCGCGTTCAGAGGGCAATTGCGAATCCCTGCCTGCTGCAATTGCGCATAGAAGGCATACATGGGGAACGTGGGTGGGCATTGCAGGATGCTGTCGCTGCCACCCCGAAGAAAAAGGCGCATTAACAAATCAAGCCCATCATCACTGCCGCGGGTGATGACCAGTTGGTCTTCATCGACCTGGTACAATTGCGCCAGACGTTGCTCGAGCCGTTTCACCTGCAACGCACTGGGGTAGTGATTCAGAGCGACCTCGTTTAACTGGATTGGGCTCCAGGGTAATTCATTGGCATGCAGGCGGCATGATTGCCTATCCCCATCCGGGACATACTGCTTAATGTTTTTTAGATCCGGGCGAATCAAATCCAGAATTGACATGTTAACTCTCCATCGTTGTCAGACGCATTTTCACCGCGTTGGCATGCGCATCAAGGCCTTCCAGTGAAGCCAGCACGCAGGCGGCCTCCCCCACGGACACAAGACCCTGCGGGTCAATGGTTTGCACCGTCATCCTCGTTAAAAAATCCTCTGTGCTTAATCCGTTGTGATGACGCGCACAGCCGTTGGTGGGCAATACGTGATTGCTTCCTGTCACGTAATCCCCCAGTGTTTCAGCGGCCCAGGGACCAAGAAAGACAGTGCCCGCAGCCTGAATCTGCGCTGCCCAGTCCGCTGCATCCCGGCAATTGATAATCAAGTGTTCGGGGGCATAATCATTAACCCAGCGCAGGGTCTGTTCCCGCGAGGCGGTAATAAGGGCAAAACTGTGCTTAAGCGACTGCTGAATAATGGCCTGGCGTGTCAATCGTCGCAGTTGCCGGATCAGTGATTGATTCACTGCTTCGGCGAAAGCGGCTGACGCGCAAAGCAGGATCGATTGCGAATCGACGCCGTGTTCCGCCTGCGCCAGCAAATCAGCGGCGACAAAATCAGGATTGGCTTCGTCATCGGCCACGATCATAACTTCGGAAGGGCCAGCAGGCATGTCAATCGCAGGTCCCATGGGTTCCATACTGACCAGGCGTTTGGCTTCGGTGACGTAACGGTTGCCGGGACCAAACAATTTGTCCACTTTGGGAATGGATTGGGTACCATAGGCCATGGCCGCGATGGCCTGAGCGCCGCCTGCCTTGTATACCGCATCAATGCCGCACAGCCGTGCGGCCACTAACAGGTGCGGATTAATGTGGCCCAGTCTGTCGGGCGGCGTGCACACTATTTTTAGGGGACACCCGGCAATGGCTGCGGGTATGGCCTGCATCAGCAGTGAAGAAATCAATGGCGTATTGTTGCCGCCAGGGATATAAAGCCCCACCCGCTGAATAGGACGGTATTGGCGTTCAATGCAGACACCCGGCGCGGTTGATACCCGTTTAGTGTCCGGTTTGACGGCTTCATGGTAGCAGCGTATCGTATCAATGGCCGTCTGGATTGCCATTAAAGCCGACTCGTCAATGCGGGCATTGGCCATCTCCTCGGATGACACCGTTAATTCATTGACCAGTACCCCGTCAAATTCACGGGTGAAAGCGAGCACGGCGTCATCGCCGTCTTGCCTTACCGCATTCAGAACAGGGCGTACGGCGGATTCAACATCCTCGTCACTTAAAGGCCGCGTGAACAGTGTTTTAATTTCCTCATGGGACAGCGATTGGGCAGTGTAAATCGACAACATCTTAATTACTCCAGCATTTTTTCGATAGGAAGAACCAGAATGGAACTGGCGCCTAAGGATTGGATGTTTTCCAGGGTATTCCAGAAAATCCCTTCGCTGGAGACAACATGGACCGCCACTTTATCCGGCGTGGCCGGCAAAGGAATCACGGTGGGCGACTCTGCTCCTGGCAGTTGACGGCAGATGGTGTCAAGGGCCTGTTTAGGGGCATGAAACAGAATGTATTTACGTTCCTGAGCCTGTTGAACAGCCTGAATGCGGCGCTTTAACAGATCAAAAACGGCCTGGAGTGAGTCAGGGACAAGCCGGGTGCTCTGAATAAAGACAGCCTGACTGTGCATGACTACCGCCACTTCGCGCAATTTGTTCTCCTCAAGGGTTTGCCCGCTTGAAACCAAATCACAAATGGCATCGGCCATGCCGAGTCTGGGCGCAACTTCCACCGAGCCCGACAATTGCAGGATGTCTGCGGCAATCCGGTATTGGTCAAGGTAGTTTTGCAGCAGCAGGGGGTAGCTGGTGGCAATGCGCTTCCCATCCAGACTGCCGGGTGATTCGTAAGACCCGTTTTCCGGGACTGCAATCGAAAGCCGGCAATGGCAGCTGCCCAGCGGTAACACCAGCTTGTAGTGCTTGTCTTTGCAGGCCAGTGACGCTTCGTTCAAAACATTCTCACCCACTATGCCGCCGTCGGCGAGTTCATCGAATACCAGCGTTGGAATGTCATCATCACGGACAAAAAGCAAGTCGATAGGAAAATTATCGACGTGGGTGAGCAAGGCATTGTCTTTGAGGCGGAATTTTAAACCACAACGTTGTAAAAGAGTCAGTGACTCCTGGGCTAAACGACCTTTTTTCTGTAAGGCGATACGAATACGTGTTTTCAAGACTGCTCCAACCGTTCTGCGATAAGTGAATACCCCCCAGTTCCACGGGTCAGACAGCGTGCAACCCGGGTAATGGTTGTCACACTGACCCCTGTCTGGTCATGAATGGTGCGGTAAGGCAATTCTTCACGCAGTAAGGGGACGACCTGCCAACGATCAGCCATGGCTTCCAACTCCGCGGGCGTGCACAAATCATTAAAAAATGCCGCCGCTTCGTTTTCATTCTGCAAAACACTGATGGCTTGCATGAGATGATGGATTGCCTGGGTTTTGTCGCTGTGCTGATGTTTCATAATAATGTATTAACGTAATAGAACATTAGTGCATTGTAATTGTGCCGGTTGATTTCTGTCAATAAAAATTTGTCTCACAACGCAATTTTTGCCATGATTGCCATTGAAAAAACACAAGGAGAGCACGCATGCTGCTTAAAAAGGATGATTCCTGTCTGTTGCTAATCGATGTTCAGGAGAAACTGGCGCCGTTTGTGCTGGAGTCGGAAAAAACGATAGCGCGGTGTCAATGGTTGATGAGACTGGCCAAAGAGCTGGATGTGCCTGTCTTAATCAGCGAGCAATACCCAAGCGGTTTAGGCAGTACGGTTAAACCCCTGCAGTCAGGTGATAAAACGTTATCCAAGGTTCATTTTTCCAGTTGGCGCGAGCCCCTGTTTAAAGACAGCCTGACCACCCTGGCTAGAAATCAGGTGGTTTTGATCGGCATTGAAGCCCACGTCTGTGTTTTACAATCAGCCGTTGATTTGCTGGAGGCGGGTTTTCAAGTGTATGTCGCCGTGGATGCCGTAAGCAGCCGTCATGATCAGGATTTAAAATACGGTTTAAAGCGCATGAAGCAGGCAGGGATTGAACTGGTTACCTCCGAAATGATCTTTTTCGAATGGGTAGGGCAGGCAGGCACCCCTGAATTTAAAGCATTGAGTAACGCTTATTTAAAACAATAGTCAGGAAAACAATCGATGAATCTGGATAATCAAATCGCCGTCATTACCGGCGGCGCCTCAGGTATGGGGAAAGCGTGTGCCGACGCATTATCGCAACGCGGGGTAAACGTCGTGATCTGGGATAAGGTGGTTGAGCATTTAAATCCCAGCGAATGGATGGCAATACCCTGCGATGTCAGTTCGGAAACCGAGGTGGAACATGCTCTGCAGGAAACCATTCACCGGGTTGGCGTGCCGCGGATTGTGATTAACTGCGCTGGTATTGCCCCGGCCAAACGCATGGTAGGAAAAGAAGGCCCTATGCCTCTTGCTGCATTTAAACAGGTCATTGATATTAATCTGGTCGGGACATTTAATGTCATGCGGGTTACAGCCCATGCCATGACGACACTCGATCTGGAACCGGCCAGTCATGAGCGGGGAGTCATCATCAATACAGCATCCATCGCCGCCTACGAGGGACAGATTGGTCAATTGGCTTACAGCGCTTCAAAGGGCGGGGTGGTGTCCATGACATTGCCGGCCGCGCGGGAATTGGCACAGCATGCCATCCGCGTGAACACCATTGCCCCCGGTTTAATCGCAACCCCCTTATTGCTGACCATGCCCCAGGAGGTGCAGGACAGTCTTGCTGCAACAGTGACCTTTCCCAAGCGTCTTGGCAGACCGGATGAATTTGCGGGTTTAGCAATTCACGTCATTGAAAATGAACTGATGAATGGTGAAGTCATCCGTCTGGATGGCGCCTTGCGTATGCAGGCGCGCTAAGGGTCAGGCCTGTCAGGGTGACAGGCCTTGTTCTTAAGAATGGCTCAATGGTTTGCTGCTGACATCCTGGTCTGGTTTTTCTCCCTCGGGCCTGTTTAGTTGCGGGGATGCGGCTTCTTTTTTGTCGGCTCCCCCGTTAAAGAAACTCATCCAGCCGGGCATGGATTTCGCTGAGGGAGTGGCACCGAACAAAACATCCATCAGATTGACGTTAACCGGGCTTTCCTCTTCGTCCAGGCTGGTGTCTTCATCCTCAGAGGAGGACATGGTCAGGTTATAGCGGTTGCACAGATTAAGAATCGCTTCCGTAAGATTGATCTGAATCTGCTGCTGAGCGTGCAGGGAAGAGGCTTTTCTGAGTCCGCGAGTACACTCGTCCAGATCCTGCCACAGGATTTCTACATCATAGAGGTACTGTTGCAAAAAAATCACTTTGCCAGAACGATCGGAGTCTGGCACGTCATTGTTACGAAATAATTGAGACAGATCGTTTAAACTGCCGTGAAAACATTTGAGCATGTCCATCCTGGCTTTAGTCCGCAGGGGTTTGAAAAATTGCATCGCACGGTCTATGCATTGGCTGTAAGCGCGTTGAGTCGCTTCGTCCTGCAACAAGTCAAGTGGTAATGACTCATTCATTAAAAGGGTAATGGCGCTAATGGAGTAGTTACCCTGTTGTCCTAAAAGGCCCAGGTCGCGATTGAAAAGGAGATCGTGAGCCTGTAACTGATAATAGGCAATGGCTGCGTTGATTTTATTGGTTACCTCAGAAGACAGCGTATGAGTATTGAGGTAATGACGCAGCGCGTTTTTCAGAGCGAAATAAAAAGCACTGGATGACGTGGTTTTTTCAGGGCAGGCCGCCAATACGTCCTTTAGTGGATGCCTGGGTTCCGTTAACAGGGAATAAGCCAGCGGCAGGCCTCGGCTGTCGGGGATTAAAAGGGACGCGTCATGCTTGATTAAGACAGCAAGGCAGTCGGCGGAATTCGATTCATAACAGAAAGAAACCGCATTGGTGTATTTCTTTTTGTTAAGGATAAGAACCTGATTGTCCAGTACCAGGTCATCGCCATGCGTAAGAATGAAGTCCAGTAATTCGGCGTTATTGTCTTCCAGGGCGGAGCAAAGCCTGTTCATATCCAGCAGATAATAGAAGTTCTGCAGGAGTTTCGCGGCGGCGAACTGTTTTGTTTTCAATAAATATAAAAAGTGCTCTTTGCAGGCTTTTTCAAGACTTGGGGTTAATTGTTGCAGTTTGCTCAGGCATTTTGAACTGCTAATGGGGGCCTGCGAGGGCAGAAGGAAGTCTGCTTCAAGCGAATATTGATTGCAGCGAGCCCACAAATCAGCCAGTCGTCGAGTGTATTCCAGCCCCTCTCTGGCTAAGGATTCGGAAGCAAGATCTGCAAACTGTTTGGCGAGTTTATCCACCTGCCTCTCAATTTCCCCTAATTCCTGGGTTAGTTTCTTCTGAACTGTCGTGTTGCGCTTAGCCTTTGAACTGACTGAAACCAGGTTTGCATTAGGTTTGGACGATTTATTTTTGTCAGGATTAGAGGAAGTCTGATTTGACGCCGTTGTCATTGGCGCGTCGAGCGATGTTTTCGCATCGGGCATAACGGCCTCCGCGGTCTTTAACATGCGCGTGAGAAAAAGGTGCTTTTGGGCATAGTGATTATGCGACGTCAGCAGGGCTAAATTGTGGGTCACTTTAATGAAGTTTTTCAACTTAGCCAGGTACTCTGCCCGTTTACCCTCTCTCTCTTCATAAAGGAGACTGCATTGGATGTCGAGACGTTGATATTCCAGCTCCAACTGATTATAGGTCTGTAAATATTTTTCTCTGATTTCAACAATGACGGCATGCACAGACGTTTCTGCCAGAGTGAGTAACTCCTGGCTGACTAACGACACATCCAGTTCTCGATACTTGTTGTGGCCGACCCTTATGCTGAAATGCGGTCCGGATACCATCTGATCCTTTCTGTCGTAATAGACATGAAGCCGGAATTCATCGCCGTTTAAGTCAGTAAAATCAGCGGTGTAATGAAGCTGGCTTAACTGCGGAATGACCTGTGATTCATTTTCGTAAACACTGACATGGTGCTTAAGCAGGGTATAGCTCAGTTCGTTATGGTTCAAACAATAATCTATGGGGGGAAGCGCAACCAAAAAATAGTTTTTTTTGTCGAGTGTTTGTTTAAGGTTAATGGATTCCGCATGTTCAAGACTGTTTTTGTTTCTTTTCTTGCGATACGAAAGAAAACTGAACAATATGTTTTTTGGCATTGGCCACCCCTATGATGCACAGAAAATTAATCATCATATAGTAATAAACCCATAATGGTCAATTATTGGTCTTTGGGTGGGTGAGTCGCGTCGGGCCATGAGGCCCGACCTGGGTTATCATTGAACTGCCGCTGGTGTAGTATTGGACTTCATGTTGCCCTTTATTCCCTTTTTATCCGGGATTATGGGTGCAAGCATGCCACCGGGCGCGATTTGTTTAAGTTTGATTTGACCGGCACCAGGATTTAGAGTCGAATTGGCGTCTTTGCAGCGTTGGGTATCACACTTCATTTTGCAGTGACTGTTCACGCAGCCATAGCAGCCCCAGTCAGGCCAGCAACAGGCCCAGTTGCCGCTTTCCGACCCATGCCACTGCCCGCCAGATAATTCACAGACTCCTTTTAAATCCTCACCACCGCCATCGTTTTGTTTGGCTAAGCCATGTAAAGGCAGGCAGAGAGTGAGCAACACGCCTGCAATGAGGGGTAAGCGTTTCATAGTATCCTCCTTGATCGGGTGAATTGAGCAAAACCAATCCATTTGCTTCGCCTAAAGCATAGTAGGTGTATTAAAAATGATCAAAGGGGCGCCAGAACAGGTGTACTGCTCCGGCTTGGGCGCGAAGTAATCAGGCTTTCTGGTGATGCCCGGAGTCAGAGCCGGGTTTTACGTTGCCTGAGGCGGTGTACACATTGGGGGCAGCTGTCATGGATTGACCTGTCAGGGCGCCAATCATTTCCTGGCGGGTAATGATGTTGGTGGTGATGACCTGACCATTGATGGTGTTGTATTCACGGCAGAGGGTTAATTTGTCAGCCAATGTTTTATTCAGTGATTCAATGGTACTGGCTTCGTTCTGGCTGAGTTGTTTAAGGTAACTCCCAAGCGCCGTCTTATAATCGGCCGCATTGGCCTGGGCTCCGATCACCTGGATACGTTGCCTTGCGCTCTCTTCCAATTGAGCGCAAATCGCTTGTTTTTGGGTTGATATTTCTTCAAGTTCGTCAAATTTTCGATTGACCAGGATGTCTTTTTCACGGAGTAACAGCGAAATTAAAGCATCGAGATGGGTTATTTCCTGCTCCAGTAAAGCAGATAAATCCGTTTGCACCTTTGTCATAATAATCCTTAAGCCAGTTGAATATCATCAAACATTTTCTTCGCTATTTTACTGCTCGATACCTCATAGCGTCCAGAATGAAGTAATTCCTTAAGGTATTCGACACGGGCGTTATCCACATCCGGTTCTTTGAGGATAATGTCTTTCAGGGTTGCCAATTGCTGAGAGGCATCACTTAAGTTGACAGAACTTGCTTCTGTGGAGACAGATTCACCATCTTTCTGGTTTTGCAGGCGCTGTACGCGGGATTCAGTATCCACTCGCTTGAAGTTACCTGTCTCGTTGATTGAATTGACCATAGCATTTCTCTCGATTACGCTCTCCATACTTATCGGCTCCTCATGCGAAATCTTTAGTTATTTTCGGTTAATTTTTAACCTTTTTTACATCTTACCCTGACAAAACACTGCGCCGCAAGCCCATCACAGGCTGACTCGGACCTCGCTTTTCCCGCTGACCCGGCCCTCGACGGTTTTTTTGGACCTTAAATTTTTGACCCGGATGACGTCATTCAAAGCCCCGTCATTTAAGGCAACGCCCACCATGGTGATTTTAAAGGATTCACTGACTGCCTGAATGCTGACCTGTTCTCCCTTATGAATCAGAATTTGGTTTCCCACCGCCCGGGGTTGTATCGGACTGCCCTGATAAATGGTGTAGGTGGCGACTTGACCTGTCACCTCGGTTAAATCAGAGAAATACCCTTGTTTTAATTGAGAAATATCCATCGGCACTAATTGAACATCGCCCTCGCCAATGACTGTCCCGCGAATCAGGTTGCGCCTGGCAACAAGGACTGGCTTTTCAATGGTGATGCGGGCAGGAATATAAAGCGTCCAATGGTTGTCAATTTCTTGACAGCGGATGCCCATGGTGGTGGAGCCGGTTAAAGCGGTTTTATAGGGATTAAACACTTCAAGTTTGTCATCGGCGCAGCGTTTTAATTGCAGTCTGGGGTCGATTGATTCGGTACTGACCTTGACAGTGCCTTCGTATTGCACGGTCAATTGATTCAGCAGATAGGTTTCAATGTGCTGTTTAAGCACCTCATGCGATTGATTCTCTTGGGCGGCTGCCCACTGGGCGCTGAGGAAAAACATTAACACGGCTAAAATCCGTTTCACTCTTGGTACTCCTGACTCAACTGGCTGGTTTAGCTATGCAAAAGCCAAGCCAGGTTTATTAATTATTTAAGAACAATGACTTAAAATGACCCCGTGTCGAGGTGGAGGCGCTTCTTTAAGGCATTTTATGATGGGCTGCATCCTGCGTCGAACGGGTTGGCTGCCTGTGCGGACAAGACAGGGTAGGTGGGTGCAGCATACCCATGGCTTTTCTCTCTGATGCCTTTTCCGGACAGGCTCGCATGGGTTACTGTAGGCATGGTCTCTTTATACTTAGACCCGCATCGCTTATGATACTCGTTGATTTACTGAAGCGATTAATGAATGCGTTTTCTCTTAACACTCTTATTATTAGTATCGACTTCCCTCTGGGCCACCAGTCATCATCCTCAGGATTTTCTGAATGAGGTGAAGGGACGGCCGGATGAAGGCCGGCAGATTGCCGATCATTATTGTGCCAATTGCCATGCGATAAAGCCTCTGATTGAACTGGGTGCGCCTAAAATGGGACAGGCTAAGGATTGGGAGCCGCGCCTTAAGGCTGGACTTGAGCTTTTATTTCAACGGGCCGATACAGGGATGAATGCCATGCCCGCACGCGGCGGTTGTTTTGAATGCAGTGATAAGCAATTAAAGCTGGCCATTCTCGCTCTTCTTCCTGAAGACATCCTAAGAGATCAAAAATTGATCAAAAAGTTTCTTGAAAAAACAAACAGTTAAAAAAATTTAAAAAAAGACCTAAACTTATTCATCGTTCTCCCGATAAAACAAAAAAAGAGGGAGGATATAACAATGAAAAAGCTACTGGTTGTGGGCCCGATGTGTGTCCTGGTTGCTGGTTGCGGATCCATGGACAGGTCAACCGTGGTTGTGGATGATGCGGGTTATACTCATCATACACTGTCCATGGCTGCAGACAGGAAAGGAGTTGCCCATTTCCCCGAAACGCGTCCAGCCACAGGTAAAAAAGTATTCATTTTTGACCCCAAAGCAACCGCCTGGGCAGCCTATGATGCTCAAGGCAATCGCATTAAAACCGGAAGCGCTTCTGGCGGTAAGGACTTCTGTGAAGACGTGGGCCGGGGTTGCCGCACTGTAACCGGTACTTTCCGTGTTTACTCTAAAAAAGGACCTGAATGCACGTCCAGCATTTACCCCATCGAAACCGGTGGCGGTGCAAAAATGCCGTATTGCATGCACTTCCATGGCGGATACTCCATCCATGCCGCTTACGAAGTACCCAATTACAACGCCAGTCATGGGTGTGTGCGGGTTCTTCCCAGTGCGGCTAAATGGTTAAACGAAAACTTCATCGACATTGGTACGACGGTTATCGTGAAACCATACTAAAACCATGGCGTAACTCCCGTTTTCATGCCCGTGCAGGCGGGCATGAAAGGGGAACAGGCCTCGATAACAGTCATTGCCTGCTTAGTCTCAGGCACCCCAATTCGGGTTTTCAATGGTTGCCCGCCTTCGCGGCAGGATAAATGATGAGACCTTCAGACAGGGTTATCCCATGCCTCCGCTCGTTGTCTTGTCTTCGCGCGCAGGGCAGCGGATAGCCCTCAAGCAAGGTCATCCTATGCTTTCCCTTTAAGTGCAGTTTACTGCCTAGAGGTACTTTTTAAGGAGCTGGTTGATTTGTTCGGGATTAGCCTGTCCTTTGGTCTCTTTCATGATCTGCCCGACAAAGAACCCCAACAGTTTTTCTTTACCGGCGCGATAATCAGCCGCTTGCTGCGGGTATTGTTCAACGGTGCGTTGAACCAGCGCCTCGAGCAGGGGATCGTCTTGCACGGGTTGATATCCTTCCCTGGCAATAATGGCGTCTACCGTGCCTTGCCCCTGCCAGAGGTGATTAAAAATCGCTTTAAGGACGTTGGCGGAAAACGTTTTCTTACTGGCATAATCAAGCAGCGGCGCTAGATCTGATGCGGAAATCCTGGGATTTTCAAAGGATTCATTCACCTCATTCAAGGCCGCCGCATAAGCGCCTTTGAGCCAATTGACGATGGTTTTTTCATCCGCCTGGCTGAGTTCCCGCACCGCTTCAAAATAATGGTAGGTGGCGGGTGCGGCCAGCAGGAATTGAATATCATCCGCATTCAGATGGCCAAGCCCCTGAAGATGGGCTTTGATCGCCGCAGGCAAGGGCGGCAGGGTTTCTTTTATTTCCGTTAATTGCTCGTCATCGATGGCAATGGGCAGCAAATCAGGATCAGGAAAATAACGGTAATCATTCTCGTTTTCCTTGCTGCGTAAAACCTGGGTGGTTTCGGTATTGGGATCAAATAAACGCGTTTCCTGAATCACGGCCTGTCCGCATTCCAGTAAGTCCTGATGCCTGGCCTGCTCATAGGCAATGGCTTTTTCAATAAAACGAAACGAATTCAGGTTTTTCAATTCGGTGCGGGTGCCCAGTTGTGGCGACCCGTGTGGTTTAAGCGACAGGTTGACATCACAACGAAACGATCCTTCCTGCATGTTGCCGTCGCAAATACCAAGGAAGCGCACCAGTTGATGGAGGGTTTTTAAGTAATTGACCGCTTCTTCGGCCGAGTAGAGGCAGGGCGCTGTGACAATTTCCAGCAGGGGGGTGCCGGCGCGGTTTAAATCAATGCCGGTAAAATCAGCCCGCGCATCATGAATCGATTTCCCCGCGTCCTCTTCAAGGTGAGCCCTGACGATGGTGACTGTCTTCATCGGGGCATCGCCCATGTCCACCTGAAGTGTGCCATGACTGACGATGGGGGATTGAAACTGACTGATCTGATAGCCTTTGGGCAAATCGGGGTAAAAGTAGTTCTTGCGCTCAAAATAAGACAGGGGATTAATCGTTGCGCCAATGGCGAGTCCAAACTGGATGGCCATGATGACGGCCTGTTGATTAAGAACGGGCAAGACGCCCGGTAGCCCGGCATCAATGAAGGACGTTTGGGTATTGGGTTTGCCGCCAAAAGCATTGGCTGAACCTGAAAAAAGTTTCGTTTGTGTTTTTAACTGAACATGCACTTCAAGGCCGATGACAGTATCCCATGCCATAGTTAACCCCTTAATTGAGCACTGGCCAGATGCCAGTGAGTCATTTGTTGATACTGGTGGGCGACGTTCAACAGCGTTGCTTCAGCAAAGTGTTTTCCGATAATCTGCATACCCACGGGCAAGCCTTCGCTGAAGCCGGCCGGAATGGACACGGCGGGCAAGCCCGCGAGATTGACCGCAACGGTAAAGACATCCGCTAAATAATTCTGTACTGGATCGCTCACTTTTTCGCCGAGCTTAAAGGCGGTGGTGGGTGTGGTGGGGCCGATAATCACATCGACGGTTTCTAAGGCTCTCAGCAATTCGTCTTTAATCAGCCGCCGAATCTTTAACGCCTGCAGGTAATAATCGTCAAAATAGCCCGAAGACAGAACATAGGTGCCGGTAAGGATGCGGCGTTTGACCTCGGTGCCAAATCCTTCGGTACGCGAGGCGGTAATCAGTTCTTTTAATGTACTGCTTTTTTGGCTGCGGTAGCCAAATCGAATGCCGTCGTAGCGCGACAGATTGGACGACGCTTCGGCGCAGGCAATGACATAATAGCAGGGAACCCAGAGTGGCTGATGGGGTAAATCCATTTCGATGACCTCTGCGCCCTGATCGCACAGAACCTTGACGGCGGCATGGATGGTTTCCCGGATAGTTAAATCCACGTTTTCACTGAAAAAACAGCGGGGCAGGCCAATGCGCAGTCCCTTGATGGAATCATTGAGGCGTGCCGAGTAGTCTGGAAGCGCCTGTTGAACCGACGTGGAGTCCTTTGCGTCAAAACCGGCCATGGCCTGCAGGATCAACGCCAGATCATCGGCGCTCTGCGCCATGGGGCCGCCCTGATCAAGGCTTGATGCATAAGCAATCATGCCGTAACGCGAGACAAGGCCGTAGGTGGGTTTTAAGCCGGAAATGCCGCAAAAGGCTGCCGGCTGACGAATGGACCCGCCGGTGTCAGAGCCAGTCGCCAGAGGGATAAGGCCCGCTGCCACCGCCGCGGCCGAGCCGCCGGAGGAGCCGCCGGGTACTCGAGTCATATCCCAGGGATTTTTTACGGCGCCAAAATAGCTGTTTTCATTGGCAGAGCCCATGGCAAATTCATCCATATTGGTTTTGCCGATTAGCACGGTGCCCTGTTGCTGTAAGCGGCTAACCACCGTGGCGTCATAAGGCGACCGGTAGTCTGCAAGCATTTTTGAACCGCAGGTGGTGGGTAAATGGCGCGTGCAGAAAATGTCTTTATGGGCAATGGGAATGCCGGTTAAGAGGCCAAATTGCCCGGCTTTAAGCGCTTCATCCGCCAAAGCGGCCTGTTGCAAGGCATAGGCTTCATCCACCGTGATGAATGCGTTCAGTCCTGTGTGATTATCAATCAATTTTAAGTAATGCCTGACCAGTTCCACACTGGAAAGCTGACGTTGCTGCAAGGCTAAAACCGTCTCACGCAAAGAGGCCATGTTATTTTCCTGAATCGATGACTTTAGGGACCAGATAGAATCCTTCTTCAAACAAAGGGGCCAGTTGTTCCAGTTCTTCCACGCAGTTATTTTCGGTGATTTCATCATCACGCAGGCGCTGATGAAGTTCGTAAGGATGGAAAAGCGGGGCCACCTGTCGAGTATCCACCTGGCGTAACTCGGCCACAAAATCAATGATGCCATTGACTTCAAGAACGAGGGAAAGGCTGTCATCACAATCGCTGTCCAGAGAGGCTAATTCAGCAATTGCCTGTAATTCTGCCGAGGAAATGGTCATCAAAACTCCAAAAAATAGGCTACTTCGCTGCGGACTGTATAGTGAACAGAAAATTCGCCTGGGATGCAAGGATTTATTCGCCGGATTGCATTATCCAATATTTCTTTCTTGGCGGGAAAAGGTAGAATGACTTTATCACTCACCAGTTGGATTGTTATGTTGCAGCAGATAAAAACCCAGGGCGGCGTTTACATAGAATGTGAACAGCAGAGTTTAGCCTATGACAATGCCATTGAGCCTTTAATTGAGAAGCTGGATTCGCAGCGCGGCGCCTTGTTCGCCTCCAGTTTTGAATACCCTGGACGCTACACCTGCTGGGACATTGGGTTTTTTAATCCGCCGCTCGCCATTGTCTGCAAGCAATCGCATGTTTATCTGCAGGCGTTAAACAAGCGCGGCGAAGTGCTGTTAACCATTGCCGCTCTGGTTCTTAAGGAATGTGAGTCCATTGACATCCTGAAGCAGACAGAAAAAGCACTCCAGCTGCAGATTAAGCCGAGTGATCGTGTCTTTAGTGAGGAAGAGCGCAGTCTGCAGCCCTCCATTTTTACCGTCCTGCGGGTGCTTCTGGGTTTTTTCAAATCACCGGATGAACCCTATCTCGGCCTGTACGGGGCCTTTGGTTATGATTTGATTTTCCAGTTTGAATCATTGCCGCAGACCAAGGTGCGGGAGGCGGATCAACGGGAAATGGTGCTTTACCTGCCGGATGAAATCTATGTGGTTAATCATCGCAAGGAAGAAGCCTTTGTTCGTCGCTATGACTTTCAATACCAGGGAAAATCCACGCTGTCATTGCCGCGGGAGGGTGCATTCAAACCCTATGAAGCCACGCACAAACCCGAGAAGCCAGGCGATCATGAGCCCGGTGAGTATGCCCGAATTGTTGATGTCGCCAAATCACGGTTTGCCTGTGGGGATCTGTTTGAAGTGGTACCCAGCCAGATTTTTTATGCGCATTGCCCAGAACAGCCTTCGGCCATTTTCAGACGCATGCGCAAGGCGAATCCATCCCCTTACGGTTTCCTGATTAATCTGGGTGATGAAGAATATTTAGTGGGCGCCTCGCCGGAAATGTATGTGCGGGTTCAGGGTCAAAAAGTGGAAACCTGCCCCATATCCGGCACGATCAAACGCGGCGCCGATGCCATAGAGGATGCAAAAAACATCCAGACGCTGCTTGATTCTGAAAAGGAAGCGTCTGAATTGACGATGTGTACCGATGTGGATCGCAATGACAAATCCCGCATTTGCGAGGCGGGCAGCGTGCAGGTGGTGGGCCGACGCCAGATTGAAATGTATTCGCGGCTGATTCATACGGTGGATCATGTTCAGGGGGTGTTGCGTAAGGAATTTGACGCGGTCGATGCTTTTTTGACGCACATGTGGGTAGTGACAGTGACCGGGGCGCCGAAACTCTGGGCGATGAACTTCATTGAAACCCATGAAAAATCGCCCAGACGATGGTATGCAGGCGCAGTGGGCTGGTTTGGTTTTGACGGCAATTTAAATACCGGCCTTGTATTAAGAACCACACGGATTAAACAGGGCATTGCTGAAATTCGCGTCGGCGCGACCCTGCTGTATGATTCCGTGCCGCAGGCGGAAGAAGAGGAAACACGGCTTAAGGCATCTGCTTTTCTCGATGTGGTTCAAAATAAAGTCAAGAGCGACGTGCAGCACCGTAGCGAATACCCTGGGCTCGGGCGGCGCGTGTTGTTAGTGGATCATCAGGATTCCTTTGTTCACACCTTAGCGAACTACCTTCGCCAATCGGGCGCGGAAGTCACTACGGTCCGATCAAATCTGGTCATTGATTACCTGCAGGCTTCCGAATTTGATTTGGTGGTGCTATCGCCTGGACCCGGTAAGCCTTCGGATTTTAAAGTGGCACAGACCATCGAATCTGTTTTGGCGCGCGGCATTCCTTTGTTTGGCGTTTGTCTGGGTTTACAGGGGATGGTAGAGTACTTTGGAGGGGAACTGAGCGTTCTCGATTACCCCATGCATGGCAAGGCCTCTGAAATCATCGTCAGGGAAGAAGGGGGATTGTTTGCCGGGCTGGCGCCGTCTTTTACGGCGGGCCGTTACCATTCTCTCTATGCTCGTCAGGAATCGATGCCCAAATCATTGAAGGTAACGGCAGTGAGTCAGGATGGGATTGTCATGGCAATCTCTCACCGGAATCTGCCGGTCCATGCCGTGCAATTTCATCCGGAAACCATTTTATCCATGCACAACCAGGCCGGGCAGCGCATTATCAACAATCTAATGGAGATGATTGGCAGCGATGAAGAGTAAAGTCCTCAAAGTCTATGCTGTGGCCATACTACTGGGTGTTTTAACAGGGATTATCGGATCCTGTTTTCAGATAGCGATTGCTTATTTAAGCCGTGGGTTGAGCGCGGCCATTGCCTGGTCTGAGCGCGTAGGAGTTCCGGGCGCCCTGACGTCAATGCTGTTTTCCATGCTGCTTGTTTACCTGGCCTGGTTGATGGTGAAAAAAATCGCCCCTGAGGCCTCCGGCAGCGGCGTACAGGAAATTGAAGGGGCCCTGCTTCATGAGCGCCCCATTTTCTGGGAACGGTTGCTGCCGGTGAAATTCATAGCCGGGGTAATGTCAATCAGCGCCAGCATGGTGGTTGGCCGTGAAGGGCCTACCATTCAAATGGGCGGTAATCTGGGTGAGATGCTGGGGCAGTGGCTGCGTATTCCAAGGCGCCGTCGGGATACCCTCATTGCCGCGGGTGCGGCTTCCGGTTTGGCCACCGCCTTTAACGCGCCTTTAGCCGGGGTACTGTTTGTCATTGAGGAAATGCGCAACCAGTTTAATTTCACATTCACCAATTTTAAGATGGTGGCCATTGCCTGTGTCATGGCCACCATTGTCAGCCACTGGCTTGTGGGTGCAGGTCCTGCGATTGCCATGAGTGTGTTTGAGTTACCCAGTTTAAAGTCGTTGTGGCTGTTTTTTATCTTTGGTCTTTTAGCCGGCTTAGCCGGGCTTGTTTTTAACCTGGTGCTGATGAAAAGTTTGAGCTTAAAAGATCGATTGTCTGACTTTGCCCAGGGTTGTTATGCCTTAATTCTCGGCGCGGTCGTGGGCCTTCTGGCCTATTGGTATTCGCCCATTGTTGGCGGCGGTTATGAAATCATCCATCAGTCCTTGACATTGTCGCCGCCTGCCAATGTGTTACTGCTGCTCATCGGGTTGCGTTTTATCATGACCATGCTGTGTTACAGCAGCAGTGTTCCGGGCGGAATTTTTGCGCCCATGCTGGCCTTAGGCACGCTGTTTGGTCTTGCCTCTTACTACCTGTTGATTTTAATTATTCCAGACACCACCATTCATCCTGGCATGTTTGCTGTGGCGGGCATGGGCGCTTTGTTTTCCGCCGCCGTCCGCTCTCCCCTGACAGGCATTGTGCTGGTGGTGGAAATGACTCAAAATTACCTGTTAATTCTACCGATGATGGTGACTTGCCTGACTTCCACTACCGTGGTTCAACTGGCAAAAAATCCACCCATCTATGCGCAGTTATTACGGCGGACTCTGGCAAAAGAACGTCTGTCGGCGTGACACGGCTAAATTTCATTCGCAAAATGAAAACCGTTCGTTATATACTTTTGCTCAGAACCGGCAACCCAGTGGATTGATGAACTATTTCCATAATAAAAAACTGGCCTTTTTTTTTATTATCCCGCAGTTGATTGTTACCCTGTTATTTTTTATTTGGCCGGCTTTAAGCGCCATCCTGCAATCGTTGTTTTTTAGCGATGCCTTTGGTCTGCATCGGCAATTTGCCCGCTTGGGGAATTTCAGTGATTTATGGGCGGATCCGGGGTATGGAAAAGCAGTACTGGTGACGTTGCTGCTGGCGTTTTTTATTACCCTGACGACCATGGCCTCCGGCTTATTGCTGGCAACGCTGGTGAATGGACGGCGTCGCAGTCAGGCGATTTATAAAACACTAATCCTCTGGCCTTATGCGGTTGCGCCGGCTGTGGCGGCGATTCTCTGGCGTTTTCTCTGCCAGCCAACCATCGGCTGGCTGGCCAGTGTATTTCGCTGCATCGGCTTTGATTTTAATTACCTCATCCATGGCCAACAGGCGCTGGCTGTGGTTATCCTGACTGCGAGCTGGCAACAGTTAAGCTACAATTTTTTATTCTTTTTTGCTGCCTTAAAGGCGATTCCGCCATCGCTCATTGATGCGGCCATCATGGATGGCGCTTCGGCCTGGCAGCGTTTCTGGCAGGTTATTTTCCCTTTGTTATCACCAACGACTTTTTTTCTGTTGATCATGAATCTGATTTATTCTTTTTTTGAGACGTTTGGCATTATTGATGTCATGACCAGCGGCGGTCCGGATAATGGCACCACCACGTTGATTTACAAAGTGTATAAGGATGGCTTTGTGGGGATGGATCCCGGGAGCTCTTCGTCGCAATCCGTCGTCCTCATGCTTCTGGTGGTTGCCCTGACTCTGCTGCAATTTCGCTATCTCGAGAAGAAGGTGCATTACGAATGACCCTGTCGCGCGTGGTTTCCCATGGGTTCCTTTGCCTTTTCATTGCCGGTTTATTTCTGCCGCTTTACATGGCGCTGGTGGCCGCCAGTCATGATGGCGGCGCGATGATGCATGCGCCCTTGCCGTTGTTGCCTGGCGCGGCGTTGTGGGACAACATTAAAACCGTATTAACGGAGGGGATTGCGGCGACAGGAGGGCAGCCGGTTTGGCACATGCTGCTCAATAGTCTGGTGATGGCAGTCCTCATTGCCGCGGGCAAAATAACCCTGGCTTTGTTTTCAGCCTTTACCCTGGTTTATTTCGCCTTGCCCGGCAAAAAACTGATGTTTGCCCTGATTTTTTCAACCATGATGCTGCCGGTTGAAGTCCGTATTGTGCCGACGTTTCAGGTGATTGCTTCGTTCTCCTGGTTGAATACTTACGCGGGTTTAACGCTGCCGTTGATGGCTTCCGCGACGGCGACTTTTTTATTCCGTCAATTTTTCAAAACCATTCCGAGCGAACTGGTGGATGCGGCCAAACTGGATGGGGCGGGCCCCTGGCGTTTCTTTAGAGATATTTTACTCCCGCTCTCCCTGACGCAAATCGCGGCTTTGTTTATTATTTTGTTTGTCTATGGGTGGAATCAATACCTGTGGCCGCTGGTAATTACCAGCGACAGCAGCAAGGCGACAATTGTCATGGGCATCCGGTCTTTAGCCGGCGTTGCTGATCAAATTCCGCAGTGGCATTATATTATGTCTGTCGCCTTAGTCGCGATGTTGCCGCCCTGTTTGGTGGTCGTGCTTATGCAACGATGGTTTGAGAAGGGGTTAATTCATTAATGGCTACAGTGGAACTGGTGAATATCAGCAAATACCATGGTCAACACAGGATTCTTGAGCAAATCAGCTTAAGCATTGAGCAGGGTGAGTTTGTGGCGGTGGTAGGGCCTTCTGGATGCGGTAAATCCACGTTACTGCGGTTAGTGGCCGGCCTTGATACGGTCACCTCAGGAAAAATCCTCATCGATAATCAATGCGTCAATGAAATTCCTCCGGCCAAACGCAACATGGCCATGGTTTTTCAAAGTTATGCCCTGTACCCGCACATGACTGTGTTTGATAACATGGCTTATGGTTTAAAAATGCGCGGCGTCCACAAGCATGCGATTGATTCGCGTGTAAAAGAGGTGGCGGCCATGCTGCAGATCGCCGAGTACTTAAAGCGGCTGCCGCGGGAATTATCCGGCGGACAAAAGCAGCGTGTCGCCATGGGGAGGGCCATTGTTCGTTCGCCGTCTGTTTTTTTATTTGATGAACCCCTGTCGAATCTTGATGCCAAACTGCGTACGGAAATGCGCCATGAGATTAAAAAACTGCATCAGCAATTAAAAACGACCTGCCTGTACGTGACCCATGATCAAACAGAGGCAATGACCATGGCGTCCAGAATACTGGTGTTAAATCAAGGCCGTATTGAACAGATTGGCGCACCGCAGACACTGTATCAACAACCAGCTTCTCTCTTCGTTGCTGGATTTACGGGACATTACCCAATTAACTTTTTATCAGGTACTATTGATGTGTCATCCAGACAACTCATCACCCCGATAGGCGTTTCGTTTCCATTGCCTGAGCACGTGACTCCGGCGCAATGCGGTGAAGAAGTCATCCTTGGGGTGAGGCCTGAAAACCTGGAAATGACAGCGGCTGACACGGCGGGGGCCATTCCTGTTCATATCGATTTTGTCGATAACATGGGCAGCGATAAACTGGTGCATACCCGAAGCCATTGCGGTGGTGCCCATTTTTCGGTGCGAACACGGGCTGATACCGAGATCCATGAGGGGCGTGCGGCGATAAGCCTGAATCTGAAGCAGGCGCATTTGTTTGATAAAAACACAGGCAAGAGGCTGGGAGGGTGGAATGACTAAAAACACGAAAGCACTGAGGGATGTCGATGCCCCTTTTTACAGTTACTGGCAGGCGCTTTATCTGTCTTTTTTCAGCCGCCGCTTGTACGTGGATGTCGGTAAGCGCTGGAAAGGCTATGGGATACTTTATCTTTTATTGTTGATGTTCATTGTGACCCTGCCTTTCGCCTTGCGGGTAACCCTCGATTTTAATCGTTTTTTTGATTATCAAATCCTTGAGCCCATGCAGAAACTGCCGAAGTTTTATGTGCAAAACGGCAAAGTGTCTCTGGATAAGCCCATGCCTTACCTGATTAAAAACAGCAGGGGCGATGTGGTTTCCATCATCGATACGACAGGAACAATTACGCGCATCGATGATCGTTACCCGCACTTGTCTGTCCTGGTAACAGCCAATCAAATCATTTACCGCCTGCCCACACCGCAATTCTTTTTTGCCTCGGCAAACCGCAAACAGGAAAGTCCGATTTATATTCAGGAACTGAGCAAAAGCATGAATGAAGTATTCAGCGGCGAAGACCTGAGCAAATCGTCAGGCATCGAAAAGCTTAAGCTGTTGTCGGATGCCACCATTTATCCGACGATTGTCTTGATGTTTACCGTCATTTACCTGGCTTTCTTCCTGGTGTTTGCGCTAATGGGTCAATTTGTCGCTAAATTGTTTATGAAGTTTGCCATCACCTACAAACAATCCTGCCGGTTACTGATTGTGGCTTCGACTCCGCAAATCGCGGCACTGGTGTTTTTTCTGACCATAAACCGGGTATTTTATGGGTTTGGTTTCTTTTTAATTGTTTTGTTTGCCGCTTACTTCAGTTTTGCCGTCCTGTCGTTGAAACGTGAAAGTCAGAAGCTGGTGGTTTCGTGAAAGAACCTATTCACTTCGCCCATGGCAATGGCTTTCCTTCGCTTTGTTACAGTCAGTTATTTAATGCGTTACGTGAGGATTTCGATTGCTACTACATTGACAAAGTCGGGCACAACCCCAGGTACCCGGTGACCGAAAACTGGCCGTTTCTGGTTGAGGAAGTGTTAGACAGCATCAAACAACAAATTAATCAGCCGGTGATTGCAGTAGGGCATTCGCTTGGCGGCGTACTCAACCTGTTGGCGGCCATACGGGAGCCTTCGCTGTTCAAGGCGGTGATTATGCTCGATTCGCCTCTGCTGGGACGGCTTAAATCGAGCATGCTGCGTCTGGCCAAAGTGCTCGGGTTTATCGATCACATTACCCCGGCATTCAGAACACGTGGCCGCAGGCGTAAATGGCCGACACAGGAACAGCTCATGGCTTATCTCAAAGACAGGCCACTGTTCAGAACATTCAGCAAGGCTTGCCTTCAGGATTACATCGATTATGGTCTGTACCGTGATGAAGAAGGCTATCATCTGGTATTTGACAGCCACATCGAATACCAGATTTATCGAACCATTCCTCATCAACTTCATCAGTATGCCGGTCAATTAACAGTGCCCACCGCACTCATTTATGGCGCACAGAGTAATGTGGTGGATCGATTTGACGTTCGCTACATGAAAACGCATTACCATATTGATTGTTTTAAGATGAGGGGGACCCATATGTTACCGATGGAGAGACCGAAATTAACCGCCAGGCAGGTTATTCAGGCGCTGGATGTTATACTTAAAAAATGACGTGTAAAATATAAAAAATGTGGATTAAGGCTATTTATTAAAAGGAGAGAACTGTGCCGCATAGCTTGATTGTGTTTGCGCTGATTGGCGTATCGCTTTGGTTACTGTCCAGGCAGGCATCGATTGTCGTTTGGGCAATCAGTTATGCCATTCTGACGGGCTTGTACATACAGTATGGCTCTCCGGGCCTGGTCACTCAGGCGCTCCTGTGCCTGTTGACGGCCACCTTTGTTCTGTCCTCGATTCGTCCGTTACGCCGCAATCTCCTGTCTCGCCGGTTATTTTCCCGAATCAGCAAGGAAATGCCGGTCATGTCGGCCACGGAACGTGAGGCGCTCGAAGCGGGCACTATCACTTGGGAAGGGGATTTATTCAGCGGTGCGCCGGATTTTAATAAGTTGCTTAAAGCCCCCACCGTCAGTTTCACAGCTGAAGAACAGGCTTTCATGGATGGACCGCTTAACGAGCTCTGCCGCATGATTGACGATTGGGACATTACCCACAATCGGGCGGACATGCCTCCTGAAATGTGGCAATTCATCAAGGAAAAGGGCTTTTTCGGCATGATCATTCCCAAGGAGTACGGTGGGCTTGATTTTTCTGCCAGTGCTCAGGCGGCGATATTGTCGCGAATTTATGGCCGTTCCGTTACCGTGGCGTCAACCATCTCAGTGCCTAACTCCTTAGGCCCTGCGGAATTGCTGCTTAAATACGGTACCAAAGAGCAAAAGGACTATTATCTTCCTCGTCTTGCCGATGGTCGCGAGATTCCCTGCTTTGCGTTGACCGGACCCAATGCGGGTTCTGATGCCGCCTCCATGCCGGATAAAGGCATCGTCTGCCGGCAAACCGTGGATGGTCAGGAGGTGCTCGGGGTTCGTCTGACCTGGAATAAACGGTACATTACTTTATGCCCCATCGCCACCGTGATTGGTCTGGCATTCAGAATGTTTGATCCGGACAATCTGTTAGGCAAGGGGAACGATGTGGGAATCAGTTGTGCCCTGATTCCTGCCAAAACTCCGGGTGTAATAAGAGGCCGTCGCCATTTCCCGCTCAATACCGCCTTTATGAACGGTCCTACCCAGGGTAAGGATGTTTTTATCCCCATGGATTACCTTATCGGGGGGGCTGCAATGGCTGGGAGCGGCTGGCGGATGTTGATGGAATGCTTAAGTGCAGGCCGTGCGATTTCCTTACCTTCCAGCGGTCTCGGCGGCTCGCAGGCGGCTGCGTTGGCTACCGGCGCCTATGCTCGGGTCCGTAAACAATTTAATACGTCCATCGCCAATTTTGAGGGTATCGAAGAACCGCTGGCCCGCATTGCTGCCAACGCCTACCTCATTGACGCGGCGTTGACCATGACGGCCGCCGCCATTGACCATGGCGCCAAGCCGTCTGTGGCGGGTGCTATTCTTAAATACCATACCACGGAACGCGCCAGACGGGTCGCGCTCGATGCGATGGACATTCACGGCGGTAAAGGCATTTGCCTGGGTCCCAATAATTACATGGGACGCGGTTATCAAAGTGCTCCCATCGGCATTACGGTTGAGGGGGCCAATATTCTCACTCGAAGTCTGATTATTTTTGGTCAGGGTGCTGTTCGCTGTCATCCCTATGTTTTCAAGGAAATTGAAAGCGTACGGGAAAATAACCTCGCCCTCTTTGATAAAGCCTTTTGGGGACATGGCGCGTTTATGCTGGCCAATTTCACCAAATCCGTGTTGTTTAATCTGACGGATGCCCATTTCACACGTGCCCCTCGCAGCCGGGTAAAACGTTATTATCAATTGATTCATCGTTACAGCAGCAATTTAGCCTTTGCTTCTGATTTTGCAATGACGGTCATTGGTGGTGAGCTTAAGCGCAAGGAAAAAATTTCTGCACGCTTAGGCGATGTTTTAAGCTACCTGTACCTGGCGTCCGCCGTGCTTAAGCGTTTCCACGATGATCATGAGCCCGAAGCTGATTTGCCGCTGGTGGAGTGGTGTTGTCAGCATTTGTTCCATGAGTGCGACTTAGCCCTGCAAGGCGTCATGACCAACATCAAGCCCCGTGCGGCAAGGATAATATTGCGCGCAGTCATCAATCCCTGGGGCGGCTTAAGGAAACAACCCTCCGATCGTCTGGGGCAACAACTGGCACGCCTGCTGACCAACCCCAATGAATCCCGGGATCGCTTAACACGGTTTGTGTTTAAAGAGGCCACCTCCAATTGTCCCATTGGGCGCCTTGAGGCCGCATTTCGCAAAATTTGCGCGGTTGAACCTTTGGAAAAACGCGTTGCAGTCGCGGTAAAAGAGGGCACATTGCGTGCGCTAACCTTGCTTGAGCAGATTGATGAAGCAGAAAATGCCGGCATTCTGAGCAGTGAACAGGCTGTCTTATTAAAAGAAGCGGAACTCGCCCGCCAGCACGTCATTGCTGTGGATGATTTCAGCCATGATGAATTAAGCCATACTTCTTTACAGGCCTCTGTGAAAACAAAAAAGCATGAGCCGAGCAAGGACGATATCACGGAAAACATTTAACCTATGATGCCTGTCGGAGCCTGCTGCTTCGCTTCACTTATGCTGAGGCGGCAGGATTCCCGGGTAAGCAACGCTGCTTCAGAATCGTATTGATACCTATCCCCTGAGTTGTATTCCTGTCGGTGCCGATCAGCCTGTATTGCTTGTCCTCAGCAACACAGCCATGCACATTGCCTTATCCTGATGGAACTGTGCAAGCTGATAGAAAAAAATAACATGAAAAGATAAGCGACAAACAATTGAGGGAAAGGAAAAGCAATCCGGGATTCAGATTTCAGTAGCCAGTCGTCAAGAGGGGCGAGTTAAATTTCTTCCAATGCTTCATCCGGCATGGTGACATTTAACTCCAACACCGCACTGTCACCCATTCGTTCCAGATTGACACTGACTTTGTCACGTGTAACGGGGATGTATTTGGCTATCACTGCCAGAATTTCTTCCTGGAGTTTAGGCAAATAATCCGGTGTATTACGCTGAGTCCGCTCATGAGAAATAATGATCTGCAAGCGTTCTTTTGCAACGGATGCGGTGCTGGTGCGTTTTCTTAAGTAGTTGAATATGCTCATGCTGGAACATCCTCCTTGTTTTTACCGAACAACCGGCGCAAAATGCCTTTACGCTCATTGCTGACAAAACGCATGGGCCTGTTTTCGCCCAGGAAACGAGCAATCGCATCCTGGTAGGCCAGGCCTGCGTCACTGGTTTCATCAAGAATCACAGGCGTACCTGTATTAGATGCTTTTAACACGGCTTTGGATTCGGGAATAACCCCAATCAGCGGGATAGCAAGTATTTCTTTGACGTCTTCCACCGATAACATTTCTCCTTTTTCAACGCGCTCCGGATCGTAGCGGGTGAGAAGCAAATGTTCCTGGATAGGGGCTTCATTGTTAATTGCTCGTTTGGTTTTGCTGGCCAAGATACCCAGAATACGATCGGAGTCGCGAACGGAAGAAACCTCTGGATTCGTCACAACAATGGCATGATCGGCGAAATGCATGGCCATCAGCGCTCCGGTTTCAATGCCAGCCGGCGAGTCACAAACGATGTACTCAAATTCCTTTGCCAATTCATTAAGTATCTTCTCAACGCCTTCCACGGTTAAAGCGTCTTTATCGCGGGTTTGTGACGCAGGCAGGATGCAGAGATCGGGGACACGCTTATCCTTGATTAAAGCCTGATTAAGGCTGGCTTCGCCATTGATGACATTAATAAAATCATAAACGACACGCCGTTCGCACCCCATGATGATATCAAGATTTCGTAAACCAATATCAAAGTCAATGACAACTGTTTTGTGCCCGCGAAGAGCGAGTCCTGATGAAAAAGCCGCAGAAGTGGTAGTTTTTCCAACGCCGCCTTTACCTGAAGTCACAACGATTATCTTAGCCAACTCGGAACCTTCCTGTTAAAAGACTTGTTAACACTTTGCGTTCCAGTTTACACGTTATTGAATGAACAGTTCAAGCTCAACGGCTTAAATACGGCAATATATTTTTGACACTGTTAACAATAAAGTCGTTCGATCCACGGGCTATTGTTTTTAACCGAAACTGCACCTAAAATCCGCACACTTTTGGTCAATAAAAAACATTCATTTTAAGGGTCGTATGATGTATCGCAAAATGTTGAAATCGAAAATCCATCGTGCCCGTGTAACGCACGCGGATCTGGATTACGAAGGCAGTATCACCATTTCACCGGAATTATTAAAAGCGGCTGATATTTTGCCTTACGAAGCGGTGAATGTGTGGAATGTGACTGCCGGTACACGATTTGAAACCTATGCCATCACGGGTGAAGAAAATTCGACCGCCATTTGTGTCAATGGCGCGGCGGCTCACCTGGTCACTCCGGGCGATTTGATCATTATTGCGTCTTTCATTCAACTCAGTGAGGAGAAGTGCGCGTCATTTAAACCGACGGTGGTGTTTGTCGATGAGCATAACCGGTTTAGAGAAATCCGCCCGGAAACCTTGCCTGATTTATGCGATGCCTAAGCAACAATCCCTTCCACGGGAAGGGATTTATTCATCACCAACTGCTTGAGCCGCAGCAGCCATAGGTTGAAATATTGGGTTCGTTATAGGGATTGGCGCAACAGCTGCGATACCCGCATCCGGACAGGCTGGTTGTTATTAGAGCAATCAAAGACACAAAAAGTATCTTCTTCATAGCGTCTTCCTTGTCAATTGTGTCTTTTAAGTATATGACCTGATTTTAAATAATACAAATTCAAGTTTCATTTTGAATTCAAACGTTTGCGATAAACACTTGCAGGACGAATTGGATAGGAGTAAAACTATCTTCCCCTGTAAAAAAAGGAATTCAACATGAAACTTTATTTCGCTAAAGGCGCCTGTTCGCTGGCTGTAAGAATTGTTATCAATGAGATTGGTGTGGATTGCACCTACGAGTCGGTTAATTTGCAGGCAAAGAAAACGGAAAGCGGTAAAAATTACCTGGAAATTAATAAAAAGGGCGCGGTGCCTGCGCTTCAAACAGACAAGGGTGAAATTCTGACTGAAAACGCAGTCATTCTCCAGTATTTGGCTGATACCTATGAAGCGAATAAACTACTGCCGCCGCTGCATGATTTTGAGCGTTATCGGGTACTCGAATGCGTCAATTACATCACCACCGAGATTCATAAGACCCTGGGCGCTCTTTTTAATCCGGCAATGACGTCAGAAATCAGAGAAAAATTCACCTTGCCCACGCTTAAAACCAAATTCAACTATTTGAATTCCCTGCTGGATGGGCAGCCCTACCTGTGCGGTAACCACCTGACTTTGCCCGATGCCTATTTGTTTGTCATGTTAACCTGGACTTTCCATTTCAAAATCGATTTGCAGGAGTGGCCGAATCTGGTTAAGCATTTCAAAAAAGTAAGCCAGCATCCGTCGGTGGTTAAATCCTTGCAGGAAGAGGGGATTGAGCTGGCGGGTTAAAGCGCTTCCCTGACAGTAGAACCCTGTGCACTCCCTCTCCCGCTGGCGGGAGAGGCGGGGGTTTTCAGGTAAAGAAAACCTGGCATATTGCCATGTTCAGGTATATGATAGTTCCCCTGTTTCTGTTCAAAATCAAGCCTATCCGTTAAAGCATTTGGAGGACTTATGCGAATTAACACGTTACTTGTGGCCCTTTTATTGTCCATTACTACGCTTATCACGGGCTGCAGCAAGGATATCCCGCCCGGCGATTACGATTCATCCGAAGTGGGCAAAATTAAGAAAGTCGTACCGGGGGTGATTATTTCCATGCGCCCAGTCCGGCTGCACAATAAAGAAGCTGAAATCGGTATTACTCCAGGTTCTCGCTCGACTGCACCCAGTTCGTCTTATTCCGACCCCACCATGAATCGATCTCACGGGTTTGAATATGTGATTAAACTCAATAGCGGCAGCATTATTTCTGTGGTTCAGGCCGATACGGTCAAGCTGAAAGTCAAGCAGCCGATTTTAGTCATTTACGGCAGAAACACCCGCGTCGTTCCCGATCATGGCAGCAGCGATTATTAACAATGGGTGGTGCTATTCCGCCCACTGACAATTCCGCTCAAAAAATTAACCGAATGTTATTTATCATTCTCTCTAATGGTTGTATAATATTCGGTTAATTTCATTGCAGGGGGATTGATATGTCGCTTTCTATTGTGCAACAGGCGCTGACTTTTGATGATGTTTTGCTGGTTCCTGCCCATTCACTGGTTCTCCCCAAAGAAGTTTCCTTGCAAACCCGTTTGACTCGGGGCATCGAATTGAATATCCCACTTGTTTCAGCAGCGATGGACACGGTGACCGAGTCAAGGCTTGCGATCGCCATGGCACAGGAAGGCGGTATTGGGATCATCCATAAAAACATGAATATCGCTGCCCAGGCTGAAGAAGTTCGCAAAGTGAAAAAATTTGAAAGCGGTATGGTGAAGGATCCCGTGTGGGTGACGCCGCAAACCACCGTGGAAGAATTGCTTACGGTCATTGCCCATCATAATTTTTCAGGCGTACCCGTGGTTGAAAACGGTTTGCTGGTAGGAATAGTCACTAGTCGTGACATTCGTTTTGAAACCAATCTTTCTCTGCCGGTTTCAGCCGTTATGACACCAAAAGAGCGTCTGGTAACGGTCAAAGAAGGGGCAGGGCGTGAAGAAATTCAAAGCCTGCTGCACAAACACCGTTTAGAAAAACTGCTGGTGGTGAATGACGAGTTCAAGCTGCGCGGCTTAATTACGGTAAAAGACATTCAAAAAGCCAAAGAAAATCCATTTGCCAATAAGGATCATCAGGGACAATTGCGTGTTGGAGCGGCAGTAGGAGTCGGTGAAGGCACCGATGAACGTGTGGAGGCACTCATTGATGCGGGTGTCGATGTGCTGGTGGTGGATACTGCGCATGGTCATTCTCAGGGCGTATTAAACCGTGTGGCTTGGATTAAAAAACATCACCCGCAGGTTCAGGTCGTTGGCGGCAACATAGCGACCGCGACGGCAGCCCGCGATCTGGTGGCCGCCGGCGTTGATGCTGTCAAGGTTGGAATTGGTCCCGGCTCGATTTGCACCACCCGTATCGTCACGGGTGTCGGTGTACCGCAGATTACCGCCATTGCCAATGTGGCTGAAGGCGTTAAAGGCCAGGTACCGGTGATTGCGGATGGCGGCATCCGTTTTTCCGGTGATATCTGTAAGGCTCTGGCGGCTGGCGCCGACACGGTCATGTTAGGCAGTATGTTTGCCGGTACAGAAGAGTCACCCGGTGAAATTGAACTCTATCAGGGCCGAACCTATAAAAGCTACCGCGGCATGGGATCGATTGGGGCCATGGCTCAAGCCCAGGGTTCAAGCGATCGTTATTTTCAGGACATGAGCCAGGGTGCTGAAAAACTGGTTCCTGAAGGCATTGAAGGCCGTGTTCCTTACAAAGGCCTCGTGCAGACCATCATTCATCAAATGATGGGTGGTCTTCGCTCCTGCATGGGCTATACCGGGTGCAAAACCATCAGTCTTCTGCATGAAAAGGCGGAGTTTGTGCAGGTGACCAATGCCGGGATGCGCGAATCCCATGTCCATGATGTCAGCATTACCAAACAAGCCCCGAATTACCAGGTGGACAACTAATGAGCAGTAATATCAAGCAGCAATGCCTTTTAATTCTTGATTTTGGTTCGCAATACACGCAATTGATTGCTCGCCGCGTGCGGGAAATGGGCGTTTACTGCGAAATACATCCCTATGATTTGGATAAAGCCGCGTTTAATGCACTTTCGCCCTGCGGCATTATCCTTTCCGGGGGGCCATCCACCGTGACCTTAAGTTGCAACCCACGCGCCCCGGACTGGGTATTCACCTGCGGTTTGCCGGTGTTGGGAATTTGCTATGGCATGCAGACCATGGCGGTTCAGTTGGGTGGGGAAGTGCAATCGTCCAACCTGCGTGAGTTTGGTTATGCAGAACTGCGTTTGCATGGGCATACCGAATTATTGCACCACATTGAAGACAAGACCGACGCTGAGGGGCGGGCTTTGCTGGATGTGTGGATGAGTCATGGCGATAAAGTCACGCAACTGCCGCCCGGGTTTAAGGTTATCTGCGAAACGCGCAATGCGCCCATTGCCGGTATGGCCAATGATGAACGCCGCCTGTATGGTTTGCAATTCCATCCTGAAGTAACTCATACTGTGCAGGGTTTGCGCATATTGCAACGTTTTGTTGTTGATATTTGCCAGGCTAAAACCACCTGGACCGCCGATAATATTATTCAACAGGCTATTGACACCATTCGCCAGCAGGTGGGTGATGAACAGGTATTGCTTGGACTTTCCGGCGGCGTGGATTCGTCGGTCGTCGCGGCCCTGCTGCACCAGGCCATTGGTGATCAGCTGGTTTGTGTGTTTGTCGATACGGGTCTTTTACGCTTAAATGAAGCGGAACAGGTGATGGCCATGTTCGGTCAGCACATGGGTATTCGCATCATCGCCGTGAAGGCTGAAGACAGGTTTTTAGCGGCGTTGAAAGGGGTTGATTGCCCGGAAACAAAGCGGAAAATCATTGGCCGGACCTTCATTGAAGTCTTTGATGATGAGGCAAAAAAATTGCCTGGCGTCAAATGGCTTGCTCAGGGGACCATTTATCCCGACGTCATTGAGTCGGCCGCAACCAAAACCAATGGTGCGGCGGTGGTGATTAAATCGCATCATAATGTGGGCGGCTTGCCAGACACCTTGAATCTAAAATTACTGGAACCGATTCGCGAATTATTCAAAGACGAGGTTCGCAAAATTGGTCTGGAACTGGGTTTGCCTTACGACATGGTTTACCGCCATCCATTCCCGGGGCCCGGCCTTGGCGTGCGCATTCTTGGTCAGGTCACTAAGGAGTATGCCGATATTTTAAGGCAGGCGGACGCTATTTTTCTTGATGAATTAAAGAACGAAGGCCTTTATCATAAAGTCAGTCAGGCTTTTGCCGTTTTTCTGCCGGTCAAAAGCGTGGGTGTGATGGGCGATGGCCGTCGTTATGATTTCGTGATTTGTCTTAGGGCGGTCGAAACCATCGATTTTATGACAGCGCATTGGGCCCATTTACCCTGGGATTTTCTCGGGACTGTTTCCAATCGCATCATTAATGAGGTGGCGGGTGTGTCCCGGGTTACTTACGACATATCCGGCAAGCCGCCAGCGACGATTGAATGGGAATAAACGACACCCACTGGATGCAAAAAGCCTATGAACTGGCATTGACGGCCAAACAAGCCGGCGAAGTGCCAGTTGGCGCTGTGCTTGTTGACAGCAATAATCAGTTGCTGGCGGCAGCCGGCAATCGCGTCATAACCCATAACGATCCCTGTGCTCATGCCGAAATTCTGGCCCTTCGTGAAGCGGCACAAAAGCAGGCCAATTTTAGGCTGCTGGATACCACCTTGTACGTTACACTGGAGCCTTGCGCTATGTGTGCCGGCGCCATGGTTCATGCGCGCATCAAACGCCTTGTTTTTGCTGCACGCGATGTGAAAGCCGGTGCGGCCGGCTCAGTATATAATTTGCTCAAAGGGTACCCCCTAAATCACCCGGTGCAAATTGATGAAGGATTTCTTGAAGCGGAATGCTCCGCATTATTAAAAGAATTTTTTATGACTCGGCGCTCGTGAATGCCGCCATCAATTGGCTCTTCAATCGCTTTTTTTCTTCAGCATTCAGGGGTAAACCGTCCCGGGTTGAAATATAAAACATGTCTTCGACCCGTTCGCCTGCGGTAGCAATTTTAGCATTATGCAGGTGGAGTCCTTGTTCAGAAAAAATGCGGCTGACGGTCGCCAGCAAGCCGGGGCGATCGGTTGTTACCAAAAACAGGCAGGTATGCTGCTCCTGTTGTGCTTCAGTAAAGCTTATCTGCGGTTTAAATTTAAAATGGGCCTGGGTTCGGGACAAACGGCGCTTAATGCTTTTGGGTGGCGAGGAGTGCTTGCCCAGATGCTTTTTCAATGCGTCATGGATGGCTTTAATCTGCTCATTATTGGTCAAGGCCTGATGCTGTTCATCGAGAATAATATAGGTGTCCAAGTCAAACTGATGATCACAGGTTAAAATGGTTGCTTCCTGAATGGTGATGTAATGATTGCTGAGTACCGTGGTGGTAATTGTAAATCGCTCTTCTCGGTGCGGCATGTAAATGAAGACTTCGGTCCCCCCCTGGCTGTGGTGAGGCATGATGATGATCAACGGATACTGCTGGCAACTTAACATGGCCTCCGTGTGGCGGGCTATCACTTCGGGTGGCTCGTGCAGAAAATACTTGCCTTTGATATGGACCCACAGATCAGTCACTTTTTTGTCGTCAATGCCCTTTTTCTTCAACAAGGCTAAGGCTTCCTGCTGGCGTTCGTTGATGAGGCTTTCTTCATCAGGGAGGTTTTTTTCCTGCTGCTGAACCCGGTAAGCCGCATGGTAAAGCTCTTTAAGCAGCGAATCTTTCCAACTGTTCCACAGGGTATGGTTGGTGGCACAAATGTCGGCGACGGTCAGCAAATAAAGGTAATCAAGGTAATGGGGTTTTGGCAGATGCTGACAAAACAGGCTGATGGTTTTGGGATCGTAAATATCCTGTCGTTGGGCTGTTTGCGACATGAGTAGATGGTGGCGCACAAGCCAGGTGACAAGATCTGAATCCTCTTTCAACAACTGATGCCGTGCAGCAAAGGCTTTCGCCTCCTCAGCACCCAGTTCCGAGTGATCGCCGCCCCGGCCTTTGGCAATGTCATGAAAGAGGGCCGCCAGGTAAAGGAGTTCACGTTTTTTAAGGGTAGCCATGAGCGATGCGGCCAGGGGAAAAGACGAGTTGTAGGCAGGATCAAGAAAACGAACCAGGTTGCGAATGACAAACAGGGTATGCTGATCCACGGTATACACATGAAATAAATCGTATTGCATCTGCCCGGTTACGGCGGCGAAACAATCCAGGTAATGACCAAGCACGCCGTAGCGGTTCATGTGATGCAAGGCATAGTACGGGTTCTTTTCTTTAAACAGCTGGATAAATAACTGGGTTGCGGCAGGGCAGGAGCGAAATTTTTTATCCATTAAAAACAGGCACTGCCTAATCAGACGAATGGTACTGGCACGGACACCGGCAATGTCAGGACGTTTGGCTAGCCAGACAAACAATTCAATGAGTGCCGGCGGGTGCTGACTGAAGACACGGGAGTGTTTTACTTCAATGTAATGATTCGACAACTGGAAGCGGCTGTCTAAGGGGGTAATCAATTGTTTTTCACGGTGAACGATGGCTTCTGAGAACCAATGCAGCAGCATTTCATTCAGTTCACGGATCCCTTTGATGTTTTTAAAGTAAAGTTTCATGAACTGTTCAATGGCCAGCGATTGCGGCGTATCCTCAAAGCCAAACAGGGCAGCCAGTTTCACCTGGTAGTCAAACAGCAGCCGCTCTTCCTGCTTGCCTGCAAGGGTATGAAGCCCAAAACGAACCCGCCAGAGAAAATGCTGGTAGTTCATTAACTGCTCGTATTCCTTGTCGGTAATGAAACCGCTGCTGATGCCGTCCGCCAGTTTTTTAATGCCGAAATGACGTTTGCCGATACTGAGCAGGATTTGCAAATCACGCAACCCGCCAGCACCCTGCTTGACGTTCGGCTCCAAATTGTAGGCGGTTTCACCGTATTTAATGTAGCGCTGCTTTTGCTCTTGCTGTTTGGCGAAAAAAAACTCATGGCTTGGCCAGATGTGTAATGGGTGGGTGTAGTATTGCAACTCTTCCATGAAACTGCCGCGGCCGCAAAGGAGATGCACGTCAAGAATACTGGAAATAACGCTTAAGTCCTGGCTGGCCAAGTCTGCGCAATCCTTGGGCGTGGTGATTTGATGACTAACATCGAGACCGATATCCCAACAATCCTGGATAAACGCCTGAGCACGCTGCAACTGGGGTTTGGTGACGTGAGGGCCATGCAATAAAAGTAAATCGATGTCTGAATGAAGCTGTAATTCGCGGCGGCCATAGCTGCCCAGCGCCAGAAGGCAAAAGGCATTGTCTTCGTGCAACTGGTGCTTCTGAAAGAGGAGCAATAAGGTTTCGTCAATAAAATGGACTAACTTGCGTGTGATGCTGGTGATGCTGGCTTTTTGACAAAATTCATTACACAGTTCTTCCTTGAACTGTTTGAGAGTCTGCTTGAGTACATGGCTACCGTTCTTCATCGCGTAAGGTTAAAATTTCCACGCCGTCAGCCGTCACCAGCAAGGTGTGCTCCCATTGGGCTGATAAACTGTGATCTTTAGTGACCACGGTCCAATTGTCAGGCAATAGACGCGTTTGGTATTTACCGGTATTGATCATCGGCTCAATGGTGAATGTCATGCCTTCACGCAAGACCTCGCCGGTACCCGGCGTGCCATAATGCAAGACCTGCGGATCCTCATGAAAAATACGGCCAATGCCATGTCCACAATATTCACGCACCACAGAGCAGCGGTTTTTTTCGGCATGAACCTGAATGGCATGACCAATGTCGCCCAGCCGTACACCCGGTTTGACCATTTCAATGCCAATGAACAGGCATTCATGGGCCAGTTTAACCACATGTTTGGCTTTAACCGAGGGCGTTCCCACAATAAACATCTTGCTGGTATCGCCGTGATACCCATCTTTGATGACCGTCACGTCAATGTTGATGATATCGCCGTCTTTCAGGGCTTTTTTACCTGGAATGCCATGGCAGACAACATGGTTGATGGACGTGCAGATGGATTTGGGGAAGCCGTTGTAACCCAGCGGAGCAGGAATGGCGTTCTGGACATTGACAATGTAATCATGGCAAATGGTGTTTAGCTCATCCGTGGTAACCCCTTCTTTGACATGATCGCCAATCATGGTCAGCACGTCACCTGCCAAACGGCCAGCGACACGCATTTTTTCAATTTCTTCAGGTGTTTTAATGGTTACTGCCATAGTTTAAATCCAACCAAAAAAGTAAATAGTAGCATAAGTCATTCATTCCAGCATCATTATTCCCTGTTGGGGAGGGTAACTCGCTGGTAACATGAAGGGAATTGGTCTTTACGACATCCAAACCGGTATGGCGGATCATGATGCAGAAAAAGTCTGGGTAAAAGCCCCAAGGCCGCACCCAGACTCTAATGAGGAGGGGTTATGCCCCTTTGCATTGTTGTTTGTGCATCATTTTCTTAGCTTCCCATTCTTTCATCATGGACTGGAATTGCTGCTTTTGCTTGTCGTTGAGTATGTTGTAGATTTGATTTTTGGCTGAGATTTTCGCTTTGGTAATGGAACTTACCAGCGCGGCTTTTTGATTTGTCAGTTTGTTTAACGTGGCTTCATCGAGTTTGTCGCTGGTTACTAAGGCTTTTAACTGGCTGCGCAATTCCTTCATTTGTTGCCAGCTGGCTTTCATCGCGTCCCTGTTTTTCTCTTTAATGGCTTTGATTTGAGCCTGTTGATTGGCATCGAGTTGCAGTTCTTTATACATTTCACTCAAGCGGCCTTTGCAGGGGCAATTGCCATGTTGATTTGCATAGACGGCTTGCAGAGAGAGGAAAGAAACACAGGCGATGACAGTAATAAGAAGTTTTTTAAACATGATAAAACCCTCCAGTTTGTTATTGTATCGTTTTGCATTATAGCGGGTGTTAATCACTATTTCTGCTTTTATTTTCAATCGAATTCCAGTGTTATTCATTGCTGAATTCAAGTAAGTGTGTTATAAATACACCGCTTTTTAACGACACACACGTTTCGTCACATGCAGTTGGGTCCCTTATGGGTACTGTATGGGAAGCGTGGAGGCATAACCCGGAGAACTTTAAATGAATATTAGTATGCGAGAACTATTGGAAGCGGGGGCCCATTTTGGCCACAGAACCCGTTTCTGGAATCCAAAAATGGTCGAATACATTTTTGGCTCAAGAAATAAAATCCATATTATTAACCTCGAAAAGACAATGCCCCGCTTAAATGACGCGACAAATTATGTCGGTCGTTTGGCTGCAAACAAGGCAAAAATTTTGTTTGTTGGTACTAAACGAGCAGCTCAGGAAAGCATCCGCGAACACGCCAAGCGTTGCGGCATGCCTTACGTGGATCACCGTTGGTTAGGCGGCATGCTGACAAACTGGAAAACAGTCCGTCAATCCATTTTCCGTTTGAAAGAACTCAAGGAAATGCGTGACAAGGGCCTTTTTGCTTCTATGATTAAAAAAGAAGCGTTAATGCTGACCCGTGAACTGGAAAAATTAGAGCGCAGTCTCGGTGGTATTGAAGACATGGGTGGTTTGCCCGATGCCCTGTTTGTGGTTGACGTTGGTTTTGAGCACATCGCTGTTGAAGAAGCTCGCCGTCTGAAGATTCCCGTCATTGGCGTAGTGGACACCAACAACAGCCCGGATAACATCGATTACGTTATCCCTGGAAACGACGATTCTATGCGTGCGGTTGATATCTATGTCCGTTGCATAGCTGATGCAATCCTTGATGCTAAACAAGGGAACACGGTTGGTGGTGTTTCATCTGATGCCGAGTTTGTTGAAATTTCTGTGGCTGAAAAAGAAGCAGATAAAGCAGACTAATATTTTTGTGATGATAAAGGGGCACGCTGCATCAGTTGGCGTACCCCTTTTCGCTATGTGGAGGATTAAACGATGACAGTCAGCGCTAAATTAGTAATGGAATTGCGTGAACGTACCGGTGCCGGGATGATGGAGTGTAAAAAATTCCTGCTGCAAACCAATGGGGATATTGAAGAAGCAATTGTACAAATGCGTAAGGCTGGTCAGGCGAAGGCCGACAAGAAAGCCGATAGAGTTGCTGCAGAGGGTGTTGTTGTTATTGCCCGTTCTGCCGATCAGCATTCCGCGGTCATGGTCGAAGTCAACTGCGAAACTGATTTTGCCTCGAAAGACAGTAATTTTATTGAATTTGCTGATAGAGTCGCTCAGACAGCCTTACAGTCTGATGCCAATGATGTTGATGCTTTATCAACCCAAACCGTTCCTGGTACCAGCGATACAATAGAACAAGCCAGACAGCAATTGTTTGCCAAAATTGGTGAAAACATCAAGGTTCGCCGCCTGGTTCGTTTACATACTCAGGGTGTTATTGGTTATTACCTGCACGGTACCCGCATTGGCGTTATGGTTGCTTTAAAAGGCGGAGATGAAAATCTGGCTAAAGACATCGCCATGCATGTGGCTGCCAGCCGTCCAATGGTCGTTAGCCGCGAACAGGTTTCCGCAGAGGCCATTGACAATGAGCGTGACATTTTCAATGCTCAGGCACGCGAGAGCGGCAAGCCACAGGAAATCATTGATAAAATGATTGAAGGCCGTATTAACAAGTTCATTGATGAAGTCAGTCTGCTTGGACAACCGTTTGTTAAAGACCCCAATGTCAAAGTTGGACAATTACTCAAAGAAAAGAATGCAGAAGTTCAATCATTCATTCGCTTTGAGGTTGGTGAAGGGATCGAGAAGAAAGAAGACAATTTTGTCGAGGAAGTGATGGCACAGGTTCGTGGTTCATAATGACTGACTCACATCCAAAACTCAAATACAAGCGCATTTTATTAAAATGCAGCGGCGAAGCGCTGATGGGCAAGGCGCAATTTGGCATCGACCCGGCAGTACTTGATCGTATTGCCAACGACGTGGCTGAATTAGTCAGTATGGGCGTTGAGGTCGGTCTTGTTATTGGCGGCGGAAACCTGTTCCGCGGCAAAGCCTTGTCCGAGGCGGGTTTAGGACGTGTCACTGGCGATCACATGGGTATGCTGGCCACCGTGATGAATGCGCTGGCCCTGCGTGATGCCCTTGAACGAATTGATTTACCTGCCCGTATCATGTCAGCCATACCCATGATGGGTATGGTTGATCCCTATCATCGCCGCAAAGCCATCACGCATTTACGCAACGGCCATGTGGTTATTTTTGCTGCAGGCACGGGTAATCCTTTCTTTACTACTGATACAGCGGCCTGCCTTCGTGCAATTGAGGTGGGTGCGGATGTGGTGTTGAAGGCCACCAAGGTGGATGGTATTTATTCTGACGATCCGGTTAAAAATCCAAATGCGACACGGTATGATTACCTGACATACAAGCAAATCCTCAGTGATGGGTTGCAGGTCATGGATTTAACAGCCATTTGTTTATGTCAGGATCATGGAATGCCATTACAGGTTTTTGACATGAAAGCGCCCAATGCCCTGAAAAAGATTGTCCTGGGTGAGCGGGTTGGAACTATTGTAGGAGCAAATCATGATCAATGACATTAAGCAAGACACTGAAAAACGCATGAAGAAAACGGTTGAAACCCTGAAAGTGGACTTAACCAAGATTAGAACAGGTCGTGCCAATGCTAGTCTGCTTGATCACGTTCAGGTTGATTATTATGGCAATTTAACCCCATTAAGTCAGGTTGCTAACGTGACCAGCAGTGATTCACGTACACTGTTAGTCACTCCCTGGGAAAAATCGATGGTGGCAGTTATCGAAAAAGCCATTCTAACCTCCGACCTGGGATTAAATCCTTCGACAGCCGGAAGTGCGATTCGCGTACCCATGCCGCCCCTCACTGAAGAGCGCCGCAAAGAATTAATTAAAGTGGTGCGTGCTGAAGGCGAGCAGGGACGGGTAGCGATTCGTAATATTCGTCGCGATGCCAATAACCAACTTAAAGAGTTAGTGAAAGAAAAAGCCATTTCCGAGGATGATGAGCGTCGAGCCAATGAAATTATTCAAAAATTGACTGACAAACACATTGCGGATATTGATGCTGCTTTGGAAGAAAAAGAAAAAGATCTAATGGCAATTTAGCCGAGGTTTGTTTTTCGATCGGTCTTCTTAACCATCCTCTGGTATGCCCGCGTGAGCGGGCAATTATTCTACTTTTTGATAAAATCCACGCTAAAAAACACCCTTCGTTTATTGATCCGGTCATGCTTTATTGTGCATTAACCCCCTCAATTGATACCCCCCGAGTGGCTCATCCGCTGTCCTGCCCGCGCAGGTCGGCAACCATTCGAACCCGGATGGGGGATGCTTGGAACTAAGCAGACGATGGCTGTTATCGAGGCCTATGCTTCTTTCATGGGTGCCCGCCTGCGCGGCAAGACACAAAAGGAGGGATGACCTGCCTGCGGAGATCACCACCGTTGCTTAATGGCGGCCAAATGGCCCCATGTTGCATCCCAGGCCATTCGTTTAACCTGTTTATGGGTGGTGAAATAATGCTTAAGGAACTGATTGTCCTCTGAATTGCTGGCTAAAATAACCAGATTGGCGCAACCCTCAACCGGTATGGAGACCATGTTGTACCCGAATTGCCGCTGCATCATTTCAAAAATCGGCCGTTGTTCCTGACGATTGGCTAAATTGACCGCGAGGATGCCATCCTTGCTTAAGCGGCTTTTGCATAAGGCAAAAAAGGTGTCATTGTTGCAATGCGGTGGAAAATGACTGGCATTAAATAAGTCAACAATAATGTGGCGAAACGTTCTTGGCGTGTTCTCAATAAAGTGAAACGCATCTTGATGAATGACTTCGAGGTTGGGAATCGTTGAAAGCATAAAGAACCGTGAGGCAACATCCACGATTTCCTGGCTGATTTCCACGGCAGTGATTTTAGATGAAGTTAAAAAAGGGGACAGGGCGTGAGCCGCGCCGGCGCCGCCAAGCCCCATCAGGCAGCAATGATCAGGAAATTGCTTCGCCATGAACAGTAAAGGCTTGATGTAATGCAGGGCAGGGCTTGCCGGGTAATGTTTGTTAATCAGGGTTTGAATGGCTTTGCTTTCAAATTTCAGCCATCTAAAGATCATGTTCTCATAAACGCGAGTGCCGGTCTGACTTTGATAAATGCAACGGCCGGCAAACGTTTTCCAAATCATGATGGGAAAGACTCGCATTGAAAGGGATAAAGGCTTCCTAAGTGCAAAATCTGAGTTAATTCATCCAGTGCAGTTAAGCATTCATTGAGGAATTGCGGATCCACCAAATCACTTGTTTGAAGGTGGGTACGGTAATGCTTAATCACCCATTTTTTCAGGGTCGCTAAAAGCGGTTCCGTGATAACAACCCCCTGATGCATGGCCGCAAACTCCTTGTCTGTCAAGGGTACGCGCAAGCGCAGGCAAGCAGGTCCGCCGCCATTTCGCATGCTCTGTTTCACATCTAGAAAATGAAGATGATGGATGGGGTTTAAGGGATCATTAACCCGTTGTTCGAGCGCTTTTCTGACCCGTTCATTGCGTTCACATTCCTTGGGCGCCACGATGGCCATGGTATCGTCGGGAAGGGTGAGCAGTTGTGAATTGAACAGGTAGGAACTCACGGCTTCTTCAATGGTCACCTCATCGTGTTTGAGTTCGACAATTTGAATCTCAAAATCCGCCTTGCGTCGAAGTTCGTCATACACCTGCCTTTGTTCGGCGAACGCGCCTTCATGCACAAGAAAGACCGATTCATTGGCGACACTGATGACATCATTGTGAAAAACCCCCTGATCAATGGCTTCAGGATTTTGACGAGCGTACACGACTTTGGCCGGATCGAGTTGATGAGAGCGGGCAATCGCATGAGAGGCTTCAAGCGTCTGACGTGCGGGATAATGGGTGGGCGCACTTAACGGTTTTCCCATGGCTTTTTTGCCATAGACAAATAAGTGAATGGCTGATGTATTATGCCGTTTACACAGGCGGTTATGGTTGGCCGCTCCCTCATCACCGGTAATCAGACTTGGTGGCAAGGGAGGGTGATGGGTAAAATGCGCCTCCTGATGAAAAAGCCGCTTGAGCAGCAGGCTTGAAAAGGGCGCTTCCTGATGACGGTGTAAATTGCTGATTAAATTGGCAGCAGTAAAATGAACTTTATTGTCTTGCGTGTCCAGGCTTGAGGATACCGTCGCGGCATTAGCCGCCCACATGCCTGATGCTGAGAAGGCGGCGCTTAGCAGTTGCGGCGCTTCTTGATAGGCTTTGCTGATTTGCTGACTGGGGCTACCCCGAAAACCCAATTGGTGCAATAAATGCAGATTGGGTCGTTGATGCGGCGGCAACAGAGCCTGTTTGAGCCCTAACTGATGAAGAAACCGCATTTTCTCCAACCCCTGCAGAGCAGCGGCCTGCGGATTGGCCGTCGTTTGAGCATTAGCCATGGAAGCGATATTGCCCTCAGCAAGCCCTGCGTAATGATGAGTTGGGCCAACCAACCCGTCAAGATTTAATTCGTAGACATCCACTTTGATTTCCTTAATAACCCAATGACAAATCAATGCCGGGCAATAATTGCACTGGCGGCTCCAGCTTCTCCTGCTCCTGGCTGGCAATGGGGTAACTGCAATAATCGGCAGCAAAATAGGCGCTGGGGCGATGATTACCGCTTAAGCCAATGCCGCCGAAAGGCAGATTGCTGGCTGCCCCGGTGGTGGGCTTATTCCAGTTAATTAAACCGGCGCGAACGTGGTGATAGAACTGCTGGTAATGCGTCGCGTTATCGCTTAGCAACCCCGCGGCCAGACCATAACGGGTTTGATTGGCAAGATACAGAGCCTCATCAAAATCATGATAGCGATAAACCTGTGCCAGGGGTGCAAAAATCTCCATGTCATTGGGATGACTGACGCGGGTCATCTCGATAAGCCCGGGTGATAATAATCCACTTTCCTCTTTCAGCAGGGTCATGGGTAATAAGGCATTCCCTCCTGACTGAAGCAGTTTCTTCTGGGCCTGCAAATGGTCCAACGCATGCTCATAACGGATTACCGGTCCCATAAAAGGCTCAGGCTGCTCTGTCCATGCTCCCACACGGAGACGCTGAGTGGCGGCTAAAAGCTTGGCAAGGAAGCGATCACCCACGGCATTTTGAGCAATGATAAGCCGTCGCGCGCAGGTGCAACGCTGGCCGGATGTGATAAACGATGAAAGCAGCGTTTGATAAACCGCCGCATCCACATCCTCTACCTCATCAATGATTAATGGATTATTACCCCCCATCTCAAGGGCTATGATCACCTCAGGCCGTTCGGCAAAATGCTGATTGATTCGTTTGCCTGTTGAATAGCTGCCCGTGAAATAAACCCCCTGGATATCGGCGTCCAGCAGTGCCTTCCCCGTTGCGGCATCACCCTGGACGCAGTTAATGACCCCGGCAGGAATGCCTGTGGCATGCCAGCACTCCATGATGACTTCAGCGACGTAGGGGGTTAATTCGCTGGGTTTTAAAATGACAGTATTGCCGGCTAACAGGGCAGGAACAACATGGCCATTGCTAAGATGCGCCGGAAAATTAAAGGGTCCAAGCACGGCGACGACACCATGAGGTTTATACCGCAGGCAGGACTTGCTGTCGCCGGCAGAGGTTATTTTTTCTGCGTTTCGCTCCTGATGCGCCTGAATGGAAAGGTTGATTTTGCCAATGACTGCTGTCACTTCGGTCAATGCCTCCCACAACGGTTTACCATTATCCATGGCGATGACTTTTGCCAGTTCATCACGTCGTTTTCCCACTTCGTTGGCAAACGCCTTGAGGTAAATGATACGTTCTTCAACGGAACGTGCGCTCCACGAGGCTAATGCCGCATGAGCCGCCTCAGCGGCTTGATTGATTTCCTCGGAAGAGGCTGCTTTGCCTTCCCACAGGATTTCATGGGTGGCCGGGTTTTTAGAAACAAAGGCCATACCGGAACCTTCATGCCAGTGGCCGGCAATGTAATGTTTGCCTGAGTGTTGCTGTCTGTTCATGGTCTTCCTTTTAAAACGGTACGGCTTCAATCAGCGGGGCTGCGCGAATCCTGTCGCCCTGACGGACCTTTAATAATTCTGCCGTGGGTTTGCTTATGATGCAGGTATTTTTTGCTTCGTTAAAAATCATCTGACTGATTGTCGCGCGGAAATCAAGCTTGGTATTGGCAAGCAGATAATGACTGCCGCTGACCTCATCGCTTAAATTCTTAATGGTCATGACGCGGCTGACGGCAACCGTACGAATCTGATTGATCGGAGCCTCAATGGTGGGTCCGGCATCAAAAATATCGACATAGGAATTATAGCGGAATCCTTCACGCAAGAGGATATTCATGGCGGGCACAGTCGATTGGTGCGGTTGGCCAATCACCGCTTGCGCGGCAGGTGATAGCAGCTTGATGTAGATGGGATTTCGCGGCATCAAATCAGCAATGAATTGCTTATTGGTTGATATGGTCAGCCGATCCGCATCAGGAAAGGGCATGTGAAAAAAATGCCTTCCGACGTTGTCCCAGAAGGGGGAATGGCCGAGGTCGTCTGAAATGCCCCGCATTTCGGCAATGATGGTCGGTGCGAAGCGTTCCGGGTGCTCCGCAATAAATAAAAAACGCGCCCGCGAGAGCAGAAGGCCATTGTGGTTTTTGCGATACTCCGGTTGCAAAAACAGCGTGCATATTTCACTTTTTCCCTGGTTGTCATTGACCAGACTTAATACTTCGTAATCGCTGCGGATGTTGAGTGAATGGCAAATCCGTGTCCGCTTGGAGACCTTGTATGAATAAAAGGGTAATTCATGTCCTGTAGAAGCCTCAATGGCGGATGTGCCTACGACTTCGCCCGTGGCTGGGTGCTCAAGAACAAAAAAGTAATATTCATCGTGAGGATGCTGAATGGTTCGTTTAAAGGAGTCACAGGACCATTGCAGCCGTTTCTGTAATAGCTCTTTGTCCTTCGGCAGGGTGGTCATGCCAATGCCGCACAATTGGGCGAGCGAGTAGATGGCGTCAAGATCGCCTGAATTTGCGCTGCGAAACAACATCATGAGGCCAACTCCTCAAGCCCCCCTGAGGCCAGATCATGCAATAAAAGGGCACTTAACGCGGCTCGCTCCGGCAAGCTATCCAGAATGATGTATTCTTCCGGACTGTGGATGTGGCCGCCTCTTACTCCCAAGGTATCAATAACGGGTAGGCCATGTGCAGCGAGATTATTGCCATCGCAACAACCGCCGCTGTCCTGCCAGTCAATCGTGAGACCGAGGTGCGTGCCAGCCTGTTGAATTCGCTGAAACAGACGCTCGGTGGCTCTGCAGACGCGTTTCACCGGACGGCCGAAATACCCCTGGATGCTCAGTGTGTAATCCACCTGTTGCTGCTGCTTAAGAATCTGATCGAGTTGTTCGTTTACCCAAAATTCATCCTCCGGGCGTGCAATACGGACATCGAGCTTCGCCACTGCCTTGGCAGGTACGACATTCAAGGCCTCACCACCGGCAATTTTACCGACATTGATAGTTACGCCATCGCGTTGGCCATTGAGTTGATGGATGGCAAGGACTGCTTCTGCAAGGTAGGCAATGGCATTTCGGCCCTCGTTAAAGGCTCGGCCGACATGGGCTTCCCGGCCTGTGGCAATCACGGTCAATTTACCGCTGCCGCGGCGATTTTTTGCCAAAGTGCCTTGGGGCGTCATCGCAGGTTCATAAATTAAACCCGCCTGGTAATCACCGGCAATGCGCTCAAAAACGGCCGCGGATGCTGGCGAGCCAATTTCTTCGTCGCTGTTGATGAACACATCCCAGCCCAGGGTTTCAGCCACGTTACTTTGTTCAAAGGCAGCCAACGCATGCAGCATGACAATCAAGCCGCCTTTCATGTCTGCAACGCCCGGGCCGCGGATCTGATTGGAGTCGATGGGAGTTAATGTTTGAAAAGGGTGATGGGCGCCATAAACAGTGTCCATGTGGCCTGTCAGAAGGATGCGTCGTTTCAGGGATGGCCGTTTGCGGATGAACAGGGCCTTTCCACAGGCTTCTGTGACCGTATCGCCATTCATAGTGATGCTGGTAATCGTCGGCAACGTCAGTGAATCAATCTGATCAGCCACGGGTGCGAATGCCTGGTTTAAAACCGCGTGCATGCGTTGCAGGCCATCCAGATTACTGGTTCCTGAATTGATTTCGCAAAACTGATGCAGCTGCTCAAGCATGGTTAAATTACTGCCCTGTAATGAGTAAACCAAGTCCTCGAGTGCTTTGTTCATAATGTAAGTCCCGCTACAAAGATATGACATTAGCTTAAATTAAGGGTCTTAGCAACCAGGCGGGATAGGGCGCGCGTTTTCAGGAAGGCGAATCAGGATTCAATAATGAGGGTGCTGCTGCTGAGATGCCCAATCTCGGCGTGAGGTTTGGAATTCTCTTCCAGCTTTTGGAGCTCTTCTTTTAATGCAACAGTCTGTGACATGTCGCTCGCCAGAGTTTTCATGACCTGCGTTTGAGAGTCCCGGTTTAAGGCATTAAGTCCGGTGCGAAAGGTTGCCCAGCCGGATGCCATGGGACGCTCCGCATACCCCAGGGTGAGGGCAAATAAGAGACTGCCGAGGAATGATTTCAGCAGTCCCCCCAGAATATACAGTCTGGGATAGTTCACGGTTAAGTCGTTGGCCAATGTTTCATAGCGTTCTATTTTGTCTTGTGAGGGCGACTTGATGAGACTCAGCGTGTCACTGACTGTTTCCAGCAGCAGGCGCTGCCCGCTGAACCCCATGTCAGCCTGAATTTTAATGTTGTCAAGGATGGCAATTCCTTTGTTAATAATCCCTTCGCGGTTGTTGAAGCGTATGGGCAATTGCTCCGCACTGAGTTTAAGCGTTTGCAATTCACGGATGCTTTCTGCAATGCGTCTGGCCAGCAGGCCGCTGACCCGCTCATGCGGGCAATTCAGATCGCGCCATTGAATGAGCCAGTATTTGCGTGGGTTTGAAACGATATCCTCATAATTGGCGTTAACATAAGCATCGATGGCGTTCCAGATCAGATTTAATTGATGATTCAGTCCCCGTCCTTTCACCATGGCCGCCGCGGCATGCAGATTTTCTTCAAATTTTTCGCGGGACATCGGTGTGTCCGTTTTAAATGACTTGATAAGGTTATAGTAAGCGGAAGCAACGCCGCCTCTATCAATGGCGTCTTTACAGGTAAAGTTAATCCCCTGAGGCTTCAGCTGGGTAATGAGATACTCAGGCAGGACTGATTTGTTAAAATGAAACCAGGCGGCCTGGCATTCAGCCGGGGAGATGTCTAATGATTTAATATTAAGTTGCTTGAAACTTTCGTTAAGAAGGTTTCTGATGATGTTTTCTTCAATCCTCTTACTGTAAATCCCGTCTTTTGTGAAAACCAATCGTCTTATTTTGTCACTGATATGGAAATCCTGAATGGTTGAGTTAGCCTTACCGTTTTCACAGGCAATATTGACAAATTCTTCAATCACATGCTGGCGAGCGTATTCAGGTTCAGTGTAGCGGTATTGGTCGTCGGCCATGATTCCCTTGTCAGCCGGTAGCGTAATGACCGCAATATTGGGATGGTTTAATTCAAGGTTGTGCAGGACGCAGGTTAAATCGACTTCTTTAATGCCTTCGATGTCATCCCGGTGCAGGCCTAACAGGTTAAAATAGATGTGCGACACGACCACAGGCTGCTTTGAGCGAATGCGTCGAATGCGCTGAACGTCTAACCAGACGTTAAACAAGGGACTCACCCGGGCGATTTCTTTATGCCGTTGACCCTGGGTACCAAAGCGGTATTCAATGGGATCGTCAGGTCCCTTGTAATCAAAATGGCGAATGGTGGCTAAGCTGGTGGTGTGCTGTGGCTTAAAGTTGCTGCTGTAGGTGGAGGTAAAACGACCCACCAGGGAACCCATCGTGGCGGGTGTGACGCCTTGGTTGATAACTGGACCTCTGTCTTTTAAATGAGAGGAAATCTTTTTCTCAAGCTTTTTAGAGTCAGACGGGCGATGCGTCGAAATGGTATGTTCAATGTGTTGATAGGTTTTCGGCAGAAGGTGGCTGTCATTCGAGTAAATGCACAGAATAAATTCTTCCATCTCATGGATTTGCCTCATTAGCGCCTCAGGGCTTTTTTCAAAGGCTTCAAGCATCATGCCGTGACTGGACTGGGAGGATGAAGGATTGTTTTCTCCCTGCTTTTTTCGGGCATTTTTTTCTTCACGGTAAAGGGCATTCAGGGGGTCGATTATCAACTCGTTTAAATGCTTTTCAATGTACTCCAGGAAATCCTTGTAAAGAAGACCGTAGGCAGTGTCTTTATTGTAGACGCCGGCGAGCAGGTGCAGCCGTTCAGCTAAAAGGGGCTTGAGCTGCTTAAGCAGGGATGCAGGGATCTTGTTGTAAATAATTTGCAAATAGGCAAAGCAATTCTCATTATGCAGAGTGTCGCTGCTGATGGGAGTATCGGAATGTGTTTTTCCTCTGGGCATGCTTTATAAACCATTTGAAATCTGGCCTATTATACTATGAATCAATGCCATTTGGAATACACAATGGGCACTTTGATTTATTAGTATGCAAATTGAATGCGGCTGTCCATGGCATGGTTTTTAGGAGTATAATCCCTGGCTTTAAGGGATAGGGTAACAGGATGCGGGAATTAATCGAAAAAACCCATTCAAAATGGCATGACACGCTGGACAGGGCGCTGGGTTGCATGAACTCAGAGTACCTCAGGCAGCTGCAGCGGGAGGACGATTGGTTGCCAGGCCATGAAAAACTGTTGGCTGCGTTTAACCGTTCGCCAGAGTGCATGAAATTTCTGCTGTTAGGGGAATCACCCTATCCGCGTCCGCAATCGGCCAATGGGTATGCTTTCTGGGATAATGCCGTCGGTTCCCTCTTTAGCGACAGGGGATTAAGCCGTGAAGTCAACCGCGCCACTTCCTTGCGTAATCTGATAAAAATGCTTCTGGTGGCCCGGGGTGACTTGCAGGAGGATTGTTCGCAGACCGCTATTGCCCGCCTGGATAAGAGTCACTACATCCAGACGGCGCAGGCGTTATTTAATGGCATGATGGAACGAGGGTTCCTGTTATTGAATGCCTCGCTGGTTTACCGCGACAATCAGGTGCCTTATCATTCAAAGCAGTGGCAGCCTTTTATGAACAGTCTCTTTAATCAGTTGTCTCAATCACATCCCCACATTCAACTGGTTTTATTCGGCAAAATTGCGGCGCAGGTGAAAAATGCCGAGCGCTTTTCTTGCCTTGTTGCAGAACACCCCTATAATCTCAGTTTTATTAACAACCCCGAGGTCTTAGCCTTTTTTAAACCCTTGGACTTATTGAGTTGCCATGAAAGACACAGTTGACCAACAGGAAATTGCTAAATTTGCCAATCTTGCCGAGCAGTGGTGGGATAAAGACGGGCCGCTTAAAACCCTGCACGACATCAATCCTGCCCGTTTAGCCTTTATTGAGCAGTACACAAGCTTAAATGGTCTGCGTGTCCTCGACGTGGGATGCGGCGGAGGCATCCTCAGTGAGGCCATGGCCCGTTTGGGGGCTCAGGTAACTGGGTTGGATGCTGAAGAGGACAGTATCGCCGCAGCGCGGCGACATGCGGAACAAAGCCAGTTAACCGTGCGTTATGTTTCAAGCGTGATTGAAGCGTACGATGACGATTTGTTTGACGTGATAACGTGTATGGAAATGCTTGAACATGTGAAACATCCTGAGGAAGTCATCCGTCACTGTGCGAGATTGCTAAAACCAGGCGGAAGCCTTTTTTTATCGACTATAAACCGTACCTTAAAAGCGTATGCTGCAGCGATTGTGGCCGCCGAGTATTTGTTAGGCTTATTGCCAAGACAAACCCATGACTACGATAAATTCATCAAGCCCAGTGAGCTGGCCGCGATGGCAAGGCATGCCGGATTGGAGATCAGGGGATTAAAAGGCATTGATTACCATCCCTTTGCCCGCCGTTCGGGCCTTAAGGATTCAGTTGATGTGAATTATTTATTGTCCTGCTTTAAGCCCTGATTCTTTTTCTCAGCATAACGCTGCTGGTAACGTTGATGGGCATACTTGGCCTGTTCCTCTGTGACGACATCCACCTCATTGCCGTACAAATCGATTCTTGCGGTCTGAGGTTTCTGACAATTGAGGTAGGCAGGCGAGGAGCTGTAATAGCTTAGGGCTTCCCGTAAGGATTTTTTACTGAAAGGCGGAGAGTCCAGGCGATCATAGAAATCGACGATTTCGTCAAAAATTCCAATTTGTAAGGGTTTAACTTGATTGGCCTTTTTAAAAAAAGCATTAGGAAAATGCTCTATCAGCCAGTCAATGATAACCAGTTTTTCTTTTTTAGCGCTTTCGACTTGTTGATTCATGATCCTGCTCTGTTAAGGCTGCGAAGTGAGTATTAAACTATCGCATCATTTTAGCCGTTGGCAAATGGAAATGCGAGAGTTTGCCAGGTGATTTTCAGTGTAAAGACGAATCATTGCCGCTGTCTGCGGCATTGCAAATGACTTCCAGTGACAGACATTGGATTTCTCCATGGCTCCTCGTCTTGGTTTTGTGTAAGAAATATCTCAATCTGCCTGCGGATAACGGGCAATTCTACCTGAGAAAGCGAATTGATTTTTATTAACCATTTGAATAATAATGTTATTTTTTTATTGTGCGGGTAAAAAAACGGGTGCGTCCTTCGGTAGACCGGCTTGCGCGGAGAAAGAGCACTTGCTACATTTTAATTAAGACTTCAAGGATAGAAGTCGCCACAAAGGGATTTGTAATTATAAGGAAATAATAAACACGGACCGTTTTTCAGAACACGATGTTCTGAATTGGAAGACTGCGAAAAGCCAGGGCACAGTGCCCTGGCTTTATTGTTTTAGGCCATCACGTACCCTGAGTGAGACAGGTAGTAATGATCCGGGTAGTAGGCAAATACCACCGAACCGCCTTTAATGGTGTTAATCACCGGTCTCGCCAGCGTTTTGGCGATGGATGGGCATCCCCAGCTGCGTCCCGCACGTCCGGCACGCTTAATGAAATCCGGCTCAACGTACCAGGCCCCATGAATGACGACGCGGCGGCTGTAAGCATTGTCGTTAAATCCTCTTTCAAGCCCCTGAAGATTCAAGGACAGTCCTTTGGAACCGTAATAGGTGTCACGCGTCACATAAGTTCCCAGGCTGGTTTCCTTGCTGGATGGACGGTTAGAGAAATGGCGGGGAACATCCATGCCGGAGTTCTTACCGTGAGCTACATAGGTGTTGTACAATAAACGTTCTTTGCGTAAATCGAAGATCCACATTCTTTGTTTGTAAGAAGGCAGTGAATAGTCAATGACGGTCAGGACTGGTTTTTTAACAGCGCCTCTGGCGGATGCTTTTTTATAGGCGCTTAATGCCATTTTTAATACTTTTTTGTTAAGCTGTGGTGCTTTACGGCTTAAATGTTGCAGCTGAATGTTGGTGTCCACATTCACTTTCGTTGCCGGTGCGGCAACGTGGGCGCTGCCGGAAAACAGGGCGGCAGACAAAAAACTAAGAATACTCATAATGCTCCTTTTTTCTAATTAGAATTTCGAATCAAGGTTGTCAAAGGACGGCTGATTATATTGACAACCCGGGTAAATGTAAAATTTTTAGGGCTAATATTTGCCACTTGGGAAAAAATAAAATCAATTCAAGGCCTTACTGCCGTGGCCTGACTCGAGTTTGTTTTAAATAAGTCCGATGTGGATAAAAATTAAACTAAATTTGGCCGGGAAAAGGCGTTTGCTTGTATAAAATTAGATCTATTTTGCCATAATTAGATCAAAATTGACGCGCAAACAGGCCTCGTCGGACAGGGTTGTTGCGTCATTTTTTACCTGTCTCGCTGACGTTTGAGTTGTAAGAATCCGTTCCCAATGCCAACATTCTGCATTATCATTCCCAGCTTATTAATGGCTTTATTCGGAGGCATAACATGCTTGAGCGCTATTCATCACAACAACCCCAGGGAACCCGGGCACAAATCAATAAAGCCTATCGCATTGATGAACTCACTCTGATGAATGAGCTGATTTCCAGCGCGGTTGTAAGCGATGAGCAGTTGATGGCGATTCGTAACCAGGCAACCCAACTTGTGGAGCAAGTGCGGTATGAGCGCAAAAAGAGTACGGGCATTGATTCATTTTTGACAGAATATTCTTTATCCAGTGATGAAGGCATTGCCCTGATGTGTCTGGCGGAAGCCCTGTTACGGGTTCCGGACAATGCCACCATTGACAGCTTGATTAAAGACAAATTGACCGCGGCGGATTGGAAGGCACATCGCGGGCAAAGCGACTCGTTTTTTGTCAATGCCACCACCTGGGCTTTGATGCTGACAGGCAAGGTATTAACGCCCGAATCGGCGGAGTCGACACTCAGTAAAGCCATTCTTCGTTTAATTAATCGCAGCGGTGAGGGCGTGGTGCGCAAAGCGGTGGACAAGGCCATGCGCATTATGAGCAAGCAGTTCGTGATGGGACGGACCATCAGCGAGGCGCTGTCACGAGCACGTAAAAAGGAAAGCATCGGCTACCGTTATTCGTATGACATGCTGGGTGAGGCCGCATTAACCCGGGTGGATGCCGCGCGTTATTTTCAAGCCTATAAAGAAGCGATTGACACCATCGGCCGTCATGCGGATAAGAACATGACGATTTACCAGCGGCCTGGCATCTCGATTAAACTGTCCGCGCTGCATCCGCGCTACAATGAATCACAGCGCGAACGCGTTATGAATGAACTACCGCCTAAACTGCTAGCCCTGGCGCAGGCCGCCAAGAGTTATGATATTGCCATGACCATTGACGCAGAAGAATCCGAGCGTCTCGAATTGTCTCTGGATGTGATTGAGCAGGTGTTTTGCGATGACAGCCTGCACGGCTGGCACGGGTTTGGTATGGCGGTGCAGTCTTATCAGAAACGGGCCTTTTATTTGCTGGATTGGGTCGCGGAATTAGCCCGTCGCAAACAACGGCGCATGATGGTACGCCTGATTAAAGGCGCTTATTGGGACAGTGAAATCAAGAAAACTCAGATGCAGGGACTTTCCGGTTACCCTGTGTTTACCCGCAAGGTCTTTACGGATGTGTCCTTCCAGGCCTGCGCTAAAAAGCTGCTGACCATGACCGATGCCATCTACCCGCAGTTTGCGACGCACAATGCTTATTCTGTCGCGATGATCCTCAATATTGTCGGAAATTATCGCGATTTTGAATTTCAGTGCCTGCACGGTATGGGCAATGAATTGTATGAGCAGATTGTCCCTGCGAAACGTCTTGGCATACCCTGCCGCATTTATGCGCCAGTAGGAAGCCACGAAGATTTATTGCCATATTTAGTCAGAAGACTGCTTGAAAACGGGGCTAACTCCTCGTTTGTGAACCGCATTGTGGATGAAAAAGCGCCCATCAGTACACTGGTGGACGATCCCGTCAGCAAAGCCAACCAATTACTCGGCAAGATCAATCAGAATATTCCGCTGCCTTCCGCCATTTTTTCGCCAGAGCGGAAAAATTCCTCCGGGTTTGATTTTTCCGACAGAGAAGCTGTGGCAGCGCTGAAACAGCAGTATGCCGACATGGATTTATCACGTTGGCAGGCTAAACCAGTCATTGCCGGGCGTGACGGCGGTCAGGTTGACCGAAGTGTGACGTCGCCGCAACAGCCTGGGCGACCCGTCGGGCGTGTCAGCGACGCCACCCGCGAAGACATCGATTGGGCATTAACGCAGGCAGACGCGGCATTTCCTGCCTGGAGCACAAGACCTGTCAGTGAGCGCGCAGCCTGCCTCACCCGTTATGCCGATTTGTTGGAAGAAAACAGGGCGACACTGTTAGCCATGGCTTGCCTTGAAGCAGGTAAGACCTGGAATGACGGCGTGGCCGAGGTGCGGGAAGCCATTGATTTTTGCCGTTATTATGCCGCCATGGCGACCAAATTAATGGCCAAACCGCTGTCGCTTCATGGTTATACCGGCGAGATCAATGAGTTGAGTCTGCACGGACGAGGAACGGTGTTATGCATCAGTCCCTGGAATTTCCCGCTGGCCATTTTCACGGGGCAGGTGGTTGCGGCCTTAGTAACCGGTAACTGCGTAATTGCCAAACCGGCTGAACAAACCCCGATTATCGCCACGTTTGCTGTGCAGCTAATGCATCAGGCGGGGATTCCGGCTGCTGTCGTGCAACTGCTGCCGGGCAGTGGAGAAAGTGTTGGTGCGCCCTTAGTCGCCGATAAACGCATTAAAGCGGTTTTGTTTACGGGATCTACCCAAACCGCCAATCTTATTAATCAAACCTTGGCGTCCCGTGGCGGTGAAATTATCCCGCTGATTGCAGAAACTGGCGGTCAGAATGCCATGATTGTTGATTCATCCGCACTGCTTGAACAGGTGGCTGTGGATGCGGTGACCTCCGCTTTTGGCAGCGCGGGGCAACGTTGTTCGGCGCTCAGGGTCCTTTACGTCCAGGATGACGTGTATCCACGCCTGGTTGAATTACTGAAAGGGGCCATGGAAGAACTTCAAATTGGTGATCCGCGGTGGTTGTCCACGGACATCGGCCCTGTGATTGATAGTGATGCCCTGGGGGTTTTAAAATCCCATGTCAACACCATGCTGAATACTCATGAACTGATTTATCAATGCAGTCTTCCTGAAGAATGCAGCGAAGGTTATTTTATGCCGCCCACGGCCATTGCCATTGATTCGATTGCTTCCCTTGAAAAAGAAGTATTTGGACCGATTCTGCATGTAATCCGTTACAAACGTAAAGCGCTTGATCAGGTCATTAATGAGATCAATAACACGGGCTACGGCCTGACCTTGGGTATTCATAGTCGGATTAACCAAACAGTGGAATACATTCGCCAACGTGTCCATGCCGGTAACTGCTACGTCAACCGCAACATGATTGGGGCGGTTGTCGGTTTGCAACCGTTCGGCGGGGAGGGGTTATCAGGCACAGGGCCTAAGGCTGGTGGCCCTTATTATCTGCTGCGTCTGTGCCACGAGCGGACCTACACCGTGGATACCACAGCGGCAGGGGGAAATGCCAGCCTGATGTCGCTGCCAGAAGGACTGTAGTTCAGGGGCGGTTGGGTCCGGAAAGATCCAGCCGCTGCCACTTAATCATGCCGTTTGGCAAAAATCCAGGGAAGAACCACGAACAGGAAAAGCCCGCCGACTAAGAAGGCTTCAAAGAAGGAAATGTTGCCAACCGGAATTTGTGTTGGTGGAACAAAGCCAATGGCCATGGCTAACAAACAGCATAACATGCCAGTACCGGCGACCAGCCACATGACCCAATTGCCCCCGGGAATGGTGTAGCTGCGGTGGCGTTCAGGTTGGCTGTAGCGGAGTTTAATCGCGGCGGCAAACATAAACACATAAACCATTAGCGCCATTTGCGCACTCAAGTCACTTAAAATCCAGTACGCTGCATTGATCGAATCGAGCAAAATAAACACGCTGCTTAACAGTGAAAAGATAATCCCCTGAGTAATCAGGATATTCACGGGTGCACCATGACGGTTTACCCGCGAGAAAAATTCAGGCAACGACCCATCCCGTGCTGACACCAGCAATCCCTTGGTGGGGCCAATAATCCAGGCGGAGACGCCGCTTAATCCCCCAAGAATAATCAAAATGGCAATGACATAAGTCATCCAGGGCATCGCATAGGCTTTAAAAAACACTGCATACGCATCGACTAAACCTGAGACAACGCTTAATTGGGCGTTAGGAACGACAATCACAATCGCCAGCGATCCAAACATTAAGGTTGAAAAAATAAGCAGGGTGGAATAAAGAATAGCCCGGGGGTAATCGCGTTGCGGATTACGCACCTCTTCGGCATGCACTGCTGACATCTCCATGCCGATAAGGCCAAACAACACGGCTGAAAACAGGGATAAATTGCCTAACGAGCTGAAATCCGGAATCCAGGAAGAGGGGGCCTCAATGGAGGTCGGTCTTCCCTGCAAAAGCCATAATCCCCCAAGGATAATAATTCCGAGCATGGGTAAAATGGTGCCAAGGATAGCGCCCACCGTGCTGACGATACTGGACAGGCGCATGCCAAAGCAGTTGAGCAGGGTAAACAGCCAAAATAGCCCAAGCGCACTGCTTAAAAGATAGAATTTGTTATTTGCCAGCTGAGGGGCAAACAAGTACGACAGGGTCGCTGCGATAAACGCAAGAATGGTGGGATACCAGACAACATTATAAATCCACTGCAGCCAGATGGTGATAAACCCGGCGCGTTTGCCAAAGGCTTCACGAACCCAGACATACAATCCCCCCGTATTCGGATAGGCGGTGGCCAGTTCAGCGGCAACCAGGGCCACGGGGATAAAAAAAGCAACGGCGGCCACCAAATAATAGGACACCAACGGCAGACCGAGCTTGGCGCTCATGGGCAGCGTACGCAGGCTGTCTACGGCAATCACGTTGATCATGACCAGGGAAAAAACCGACAACACTTTATGATTAGGATTCATGATGTTCCTTCTGGCACGATGACACAGAGAATGACGATGGCCACACCCGCAGCACACCGAAAACCGTGGTTTATACAAACGGCGGAATTTAACAGTTAAGCGCAGTAAAATCAATGGATGACGAGCAGGGGAAAATTTACCCGGAGGCTGCGGCGGCAATCTGCGCCGCACCGAGGCGATGCTGCCTCAGCCTCCGGGGTCTGAAGATTAAATCATATTGCGTAAAACATACTGCAAAATGCCGCCATGACGGTAATATTCCAGCTCATTGGCGGTATCAATACGGCAAAGAACGGGAACAGTCATCTCATCACCGTTCTGGCGTCGAATGATGACGGGCAATTTAGCGCCGGCCTTCAGCGAATCATCAACAGCAATGCTGAATCGTTCGGTGCCATCAAGGTTTAAGGTTTTGCGGGTGGTGCCTTCTTCAAATTGCAGAGGCAGAATGCCCATACCGATTAAGTTTGAACGGTGAATACGTTCAAAACTTTCCGTGATGACTGCCTTGACGCCTAAAAGATTGGTCCCTTTAGCGGCCCAGTCACGAGAAGACCCCGTGCCGTATTCTTTACCGGCCACAATAACCAATTGCTGATGTTGGGCCTGATAAAGCATGGCTGCATCATAAATGGACATGACTTCACCACTGGGGATATGACGCGTCATCCCTCCCTCAATGCCTGGAATCATTTCATTACGGATTCGGATATTGGCAAACGTTCCCCGCATCATGACTTCATGATTACCGCGGCGTGAGCCGTAGGAATTAAAGTCAGCTTCCTTCACCCCTTTGGACTTTAAATACAAGCCTGCCGGGGAGTTGGCTTTGATGGAGCCAGCCGGTGAAATGTGGTCGGTGGTAATGGAGTCACCCAGTAAAGCGAGAACATAAGCCCCTTCAATCGGTTCAATCGCCTGCGGATGACGGCTTAAGTTTTCAAAGAAGGGCGGATGCTGGATATAGGTCGAGTCGGCATCCCATTCATAGGTCATGCCGCTGTTGACCTTAATCGCCTGCCAGTGTTCATCCCCTTTAAAGACTTCGTCGTATTCCTTGCGGAACATGGCACCGGTTACTTTGGCTACTTCGGCGGCCACTTCATCATTGCTTGGCCAAATGTCTTTAAGGTAAACAGGATTGCCCGCTTTATCCTGACCAATCGGGTCTTTGCTTAAATCACCGGTGGTGGTACCGCTTAAGGCATAAGCGACAACCAGCGGCGGCGAGGCCAGCCAGTTAGCGCGTACCTGCGGGTGCACGCGGCCTTCAAAGTTACGGTTTCCAGAGAGCACAGAGCAAACCACTACGTCATTGTCGGTGACTGACGCTGCAATGGCGTCCGGTAACGGGCCTGAGTTGCCGATACAGGTGGTGCAGCCATAACCGACCAGGTTAAAGCCCAATTGATCCAGGTATTGAGAGAGGCCGGCTTTGTGCAGGTAATCGGTAACGACTTTGGAGCCGGGGGCCAAGGATGATTTAACCCAGGGTTTACGCGACAGTCCTTTTTCAACCGCTTTTTTCGCCACAAGGCCTGCAGCCATCAGCACGCTCGGGTTCGAGGTGTTGGTGCAACTGGTAATGGCTGCAATCACCACATGACCATGTTGCAGGTTATATTCTTCACCTTTCACAGGGAAAGGCTTATTTTTCTCATGATCCTTGCCGGTTTCAACCAGGAATTTGCTAAATTCGCCGGCTAAGGTGGTTAAATTCACTTTGTCCTGCGGGCGCTTGGGACCGGCTAACGAGGGCTCGACGCTGGATAAATCCAGTTCCAGGGTGTCGGTAAAGACGGGGTCTTCGCTTCCCGCTTCATACCACATGCCCTGTGCTTTGCAATACTTTTCCACCAGCGCAATGGTGTGGGCATCACGACCGGACAACTCGAGGTAACGCAGGGTCTCTTTATCCACCGGGAAGAAGCCACAGGTGGCGCCGTATTCTGGAGCCATGTTGGAAATGGTGGCGCGATCGGCTAAAGGCAAGTCGGCAAGACCGGGGCCAAAAAATTCAACGAATTTTCCGACAACGCCTTTTTTGCGCAGCATTTGGGTAACCGTGAGTACCAAGTCGGTGGCGGTAATGCCTTCACGCAATTTGCCGGTCAAACGGAAACCAACGACCTCAGGAATCAGCATGGAAACGGGTTGTCCGAGCATGGCCGCTTCGGCTTCGATACCGCCGACTCCCCAGCCTAAAACGCCGAGACCGTTAATCATGGTCGTGTGGGAATCGGTTCCTACCAAGGTGTCCGGGTAAGCATAATGCTGACCGTCGTGTTCGCTGCTCCAGACGGTTTTACCCAGGTATTCCAGATTGACCTGATGGCAAATACCGGTACCCGGCGGAACCACCTGGAAATTGGCAAACGCTTTTTGGCCCCAGCGTAAAAACTCGTAACGCTCCTTGTTACGCTCCATTTCAATCGCCGTGTTGATCCGCATGGAATCCGGCGTTGCAAATTTGTCAACCATGATGGAGTGGTCAATGACCAGATCCACGGGGGACAGGGGTGAAATTTTATTGGCATTGCCGCCCATTTTTTCCAGTGCAGAGCGCATGGCGGCAAGATCAACCACAGCCGGAACACCGGTAAAATCCTGCATCAGCACGCGTGCCGGACGGTAGGCGATTTCATGTTGTGAGGTTCGTGTATGAAGCCAACCGGCAAGGGCCTTGATATCATCCACTGTGACAGTATGGCCTTCCTCAAAGCGCAACAGGTTTTCAAACAGCACTTTCAGTGAATAAGGCAGGCGGTTAATGCCTTTAAAATGATTTTTTTCGGCTTCTTGTAAGCTGTAATAATGATATGTCTTGCCGTCGACCTGTAATTCACGTCGAGTAGAAAGGCTATCGTGACCCACTTTCATACATCACTCCTGCATGCTAAAAACGTCAATCATAGCCCTAAAACGATCAACTTTACAGTTTAAAACGAAGTTTTCTGCATCATCAAAATTGAAATGAAAATTATTCGTATTTAAACAGAAAAGGTGCTTTCAACGTAGGGATGTAATTCTTCGTCGGACAGCTCCTGATGATTGACCATTCCATTTAAGGCGGAGAACAGGATCTCTTCCTGCTTGTTGACGACAGCCTCATGGCCATGTGTTTCGGCAACGGTATAAAACAGACTGGGCGCCATGATGGTCAATGCGACAGCGGTCAATAGCAGAGCGATGGGGAAATTAAAGGCAAATGCCACCAGGCCTGCGGCAAGGATGACACCGCTTAAAATCATAAATCCTGTTGCTGCCTGATCAAAGGCATTGATGGTATGTTCACCCTGATTACCCCCAACCCGCAGGTAATGCGGAGAAGTGTAGTAATGGCTGACAAAATCATAAATTTCCACCCATTCTTCGCGTTGTTCTTTTTTTACTTTGTCGTATTCAGCCAGGCAATCGTCGAGGCATTTGAGGAAGGCATATTTGGCATTAATAAACAGTTGTTTTTCAGCGGGGGGAATCGTATTGTCGATGTGATAATCAAAGGCGGTTGTGCGCATAGTGAGGAGAGGAAAAAACAAGTCAAGCGCTTTAGCGGAAAAGCGGTCGCGGAATTTTTTAATGAGCGCGGCTGATAACTCATTCAGTTGTGTTTCTGTGTAAACGTCTTTGGTTTTAAAGAAGCGGTAGATCATGGCATTAAATCCTTATAGTCCTTTTGAAACGAGGCTAGCATGGTCTTTGATGCATCAAAAGATAGCCGTGGTCTGTTTTACAGCTGAGAAATAATAATTAACAAAAAAATTAATTTTGCTGAAAATGGTACAGATATTGCAGCGAAAATCACCATTCAATGATGCAGCGCAGGATAACGATGGATGTGACCCAATTGCCTGTTACCCAGGTGACAAACCCAGACACTATTTCCCCTTTGGGCATCGAAAGTGACGAAAATGGTCAATTAGTTACCAATGATGATTTTAAGAGCGTCATGGAAGATGTCCTGGCGGGCGATGCGCTTAATCAGGAAACTGACCAGCCTGCTGAAAGCCAGGGTGCAGCCGATAGCGGGCCAATGCCGATTCCCGTGGCTCTGCCGGTCGACTTGCCTGTGGTTACAGTGTCTGAGCCTGAGCTTGAGGTTTTGTCTGAAACCCCTGTACTGCCGGATGAAACCCTTTTGGCGGAACCAATCATTGCGTTGCCGGCAAATGAAAGTCCCCATTTAGCCTGGTTCGCAGCGACTGGCTTTGAACCGCCCAACGCCTCGCCCACTGACGATGCAATGCCTGTAACTGTCAATCTTTTGGACACCGATGCGGTAATGGCTTCCGACAAGCAGACGTTCATGATTCCGCCGTCTCAGCCTGCGGCTGTTCAAGGCGGCAAGACCACTATTCCCGCCACAAACGTTTCATCGGCTGAAGGAGATGACGTTGATGCGCTGTCTTTAATGAGCGAGTTGACTGGCAATAAAAAGGAAATGGACGCAAGCCTCACCATGGATGATAAGTTGCTGACTATGGCAGAGTCAGCCACACGGCTGGAAAAACGCCTTAACGCCGAGGCCGCCGTGAACCATCTCAATGGTGCAATGGGCGCAATAAACCAGGCTAAAACTCAGGCTTCACCCACACCTCAGGTTCCGATGCCCGCCAAAAGCCTGGATTTGCCGGTGTTAGTGGACAGCCCGGAATGGGGCAGTCAATTTTCACAACAGATTACCTGGCTTGGTCAGCAAAAAATCGACCGGGCAGTGATTCGCTTAAATCCTCAGGAGCTGGGCCCCCTTGAGGTCAACATTAAGTTTCATAAGGATGAGGCGTCGTTGACCATCACCGCGCATACCCTGCACGTGCGGGACATGATTGAGCAGGCGATTCCACGACTTCGGGACATGATGTCTGAGCAGGGAATTAATTTGTCGCAATTCTCAATTGAGTCCAATGCCAGTCAGCATCAGGCGGGCCGGCAGCCGGGTCATGCACAACACCCGGGTAACCCTGTTTCCCCGGTTGTGGAAGAAGGCAGCCAGGAGACCAGTGTAATCAAAAATAGCCGTGGTTTGATTGATTATTTTGCATAATTCCTGATTGACTGGTAAGGTAACTTATCTGGGTACAACAGGATTGCAGAATGGCTGAGCGTAATTTAATCACCTGGCTTAATAAGAACATCACGAGTCATCGGGATCCCTTCTTTTCCATTCGCTGGGATCGGTTGATCTCGCATTCCGATATTCAAGGTCAAATCAAAAACAATCGAAAGGCCCATCAACTCTACAGCTACATTGAATCCTCGCTTGCTCATCAGCAGGCTAAATTAATTAACCTCACGCTTCGCAAGGCTTTCGCTAACCTGACTCAGGATGATTTGGCTAATGTAGCCGGGTTTTCCAATGACAAGAAAGGAACACCGCGGCAAAAGGAGTATTTTCACGCTCACCGCACGCTGCAATATTATCTCAGACGGGATATTCTTGTGCATAAAAGCCGGGCCGCCAGACTTAATGCGTTTCGGCGCTGGATAGATGTGGCGGACATTCTGTTTTCCAGGAATTGCTATGAAGGGGGGATGCTGGTCTCCGTCACGCTGAATCTGCTGGACAGTTATCTCCGCTGCGGGGACGAATTGCCGGCAATCAGCAGGAAAAAGCTTAACCACCTCCTGGATATGTATTCACCGGCTGGCAATTTTAAGCATCTAAGGCAGCATATCAAGGATCATCAGTCGGAGAACAGTTTTCCTCTGGTTACTGTCATAGGTAAAGATCTGACGTTTATTGATGAAAACTTAAATACCCTTCAAGACAAAATGAATGGTTTCCTGCTCGCATGGAAAGATCAGAAAAAAGCGGAAAAGCAGCAAATGCTTGCCGGCGCGGGCCGTGAAGGGGATGCATTGAGCAAAAAGCATTTGAGAATCTACCACGGGCATAAAATGCGAAGCGCCGTAAAACCGGAAAAGGACCGACCGAAAGAAACAAAGGAAAAGAAAAAAGAATTTACCATTGAGGAGCTTCTGGCTGTCCCGGCGGATAAGGTCCCGGCGGAATACAATGCAATGCGCAGCAGCTACCTTACTGCCGTCCAGGAAAAAATGGATTTTATCAAGACGCTGTTGCCTGAGAAAAAAGAGACTCTCCCGGATTTGCCACAGGAATTACAGGCAGCGTATGAACAGACTGAACAACGCTTCAGGGAAAACAGCCTCGATTCACTGCTGGAGGGGGCCGATGCAAATAATACCAAAAGCCGCCTCTACTCTGAGAAACTGTTACCCGGTTTCTTTCGTCGAGGCGGCTGCTCGGCCGACAAGCATTGGCGGCAATTATTCAACTACACCAACACCTTTTCAGTCTAAAAGCAACGTCGTTCACACTGAAGAATGCGGCCGTTCCATTGATTGACCAAGCAGCGTTGCTGACAGTGGACGCCATGACGCCAATAAATGGGTTGCCAACCTGTCCAGTAGTAGCGATGGCGGTGTTTAGGCCCGTAATAGATATAAGCAGGCGGCGGGTAGTAACCTTGATCATACATGAAGTAAAAGGCTAACTGCGGGCCGGCTGGCAAGGGCTGAGAGGATGTGGTTGTTCTGCTTTCAGCGTAACTCTTGGCGATGGATAATGGCAGTAAGAGAGCTAAGGTCAGTGCCATTGATAACCACCTTGGCTTTTTATAGTGGATGTTCATGATGACCTTCCTTTGTACATATTGACCAACTTAATTATAGCCAAGCACCTTCCTTAAGACAAAGCGCAAGCCTGTTAACCGGCGGTGGTTTTAAAAGATTAATTCTAGCCAGGGCGTTTTTATTGCCAGGATGTTTGGTAGTATAGGTAGCATTTTCCTTCCCCAGTCATCAATAAGGATAAGTAATGAACAAGATCAGGCCGGCCAGTCTGTTGATAACGCTCTTTTTGCTGCTTCAACCCCCGGTGTTTGCAGAGCAGGGGATTTCTCCGGTCAGTCCGGTGAACAGCATTTCCCCTGCCTGCCTGCCCACCATTGACGTTACCCAGGCTCTTAAGAAAACCTATCGCGGATGGGATGCCTTTCTGCCTGCCGCGACTTATTTTCTTGACGGCATTTCTTTTTACTCCGGCAAACCGGACGAGTTGGCCTTGCTTAAGCCGGATATCAATAACAGCCGCCGCGCAAAATGGACATTTTCGCCAAAAGACTCGATTTACATGCTTTGTGAATACAATCAAACCATCATTGCACTGACAAAAAAACTGCCGCCCAATTTAACGGATTGCGAAGTAACCTATCAAAATCAGGTTATGAGCAGCAAGGGGCCGCTTCCTGGCCGTGTCATTTGCCATACGGCCTAAGACCTCGTAAGGAGTCGATATGATTAATTTTCAAAACCTGAGCAAAGAGGATTTCCTCGCGCAATACTGGCAGAAGAAACCGCTGGTTTTTAGAAAGGCATTGCCTGAATTTATTAATCCCTTAAGCGGGGATGAGTTGGCGGGGCTTGCGCTGGAGGAAGAAGTGGAAAGCCGTCTGGTTATTCATACACCGGAAAAAAAGCCGGCTTGGCATTTAAAGCGTGGACCGTTCCTGGAGCGTGACTTCACTCAATTGCCGCAAAGCCATTGGACTTTGCTGGTGCAGGGGGTTGATCGCTTCATTCCGGAAGTGGCCGCCTTACTCGATCATTTCAATTTTTTACCCCATTGGCGCGTTGATGATGTCATGATTAGCTATGCAGTAGAGGAGGGCAGTGTCGGACCTCACTATGATCATTATGATGTGTTTTTATTTCAGGCTCAGGGCCGACGTCAATGGCTGCTGTCCTCCAAGCATTGTGAAATGGAAAATTATTTACCGAATGTTGACCTGCGCATCATGGATAAATTCCTCGTTGAAGAAGAATTTATTTTAGAACCGGGCGACATGCTGTATCTGCCCCCTCACATCGCCCATCACGGCATTTCCCTGTCTCCGGATTGCATGACTTATTCCTTTGGGTACCGTAGTTACCAATCGCTGGAATTATGGGAAAGTTTTGGTGAATACCTGGCAGAAAACAGCCTGCATCATGAGTTATACCATGATCCGGACTGGCGTAACCTTAAGGGCAGCGGGGAGTTGCCTGCTCAGGCAATCAGTGAAGCGAAGCGTGTTTTGCAGAACATCCTGGATGACGAGGAGAGACTTCGCCATTGGTTTGGCTGTTTTGTAACCCGTTTGGATCAGCAGGCGGAAGAACTGTTACCCCTTCCTAACGAAGACACGGACGATTTGGAGCTTTTTTTATCAGAACTTGAAAACAGCCCTGGTTTAACGCGCAACAGTTTGTGTCGCTTTGCCTATGAAATCCAATCCGGTGACACATTGAAGCTGTTTGTTAATGGGTGCGGCTGGAACACGGAAGGTGTGTCCTCGTCACTGATAAAGCTGGTCGCCGACCATCGGTTTGTGCCGCTGACGGAATTGACGCCGTATTTAAACAACAAGGATAACCAGCTGTTTCTTTATGAATTATGGGAGTTGCAATGGCTTGATTGTGATGTCTAGCGGCTTAAGCGGTGTTTTATTATGAGGCTTTGAAACAAGGAAGTATTGTCTAACTGGCTTATTTAACGTAATACTAAACCAATCCGGTGAAAACCATCCCCTTGGCCTGCGTAATCATAAGGACAGATCATGTTGAAAAACTATAGTCAATTCTTGCTGGGTTTGATGTGTTTTTCCTGTTCAACCCTGTTTGCGCAGGTGCGGGAGATAGCCATTACCATTGATGATCTTCCCTTTGTAGGTTCCACCCACAATGATCCTGGACGAATCCGGCGTGAAAATGAACGGCTCACTAAAATCCTGGACACGTTAAACCAATACAACGTCCCCGCAACCGGCTTTGTGATCGCTGGAACCATCGAAAAAGATCAGTGGCAGTTATTGGAGAAATTTCGTAACGACGGGTATCAGCTGGGGAATCATACCTATTCTCACCGCAGTTTAAACAGTGTGACGGCGCAGCAATACACCCAGGACATTGAGCGTGCCGACAAGGTGCTGGCGCCTTTGCTGGTTGGCACAAAGTATTTCCGCTACCCCTATTTAGCCGAAAGTCAGGGTGAAAAAAAACAACAGGTTTATGATTTTTTAACTGCTCATGGCTATGTGATCGCCCCTGTCACTGTAGACAGCAAAGACTTTCAATTCAACGCGCAATTTTTAGCGATTCACTGGCGTAATCGCCAACAGAATCTGCCTTCGTTTAAAAAACGGTATTTAAATTTTATCTGGAACCAGACGCTGAAAGCGGAAGCCAAGGCAACAAAGCGGGGCGATGCGGACTCCAGGCAGATTTTGTTAATTCATGCCAATCTGCTTAACAGCCTGGTGCTGAAGGACATTATTGAAATGTACCAGAAAAATGGCTACAAAATTGTCAGTTTGGATGAGATTTTAAGCGCAGGGGCTCAAACTGGTGAGGAGGAACCCAAGGCTATCCTCCTAAGTCCTCTACTTAAGTCACTTCTGGAAAAATCGCCTGCGGCGGATTAAGTCAGTGATTTAGGAAGATGCGGGATGGAATGCTTGGGCAATAATAGCCAGTATCGTCCCCTGTTTTTCATTTTCCCGGCGATGTCGGTTGCTGTTTGACCTGCCCCCCAGAAAACATCCCCCCTGACCATGCCGCGAATGGCTCCACCGGTGTCTTGAGCAATCATCAGCCGCTGCAGCGTCTTCTTGTCCTGATGGGTCTTGTCCGGGTGGGTGGTGCTCAGCCATAAGGGAGCGCCCAGCGGGATCCATTTCCTGTCGACAGCTAATGAATAACCGGGGGTCAGTGCAATCCCCTGGGCACCCAGGGCGGCTGTCTGCTTGAGGATACGGAAAAAGACAAAAGATTTGTTCTGGTTAATGACCCTGTCTACTTCGTCAGGATGCGCTTCAAGGTAGGCGCGGATGCCCTGCATGGAGGCGGTTTTTTTAGTCATAATCCCTTTTTTAACCAGTATGCGCCCGACTGGCGTGTAGGGTGCGCCGTTTTCACCGGCATACCCGACATACAGCCGGCGTCCATCGGGTAGTTGGACAACGCCAGAGCCCTGAATTTCCAGAAACAGGCGGTCAATGGCACTGTTAACCCAAACCAGAACGGGCGCTTTATCCTGAATGGCCCCTTCGTTGATTTGTTTTCGGGTCGGGTAGGGAACTAACTGATTGCCCTGCAACCGCCCGACTATACGGGAATGTTTGTAGCGGGAATTGAAATCCCCCAGATTGACGGTCACTAAATTCGAGGGGAGTCCGTAAATGGGCACATTAAATTCCCCGGTTTTAGTCAGACTGCCATAAAGCAGCGGCATGTAATAACCAGTGAAAAGGCCCTTGACTGGACGGTTGTTGTAAAATGCAACCGGGGTAAACCATGTTTCAAAAAAAGCACGGGCTGATTGCTTGTTGGGGTGATGAATGGCGAGCGCTGCCTGGCAGGCCGGTTGCCAATCCTTAACCAACAGCGGAATCCTGTGACTGCCTGCCTGACCGTGCGGATCCTGACGCAGAAAGGTTTTGCACGAGTGTTGAAAGGTGGTTAATGACTGGACGAGATCCGCCTGTTGCCAGCCAGGCAGTGCCTTAAACGTCGCGGGGCGAAGTTCAAGCGCATTGGGTTTTTTAAACCAGACGCTGAGGCTTAAGACGGCAATCGCTATCCCTGTAATAATCGATAAGAGTTTCAGTTTCATAACTGGATAAATATTACACCAAATGAGAATCATTGCAACATAAATGCACTTTTTATTACAAAGTTAGGGCAGATTGATTGAAAAATGGTCACAAATTGGGCATACTATTGGGGTATTGAAAAACGAGTAGTCCCGAATGAAATCTGTATCTGAAATGGAACACCTTTTAAATGATTTTGGTCAACCCGGCGATATTCCGGTTGAAGCAATGGCCCTGTCTTTACATATCAAACGCCTTGAGCGGCAACAAAAAGGCAGCGATTTGCACGCATTTGCCATGCTCGCTTCAGAAATCGAAGAACTCGATCAGGCGTTGATAGCCATCATCGATAGCAATGCCTGTGATTTTAGGTTTCAGGTGACGGTGGGTAATAAAGGCTCCGTCTTAACCCACTGGTCCTTTATGGAGTTTGTGTTTAGGGCAAACCCGGAGGGTAGGCCGGAACTGGATGTGTTCATCTGTGATCCGCTGGGTATGAAGCAATCCGTGGTGCTGGCCTTGTTGTTGAGCAACACGATACGATTTGGCGGCCTGGCTGATTTTTGCAAACTAACCGTGTACATCCCGGCCACGGTACTGCAGATTGCTGGCCGAACCTGCCCCTACCTGGCTCTGGATAGCATTGCCATGTTGTCCAATCAATCCAATTTCGAGGATTTGTATCAATACATGAGAGAACATGAAAACGGCGTGAATGCCAGCGAATGCAGAAACCTCATCGAACTCTACAAAACCGGCATCATTGGCTGCATGGATGAAGAGCAAATCAGGGAAATGTATGATTTCCCCTGCGTTGTGAGCGCTCTGCCGCCACGATTGGTGCGCACATCCCAATCCCTGCCGGTGATTGACGATGTGGCAAATCATGCCGGCGATGAGGTTGTGAATGCGAAAGGCAAAACCTTCAGGTTATCAACTTCCCGTTATCGTCTGATTGTAGAAGACCGTTATGGCGAGAAAGAGGAACGTAATTTACGCATCAACTTCAAAATGAAGGAACAAAACAGTCGTTTGAGAGCTTATTTAGCGAACGTCTCGGAACAATCAGACACCCAACCCCAGGTCGAAGCCGGCTCTCCAACTAGCGCTCAACCCCCACAGTCTTCCGTGGGCGGCGTGGATGACCAACTGGCGGCTTGCATTGACGCTCAGCGAATGTCGGGGCTCAATCAGTGGGTCAATGAAACCCTGGCTATTGAGGCCATGTCCACGCTGAAATTCAGTTAAGTCAAGGTCTTTGGCCGGTTACGCCGGCTGAATCGGCTGGTTAATACATAAAAAACCGGGGTAAAAATTAACCCAAAAAAAGTGACGCCCAGCATACCGCTGAAGACCGCCACACCTAAGGCCCGCCTCATTTCTGCGCCTGCGCCTGCGGCAATGACTAAGGGAAATACGCCTAAAATAAAGGCAAAAGAAGTCATGAGAATAGGTCGAAGCCTCAGTTTGGCGGCCAGGATTGCCGCTTTCCAGCGGTTGGCGCCGCCAAGCTCCAGTTTGCGTGCGAATTCGACTATTAAAATGGCATTTTTACAGGCAAGGCCGATCAGGATAATAAAACCAATCTGGGTCATGATGTTGTTTTCCATACCCAATAGTTTAATGCCGATCATGGATGAGAACAGGCACATGGGAACAATGAGGATGACGGCCAGTGGTAAAATCCAGCTTTCATAGAGAGCCGCCAGCACTAAAAACACAAAAATAACGCTTAATACAAAAGCAATGATTGCGGTATGACCGACGGCTTTTTGCTGGTAGGCAATTTCAGTCCATTCATAACCAATGCCATCCGGGAGGTATTGAGCGGCTAAATTTTCCATCGTTGCGAGCGTATCACCGGTACTGTATCCCGGGGCAATATCACCCAGAAGATCAATGGCATTATACAGGTTGTATCGAGGCCAGCGAGTGGGGCCTACGGTGTTTTCCATGGTAGCAACAGAGCCGATAGGGACCATCTCCCCCTGGTTGTTTCTCACCTTGATGCGCAGCAAATCATCGGCGGTATGGCGGTATTCCGAGTCAGCCTGAGCGATGACGCGGAAAGTCCGACCTAAGTAGTTGAAATCATTGATAAAAATGGAGCCAAGATAAACTTCCAGTGCTTCCGTGATTCGGGCAACCGGGACGCCCAGACGCTCCGCCTTCTCGCGGTCGAGTTGCAAGCGTATTCGTGGTGTGCTGTTTTCAAAAAAGGTGAAGACGGAAGTGGCTGCCTGCGACTTGTTGGCCTGTTCAGCCAGGGTGGCAACCGCCTCGGTTAACACCTCAATGCCGCGCCCCCCGCGATCCTGAATCATCATTTTAAACCCGCCAGCGTTACCAATTCCCCGGACGGGCGGCGGTGGAATGACTACAATCATGGCTTCCTTAATCGTATTCAGTTTTTGTCTTAAAGTGGCCAGCATGTCGTTGTAGCTTAACCCCAGACGCTCCCGCTCCTGAAACGAGCTCATGACCGGGAAAATCGCGGCGGCATTGGATGAGTTTGAAAAGGTGGCGCCTGAAAAACCGGTGAAGGCCACGGCATTGGCAATTCCAGGTGTTTCAAGAAGTTTGGCAATGGCCATCTGCACTACCTTGTCGGTTCGGCTTAATGACGCCCCAGGCGGCAGTTGAATGGACACGATAAAATAGCCTTGATCCTGCTTGGGGATAAATCCGCGTGGGACAAAGTAAAAGAGCAGGCCAGTGAGGGAAATTAACAGCAGATAGACGACCAAAACCACACTGGCGCGACGTGTTAGCGTGCTGATGGTTTTTCCATAGCGTTTGGAGACGGATTGCAGAAAACGGTTAAAAGCGAGCAATGGCCTTTTGAAAACAGGGACGGTTTCGCCTTCCGTGTGATGATGCGCCTTAAGCAGCAGAGCGGCCAGCGCGGGACTTAAGGTCAGAGACACAAAAACAGAAATGGCGGTGGCTACTGAAACCGTTGTACCGAATTGCTGATAAAAGCGCCCGGATATGCCTTTAAGGAAGATCGTCGGCAGAAAGACGGCAATAAGAACCAGACCAATCGCCACTAACGCCGAACCGACTTCGCTCATGGTTTTTCTGGCCGCTTCACGTACAGCCAAACCGGCTTCGATATTCCGCTCCATGTTTTCAACCACGACAATGGCGTCGTCCACGACAATGCCGATGGCTAACACCAAGCCAAACAAGGTCAGGTAATTCAGTGAAAAGCCAATGGCCTGCATCACGGCAAAGGTGCCGATTAATGAAATGGGAATAGCCACAACCGGAATAATGGCGGCCCGCCAGGACTGTAAAAAAACAAGAATGACCAGCACCACCAGGACAATCGCTTCAAAAATGGTGTTGGATACTTCATGAATGGATTCTTTCACAAATTCCGTCGGGTTATAGGCAATTTTATAGTCAATGCCCTTGGGGAAGCGTGTCGACAGGTCATTCATGGCTGCAATGATGGCATCCGTGGTGGCCAGTGCATTGGTGCCTGGACGCTGAAAAACAGGCAGGGCCACTGCCGGGTATTTGCCGAGGTATCCGCGTGTAAGGTAGTCCTGCGATCCGAGTTCAACCCGGCCGATGTCTTTAAGACGAAGGATTCGTCCGCCTTCACCTGCTTTAATAATGATGTTTTCGAATTCTTCGGGTTTTATCAAACGGCCCTGGGTTTCAATGTTGTATTCAATGCCGAATTGTTTTTTCTGCGGTTGCCGGTTTAATGCGCCGCTGGCGACCTGAATATTCTGTGACCGCAGGGCTTCAAGAACATCATTGGGCGTCAGTTCGTAGGAGTCGATGAGGTCGGGATTCAACCATAAACGCATGGCATATTCACTTGCCCCAAACAGGCGCACATCGCCCACGCCTTCAATTCGTTTGATGCGATCGCGGATTTGCAGCACCGCGTAATTACCAATAAAGGTCTGATCGTATTGGCCATTGGGTGAGTATAAGTTAATCACCAGCAGCAAATCAGGCGAATTTTTAGCGGTAGTTACCCCTAAACGTCTCACTTCTTCAGGAAGCTTTGCTTCGGCGATGGCCACCCGATTTTGTACCAGCACCTGGGCCTGATCGAGGTTGGTTCCCAATTGAAAGGTAATGGTAAGCCGCATCTGGCCGTCATCGGTTGATTGCGAGCTCATGTAGAGCATGCCTTCGACACCGTTTATTTCCTGCTCAATCGGTGTGGCTACCGTATCCGCCACCGTGTTGGCGTTGGCGCCAGGGTAGGACGCCGTCACCTGAATCGTGGGCGGAACCACCTGCGGGTATTGTTCGACTGGCAGACTGAAATAGGACAGGCCGCCGACCAGCACGATAATGATCGAAATGACCGTGGCAAAAATAGGTCTGTCAATAAAGAAATGCGCCATTCTCATGCAATCGATCCTTGTCCATTCTGCGTTATTGGTGATCTTCGCTTAAGGGAATTTGCACAGGCTTGACTTCCTGATCCGGGGCGCGGATCCGCTGGATGCCATTGATGACAACCCACTCATTGCCCTTTAATCCTTTTTTTATCACATAAAAGCCGCTGTCACGCTGGGGACCTAAGTCAACATAAACGCGCTGAACCCGGTTTTTATCATCCACGACATAGACGTATTTACGGGTTTGTTCGGTATTGATGGCTTTGTCCGGCAGAAGCAGGGCTTCATACTCGGCACTGCCAGCCAAGCGTGCCCGGCCAAATAAGCCGGGATAGATAATGCCGTCGGGATTGGGAACGATGGCCCGCGATTGTACCGTGCCCGTGCCGGTATCAACGACGTTATCCATGAAATCCATTTTGCCCTGATGGATAAAATCCTGTTCATCCTGAAGCTTGATGTAAATCGTACTGCCGCCTTCCTCTGTGCGAAAACCCTGTCCAGACTGCGTGAGACGGATGTATTTCAATAGTTCGTTCTGGCTGGTTTCAAAATAGAAGTGAATGGGATCAGTCGATACCACCCGCGTCAAAACCGTTTCATTCATGCGGATGAGATTACCGACGCTGACAAAGTAGCGGCTGATTTTGCCGCTTATTGGCGATTTGATTTCCGTGTATTCGAGGTTGAGTTTTGCTTCATCAAGCCGCGTTTTGGCGGTCTGCATTTCCTGCCAGCGTTGATCAATGACTTCATTGGAAATAAAACTTTCCTTTTTTAACTGGGTGGCGCGCTCATATTGACGTTTGGCTAAAACCAGTTGTGCCTCAGCCCGTGTTAAGGCATAACGGAAAGGGCGTTGATCGATGATAAAAAGCACATCGCCTTTTTCCACTCGTTGGCCGTCTTTAAAACGAATGGCATCCAGGTAACCGGTAACGCGGGCGCGGATATCCACTTCTTCAATGGCCTGGAAACGTCCAGTGTATTCATCGAGATCAACAATTTTCTTTGCCAGCGGGTGAGCGACGTCGACCTCTGCCGGCGCCGCAGTGTTGTTTGCGGGCGAAGAACCGCAGCCAGCGACTAGAAGCGCTGACAATACTAACAGCAATAAAACGGGGAAGGGTAACGGCTTCCTGCTCATTGATGGACATCCTTGTTCTGGTCAAAAGACTTGAATACTCAATTATAATACCTTTATCCGTTGCCGATTTAAAATAACGGCTAACGAGTAGCCATTGAATTCACGCCGTTAATTACCAATAACGCCTATTTTTTAAGAGCCAAAGGCCGCATGCGATTAAAGCGGGCAGCATTAAATAAAAAAATTGAACAACTTATACTTAAAAAAAACGCTCTGTTTTAAATGATCTTAATAATTACTTAAGCTTCATACTATAAAGTAGACCCATCATTCAGCTTGAGGTAGATCATATGGGACGTCGAGCATCTGGAAAACCTTTTACAACCATCGCTGACAGCGGCCTTGGTCAGTTTTTAAATCGTCTTGAACGCAAAATCGAAGCATTGCAGAAAGAGTATGCCAACGCACCCCAATCGCTGGAGTTACGTTATGCCAAATCTCAAGTGGCTGCCGTCGCTGCGGCCCTGAAGGCCATCAATGAGGAAGTGCTGCCTAAGTTTCAATCCGGCAAAAACCCGGGTCTTGGGGACTGGTCAACCATCAAGAGCACAATTGAAGCTGTTTCTAAAGAGCACATGAGTGTGTTTTCTACACCGGAGCAGGCGGTAATCAAAGCCATTACAGCGCATTTTGATGAGCTTGTAACAACTGCCCGTAAAGCTGGGAAGATAAAAAAAATCAACGCGGAGTCAAAGGATACGTTCTGCACCCATTTTAAAGCCGAATTGAGGAAGGCGAAAATCTTCCAGGAGGCTCTCGCCATTCCCGGTGTGAATCTGGAGTCCATCCTGAAACAGGTAGATGACCTCGTTGACGGATGGGATTTCAGTGGCTCAAAGCCAGAAGATTTTAAAGAGGTATTACCAAAAATACTGGATAATAAATCTCCCTACGCGTTTCTCATAGCACACCCCATGAGCTATGCCCTGGCTGTCGAATGTTGGTATGGCCTGAAGGCGATGCCGGAATCCATTGATGAATTACTCTCCTTCTTAAACCCTGATGCGCTGAAAATCAGTATTCCTCTTTTATTTTCGGCCTCTCACACGCCGGGAGCGAGTAAGGAGGAGTATTATGTTTTCAAAATAGAATACAACAAGAATGTGCTTACTCTCGATTTTCAGTCTTTGTTCAGCGATAACCGCGGCATGGCCGAAAGCGTCATTAAGGACGGTCTTGCAGGCTATTTAATGGGGTCCGCAGACACCCAGGAAGGGATCGCTGAGGCGAAAACTCAGGGTGAAAAAAAGGCCCGCTTTGAGAAAGCCCTAAGCGTCCTGGATGAGCTGACACAGGCGTTTAATGAACCATGCGCCCAGGTTTCCAAACCCTTGTCATTAGAAGGACAATCCCATGCCAGTCAGGTGATTTTGCTGCAGAAGCAGAGTGAGTGGACGCAAAAAGTGATAGCTGCGGCTGAGGGTACGTTAACCATACTGCAGCAAAAAATGGCCAGTTTAGCGTCCAGCGGCATCGTGGATGACGAGGAGATGCCGGAGTATTTTATAACAAGTAACCCCCTGAAACTGGTTCGTGCACAATTAATTCTCAAGTCAGCGTATGCGAGGGCTGTAAAAGACATAGAGGAAAAACAAGCCGGTTTGCAGCAACTGTACAGTCGATTGCAAGACCAGACAGCGACCATTCACAAAGCATGGTATGAGGCTGAACTGACGTTTCATAGAGACGAAAGTGCTGCGGTAGGAATGACGCTTGATGCGATCAATGCTGATTTGGATAAGCTTAATACCAATCGTCCTCTTGAGCCGAAGGATACTGTCGAACAGCAAATAGCGATGTTGAAGAGTGAGTTGTCAGCAGTAGACAATGATCTTGGTAATTTGGCCCTGCATCAGGAAACAGTGGGCCAACTGGCAAATCCCGTCCCGGTTCGCGATAACAGACTGCTTCAGGCGTCTTATCCCGCATTAAACGATGAAATCAACGCCTTGTACAACCCGCAAAGAGACACAAGAGCCGCCCTGAATGAGCGCATAGCCCAGCTGCGGCTCGATGTCATACGTCACCGTAACGAGGTGGTATTTCAATTAAGAAAAGAACAATCTGCATTGGAGTTTTTAGAAAGCATGCGTTCAACCAACATAGAAAGTATCAAGCAGCATTATGCCGAGAAACAAAAACAGTGGTCTGATGAAGAAAAGCAATTGGACACGTTGATGCAAAAGGCTTCGGAGATAGACACGGCGTTGTCTGAAGCTGAGCAGGCTCGACAGAGGCATGAAAAAATGATTCAGGATTCTGAAGAGGTCCTTCCTGAACAATGGAGGCAGATTAAAGAATCAGCCACCGCAGTGGCTGGATTAATCGAAAAAACAGATGGTACCGCTTTATCTGCGAATGTTTCTTCCGTTAATGAACTTACTGGTTTTAAAGTGGCCGCTGAAGCAAAATATAAATCATTCAAGGATGCTCTGGATAAATGCACCACTCAATCAGAAGTCTACCCAGACACGGTAGAGGCCGATTTACAGGTACTGCAAAAAATCGAAAAATGCTTCTTGAAAAACAAACTCATCATTGATTTTGAGGCCATGGGGAATATTGAGGAGTTCAAGCTTGGTTTCTTTGATCCCTTCAAAAAAAGCTTTGTAAAGTTGCTGACCTTTTTGGATGCCAAATCTGATCAAATTGAAAGTTTATGGCAATTCAAACAAAAGCAAGGCAGCCTGGATGTCAATTCTGAAGAGTACCAGGATTCTTTTGGTTTATTTCAAAATTTATTTTTCGCGAAAAGAAATTCCCTTGAGGAAAAAGCGCACACCAGAGCCCTGGCTCGGGCATGGCAACCGCAAGCGGCGGCTTTTGAGCTGGAAAAAAAGAATTTTGACACACGCTATGAAGGCTTGTGCTTGCTCGTCGAAGACCGGAACAATTCGGAAAAAGCCATTGTAAGCCTTAACCAGGACATTTCGTCACGGCGTTTAGAGCAGAAAAAGCAGGAAGAGCTTGTTGTTGCATCGAAAAAAACCATTGCCGAGCTTAAGCCCAATGTCGAAATAATAGGATTGATTATCCAATTGACAGAGGGAATAACGGAGCTCGGAGGAAAAATTAATCAGCCTGATGCTAAAAATGGCATTGCTGCTTTGTATGAGCAGTATCACCAATTATCGGCCGAATCCTCGTTGCTGCTGGAAAAATTAAACGGTATTCCCAATCACCAGGATTATGACGCCAATCGGCTTAACATCCAAAAGCAATTGGCGGCAAATTGTGGGCAACTGCAAATGCTTGCTCGCTCATTGCTTAATGAGCACATGGAGAAGATGAAAACTGCCGCTGGAGAGTTGAAAAATAAGTTTGCAGACCTTGGTTTGCAAAGCATCAACAGTCAATCCAGTGAAGTGCCTGAGCGCCTGACCAAGACAGCCTCTTTGCTGAAGGGTTATAACGTCTTGTTGCAAGAACTCTCGCATTTGCACGAAGAGCACCAGACCTTTGCATCGACGCTCACTGCTTTAAAAGACGATGTGCTGGTAGAAGAGTATGAAAAAGAACAACCTTTCGCGGCAGTGCGTGAGAAACGCGAGGAAATCAGTGCCCAACTGATAAAAGACAGCCAGTCGCTTTTGGCAGCGATTTCTAACCAGGTTAAAGAGTATCGTGAGACGCTTCAATTTGATTATTACAGCCGCGAAGACGATAAAGCACAACAAGGGAAAAGGATGGCAGTTGAGGCTTATCTGGGTAAAATAAAAGCGCCACTGGAGCAATTGCAGGAGACGATATCCTTATCAGTGATTAAAGACAGCCTTCAGGAATCACTGGACGAGGTTAATCAAGGCATTTCCACACTCAATAACAGCATGCTTGATAACAAGAGCGTTCTTGAGAAATCGCAGCAGCGCATAAGCAACCGTGTTGAATTGATGGATAATTACCTGGATTTATTCGGCGAAAACGGATACGAGGCCCAGCGTGCTAAACGTTTTGTTGTTAAAGACTCCATCTTCTCGTCGGAAGACGCTACAGAGCGTAAAACGTACATGGTTAAACTCCGCGTTCTGTTGGCTGCATTTAAAGAGAAAGGGGATCCGGAGACGTTTCATCAGCTCTATGCACTGGTTGAACGCGGTCGAAATGAATTCCCGGGTTTAACGTTGCGGCCTATGCTGAGGCGTTTGCTCGTGGCATTGCAGGAGATAAGACAAGACTTTTCTGATGAGTTAATCCAAGTCAATGACGAGGTAGAAAATACCTCATCCAGAAAGATTGCTCAAAAAGAGATAAGTGGGGTGCTTCAGACTCTTTACGACAGAATTGATGAGATGAAGAACTATGAGAAATTGCAAAATCACTCTGAGACAGTGGTGAGTGCGGTTAATAACGTCTCCCAAAAACTTAAGGGTCGTCTCGATGACTTTGTTAAAACGAAGCTTAACGATGAGAAGCAGGTCACGGCGCAGGAACTGAGCTCTTTTACTGGAGAAATGAGGGATATTTTACGCAGCGAAGACGACAAAATGCACAGCGAGCGTTCCTGGTTTGCCCCTGTGGTGGCCAACATCGTCGCAGGACTTTTCACGCTGGGTATTGCCTTGGGCATTAAACTGGCCAGTTCCAAGTCAACCCAAGGGTATGCGGCCTTCTTTATGGACAAAACTCAACGTGAGAAGAATGTCGATAAGGTCGATGATGCGCTGGAGCAGTTGGCAGCGCCTGCTGCTTAAATCCAGGATTGTTGGGCTCAGCCCAACAATCCTTTTTTCTTTACAACGGTTGCGATAAAGATTGAATCACGGCACCCAGGAAACGGGTGGCTTCACCGCCGGTGACGGCACGGTGATCAAAACTTAAGGACAGAGGCAATAAACGGTGCGATTTGACCGCGCCGTTTTCAACCACCGCGCCCTGGTAAAGACGGCCGACGGCTAAAATAGCCACCATGGGCGGCACAATGATGGGACTCGCAAACCTTCCTGAGAATTTACCAAAATTCGATAACGTAATGGTAGCTCCCTTTAATTTCTCCGGTGCCACGGCCCGGTTGCGCACCGCCTGTTTGTACTCATTGATGATTTGACGTAATTCATCCGGCGAGCATCGCTCCGCCCCATGGATAACGGGCACAAACAAGCCTTCGTCACTGTCCATGGCCAATCCTAAATGCACCTCGTCGAAACATTTGCGGGCGCCATGTTGCGTGTTGAACCAGGCGTTGAGTGCCGGCTCCACCTTGCAGGCGTCGCAGATGGCTCGGATAAGGCGGGCCGTGATGTCATTGCCGTCCTTCCAGCACTCAATGTCCGCTTCATCAAAAATACTGACGGGAACGACATCCTGATGCGATTGCACCATGCTGTTTAACATGGCACGGCGGACACCGCGCAGGGGTTCAAAACCATCGGGTAAAACGGTTTGTTTATTGGCCGCGGCTTCAACGTCCTGACGGGTAATAACCCCGTGTTCACCGGTTCCGGTAATCGCCTGCAGGTTGACGCCCAGTTTTTTTGCCAGCATTTTAACTGCAGGCGTTGCCTTGATGCGCTGCGCGCTGCTGCGGCTTGCACCAATAGTAAAATGGTCTTCGCTGATTTCGCTGCTTTCTTCAAGGTTGCCTACCACAGTGCCCTTGTCGGCTTTTTTCACGCCCTCGCTGGCTGCAAATGCCACTAGCGGCTCGCCGGTTTTAATGACGTCGCCTGGTTTACCGAACAGCTTGACGATGGTGCCTGCCTCTGGACAGGGTACATCGACAACCGCCTTGGCGGTTTCCATGGAGACCAGGGGTTGATCGGCTTTGACGGTATCGCCTTCCTTGACAAACCACTCATGTATTTCGGCATCCGGCAGGCCTTCGCCCAGATCAGGTAAATTAAAAATGTTCATGGTCACTCCATTATGCTTAAGACACTGTCTTTGATTCGTTTGACGCTGGGAATGTAGTGTTTTTCCAGCTGGAAGTAAGGCATAACCACATCATACCCGGTGACGCGCTGCACCGGGGCAAGCAGGGTATCCATCGCCTGTTCCATAATCTGGGCAGAAATTTCAGCACCCACACCGCCTGTTTTAGCGCCTTCATGGACAATCACGCAACGGCCGGTTTTTTCAACGGAAGCCAGAATGGTTTCAATGTCTAAAGGTTTGATTGTCGCCACATCAATGATTTCACAGGAAATGCCCTCTTCAGCCAATTGCGCGGCGGCCTGTTGCGTTTCATGAATGCTGGCACCCCAACTGATGAGTGTGACGTCCTCGCCTTCTTTTAAGGTGAAGCATTGGCCCAGGGGCAGGGCTTCGCCGTTGTCTTCCACTGGTTGTTTAACCAGGCGATAAATCCGCTTGGGCTCAAGGAAAATCACCGGATCTGGATTGCGGATGGCGGCCAGTAGCAGGCCATACGCTCGCTTTGGCGATGAAGGGATGACTACCTGCAGGCCGGGGATATGGGCAAACAGGGCCTCAGTGCTTTCAGAATGATGTTCAGGGGCACGGATACCGCCGCCAAATGGCGCCCTGAACACCAGCGGACAATGCAGACGGCCGCGGGTGCGGTTTCGCATTCTGGCCGCATGGGAAATGATTTGGTTCATCGCAGGGTAAATAAAACCCATGAACTGAAATTCCGCCACGGGTTTTATCCCCTGCACCGACATGCCGATGGCTAAGCCTGCAATCATGGATTCCGCGAGCGGCGAATCAAAAACGCGGTGTTCGCCAAAACGCTCCTGCAGATTGACGGTGGCGCGAAACACGCCGCCGTTTTTACCGACGTCTTCGCCGAAAACGACGACATTTTCATCGTGTTGCAATTCGTAGGCCAGGGCTTGCGTCACCGCTTCAATCAAGGTTATATCAGGCATGACCTGCTTCCTCCATGGCTATTGCACGCTGCTCCACCAGATACTCCGGCAACTGTGCGTAATGGTAATCAAAAATGCTGGTAATGGGTTGTGGAGGGCGCGACAGGTATTCGTCGACCGCGGCCTGCACCAAATCGGCGGCCTCGTTTTGTAACTGACTTTCTTCTTCAGCCGACCAGCACTTCTGTTGTTCAAGGAAGTGCTTGAAACGACCTATGGGTTCTTTGAGTTTGGCCTGCTCGACTTCTTCCTGAGGTTGGTAACGGGTCGCGTCATCGGCGGTGGTATGATCGCAAAGGCGATAGGTAATGGCTTCAATCAGGGTAGGGCCCTCGCCACGTCTGGCTTTTTCGATGGCCTCACCAATAACATCCCGGCAGGCAATGACATCATTGCCGTCCACCTGTACTCCGGCAAAGCCGGCGGCTATGGCTTTTTGAGCAACAGTCTCTGTGCCGGTCTGTTTGGATAAGGGTACGGAAATCGCCCATTGGTTATTATTGACGACAAAAACAACCGGTAATTTCCACGCACCGGCGACATTTAAAGCCTCATAAAAATCGCCCTCGGAGGTCCCGCCTTCGCCAATGCAGGTTACGGCGACACGCGGCTGTTGACGGTATTTGAATGCAAACGCGACGCCGGTTGCGTGCAGGCATTGCGAGGCGATGGGGACACAAATGGGCAAGTCTTCGGAATTGCAACTGAACTGACTGCCACGCTCATCACCTCCCCAATAAGCTAAAATTTCTGACATTTTGACGCCGCGTTGAAATTGGGCGGCATAATCGCGGTAGTAGGGCACAAGGATATCTTCCTTCCGCATGGCATGGCCGATGGCGGTAGAGATGGCTTCCTGGCCATTGATGGGAGCATAGGTTCCCATTTTGCCCGTGCGTTGCAGAGCAATGGCTTTTTTATCGAAGGTTCGGGTGCGGACCATGATGCGATAGAGTTCCTGCATCACGGCTTTCTCTTTGGCGAAGGCCGGCAGGGGATGGCTTTGTTCACCTTTTTCATTGATATATTGAGTAAAGGTGATTTCGAAACGGGCGACAGTCGTCACTGATTCTCTCCTTGTCACAAACATTCGCCATAGAATACTCACTATTTTTGGCAAAAACTACCCTTAAGCCCGTTTCGTCTGGAAATGGCAGGGCAGTTGCGTAATGCTGGAATCAGAGTGATAAATTAGCCTATACTCAGGCTATTTAATGACCTCCCCACTGGATTAGCGATTGACGTGTTGAGCGACTACACCCTTATTCATTTACCTTATCGCGAGGAACTGATTGATCATTATCAGGCCCTGCAGAATCTACCCGGCTTTGCGTTGCTGGAAAGCGGCGACAGGGTGCGTGGACGTTACGATATCCTGACGGCGTGCCCCTATGAGACACTCGAGATTGAAAGCGCAAATGACCTGCCCAGGTTTTTAGACCGGTTTAAAGCCGCATTGCCTTCTCGCGCATTGCCGCTCGATTTACCGTTTCAAGGCGGTGCCCTTGGTTTTTTTACCTATGATTTGGGATGCGCTCTTCTGGGGATCCCTGTTGATAAGCCAAGGTCGTTGCCGGGAAAAAGCCCGTTGGCTCATTGGGGTTTCTACGATTGGGCAATCATTACCGATCACCTGCAGAAAACCGTGCAACTGTTTTCTGCCAACAGCCGGGCTGACACCCAAGCCATTGTCGAAGAAGCCTTAGCTCTCTGGCATCGCCCGTGTGCAGCGCGTCAGCCCCTGAACATCAGCCCGTTTACGCCCCTGGTTAGCCTGGAGCAATACCATCATGCCTTTGATCGGATTCAACAGGCGTTACAGGACGGGCGTTGTTATCAAGCCAATTACACGCAACCGTTCATAGCCGGTTATGAAGGCCGCAGTTGGGATATTTATACGCGCATCCGACGCAGCAACCCGGTGCCCTTTGCTGCCTGCCTTAAAACCGGTCAGGGCGATCTTGTCAGTTTTTCGCCTGAACGATTCATGAAAATGGATCATGGCGTTCTACTGGCTTCGCCAATTAAGGGCACTGAGCGGCGATCCAGTGATCCCGTGCTCGATGAACAATACAAAAAACGCCTGCTGGCCAGTGAGAAAAACCGTGCAGAAAACGTGATGATTGTCGACATGATGCGTAATGATTTCAGTAAAATTGCTCAACCAGGAACCGTCGAAGTCCGCCATTTATGCGACGTGCAAAGTTTTGCCGCCGTGCATCATTTAGTCAGTGATGTCGAAGCCCGTTGCCGTGACGGGATTTTGCCCGTCGAGGCCTTTTTATCCTGCTTTCCCGGCGCATCCATTACCGGCGCCCCAAAACGGGAATCCATGCGTGTCATTGCCGAGCAGGAGCTTTTCCGGCGAGAAGCTTACTGCGGCAGTATCGGCTATTTTTCCGCTCATGGCCGCTTTGATACCAACATCGCCATCCGTACCCTGATAACCCGTCAGCAGCAAATCAGCCTCTCCGCGGGCGGCGGTATTGTCATTGATTCTGATTGTGACGAAGAGTACCAGGAATGTTTTACCAAAATTGCAGCCATCAGTCGGGAGCTTGAAAAAAATGGATAAAGAAAAGTCACGTCTTGATTCGGCGGTGATTGTGCTGATTGAGGAGAGCAGTCAGTCCTTGATTCTCACGCAAAGAAGCCACCAGTTAAAAAATCATCCCGGCGAAATCTGTTTTCCAGGCGGTCGCTGGCAGGCCGGCGATTCGGACTTGTACCACACGGCCTTAAGGGAGTTGTGGGAAGAACTGGGCATTGATGCCGGGCGTGTTTATTCTGAGACCCCACTGGCCGTGGAAAAGACGCTGACGGGCTTTATTATTCATCCCTGGCTGGCCAGAATCAAAACCCTAAATCCCTGCCGGCTGGATAATCAGGAGGTGGCTGAGGTGTTTCGCACGCCATTAAGCCAGGTGTGCAGAGAAGCAAATTATGAATTTATCCCGGTTGAGCGGGAGGGGCTGGTGTTTCAGTCCTGCCGTTATTTGGGCGAGCCTGACCGATTCGTCTGGGGCGCAACCGCACGCATCATGATGCAGTTATGCGCCCTTGATTTAACGAATTGATTACCCGCGCAAAGCCCGGCGCAGAATCTTGCCGACATTGGTTTTGGGTAACTCATGATAGAACTCGACCACTTTGGGAATTTTATACGCTGTCAGATGCTCTTTGCACAAGGCAATAATTTCCTCAGCGGTTAATTTCGGGTCACGTTTGACAATGCAGGCTTTCACACGCTCGCCGGTTTCTTCGTGCGGTTCGCCGACAACACCCACCTCAAGGACGCCGGGGTGCATGCTGATGACTTGCTCCACTTCGTTAGGATAAACATTGAAGCCTGAGACCACAATCATGTCTTTTTTACGATCAACTAAATACACAAACCCCTTGTCGTCGACCGTGGCGATGTCGCCCGTGCGCAGAAAACCGTCCTTGGTGAAGACTAATGCCGTTTCATCCGGCCGCTGCCAATAACCGGCCATGACCTGCGGCCCTTTGACACATAACTCACCCGGTGTGCCGAGAGACACTTCCTGTCCTGATTCATCGCGAATGGTAATGTCGGTCGAGGGCAGGGGTAAGCCAATGCTGCCATTGTAATCTTCAAGGTACATGGGATTAATGGTGACGGCAGGTGATGTTTCCGTCAGGCCATAGGCCTCAAGCACGCGGGTTTTGGTCATTTCCTTCCAGCGCAGCGACACGCTTTTCTGTAATGCCATTCCGCCTGACAGCGCGAGTTTAACCCGGGAGAAATCGATGTCCTTGAATTTGGGATTATTCAGCAGGGCATTAAACAAGGTATTGACCCCGGTGATGGCCGTAAAACGGCTGTTTTTGATTTCATCGATGAAATGCGGAATGTCGCGAGGATTGGTAATGAGAATGTTTTTCGCGCCGGCTTTAAGGAAGGTCAGGCAATTCGCTGTCAATGAGAAGATATGGTAAAGCGGCAGGGCCGTAACAATAATGTCCTGTTCCTCGATGTGCAGGGGCTTAATCCAGGCATAAGCCTGCAGTACGTTGCAAACCATGTTGCCGTGGGTTAATACCGCCCCTTTGGCCACCCCGGTGGTACCGCCGGTGTATTGCAGAAAGGCGATATCCTGATGATTCAACGACACGGGTTTAAGTGTTTTGCTGCTGTCCTGTTTTAAGGTTTCATTAAAACGAATGGCCATGGGTAGATGGTAGGGGGGGACCAGCTTTTTAATGTACTTGACGACGGCATTCACCAGGATGCGTTTAACCGTCGGAAAAACATCGCCTATCTCGGTGACCACGACGTGTTTAATGCCAGTATGAGGCAGGGCCTTTTCCACGGTTTTGGCAAAATTGGCCAGTACGACAATCACTTCGGTGCCGGAATCATTCATTTGATGAATCAACTCGTCACTGGTGTAAAGCGGGTTGGTGTTCACGGCGATGAATCCGCCGCGAAGCAGACCAAACAGAGCGATCGGGTATTGCAGTACATTGGGCATCATCAGGGCAACGCGGGTTCCCCGCTTTAAACCGAGTTGCTGCAGGTACAACGCAAACTGATAACTTTTCTTGTCCAGCTCCTCGTAAGTCAGTTCACAACCCAGATTGACATAGGCTGTTTTTTTGGCATGCGCTTTACATGAATCTTCAAACAAAGAGACGAGGGAGGCATGTTCTTCCGGATTAATTGTATGTGGAACGCCCTCTTGGTATTGAGCCAACCATATTCTATCCACGATGATGTCCTTCTGTTATTTATTGCCTCATGCTAGTATAAATAAAAAAGTCAGTGATGGATATCGTAGTTATGGCAGATAATTTGTTGAAATCACAAGCATTTAAGCTCAAGGGCAGGCTTTACACCTTTACAGTACTGCAATTGTTGAATCATGATCTCACCATTTTTGAGCATTATTTGGATGAAGTGATCGCCAAAGCGCCCAAATTGTTTGATAATACACCGGTTGTATTGGACTTTGCCGCCATTCAGGACAGTGAAATCGACCTTCAGGCTTTTTGTCAGGCACTGCGGTTAAAAAGTATTTTGCCGGTGGCCATTCAAGGTGCGAACCCGCTGTTAAATTCTATAGGGCAATGCATGGGGCTTGCGGTTCTCCACGCCTCATCGACTCATGACAAGCCCTTGCTGGATGAGGCCTCTGGTGAGGCAGTCCCGGCTTCTGAGCCCATTAAAAGTAAATTATTAACCACTCAGGTACGCTCTGGCCAACAGGTCGTTTCCAAGGGCGGGGACTTGGTGATTGCTGCTTCGGTCAGTCATGGCGCTGAATTGCTGGCCGATGGGAATATTCATGTGTATGGCGCTTTACGCGGGCGGGCTTTAGCCGGCATGTCCGGCGATAGGCAAGCCCGAATATTCTGCCAGTCGCTGGAAGCAGAACTCGTGTCCATTGCTGGATTTTACCGCTTAAGCGATGCCATCGAATTGCATCAGGGGCCCTGTCAGATTTATCTTCAGGATGAACACATCCAGATCGAGCCTTTATGCTAGAGGCTGTTTTTATCTCCGATCTGCATCTGCACCCTGATGTACCTGCCATTACCCATCGCTTTAATGACTTTATGCAGTGGGCGGTGGCTAACGCCCGAACCCTCTATATTCTGGGTGATTTTTTCCACGCCTGGCCGGGCGATGACGGCATCGATGATTGGAGTTCCGCCATTGCCAACACGCTTGCACAGGCTGCAGCGCGGGGGCTTGCCATTTACTACCTTCACGGCAATCGCGATTTTCTCCTGGGCAAACGTTTCGCAACCATGGCAAGGATAACCCTTTTACGGGACCCAAGCCTGATTACGCTTGGCGGTGTGCCTGTTTTGTTGACGCATGGTGACCGTTATTGCACCTTGGATAAGGCGCATCAGCGTTTCCGCCGTCTAACTCGCAACTGGCTGTTCACGGCTCTGTTTTTAAAACTACCGCTGAGCTACCGCAACCAGTTAGTCAGCCATATCCGCCAACGCAGTCAGCAAAACCGTAACAAGGACGAGCAGATGATGGATGTGGTTGCGAGCGATGTCCTTAAACACCTGCACCATTGCGGCGTGCAACAAGTCATCCACGGGCATACCCATAAGCCGGGTCTTAGCCATTATCACCATGACACCAAGGAATATTACCGTTATGTACTCAGTGACTGGGATGACACGCCGAAAATACTGTGTTATGATCAACCAAAAGGTTTTGAATTTATACAGCCCATTCGATGAGGTATTTTTATGAAAACCCGTGAAGAATTAGCCAGGGAAGCGAATGCCAAAAAAGCCCTGGAAGACGAGCGCGATCGGTCAATCCGACGAGCCCTGACCGAGGAAGAGAGCAAACGGCAGGCTCAACTTAAAAACGAAGTCGATGTGCTGCGTAAAGAAGAACGCGACAGCAAAGTCATCGAAAAATGGGCTCAGGTCGGCAAAGCAGCCGATGATCTGTTAGCCCGCGGGATGGAAGGATATAACGAATGGATGACGGCCATGATGAATATCCTTAATGCCATTAGACTCTTGCATGCCGCACTCTGCGTGACATTTGATAATCGCCCGATTGAACCCTTGCTGAAAGGAATTTGGGACACCAAACTGGGTTTTGCTCCTCTGGTTAAATTGCTCGATGATAAAGGCCTGCATCTTGGCGATAGAATAGGCGACAAACTGCGCGAAAAAGGCTGGAAAAAAGATGATTTATTCCCCTTGAAATTGAATGTTGAGTTCACGGACAAAGGGGGAACCACACTGTCGGTGACTTATGACGGCAAGCCGCTGCCTGATGAGCAACAAGAAGTCTTTAAAACCGGTTTTCTTGCCTGGGCGAAAACACGTGGGTATGCGATGGACAATAGCCAGAATCCGCCTGTGTTAAAGGATAGAACCAGCAAACAGCCGATGACCAAAGACGCATTCATCCAACTGAACGCGGATGATCAGAATAGTCTGCAAAGCTTCTTTTCCCATCGTTATCACATGAATGCGGAAATGGATAAAGTCACCTCATCCTCTCCTGCGCCCTGATTCGGTCTGCCCTGCTAAAAGCAGGGTATGCCGCTGTGGAAACGAAACACCGTGTCCGGTTGCGTGATTAACTCGTTTTCCCGCTGAATAAATTCCGCCAGGCGTGCACTGAAATCAACGCTGCAATCGGACGCCAATGTTAAATAATTTTCAAAATGCCGGGCTTCGGATTTAACCAGCGACTGATAAAATTTTTGCAATGCCACGTCCCTAAGATGGGGGATTAAGGCATTAAAACGCTCACAGGAGCGCGCCTCGATAATGGCGCCTACCAGCAATTGCTCACATAAACGCTGCTTGCCATCCCGCCGAATCACCAAGGCATGAAGCTGTTGAGCATAAGCGGAGGGATGAAGCGGGCCGAACGCGAGACCCCGCGCCGTCATTAAATCAATGACTTTCTCAAAATGAAGCAACTCTTCCCGTGCCAGCGGGGACATCATCGTCACAAGTCCACTGTTTTCAGGGTACTTACTCATGAAATTGATGGCCGTAGCCGCCGCTTTTCGTTCACAGTGAGCATGATCAAGCAGGAGTAAAGGAATGTGGTTGACGGCTGCGTCGATCCAGGCTTTGGGCGTTGGCGTCTTTAAAAAATCAATTAACATTTGCAAATCATCAGGGAGAGGGTTTAGCATCAGATTATTAATCTATAATAGGTTTAACCGCCTTATATATCACAGACAGTTGTAAAATCAAGTTGGAAAAAGAATGAGCGAAGAACAAACGGAAAATGATTTATCAATGTGGCTTTCCACGTATGGATTGATCACAGTTGAACGCCTTCTTGAACGGTATAAAATTAAACTGAGTCATGACGATCTGGTCAATGCGCTCAAAAAGCCGCACACGTTTTACCATCAATTACTTCGATTGCCTTTGCGCAATGTGTTTAATGGCATTATTTTTCAGCAGGGCCGGGATTATCAGGTGTATGGCCAGAAACTCTATATCGACTATCTGTTATCAGGAGAAAGCGGCAAAAGTGATACCTCACCGGGAGCTCAAACGCGGGAAACCTTAAATGCTGAACGGGAAAAACTGGTGGCCTTGGGTGAGAGTTTTCATCAGGAAGAGATCAAACAGGACAAGCTGATTGCCCAAAGTCAATCCATGCTGATTAAACATGCTGCCAATTGGAATGAGGCCCTGCTGCGGGTAGCCAAAGAAATTGGCGATGAATTACGCCGATACAATGTGAATAAGAGCAACGAGCAAATTAAAAACGCCGTCTTGTCGCTATTAGCCCACCATGACTTTGACCATCCGCAGCGTGAAGCCCCTTATTGGCAAGGGGTTGGCGCGCAGCTGGGTCTAACTTTAAATGCCGAGGTAAAAGCTGTTTTTATTGAAAAAATAGCCGATTTGAATCGATTTAACCGCGAAACGGATGAAGCGGCTCAGGAATTTAGTCAGCGCATTACCGAGATGTCGAACACGCTCAAACGTTACCGCGAGGAATTTAAAGCCGCTATCATCAAGGCGAATGAACTGTTAACGCAATTGCCTGACTATAAAATTAATCCCGTTCAGAACGAGATTAACCGTGAAGAACTTCATTTTGATGCCAGCATTGGCGATCAATCCTGACCGACCTCGCTCCGAACAACGGCAGATGGACTATTTTGAGGCTGCATGCGTTAACCATTAGCTAATCCTTTTGGTTTTCATGTATAATATGTCCCTTTATTTAACATTGGAGTTACCATTCATGGCACAAGAACTTACCCTATCCATTATTAAACCGGATGCAGTAGCCAAATCCGTCATCGGCCAGATTTATTCCCGCTTTGAAAAGGCCGGTTTGAAAATCGTTGCCGCCCGTATGGCGCACCTGACCCGAGAACAGGCTGAAGGCTTCTACGCTGTGCATAAAGCCCGCCCGTTTTTCAATGATCTGGTCAGCTTCATGATTTCAGGCCCGGTGATGATTCAAGTCCTGCAAGGCGAAAACGCGATTGCTAAAAACCGCGATTTAATGGGTGCCACCAATCCCAAGGAAGCAGCCCCAGGCACAATTCGTGCTGATTTTGCCGACAGCATCGATGCCAACGCCGTTCACGGTTCAGACAGCGCTGAAACTGCACGTCAGGAAATTGCTTTCTTCTTTGAACCACACGAAGTGTGCACACGATAAGCCGTTATTGAGAGAATCATGAGCAGTAAAGTCAACCTGTTGAATTTTAATTACCAGCAAATGCGGGATTTTTTCAGCCAACTGGGTGAAAAGCCTTTTCGTGCCCAGCAGGTGCTGCAATGGATTCATCAGGCTGGCTTTCATGATTTTTCGCAAATGACCAACCTGGGCAAGGTTCTGCGCGACAAACTCGCTCAGGTGGCTGAAATTCGTCTGCCGGAAATCATTGCCTGTCAGAAATCCAGCGACGGAACCCATAAATGGCTGCTTAAACTGGACTGCGGCAATTCCATTGAAACGGTCTTTATTCCCGAAGCGACTCGCGGGACTCTGTGCGTATCTTCTCAGGTGGGTTGTGGTTTAAACTGCAGTTTCTGTTCCACGGCCAAACAGGGGTTTAACCGCAATCTGAGCACGGCTGAAATCATAGGCCAGGTCTGGCTGGCGGCTCGCGAGCTGTCAACAAGCCAGGGTCATCATGACAAAAAGGTCACCAACGTGGTGATGATGGGCATGGGCGAGCCCTTGCTTAATTTTGACAATGTCGTGACGGCCATGGATTTAATGATGGATGATTTCTCTTATGGTCTTTCCAAGCGTCGTGTGACATTAAGTACTTCCGGCGTACTGCCGGATCTTATCCGGTTAAGGGAAGTGAGCCCTGTGTCGCTCGCTGTCTCGCTTCACGCGCCAACCGACGAATTGCGTAATATTCTGGTTCCCATCAATAAGAAATACCCACTGGCCAAGCTGATGGAAGTCTGCAGGACTTACTTCAGGGATGAGCCCAAGCGCAAGGTGACTTTTGAATACGTCATGTTAAAAGGGGTCAATGATCAACCTGAACATGCGAATCAATTAATCAAATTGCTGCACAATGTTCCCGCTAAAGTGAATTTGATTCCGTTTAATCCCTTCCCCATGACCCAATACGAGCGCTCATCCCGAGAGGCGATCGATGCCTTCAGGGATAAATTAATTGCCAAAGGAATCAATACCATAACCCGAAAAACCCGAGGCGATGACATCGATGCCGCCTGTGGTCAGTTGGCCGGAAAGGTCAAAGATCGCACGAGTCGTTCTCAACGTTGGCAAAAATTAAATTTCATGCCCCAAAAACCGGAGGGATTTAACGAAGAATCCTTCACATAAGCGTTTTGAAATTCGGGTATTCATGGTTATAATGCTCAATCTTTTCTAACGCGTTGTGATTACTGTGTTAAGACAATTACGCTTGCCGTTGAATTCAATGAAAGAACAAGCTGGTTCCATCGCCGGTTTCGCCCCGTTCATACCGACTCAAGCCATTTCCCGCTCCTGCCGCTCCCTGCTTTTTTGCGGCCTGCTGCTCTTACTGCAGTCCTGCCAGCACAGCATGGACGCCAAGCGGCAAAAAGCGGAAAACGCCCAGAAACTGGGTGATGCGGCCTCATTCAATGTGCAACTCGGAATGGGTTATTTAAGGCAGGGCGATCGGCCGCGGGCGAAACGCAAGTTGCTCGCCGCGCTGGAGTTGGCCCCCGACTCACCCGATGTGAATGTGGCCATGGCTTATTTTCTTGAAAAGACAGGCGACATGGATGAAGCCCGCATTTATTACAAAAAAGCCTTGTCTTTAGCACCCAACAGCGGGGCGCAGTTAAATAACTACGGTACTTTTTTATGCCGCGCTGGTAAATACAACGAAGCGGAAAGCTACTTTTTGAAAGCCGTGAGCGATGTTCACTATGTTCACAGCGCCGGAGCTTACGAAAACGCCGGGTTATGCGCCGCGGCTGTGCCGGATTATGCCAAAGCCGAAACCTATTTCAGCAAGGCCCTGGAACAGGATCCTGAGCGTAAACAGTCGCTTCTTGAATTAACCACGATCGCATTGAAACAAAGCCAGCCTGAAAAGGCGCTGAAGTATTTACAGAAGTACCAGGAATTATCGTTAAATGATCCTGTCTTGTTAAGCCTGGCGGCGGATGCCGCGACCAAACTGGGGAAAGCAGAGGTTGCAGCGGATTACCAAGCGCGCCTGAATAAATTAAACCGTAATACCGACTATGCCGGAGAAAAAAATGAATTCGACAGTGCCAATGGATGAAGCCCCAGCAGAGAATCCCATACAGAACCCAGGTGCGCAGTTAGCCCATATCCGGGAAAAGAAAGGGTACAGCCGTGAATACGTTGCAGGCAAATTGCATTTAAGGGTGCGATTAATTGAGCTTCTTGAAGAAGATGCTTATGATCAAATGCCGGAGCCAGTGTTTGTTAAAGGTTACTTTCGTGCCTATGCCAAATTACTGGGTGTTTCTCCGGAGCCTTATGTGTCGTCCTTCAATAAAACCGCAGTGGCTGAGCGCAAGCCTGAAAAAGCGGCGTTATGGCAAAGCAAACGGGAATCTCATCGCGGCGAGCGTGCGGTGCGTTGGATAACCGCCTGCATCGTCATTGCTGCCGTGGTGGCAGTGAGCTTCTGGTGGCAGAAAAACAGCGACCAACTCTTTTTTACGAAAGACGATAGCCAGGTGGCTTCGCTGAAAAACCCCGAAGTGGACGGCGAAGAAAAACAGGTGGAAGTCAAACTCACCGATATTTCCAAGATGCAATCCATGTTCCGATTAAATTCAGACAGCTCAACGGAGAAGTAATTTGGTTGAGAGAATTCAAGCAATCCGGGGTATGAACGATGTACTGCCCCATCAGACAGAGACCTGGCGTAATCTGGAAACAGTGTTTATCCAGTGCCTGTCGCAATACGGCTATCAGGAAATACGATTTCCCCTGGTCGAAAGTACACAACTGTTTAAACGGACCATCGGTGAGGTCACCGATATCGTTGAAAAAGAAATGTACACCTTCACGGATTTAAACGGGGATAGCCTGACCCTGCGTCCCGAGGGGACTGCAGGCTGCCTGCGTGCCTGCCTTGAGCATGGCCTGTTGCATAACCAGCAGCAGAAATTATGGTACATGGGGCCGATGTACCGCCATGAAAAACCGCAAAAAGGGCGTTACCGTCAATTTAACCAGTTCGGCGTGGAAGTGCTGGGCATCGATGGCGTGGCCATCGAACTGGAGCTTCTGGCGCTTTGTGTCCGGTTATGGAAGACACTCGGTATTGATCAGTCGGTGCGTTTACAAATCAATACCTTGGGCGAGCTTTCCGAACGGCAGCATTACAAAGAAAAGCTGGTGCAGTTTTTCAAAGCCAATCTGTCGGTTCTGGATGAGGACAGTTTAAGGCGCCTCGAAAAAAACCCATTGCGTATTCTCGACAGCAAAAACCCGGATATACAGGCGTTGGTGAGTCAGGCTCCGCGTCTCATGGATTCGCTCAGCGATGAAAGCCGACGCCATTTTGATGACCTGTGCGCAGGCCTTGAGAAACTGGGCATCGCTTATGAGGTCAATCCTTTCCTGGTTCGGGGATTGGATTATTATGGCCATACAGTGTTTGAATGGGTCACTGACCAGTTGGGAAGCCAGGCGACTGTCTGTGCGGGCGGGCGTTATGATGCCCTGGTCGAACATTTAGGCGGCAATAAAACGCCGGCCATTGGTTTTGCCATGGGTGAAGAACGGTTGCTGCTGCTGATGGAAACCTTGCAGTGTGTGCCGCAATTCTGCAAAAAACCTTCACTGTTTCTCATTGCCAGCGGAGACGAGGCAATGATGCGCGCTCTGACGCTTGCTGAAGAACTGCGTCAGGTGAACGCAGACTGGTGCGTTATGACCAATACGGTTGGCGGAGGATTTAAAAGCCAGTTTAAGAAAGCCGACAAGAGCGGTGCTGATTTTGCCCTGATTCTTGGGGAAGATGAAGTAAAAAGCGGACTGGTGAGCCTTAAAAACTTGCGTAATCAGGAAGATCAGGTCACTATCCCACAACAGGATTTAGCAACCCATTTACAGACTATCTTGGATGATGGCAGGAGAAGATGATGTCGGTTTATATGACTGAAGAAGAGCAATTACAAGCGATTAAAAAATGGTGGAATCGTTACAGCACGATGATTACAGTAATACTGTCCTTTGTCATGCTGGGCGCCGCTGGCTACAAATATTGGCATTGGCATCAGGAAAAAATAAATACGCAGGCTTCGTCCGCCTATGAACACCTGATGGTTGCTTTTTCAAATCATGATAATAAAGGCATTAAAGCCTATGCCAATCAGTTAATTAACGAATACGGTCAGACGGTTTATGCCGATGCCGCAAGAATGACCCTGGCAAAACTGCTGGTCACTAAGGAAAAATACAACGAAGCAAGGGATATGCTCAATCAGGTCGCTTCAGCATCCCGGGTTTCTGCGTTAAAACAGATTGCTAAGATACGCATTGCCCGTTTGCTGCTGGCTGAAAAATCCTATGACAAGGCCTTAACGGAGCTGTCCGTGGTGGATGACAATGCCTACATGCCGGTCATTAATGAATTGAAAGGCGATATTTATGCGGCTACCGGTAAATATCAGCAGGCAATTATTTCATACAAGGAAGCCATCACGGAAGTGCGTACACACGGCATGGGCAATCTCTTCCTTGAGATGAAGACCAATGAATTGGCGGCCATGACCCAATCCACCACCATGGATAATCATTCCTTACAAGCTGCATGAGAAGAGGTTTTATGTTTTTTAAGTTGAGTAGAAGTATGATGGCGCTGGCTTTGATTGGTTTGTTGCCAGCCTGCAGTAAAATTGATGATTACATGCTCGGTAAGGACAACACGCCGCAGCCTTCCGAGTTAAAACCGGTCAAAGCGAAAGTGACCCTGGTTGAAAAATGGAATGCACCTGTCGGAAGTTCGCGGAAAAATGAGGCTTACCTCCGCTTAAGGCCTATTGTTTCCGGTAATATTCTGTACAGCGCGGATCATAACGGCTATGTCCAGGCCATTGATAAATCCACAGGCACCCAGCAATGGGCTAAAAAAATTCCCTACACGTTGGTCAGCGGCCCTGCGGTCGGTGAAGGCAGTTTGATACTGGCTACCGATGATTCATCCATTGTTGCCTTAAAACAAAGCGATGGTTCTGAACTCTGGAAAGCCAATGTGTCCGGTGAAGTATTGGCAAAGCCCATCATTGCTCAAGGCAAGGTCATCGCCAAAACGATTGATGGTAACCTTTATGCTTTTGATGTGCACTCCGGCGAGAAAAAATGGGTCTCAGTGCATGGCGCGCCCAGCTTGATTCTGAAAGCCAGCTCGTCGCCCGTAGTCAGTGGCAATGTGGTCGTTGTCGGCTATTCGGATGGCAAAATGGATGCCGTTGATCTGGCGTCTGGGCACTTGTTGTGGCAAAAAAGCATAGTCTATGCGACGGGGTCAAGCGATGTCGAAAGGTTGGTGGACATTGACGCCGATCCGATTATTCGAGGCAATGTGGCTATTCTTGGCAGTTACCAGGGTTACATTGGTGCCCTGTCGCTGACGGATGGGCAGTTCCTGTGGAACAAACCCGTGTCGCTCTATAAAAACATGGTCGTTCGCGGTGATAGTTTGTACCTGACTGACAGTGATGACGTCATTTGGGCGATCAATACCCGCAATGGTCAGGTCAATTGGAAACAGGTTGCGTTAAAAGCCCGGGGATTAACCGAGCCTGTATTGATGGGGAATCGGCTGTTTGTGGGCGATAGAACCGGCACAATGCACGTGCTATCAACCCAAAACGGGGAGTTTCTCGCCAGGGCGCCCATGAGTGGCGCGGTGAGTGTAGCGCCGCTGGCATTGGGCAACAATCTCTACGTCATGACCTCCAATGGGAAGTTAAGCCGTTACACAGTGAGCTAATCGATGATACCTGTTATTGCTTTGGTTGGTCGACCCAATGTGGGTAAATCGACGCTCTTTAATCGTTTGACACGAACGCAAGATGCTCTGGTGGCTGATTTTCCAGGATTAACCCGTGATCGCCAATACGGTGAAGCGGTTTATGAAAACAAACCCTTCATCGTGATTGATACCGGCGGTGTCGGCGTTGAAGACCAGGCGGTGGATGAACTGATGTCCAGGCAGTCAGAGATTGCTTTGGACGAAGCCAACATCGTTCTTTTCCTGGTCGATGCGAGGGCCGGCTTAACCGGCATTGATGAACAAATTGCGCTGCAATTGCGAAAAATCAACAAACCGGTTTTTGTAGTGGTCAATAAAAGCGATGGTCTGGATGAGGAAATTGCCTCCGCTGAATTTCAGTCCTTAGGCTTCAATCAACTGCATGCCATTTCGGCTGCCCATGGACGCGGCATGCATCCCTTGCTTCGCGCCATGACCCATGATTTCGCACAGGCCTCAGAGGATGAAGACACGGGTGAAAAGGGCATTAAAATCGCCTTTGTCGGACGCCCCAACGTGGGTAAGTCCACCCTGGTCAACCGCATCCTGGGTGAGGAGCGGGTTGTGGTGTATGATATGCCGGGAACCACCCGCGACAGCATCGCTATTCCTTTTGCCCGGGATGAAAAAAATTACATTCTGATTGATACTGCCGGTGTGCGTCGACGTTCGCGGGTCGATGAGAAAATTGAAAAATTTTCCATTATCAAAACCCTGCAATCCATCCGGGAGTCCCACGTCTGCCTCATGCTTCTTGATGCTCGTGAGGGTTTAACCGAACAGGACATGCACCTGTTGGGCTTTATTGTCGAGTCCGGCAAGGCCTTGGTGATTGTCGTCAACAAATGGGATGGACTTGAGGATTCGCATAAACAACATGTCAAAGACGAGTTGGCCCGCCGGCTCCACTTTGTCCAGTTCGCGAAAACCCGTTTCGTTTCAGCCCTGCACGGCAGCGGGGTTGGTTTATTATTTAATGACATTGAACAAGCCTATCGTTCCGCCATGCAGGGGTTATCGACACCTAAATTAACCCGGCTGCTGCAGGATTTGGTAACCCAGCACAACCCGCCTTTAGTCAGCGGCCGCCGGATTAAATTACGCTATGCCCATGCTGGCGGGCACAATCCGCCGATTATCGTGATTCATGGCAATCAACTGGATGCCTTGCCGGACAGCTACAAACGTTACTTAACCAACGCGTTTATTCAGCACCTCGATTTGGTGGGAACCCCCTTGAAACTGGAATTCAGAGGCAGTGAAAATCCATTTAAAGGCAAAAAGAATAAATTAAGCGAACGGCAGGTTAAACGCAAAAGACGGTTGATGAAACATGTGAAGAAACGCTAGTCCTCAGAAACAGGTGGGATTACCGGCTCGTAAACGTACACCAGGACATTGTGCAGTGCTGTGATCCGATCGATTAGTTCATCATCCAGTTTGCTGCCTTTTTTAAGAAAGATGAATCCTTCACTCGATTTCAAATCCCTGGATAACACCATGCCGCTGAGTAATTGATGCGGCTCCAGGGCTTTTTCCATCAACGCGGTCTGTTGTTCCGGCAACGACGCAATGATATCCATGAACAGCAGTAATAATTTTCGATCGTAACGTTCCTCATTTTCTTTCATGTAAGCCAAGGCTTGTTTGGCTGGGTATTTCTCCTGAAAAATTAAGCCATACATTAATTCATTGTAATCGACAGCAATGGCGAGAATGGCTGCAAAAAGGGGTATGGAGTCGCCTTTTACCCCATGCGGGTACCCTTTGCCATTGAAGCGCTCGCGATGATAAAGGATGGTATTGACCACCTCTTTTAGCGAAGGAAAAGCAGAAAGTGACATGGCGCCTAAAATCGGGTATTGCTTGAATTCCTGGTATTCTCTGGTCGTCAGTTGGGCAAAGGGTTTAAATCGTATCTCTTCACGCAACCCGTTGCGGCCCAGGTTGTGAAGCATGGCCGCAAGGTACACGGTTTGAATTTCCTTGTCATTGAGGTGCATGGCTTTTGCCAGAAGTTTAGCGTGAGTGGCCACTTTGCGGGAATACCCTTTGTTGTGATTTTCATTCAATTCCTGAATGGACAAAAAAACCTGAATGGCGGCTTCATGGGTTTCCTGTAAATCCGCGTAGCTGCGATGCAATTCCGCCGTGCGCTTCTGGATTTTTTCTTCCAATTGGCCGTTTAGAATTTTTAATTTTTCATTTTGCTGATTAATCAGTTCCTGCATGATGCGATTTTGATCACGCAGTAATTTATTTTCCAGCATGCTGTTAATGGCGCTTAACATTTCCTCCTTTTTAGAGGACTTGGCAAGGTAATAATTCACCTGACCGACGTTGATCGCGGCAATTGCCGTGTGAATGTCATCGTAACCGGTCATCAGGATACGCCTGACATCAGGCCAACGTTCTGCGGCTTCCTTGAGGAATTCCGCGCCGTTCATCTGCGGCATGCGCATGTCGGAGATAATGATGTCAATGGGATTATTTTCAAGGATGTGAAGACCGTCCATCGCGGATTCAGCAATATGAACTTTATATCCTTCGGGCGTGAGCGTTCGCTGCAGGCTGATAAGCGTGCTGGGTTCGTCATCAACGATTAACAATGTGGGTTGCACGGCTTATCCTCCCTGAATGCGGAGTGAACATTTCTATAGTATAAGACAAATTTATCAGGTCAGTGACTTGACATGCCACGGGAAAGTGATTGATATAGCTAAAAATTAATTAATTTCCTTGTCGAGTGCCGGTTACTTTAATCACACTGGGGTTAGATGAGCGGACGGGCAGTGTCAAAGAAGGTTTAAGGATGAAAAATAAAAAAAATTATCTGGGACTGCTGATTCTTGGCTTGTACAGTATGGCCTATGGCGCATCGATTGCGCCGCCCTTTGAGAGCATCGGCGACATGCAGGCTAAGCTTGCTCAAGGGAAAACCACCTGTACGGAGGTGATTAATCGTTATCTTAAACGGATAAAACAGTACAACCTGGGCGGTGATGACCGGCCGCCGATTAATGCCTGGACAGTCCTCAGTACGCAAAGCGTGGCCGAAGCGCAGGCGCTGGATGAGTATTATGCCAGAACCCATCGTTTGATTGGGCCCCTGCACTGTGTGCCGCTCGTTATCAAGGACAACATTGACTCGTATGATTCAACCAGTACAGTGGGTAGTCTTGCCTTGCTTGGCAATCAACCGGCCAGAGATGCTTTTTTGGTGGTTCAATTAAGAAAAGCAGGGGCTGTCATTTTAGGCAAAGGGGCCATGGATGAATTCGCTTCAGGCATGTTTGGCATCAGCAGCCGCAGTGGCCGTATTGGTAACCCTTACAATACCGAAAAAAACCCCGGCGGCTCAAGCGGTGGTTCCGCCGCAGCAGTCAGTGCGGGGTTTGCTCTGGCAGGAATTGGTACGGATAACAGCGGCTCCATCCGTATACCGTCAGCATTTAATGCCCTGTACGGGTTACGCCCCAGTACTGGATTGGTTAGCCAGTCAGGCATTTTTCCCAACGGCAACCTCGATGGGACGGCTGGTCCCATGACGCGCCATATTGAAGACATGGCCCTTATTCTGGATGCCATCGCCAAACCGGACCCTCATGACAGCAAAACGCTGTCGGTACCGCGGGTTCCGACGTACCGAGCCTTTCTGAAGAAGGAGGGGCTGAGGGGCAAGCGGCTTGGCATAGTACGTCAGGTGGGTTTAATCAAACCGTTTCAGGGCATGCCGAGAGACGTAGAAAAAGGGCTGCAGGGGATGTTAACCCAACTGCGTCAGGCCGGCGTCACGGTCATCGATAATATCTATCTCACGGATTTTATTAATAATCGCAATGTGAATATGTCCGGAATGGCTGAGGAAATCAATGACTATTTCAAGTCATTTGCCTCAGTCCGAAAAAATTACCGTGATTTTTGCCAGTCAAACCGGACCCGGGTGTATGGTGATGTAAATGCATGCCTTACGTTTTTGACTGATCTGCCGGCCAAGAACAGTCGATCTTACCGGGAAGCCTTACAGCGTTTTGCCAGTAACCGAGCGTATGTGGAGAAGTACATGCGTGAAAATCAGTTGGATGTCCTGCTGATGCCGATTAGCCGGGTGGGTGAAGCCACCTACGATGCCTATCAGGTCAACACCTGGCAGGCACCGGTAGCGTCTAATGCCGGTTTGCCCGCTCTAAGCATCAACATAGGCTACACCCGGAAGGGGCATATGCCTGTCGGTGTGGAATTAATAGCCCAATCGTTTCAGGAGGGCCTTTTGCTCGAAATAGGGTATGCCTATGAGCAGATTGCACCCGCTTTAATTCCCCCTGACATGCCGAGCGAAAATAAGAAACTGGCGTCCCTTTCTCTGGCCGCGTATAACAATCTGCTCAGTGAAACAGGGTATCAAAGCTTTTATCAGGTGCTTAAAGACAATCAAAAAGAAGAGATAGAAGAAGCGCTCACGCCAAAACGGTTTACCGAAATTACCCGTCAAGTGGTTCAGGGCTGGCCTTAGATTCGCAAGGTCAGCACATCACAGGGGGCATGATGGACGACAGCATGGGCGGTACTGCCTAAAAAAGCCGGCAAAGGCCCAGGCGTGTGGCTGCCGATAATCACTAAACTGCAGCCTAATTCCTTTACTTTTTTGAGCACCAGTTGTTTAATGGAGCCGATTTCGACATGCTGCTGCGACACAGGAATAGTCAAGGCGTCACCCAGCACATTCATGACGGTTACGGCATCGTCTTTGACCGGATTGGCCAACTCAGCAAAACCCAGTCCCTGAGCCAACTGCAACGACGCAGGGGGCTCAATCACATGCAGAAGATGGAGTGTGCCCCCAAATGCCTTGGCAATGGCTGCGGCTTTTTGGCACATGGCAAAATGGTTCTCTTTTAAATCCGTGGCATGCAAAATAGTGGCGTACACGATTCCCTCGCAAAAAACCGCCGTGGTTATATCTAGTGTAGTTAGTTCTTTAAAAAAGACAACATGCAATTAAAAACAAAGGGCATCAGACAGCAGACGCCCGTCAGGAAGTGTAACGTGTGGATTCAGTGCGAGCAGAGGTAGGTAGGCAAAGTCTCTTTCCAGCAGGCGCGGATGAGGGATGGTCAAGTTTAAGCTATCCATAACCAGGGAACCAAACAGCAAAATGTCAATGTCCAAGGTTCTTGCACCCCATTTGATCTCACGCAGGCGGCCCTGGTTGTGTTCAATGCGGTGGCAGTGGGCCAGTAAGGCCTGTGGAGAAAGGCGGGTTTGAATGGCGGCCACGGTGTTGGTGAACCGAGGTTGAGCTTTTCTTCCCCAGGCCTCATTGCGATAAAAGGGCGCTGTCTGTAAAAGACAGGTATCAGGGAGAGTCCGCAAGGCCGCCAAGGCAAGGCGCAACTGCCTCTCGGCGGAGCCGAGGTTGCTGCCTAAGCCTAAATAAACACAGGTCATGACACGGTTTTAGGCTTGCGGCGTCGTTTGGGTTTTCGCGAAGGCGGTGGTGCTAAAGCCGCAATCATCGCCGTTTGCTCTTCCTCAGGCACGTCCTGGAATGTTGTCCACCATTGAGCCAATTCCATCGATTCGTCACCGGCCAAGGCCCGCAAGGCAAGAAAATCAAAGGCGGCGCGAAAACGCGGGTGTTCTAACAGATTAAGCGCTCTTCCACCGTGGCGCTTGTTAAAGCGAAATTGCAGGAGCCACATTTCCCGCATGACCTGAGTAAAGCGCTTGGGTATGGCAATGACCTTATTCTGTTCGGCGATAACATGATTCATGGCCCGTTCCAGCGCCGGCAGGGCGGGAATGTTTTCTTCCTGTTGTAATTGCAGGGCTTTGGCCTTTAGAGGGAACCAGAGCAATACGGCAAACACGAAAGCCGGTGTGACCGGCTTGCTGTCACGAATGCGGGCGTCTGTGCTTTCGAGCGCAATCCCCAACAGGGCATTTACCGGGTAGTCGCTGTTTAACAGGCGATGGGTTTGCTCAAAGAGTTCTGCGAATAAACCGTGTTCCTGCAATAAACGTTGCACGCTTTCACTTTCACCGCACTGGTAGAGCTTGGTCATTTCGTCAAAAAGACGCGAGCCAGAAACATGGCGGATGAGGGGGCTTAACTGAGCAAGCGGGGCACTGGTTTCTGGCGCCATGTTGAAGTGCAGTTTGGCACAAAAACGGATGGCCCGCAGCATGCGGACGGGATCTTCCTGATAACGGGTGACCGGATCCCCAATCATGCGAACGAGCCGATCGCTGACATCCTTGACGCCGCCAGTAAAATCAACAATCGAAGCATCTTCTATGTTGTAGTACAGGGAGTTAATGGTGAAGTCGCGCCGCCAGGCGTCCTGATCCAGGGTGCCGTAGACGTTGTCGCGCACCAGCATGCCCTGCTCATTGGTCTGCTGGTTGGCATCCATGGCCTCAGTGCCTCGAAACGTCGCCACTTCAATGATGTCGCGGTGGAAAATGATGTGAACCAGTTTGAAGCGACGGCCGATGATTCGCGCGTTACGGAACAATTTTTTAATTTGAGCGGGTGTGGCATTGGTCGCCACGTCAAAATCCTTGGGCGATTTACCCAATAAAAGATCACGCACACTTCCGCCAACAAGATACGCTTCAAATCCCGAACTGCTTAACCGATTGAGTACTTTTAGGGCGTTGGGGCTGATATCTGTTTTCGATAAATGATGATGATTACGGGGAATGATGTAGCTGGCATTAACAGGCACGTGTTTAGTCCTGGTTTTCCGTAACAGCTTTTTGATTAGCTTAATTATTGTCGTCACCTACAAACGTTAATAGAACATGGCGCGTTATTATAACGAATCTCCTGCCTAATGTGAATCATTTACCTCGACGGCACGATCGTGGAAAATAGCAGTTATTTTACCACGTCAAAGAGATTGCAAATGGATGTTGTTGATATCATCGTCAGCCTATCAGCGCTGATTATCCTGGAAATAGTGCTTGGAATCGATAACCTGGTGTTCTTGTCGATTCTGACTGAAAAATTGCCGGCTGAAAAGCGCCGTAAGGCCAGGCGTTGGGGCTTAACGTTTGCCTGGGTTACCCGATTAATGCTCCTGGCTTCTGCTGTGTGGCTGGTTAAATTAACCCGCCCCTTTATTCAAGTGGGCTCGTTTGGGTTTTCAGGCCGTGATTTATTTTTATTCGCTGGAGGCGCGTTTTTAATAGCCAAGGCGACTCAGGAAATTCACCATGAAGTTGGGGAGGAGCCGACGTCAAAAGTGCTTAGCGGCAAGGGTGCGGCCACGTTTAGAGCCGTGGTTATTCAGGTGGCGGTCATGGATATTATTTTTTCACTCGACAGCGTGCTGACGGCCATTGGCTTGACAACGCGCTTCTGGGTGATGGCAACGGCCATTACCTGCGCGATTTTAGTGATGATCTACGCCAGTGAGCCTGTAAGCCGATTTATTGAAAAACACCCCACAGTGAAAATGCTGGCGTTGAGTTTCCTGATTTTAATCGGGATGGTGCTGGTGGCTGACAGCTTTTCTTTCCATATCCCCCGCGCCTATGTTTATTTTGCCATGGCCTTTTCGTTGGGTGTGGAAATGCTCAATTTGCTGCGAGGTGCTCGCCGCAATCGCAAAAAGTCATAGTCTTTCCTCTTCAGCGGCAGGGGAAAGGGCGTGTTGGTATTGGGGTAGAAAAGGAACGCCCCAACCCTCTCCCGCTGGCGGGAGAGGGTTGGGGCACGGTGAAAGCTTGCGGTTATTCGATCTCGATCATTTCAAAATCTTCTTTCCCGGCACCGCAATCCGGACAAAACCAGTTTTCAGGAACTTCTTCCCAGCGGGTTCCGGGCTCGATGCCGTCTTCCGGCCAGCCTTCCGCCTCATCGTAAATAAATCCGCAGATCACGCAGATATAGCGCTTGTATTCTTGCATACCTGTTGCCTCAACTAAAAAGCGGTAATTTAACCACAGTCAAAAACAATGTAAAGTTTATCCGCTTTTTTTTGCCACTCTCCTTAAAAGTGGATACTATAGCTTTTTTTTGGCAATGGAGTCGTCATGAGCTATTCACATGAATTATTTTCACAGGCCCAGGCCGTTATTCCTGGCGGCGTTAATTCACCCGTGCGTGCGTTTAAAGGCGTTGGCGGTGAGCCCATTTTCTTTAAGCAGGGCAAAGGCGCTTACCTGGTGGATGTCGATGACCGCCACTACATTGATTATGTGGGCTCATGGGGGCCTTTAATTCTTGGCCATTGCTTCCCCTCGGTCGTTGATGCCGTTTCGAACGTGCTTCATAACGGCATGAGTTTTGGTGCGCCCACCGAGCTGGAGGTGCGGCTTGCGGAAAAGATCATTCAATTGATGCCAGCCATTGAGAAAGTACGCATGGTGAATTCCGGCACGGAGGCAACCATGACCGCCATCCGTTTAGCCAGAGGGTATACTGGCAAAAACAAAATCATTAAATTTAATGGGTGCTATCATGGTCATAATGACAGCCTACTGGTTAAAGCCGGTTCAGGCTTATTGACGCTTGGAATCCCCGCCACCCCCGGGATTCCGCCAAGCATCACCGAACACACGTTAACGGCTGATTTTAACGATCTTGAACAGACTGCCCGCCTGATGGAGCAATTTTCTGGCGATGTGGCCGCAATTATTCTTGAGCCTGTGGCGGGTAACATGGGCTTCGTCCTGCCAAAACCTGATTTTTTGCAGGGTTTACGCGCGCTGTGTGACACTTATAACACGGTGCTTATTTTTGATGAGGTGATGACCGGATTTCGGGTCGGGTTGGGCGGGGCTCAGCAGGTTTTCAAAATAACCCCGGATTTGACCACGCTGGGTAAAGTCATCGGCGGTGGAATGCCTGTCGGTGCTATCGGTGGTAAAGCGGACATTATGTCGCATTTAGCGCCGCAGGGGCCGGTTTATCAGGCCGGGACTTTATCCGGCAATCCTTTGGCCATGGCCGCGGGTCTTGCCACACTTGAGGAAATCGCCAAACCGGGTTTTTACGAGAAATTAAGCCTGACCACCAGCCAACTCGTTAAAGGCTTGCAGGACATTACCACCGATTTGGGGATCCCGTTCTTTGCAGCCTCATTAGGGGGCATGTTTGGTTTTTGTTTCAATGGCAAACAATCCATCGATAATTACACCGACGTCGCGGCTTCCAATGAAGCGCTGTTTAAACGATTTTTCCATGGCATGCTGCAAAAGGGGATTTATTTTGCTCCTTCCATGTACGAGGCCGGCTTTGTGTCCAGTGCGCACGCAGAAGAGGAACTACGATTGACGCATTTGGCTGCGGAAACCGTGCTGGCTGAGTGCATGAAAACGACTGTTTAAATCGGCCAGCGGTTATACGGAAGCTGTCAAGATGAACGAGCCTTAGGTCTTATTCCTAAGGCTTGTTCAGGATTAAGCTTTTTTTGTCAGTATTTCGGCCACTTTTTGCGACATCAATTGCTCTTCGTCACCGCGAACGACATAGATTGGATGGCCTTGTGAATGAATAGGCCACAGGTGGTTCTGTGTGGTTTGATTCAGCGCCTTGTCGAGATGAAAACCCAGGGGCTTCAGTGATTCCAGCACAGCCTGGCGGATAGGATAGGCATTCTCACCAATGCCGCCGGTAAAAATAAGCGCATCCAGTGCGTCAAGCTGGCTCAGGTAAGCACCGATGGTTTTTTGAATTCGGTACACATACATGTCAATTGCAAGCGTTGCCTCGTTATCCCCCGACTGCGCGCGCGCCAAAATTCGCCGCATGTCATTGTCGTGGGCGATGCCTTTAAGTCCGCTCTTTTTATTGAGCAAATTATCAATTTCCCGGGCAGTGTACCCCTGGTCAAGCAGGTAGAAAATAATGGCCGGATCAAGGTCGCCGCAGCGGGTGCCCATCATGAGACCCGGCAGGGGGGTCATGCCCATGGTGGTGTCAAACGATTGGCCGTTTTTAATTAAACAGGCACTGGCGCCGTTCCCGAGATGCAGGGTAATGAACTGACAGGCACTCAATGGTTTCTGTAAGTGAATCGCCATTTGTCTGGCGACGTACTCATGGTTAATGCCATGGAAGCCATACCGCCTGATGGGGTATTTTCTGGTGAGCTCACTGTCAATGGCATATTGATGCACGTAGGCGGGCATGGTGTGGTGAAAACCGCTGTCAAAAAGAGCGACATGGGTGGCATCGGGGTAAAATTGCTGTGCCAGAAGAATGCCCTGGGCATTCACCGGATTATGAATGGGGGCTAAATTGGCAAGATTTTCAATGGCCTTCAATACCGGGGGGGTAATCACAGTCGGTTCAAAAAAATCAATACCGCCATGGACGACGCGATGGCCTACGCCATGAATGGGATGCTCGTCGAGATCGAGGCGCAGTTGTTCGGCGAGTTCGGAAAAAGCCTGGCGGTGATCGATAAACCGGTGCGTGCTGCTTTGTTTGCCGCGGAATTGATGATGCCATTGGCTGGTGCTTTCACCGATGCCTTCAATTAAGCCGGAGAGAATCACATTGCTGTTGTCATGGTCAACTGCATAGGCCTTGTATTTTATCGAAGAGCTGCCGGCATTAATGGTTAAAATATTCACGCAGAGTCTCCTTCAACCTGAATGGCGGTGACCAGAATGGTGTTGATGATGTCCTGAGGCGTACAGCCGCGGCTTAGATCATTGACTGGTTTGTTTAATCCTAACAGGACCGGGCCGATTGCCAGAGCACCGCTTTCGCGCTGGACGGCTTTGTAGGTATTGTTGCCGGTATTTAAATCAGGAAAAATAAGGACGTTCGCATCCCCGGCCAGGCGGGAATCGGGGAGTTTTTTACGGGCTACCTCGGGATCCACGGCGGCATCGTATTGAATGGGGCCCTCAGCCAATAATTCAGGCTGTTGTTGTTTTACCAGCGCCATGGCTTTGGCCACCTTCTCAACACTGTTGCCTTTGCCTGAACTGCCTGAAGAGTAAGACAGCAGGGCGACTTTCGGTTCAATGCCCAATTGTTTGGCAATATTGACCGCTTGTAAGGCAATCTCCGCCAGAGTAATGCTGTCAGGTTCAGGATTAATGGCGCAATCCCCATAGATGAGCACCCGGGACGGCATGCACATGATGAAGATGGAAGAGACTTTGGTCACACCCAGCTTGGTTTTAATAATTTCCAGGGCTGGCCTGACCGTATCGGCGGTGGTATGCACTGCTCCGGAGACCATGCCATCCGCCTGATTGGTATACACCATCATGGCGGCAAAATAATTGACATCACTCATTCGTTCCAGAGCGATGGGTAAATTGACATTTTTGTGCTTGCGCAACTCATAGTAGGCATGGGCAAATTGCTCACGCTGAAGACTGGTTTCCACATCGATGATCTGGACATTGGGTAAGGTCAGATCCATGCGTTTGGCTAACAGATGAATTTTATCCGGATTACCGAGCAGAGTAATTTTTACCACGTTTCGTTTCAACAAATGGTCTGCTGCAATCAAAATGCGGGGTTCGTCGCCTTCCGGCAGCACAATGTGCCTTTTGGCCTGTTTGGCTCTGCGTATTAATTCGTAAAGAAAAACAGCCGGCGAGAGGCGGTTGGGTAGGGATTGGTGTTGCAACAGGTTGATAACGGGTTCGTATAAAAACGGCTTAAGGGCAATGATGGTGTCGGCAACCTTGCCGGGATTGTCCTGATTTAAGCTGAATTTGGCGGAATAAAGCGTTGTTGCGGTTTCATAGGTTTTGCATTGCGTTAATAACACCGGGAACGGGCGTTCAAGACCGGCGATAATTTCACAAAGCACGCTGCCCGGCATTTCGCCGCCGGTTAACACAATCCCGGCAATTTTAGGGTAATTGGCGGATTGATCGGCCAGCAGCGAGCCCAGCAGAATATCCACCCGATCCGACGGTGTAATGATAAGCATGCCATTGCGATCCAGCCGCGACTCCAGGAAGTTACCCACGGTTTTAGCGGCGATGGTCATCTGTTTTACGGGTCTAAGCAGCTCATCCTTGCCGCAAATGACGTCGGCGTTTAGTTTTTGCGCGACATCCTGGACGGTCGGATTGGCCAGGGCATCAAACTCAGGAATAACAGTGGTTAACGCCAGGTGGCCGAATTCGGCCAGCAACCGTTCCTGATAATCGTTTTCGTCCGCGTGCGCGACGCGGTTAATAATAATGCCGACCAGGTTGGCATGTTGTTTCCGGGCGGCTTCAAGGGTGGTATTCAATAGAGAAAAAGTATGCTCAAGCGTCCGTTCACGGGCGGATACCACCACGATCAAATCACAATTCAGCTGTGAAGCCAGGGTGAGATTGAATTGAAACTCAAACGCATCATTGTCGCTTTCGAAATCGGTTCCTTCAAAATAGCTGATTTTGGTCTTCTCAGTGCATTGAGTGGCTTCAAAAACCTGAGACAGCAAATCGTCGGGCTGATTCCGCATCATCAAAATCCCCTGATTCACATCCATCAGCGGATTCAGTTGGGATTGCGAGAGGTCTTTAAGCAGAGGAATCTGGGAATTATCCGCCTCAGAAAAGAGTTTGTAGCAACGTAGATCGGGGCATTGCTCCTTGAGGCTTGCCAGGAGCCCAAGGGAAACAAACGATTTGCCGCACCGTTTTTCGATGCCAGTAAAATAGATTTTTCTCTGCATAATCAAATCCGGATTGATTTCAATCACTATAACGACAATTTAATTTTTACATCAAGTTGTTGCTAAAAACAGAGGGCATTTTACGCTACTTTTCGTGCCAAATACATTCTTTTTGAATTATATATGAGCACAGTGTCACCCATGGTGAAGTTAATTTACTTTTGCGTCACAGTGATAATAATTTGTAAAGAAAAAGACCCCAATGGTAAGAAGATTATCTTTATTGTAAAACGGCGTAGACAGTCAAAAAATTGCATGGCATAGTCGACTTGGTTTGACTAAAAAAAGGAAGGCATTAATGTCGATTACGGATAGTAATAAATCAGCATGGAATAATTTACCGGATGGGATTGTTGCATTGTTTTTTATTCAGATCTTTTCGACTTTAAGCTTTAGCGTACTCTATTCAACCCTGGTGCTGTACATTACGGGCAAGCTCGGGTTGTCTCCGCGCCTGGCCAATAGCATTACCGGAGTATTTGTCGCCTTCAACTATGCGTTACATCTGCTTGGCGGGTATTGGGGTGGGCGTTTCTTTTCTTATCGCTCCCTGTTCAGCCTGGGGATGATTGCACAAATCATCGGCTGCATTCTGCTTGCCACGGTCAATCAGGATTTTCTCTATGTCGGCCTCGCGGCCTTCTTAACCGGTTGTGGCCTCAACGTCACGTGCATTAACTGCATGTTGACTCAGCGCTTTAAACCCGCTGATACCCGCCGTGAATCCGCGTTTTTATTCAATTATGCGGGTATGAACATCGGCTTTTTTATCGGTTTCAGCTTAAGCGGGTATTTTCAACTCTCTCACAATTACCAGCGTTTATTCTTGTTAAGCTGTCTGGGTAATTTGCTGGCCCTGCTCATCTGCCTTTATTATTGGCATACCCTGTCTGACAACAACTCACCCTACAGTCGTCTCGATAAACCGGCACGGCGGCGGGCTTCGTTGATGGGTATTGTGATGGTATTAGTGCTGCCTCTGGTGTTAAGCCAGCTTCTGCACTACGCGGAATTTGCCAATAAACTGGTGCTGGTCACCGGTGTTGCCATGTTAATCCTTGCCTGTGTCCTCGCGCGCCAGCAAAGCACGCAGAAAGCACGGGAAAAAATCCATGCGTTTGCGCTGCTCATGGTGGTGGGAACCGTCTTCTGGATGCTGTTTCAGATAGGTCCCATGGGGCTGACCCATTTCATTGCCCACAACGTGCAGCGTGACTGGATGCTAATGACCATTCCGCCGCAGTGGTTTCAAAACATCAATACGATCTGCATTGTGGTAGGCGGACCTTTGATGAGTTTAGCCTTAAATCGGCTGCGCGCCCGTGGAGTCAATGTCAATATCCCCACTCAATTTGCGCTGGCATTGCTGCTGATTGGATTGGCGTTTGTGCTGCTGCCGGCAGGAATCGCTAGAGCCGCTCAGGATGGCCTGGTGTCGCCTGGCTGGGTGGTTTTAAGTTTTGTATTGCAAAGTGTGGGTGAGTTGTTAATATCGCCTGTCGGCTATGCCATGATCGGTGCATTGGCCCCAAGCTCCCTTCAGGGCGGCATGATGGGGATGTGGATGCTGACCTCTGGTGTGGGCGCGACGCTGTCAAGTTATAGCTCCAACTGGATGACTGCGGGAATGGACAGCACCGATCCCGTGCTAACCAATGCGGGGTATAGCCATGTGTTCCTCTGCCTTGGCCTTTTTGCCATCGCGTCGGGGATCGTCCTGTTCATTCTCGTTCCGGTTCTTAAACGCTGGATGAGCGAGGAGCCTTCTGTGGCGCTGGAAAAAGGCAATTACGCAACAATTTAACCGAGGGTGGTTTGAGTAGTCCCTTTACTGTAATTCAGACGGCAGACCTGGAGTGGCGTGAAGGTCTGCCTTATTCGCCTGCATTTGATGATGTGTATTTTTCCCGCGAAGACGGTTTTGCGGAAAAGCAGTACGTTTTCATCGAAGGCAACCGCCTCAGAGAGCGTTTAACCCGTCTGCATGAGCAGGAGAATCCCCGGTTTACTATTGCCGAAACGGGGTTTGGTACGGGCCTTAATTTCCTGTTAACCTGGCAATTCTGGCAAAATCACGCCCCCGAAAACGCGCGTTTATTCTATTTCAGTTGTGAAAAATTTCCGTTAAAGAAAGATGATTTAGCGGCGTGCCTGCAATTATGGCCGCCCCTGCAAGCGTGTTCACAGCAACTTCTTGACGAATATCCCGTTCTGACGCCGGGGTTTCATCGCTTGACCTTTGAGCAGGGACGCATTCATTTAATCCTGATGCTGGGTGAGGCTCAACACTGTTTTGATGAATTACTCCTGTCAGGCGACAAGGAATTGGATCGGGTCTTTTCCCATACCGCCGTGGACGCCTGGTATCTCGATGGTTTTTCACCCTGTAAAAACGAACGCATGTGGACCCACTCCCTGTTTCAAACCATGGCACTGCTATCCCGGCCGGGCACGACAGTGGCCACCTATTCTGCCGCCGCTCAGGTTAAAACAGGACTTGAGGCTTCGGGCTTTATCCTGACGAAAAAAGCAGGCTACGGCAAAAAGCGCCACATGCTCACCGCTGAACTGTCAGAGGCAAGGCAATCCAAACGCAGGCGGCAGACGCCCTGGTTTTATACACCAGGTATCACGGGTCAAAAGAAAGCCATCATTGTCGGCGCAGGCCTGGCTGGGTGTTTCTGCGCTCATGCGTTAAGCCGGCGGGGCTGGCAGGTTCAATTGTTTGACGAGGCGCCGCAGGCGGCGGCCGGGGCATCGGGCAATGAGCGTGCCGTCGTGTACCCTAGACTGTCAGCCTACCGCTCACCCTTAACCGAATTCATGCTTGCGGCTTTTCTCTATGCGCAGGCTTTTTATAAACGGGTAGTCGGGCGGGCGATTGAAGGGGACATGCAGGGTATTTTGCAATTGGCCTGCACTCCCCGGGAATTAAACGCGCAGCAGAGCATGCAGGATTGGCTGCTTGCCTACCCGCAATTGGCAAGGCCGATGTCAGCGGCAGCGGCTTCTGAACTGGCAGGACTCAGCGTGGCGTTTTCCGGTCTGTACATCCCGCTCTCGGGATGGCTTAACAGCCGTGAATTATGCCATTACCTGTTGCAGCAATCGCCGCAGGTGCAGTGGTTTGGACAGACGACAGTCACTGACCTACAGGCTGAGGGCGGTCAGTGGTATGTCAATGGCCAGAAGGGGGATGTTGTCATTATTACGTCGGGTTTTCGAGCCAATCAATTCGCCCAGACTGCGGGTTTGCCCATCAAACCCATTGGCGGACAAATCAGTTTCGTGCAGGCCGAGAAGGAGAGTGCCAGACTGACATTACCCTTGTGTGGCGAGGGGCATGTGCTTCCGGCGAAAAACAATCTGCACGCCTTAGGCGCCACCTATCATTTAAACCAGCAACGCGTCCTTTGCCGCTCTGAAGATGATTGGGTCAATGTGCAGAAAATCAGTCCCATGGCTTCCGAGCTTCAATTTCATCGTGACGCTGTTGCCAGCAGCTGGGCAGGTGTCAGAGGCGCAACGCCGGATTACCTTCCTCTGGTCGGTGCAGTCCCGGTTGAAGAGCGTTTTTTAGAGTGCTATGCGGACTTGAACAGCCATGCCGAACGCTGGATTAAGGGGCCGCCCCCGGTGTATCCTGGACTGTATGTCTGCGCTGGTTTTGGTTCGCGGGGATTAACGACTATTCCCCTCAGTGCCGAATGGCTTGCCGGGCAAATCAGTGGCGAGCCTGGTTTTATGTCAAGAAGCATGATGAAAGCCGTTTCGCCGTCACGCTTTTTATTACGGCGAATTATTCGTTCCCGTCAGGTGCAGGCAGACGAATAATGGATTACGGTCTAATAAATTCTTGCAATGAATCCGTCAGGTGGCTACTCTTGCCATCCTTGTTTTAATTAAGAGGTCTGCTATGCAAAGTATGGAAATTTTCCAGATCGATGCGTTTACTGATAAAGTCTTCCATGGCAATCCCGCCGCGGTATGCCTGTTGAGCGAATGGCTGAATGACGAACTGATGCAGGCCATAGCGGTTGAAAATAATTTGTCAGAAACCGCTTTCGTTATCCGCGATCACGAAGGGTTCCGTATCCGCTGGTTTACGCCCCGGGGTGAAATCAGTTTGTGCGGACACGCCACGCTGGCCGCTGGATTTGCCCTGTTTGAGCTGGGATACGCCGATGGGGAACACATTGAGTTCAAAAGTTTAAGCGGTTTGCTCAGTGTACGCAAACGGGGTAATCGCTATGTCCTGGATTTTCCAAGGCTCCATTACAAAGCCTTTGATAAACCGGCCTTGCTGCTTGCCCTGGTGGACGAGCCGCTGCTGGAAATGTATGAAAGTGACCTTGATTACCTGGCTGTCCTTGACAACGAGGCGCAGGTGCTAAAGGCGTCCGTGAATCTGACTGAACTTGTCAAATTGCCTAAAAGAGGATTGATTCTCACCGCGCCGGGCGTGGAGGTGGATTTTTATTCCCGCTGCTTTTATCCAAAACACAACATTCCGGAAGATCCAGTCACCGGTTCTGCCCATTGCGTATTGACCCCCTTCTGGACTGAACGTTTGCAAAAACAAAGCCTTAAGGCGGTGCAGGGCTCATTTCGCAAAGGGGAATTGAGCTGTGAAATGCAGAATGAGCGAGTCTATATTTCCGGAAACTGCCGCTGGTATTCCAAAGGGCAATTGGTTATTTAGTGCTCGATGGGTTTTAATCGAGCGGCTGCCATGACGCCGGCTCAATTGTGAAAATTTTTTTTCTCTCCTTTGGCAAGTCATCCCTATTTGAGCTATTCTGAGATCACTTAAGGTATTCTTAAGTAATCTTAGATCAACTTTAACAAGGACAGTAATAATGAACGCTTGGAATAGTGTAATTTTTATGAAATCAAATAAGCCTTGGTCCGATTTAAGTTCCATGATGAAATGGGATGGTGTTGAGAAAATGTGGTCTACCACGGGTGACTGGGACTGGTGCATCAAACTGGATAAAAATTCCTCAACCCCTGAAAAAACAGAAGCCTTCGTCAACCGCATGCGCGAAGGCAACTGGGCAACTGACACCAAAACTCACTGGTGGAAAGAACTCTCTGCCAAATAAGCCTCAGGCCCGGAGTATCCTCCGGGCTTCTCCCTCCCTCCGGCCGTCTTCACAGGAAATCCGACGATTTTTCAATAACCTGATTGTTGCCATCCATCTCCCATCGTGATAAAAAAGCGAATTGGATGTTTAGGGAGAACAACGTGTCGTCATGTCCTTCAGGGAGACAGTTTCGAAAACTAGTCAGGGAACAAGCGCCTTTGCAGGTAATGGGAACCATCAATGCCTATAGTGCCATGCTGGCGAAGCAGGCTGGGTGTCAGGCCATCTATCTTTCCGGTGCCGGGGTGGCCAATGCCTCTTATGGTCTGCCCGATTTGGGAATGACCAACTTAAGCGAAGTGCTTGATGATGCACGCCGTATTACCGATGCCTGCGATTTGCCGCTACTGGTTGATGTAGATACCGGCTGGGGGCATGCTTTCAATATTGCCAGAACAGTCAAACTGATGGAAAAAACCGGCGTTGCCGCCATTCATATCGAAGACCAGGTTCTTGCCAAGCGCTGCGGCCATCGACCCAATAAAGCCATTGTTTCCCAGCAGGAAATGGCGGATCGAATTAAAGCCGCTGTTGATGCGCGTCGCAGTGATGATTTTGTCATCATGGCGCGGACGGATGCCTATGCTGTCGAAGGGATGGCGGCGGCGGTCGACAGGGCGCTGCGTTGTGTGGAACTCGGTGCGGACATGATTTTTCCTGAAGCCATGACCCAACTGGAAGAATACCGTGAATTTGCTGAGCAGGTGAAAGTGCCTGTGTTGGCCAACATCACCGAATTTGGTAAAACTCCCTTGTTTACGCGTCAGGAATTGGCGGATGCCGGGGTAGGTCTAATTCTTTACCCCTTAAGCGCGTTTCGTGCCATGGCTTACGCGGCGTTAAAAGTCTACACGACCGTGGTGCAGGAAGGGACACAGCGTGATTTGCTGGATATCATGCAGACGCGTAGCGATCTGTATGATGTTCTGGGCTATCACGATTATGAAAAAAAACTGGATGAATTAATGGAGGGAGAGCATGGTCAATAGTACAGCCGGTCTGGAAGGAGTGATTGCGGGCCAATCGGCTATCGCGACTGTGGGACATGAGGGCGCAGGATTGAATTATCGCGGCTATTCTATTGATGATTTAGCCGCCCATGCCACGTTTGAAGAAGTGGCTTACCTGCTGCACTACGGCCATTTGCCGACACGTAATGAGCTGACCCGTTACACTCAAAAGCTGACCGGCTTAAGGGAAATCCCCGGCACGTTAAAAACAGTATTGAAGCTGATACCGAAAGACACTCACCCCATGGATGTGTTAAGAACGGCCTGCTCCATGCTCGGCACGCTGGAACCTGAGCATGATTTTAAACAGCAGTATGATATCGCTGACCGTTTGCTGGCCCTGTTTCCGGGGATCATGTGTTATTGGTATGCCTGGCATTTCAAAGGCAAGGAAATTTCCGAATACAGCGACGAAGACACCATTGGCGGTCATTTTATCGCCCTTCTTCATGGGCGGAAGCCGTCCACGCTTGAGCGCGACATGATGAATGTCTCGCTGATTCTGTATGCGGAGCATGAGTTTAATGCGTCAACCTTTGCGGCCAGAGTCACGGCGGCGACTTTATCTGACTTTTATTCGGCCATTACCACAGCCATCGGCACCTTAAGAGGGCCCTTGCATGGTGGCGCCAATGAAGCGGCCATGGAACTGCTGAGCCAGTTTCGTGATCCGGATGAAGCAGAAGAAAAATTAATGACCATGCTGGCTCAAAAAGCCAAAATCATGGGGTTTGGCCATCGGGTATATAAAGACTGCGATCCGCGTTCCGACATCATCAAATCCTGGTCCAAAAAACTCGCCATGGCGAAAAATGACACGCCATTGTTCACCATTTCCGAGCGCGTCGAGGCCGTCATGCGGCGTGAGAAAAAATTATTCCCCAATCTGGATTTCTACAGTGCATCGGCTTACCACTACGTGGATGTTCCGACGCCACTGTTTACACCCATTTTCGTGATGTCACGGATTACTGGCTGGTCTGCGCATGTTTTTGAACAACGTGCGGATAATCGGTTAATCCGACCCACGTCCGAATACACGGGGCCAGAACCACGGGCCTATGTAGCCATTGAAGCAAGAGGATAATATGCATTCGTATGTTGAAGACAATGTAAAACCCGATTATGACAAGGTAATCAGTGACATTGCAGATTACGTGTTAAACCATGAAATCAAGAGTCCGAAGGCTTATGAAACGGCCCGTTTGTGCCTCATGGATACCTTAGGTTGCGGCATGCTGGCTTTAAATTTTCCAGAATGCACCAAATTGCTTGGCCCTGTTGTACCGGGCGCCATACTGCCCGGCGGGGCGCGTGTCCCGGGCACAGGGTACGAGCTTGATCCCGTGCAGGCCGCTTTTAACATTGGCGCCATGATCCGCTGGCTGGATTTTAATGACACCTGGCTTGCAGCCGAGTGGGGCCATCCCTCGGATAATCTGGGCGCCATTCTGGCAGTAGCCGACTACATCAGCCGTCAGAATATAAAAAACAACCAGCCGCCGCTGTCCATGCACACCGTCTTGACCGCCATGATCAAGGCTCATGAAATACAGGGTTGTCTGGCTTTGGAGAACAGCTTTAACCGTGTTGGTCTTGACCATGTCATTCTGGTTAAAGTCGCAAGCAGTGCGGTGGCGGCTTTATTGCTGGGTGCTGACAGGGATCAACTGATGCGTACCTTGTCGCAGGTATTCGTGGATGGCCAAAGCTTAAGAACTTATCGCCATGCACCCAATGCCGGTTCCCGCAAATCCTGGGCGGCCGGCGATGCCACTTCCAGAGCCGTTCGTCTTGCGCTCATGACTGCAAGTGGCGAAATGGGTTATCCCAGTGCGCTTTCGGCGCCCAAGTGGGGTTTTTACGACGTGCTGTTTGATGGGAAGCCGTTTAAATTCCAAAGACCGTACGGATCGTATGTGATGGAAAATGTGCTGTTTAAATTATCCTATCCTGCCGAATTTCATGCCCAAACGGCGGTGGAGTGTGCGGTACAGCTGCATGGCCAAATTAAAAACCGCCTTGCTGAAATAAGCCGCATCGAACTGGTGACGCATGAGTCGGCTATCCGCATTATCAGCAAACAGGGTGCGTTGCACAATCCGGCCGATCGTGATCACTGCCTGCAGTACATGGTGGCAGTTGCTTTATTGCATGGCGACTTGAAAGCAGAGCACTATGAAGACGACGTGGCCTCCGATCCTCGGATTGATGCCTTGCGTGCTAAAATGCAAGTCACTGAAAATGCGCATTTTTCTCAAGACTACCATGATCCGGAAAAGCGTTCGATAGCCAATAGCATGCGTATTCATTTCAACGATGGCAGTCAAAGCGATTTAATCACGGTCGAGTACCCCATCGGTCATCAACGCCGTCGTGAAGAGGGGATTCCGGTGTTGATGGATAAGTTTATCCGTAATATCAACACCCGTTTTTCGGACGAACGATGCGATGAAATACTGAAAGCCATGAATGACACCAATACCCTGAGCGCTATGCCGGTGACTGACTTCATGACACTTTGGCAAGCCTAAAGCGATTGTCACGGTGTGATCCAATCCGGGGTGGGCTTGTCAGGCCAAACCCGGATTGTTCTTTCCGGGTTGCCTGGTTATCAGATTGATTCAATTGAACCCGACAGCGTCATCAAGGCAGGTGAGACTTAAAATTTCCGCTTGATTCCAGCGATGGCCAATACTTTGGTCGCTATTTCCTCAATGGAGAAACGGGTGGAGTTGAGGTAGGGGATGTTTTCACGTCGATACATGGCTTCGACTTCAGCGACCTCAAGCCGGCACTGTTCCGCCGAAGCGTATTTGCTGTTAGGACGCCTCTCAGTACGAATATGCTGCAAACGCTCGGCATCGATGGTTAAACCGAATAATTTGCTCTTGTACGGGCGCAGGCTATCCGGTAAGCGAAAACTGGACAAGTCTTCTTCAGTAAATGGGTAGTTTGCGGCCAGAACACCAAAATGCAGGGCCATGTACAGGCAACTGGGTGTTTTACCGCAACGAGAAACGCCGATGAGAATAATGTCGGCTTGATCGTACCCGCGAATTTTTACCCCATCATCGTGTGCCAGCGCATAATCAATGGCTTCAATACGGTGCGTGTAGGATTGGGTGTTGGCGACCCCATGCGCACGGCCAACCGTATAGGATGATTTGGAATTGAGTTCTTTTTCCAGGGGACCAAGGAAAGTATTGAATAAATCATAAACACAGGCATGGGCCTGTTTAATGGTTTTGGCAATTTCACTGTTGATGAGGGTCATGAACACAAGCGGCTTAGCCCCGGTTTCTTCAAAACGTTGATTAATTTCCAGTACCACCGCTTCGGCTTTTTCGATGGTATCGACATACGGAACCGTTCGTTTTTCAAATGGGATATTGCCAAACTGGGTCATCAGGCTATTGCCCAGGTTTTCAGCGGTAATACCCGTCCCGTCGGAAATCATAAACACATGTCGCATCAAAAATCCTCATGTAATAACGTTAGCCCGCCCGGATGATGCGGCGGCCGCATATTTGCTTTGCCTAATTCCGCATACCTTCTTATAATCATTATGTTACAGGAAAATAAATAAAATGGTGCAGAGTCATTGCAAATTCCAGATTTTCCCCAACTAAATGGATTAGGCAATATGGAACATGATCGCTTTGGGCAGAATAAAGTCCTCTTTATTATTGGCATGATAGCCTTGGTCGTTGGCTTAAGCTTCTTGCTTTTTTCATTCTATATTTTACCCGCCGCGCTCTGGAACTGGAATTACGATGTACCGGAATTCGTGTTTATCTGGCGGGAAAATCTGAAAGAATCGTATTCGATGAGTGAAGTCGGTGCGGGCGGTCTTGTTTTTCTCATTGTTTTGCTGCCAGCCATTATCGCTGGGGTTATTTCCTATTTTATTTCCAATGCGATTGATAATCGCATTCATGGCATTGTCAATGAGGAAGCAGAAGAAGAGTCCATGGTTAATCTGCGTCAGGATGTTAAAGAAACATTCAGTTTTGGCGCCAAACTGATAATTTTAATCCTACTGGCCGTGGTGGCTCTGTGGTTTTTTGAATGGCTGATGGCTGTGCCAATTGTCGATTAAGGGGGACGTGATGATTCTTTTTAAAGGCCATAAAGTGAAGTCATTGACTAAGAAAATCAAGTCAATGCAGCAAAGTCGTGTTCATAATCAACCCACAGAGGACATGGTGACGAAGGAAACAGGCCTTTACCACCAGTTGGCTTCTGTTTACAAGGTATTGAGGGGGCATAAAAAATTTCCGTTTGCCGATGAAATGGTGTGGGAAACCCTGCGTGCTTCCACCAATCTGGATGACAGTGCCGCACAATACGAATTGGGCAGCCATCTGCTTGAGGAAGCCAAGTTTCGTGATGAGCTGCAAAGGGGGGGGTGTTTGCCAGTCCCAGCAATGAACGGCAAATGCGCCAGCTTTATGACGAAGCGCTGGCTTATTTGCAGGCAGCGGAAGCATTGGGGCATGTTCAGGCCAAGCGGCTGCACGGCTTATGCTACATCAATGGTTGGGGCGTGACAGTGGACAGGGATAAAGGGTTTGAGTTGGTTGTCGCAAGCATCGAACAAGAAAACAGTTGGGACAAAGTGCCGCAGATTTTTGCAGCCATCGGCCTTAACAAACCGGAATTCTTTTCCGCCCTGATGAAACGCCGAAGCGGTGGCGGTACCTCGCTCAATACTTAACTCAATTTCATTCTGCATCCATTTTGTCATCATCCCCCGCACAGACGGGGGATCCATGCCGCTGCATCTAAAACCAAAGTTTCAGGTACCAGTGGATGATGTCGTTACCATAAAACAGTGAAATCAGTCCAGCGATGCATAAAAAGGGACCGAAAGCGATGGGGGTTTCGCTGCCTTTTTGTTGCAGGCGCAGATAAATCGATCCTATTACTGCCCCGGATATGGAGGCCAGTAATAAAATAAGCGGCAGTTGCGTCCAGCCAAGCCAGGCGCCGAAGGCGGCAAACAGTTTAAAATCCCCATTGCCCATGCCAACTTTTCCTGTCACCAGATAAAATAACTGAATAAACAGCCAGAGAACCAAGTAAGCACCGGCTGCACTGAGGACGGCAATGGGAAGCGGTGTAAAGAGATTGGCTGTATTGGCAAGAAGACCAAGCCAGAGGAGCCCCAGCGTTAAACTGTCAGGAAGCAACTGATGATCCAAATCAATGAAAAACATGGGGATAAGCAGCCAAATGAACAGTAGAACAAAGGGCAAATGCAGGGTTAAGCCAAAGTGCCACATGGCCGCTAATGACAGCAGCAAAGTCACTAATTCAACCAGTGGGTAGCGTTTGGAAATGGGATGCCCGCAATAAGCGCATTTTCCGCGCAGCCAGAGGTAACTGACGAGGGGGATATTGTGACGCGCTTTGACCGTGTTTTGACAGGCCGGGCAGAACGAACGCGGTAAAAACAGATTAATGGACGGCTTTTCCTCTCGGCTCTCCTGGTTTGTCAGTTCTTGATAGTCCCGCAGAAATTCAGCGCGAAGCATGAGAGGAAGGCGATAAATGACCACATTGAGCAGGCTGCCTACCAATAATGAAAGAATACCAATGAAAACATAAAGGTAGGTTGCGAGAAAATGATTTAATTCCATGGAATTCCTGTTCCTTAGACCGCTGAACCCAGTTTGAAAATCGGCAGGTACATGGCCACCACCAGGCCGCCAACTAAAACCCCTAAAATGGACATGATAATGGGTTCGAGCAAGCTGCTCAAGGCATCCACGGCGTTATCCACTTCTTCTTCGTAGAAATCCGCCACTTTACCCAGCATTTGTTCCAGGGCTCCGGATTCTTCACCGATGGCCACCATCTGGATTACCATATTAGGAAACAGGTGGGTATTGTCCATGGCCACCTGCATTTGCTGCCCGGTGGATACCTCTTCCCTGATCTTGTCGGTGGCTTTGGCATACAGGATGTTACCGGTTGCGCCCGAGACCGATTTTAAGGCTTCAACCAGAGGCAAACCGGCTGCAAAGGTAATGGAGAGGGTTCGAGTAAAACGGGCAATGGCGGCTTTTTCAAGGATGGGACCTACCACCGGAAATTTTAACATGGCCCGATCAATGGAGTGGGCGAATTGCGGCGAGTGGTTTTTAAAATAGATAAAGGCATAAATGGCGCCGCCAATGGCACCGAACATAATGTACCAATAGGATTGGAAAAATTCAGACATGTCCACAACCATTCGGGTCATGGCAGGTAAATCAGCGCCAAATCCTTCGAACAAGGATTCAAACTGGGGCACCACGAATATCATCAGGGCGGTGGTCACTAAAAAAGCGACAACCAGCACGGCCATGGGGTAGGTTAATGCTTTCTTGATTTTTTTCTTGATGGTTTCAATTTTTTCTTTATAAGTGGCAACCTTGTCCAGCATGATTTCCAGGGAACCTGATTTTTCACCGGCATCCACCAGGTTACAAAAGAGTTCGTTAAAATAAGCGGGGTGTTTCTGCAGCGATTCAGCCAGTGTCAGGCCAGTTTCCACATCCCGTTTAATGGTCTCGATAAGATCACGCATTTTCTGGTTGCTTTGGCCTTTGGCGACGATATCAAAGGATTGAATTAAAGGAATACCGGCCTCAATCATGGTCGCCATCTGGCGGCTGAACACTGTAATATCGCCCTGCGTGATTTTTTTATTTTTTTTGTCAAAAAAGGGCTTTCGTTTTTTGACGACTTTTTTAGTAATGATCCCCTGTTTGCGAAGGTCGGCTTTGGCAATGGCAAGGCTTCGGGCATCAATGACCCCATTCACCTTCTCGCCAGCTTTATTCACCCCTTCCCATTGGTAGGTGATGATGTCGTTTTTTGCTTTTTCCATGGCCTTTAATCAACGGTTACCCGATTGACCTCCTCAATGGTGGTGACACCGTCTTTGATTTTTTCGAGACCGGATTGATAAATCGTCAGCATGCCTTCGGTTTGAGCCTGTTTCAGGATGTCCAGTGAATTGCCGCCCGTCATAATGATCTGACCGATGGCTTTTGACATGGGCATGACTTCAAAAAGGCCAACTCGTCCCCTGTAGCCGTTGTTGCATTGATTGCAGCCTACCGCCTTGTAGGGCGTGACGTGCTGAGCATCCTCTTCTTTAAAACCCAGCTCAATCAAACTCTGCGGCGTGAAATCGTCACGCGGGGCTTTGCATTGTTCGCATAAACGCCGTGCCAGACGCTGGGCGATAAGCAGGCTTACCGAACTTGCGATGTTAAAGGAAGGGATACCCATGTTAATTAAACGGGTCAGGGTTTCGGCTGCACTGTTGGTGTGCAGGGTTGACAGCACCAGGTGTCCGGTCTGGGCTGCCTTGACCGCGATTTCTGCGGTTTCAAGATCGCGAATCTCCCCGACCATGATGACGTCAGGGTCTTGGCGAAGAAAAGATCGAAGTGTACTGGAGAAGGTCAGGCCCGCTTTGGGGTTGATATTCACCTGGTTAATTCCCGGTACTTTAATTTCCACCGGATCTTCGGCGGTGGAAATGTTGGTCTCTATGGTGTTTAGGATATTTAATGCCGTGTACAGGGAGACGGTTTTACCGCTTCCTGTCGGGCCAGTCACCAAAATCATGCCTTGGGGCTTTTCAATGGCTTTAACAAAGTGCGCGCGTTGCCATTTGCTGAATCCCAGGGCTTCGATCCCCAGTTTGGTTGAGCCCGGGTCAAGAATACGCATCACGACTTTTTCACCGCCGACGGTGGGGCAGGTGCTGACCCGGAAATCAATGGCGCGGGTACGTGAAAGCTTCATTTTAAAGCGTCCATCCTGAGGAATACGGCGTTCGGAAATGTCAAGATTCGACATGACTTTTATCCGGGCAGTAATCCGGCTGGACAGGCTGACCGGCGGCGTGGCCACCTCGGTTAAAATCCCATCCTGACGGTAGCGGATACGGTATTCTTTTTCATAAGGTTCAAAGTGAATATCCGACACGCCTTTTTTAATGGCTTCCACCAGAATTTTATTAACAAATTTGACCACGGGTGCATCATCGTTGGCCGCACTCGAGTCGGTATCCTGTTCCTCATCGTCGGCACTGATTTCAAGGCCTTCAAGATCGCCGGTGCCATCCTCCACATAATCGGTCAGGCCCTGGCTGTCCTTCTCATTCAGCAGTTTGTCGATTAGTTTATTGAGTTTGTTGGTTTCAACGACTACCGCATTGGAGTGCAGGCCGGTGTGGAACTGGATTTCTTTAAGAGAAGCCTGTTTGCTCGGATCATCGGTCGCCAGGAACAGGTGATTGCCGCGGGTAAAAAGCGGCACGATGGAGTGGCGTCTGATTAATTTCTCATTAACAAGACTTGTTGGCATGGTATCGGGGTCAATCGCATCGAGATCAATCAGGGGTACACCAAAATTCTGGGCTACGGTAAATGCAATTTTTTCGGCAGAAAGCAGGTTATTGGCGACTAAGTACTGCAACAAGGATTGCTTGTTCGCCTGAGCCTGATTCTGGTACTCAATAGCTTTATCTTTGTCCAGAAGGCTCTCATGGACCATCAGCTGAGCAATTCCCTGTAAGCGTTGTTCTTCTGCAGCAGTTGCCATGGAAACTTACCTTTTAATTATATGATAACTATAGACAAAAATTACCACTACTGCATTTAAATCGGCTAAATTATAATTTTCTTGACTACTGATCATAATTTATTGATAAATCTCCATATTTGGACATTGCTTGCTGGTGCTGCGCGGTCTATGATAAAAAATATACTTTTTTTCCTGCTTGAGGCTCATGTTGGCTTGTCAAGACCCAATCGATCGTTTTTGTGCACTTGAGCAATGGTTTGCCAGTCCTTTGGGCAAGGACATCGCTCAGGCATTCGATACGGAATTGGCTCATCTAAAACAGCTTCTCCATGGCGAAATTATGCTACAACTCGGCAGCGGTAGCGAGAACTTATGGTTTTCTTCCCTTCGTTTTCAGCATAAATGGCTTGCCATGACTCATTTTGATCCAAATAGAGCCACGCTGGTAACCAAACTCAATCAATTGCCCCTGGATCGCGACAGCGTTGACTGCATCATCGCGCCCTTAGCCCTGGAGGCTTTTACTCATCTGGAAAATCCAATCGATGAATGGGACAGGGTGTTAAAACCGATGGGCTATCTGGTGTTTTTGGGGATTAATCCCTTAAGTCTGTGGGGTGGGTGGCTGCGTTATTCCAAAAACGCCTGTTTCAACGGCGCCATGGGCTACCCAAAATCGGTTTTTTCCATCAAGCGGGCGCTTATTCATCGCGGTTATATGCAGTGCCATTTTAATACCTTTTATTATGCGCCACCCGCTAAAACGGAGAAATGGCGGCGGCGATTGCAAATCCTGAATGTGATAGGCAAGATGATTTCACCGCTACCGGCTGGTTTTTATTGCCTTGTCGTGCAGAAATACGTTGAAAGCGATGTACTCCCTGAGCCTGAAGCGGCGGATTTGTTGGTTGATTCAACCCCCATTTTCAGAGCCCAGTGCCGCAATCCCCATCAATAGGCTATTTTACTGTATCCCTCATTCAAGATTGGTTATACTGAGCGGCAAGTGGTTTTGTGAGTCAGTGTTATGTCAAAAAGACGAATTTACCGTATCACGTTCGCGAATCAGGACAGTGTATACGAAATCTATGCCCGCAAAGTGAGCGAGAGCGAGATGTTTGGCTTTCTTGAAGTGGAAGAGTTTGTTTTTGGAGAAAACACGTCACTGGTCGTGGATCCCTCTGAAGAGCGTTTAAAAATGGAATTCAGCACAATCAAGCGAACCTACATTCCCATGCACACCATATTCCGTATTGATGAGGTGGAAAAGCAGGGCGTGGCCAAAATGCGTGATAAAGGGCGGGACGATAACAAGGTCAGCCTGTTTCCTATGGCCGGAAAGCGAAAAGAGTAGCCATGGCTCATGCGCAGGCGCTGGAGAATAACAATAAAGCTGTTAGAATACCCTGAAATTATTATTTGGAATTTTTGATGTCTATTCCCGAAAAAATTAAAGAAGTTTATGAGAAATCCACCCTTTTATTCACCACAAAAGAGGTTGAAGCGGCGCTTGATCGCATGGCCATTAAAATTCAGGAAACACTGCACGATAAAAATCCCATCATTCTCTGTGTGATGATCGGTGGACTGGTTCCCATGGGAAACCTGTTACCGAGGCTCGATTTTCCGCTGGAAGTGGATTATGTGCATGCCACCCGATACCGCGGCGATATTACCGGCGGCGATTTGGTTTGGAAAGTAAGACCCAGCGTGGAATTATCCGGCAGAACGGTGCTGGTTGTAGACGACATTCTCGACGGCGGTGTGACGCTGGCCGCAATCATTGAAGAAATTAAAAAAATGGGTGCTGGGGAGGTGTATAGCGCGGTTTTGGTCGATAAACATCATAAACGCGTTCCCAACGGCCTGAAAGAAGCGGATTTTGTGGGTCTGCAGGTCGATGATCATTACATTTTCGGCTACGGAATGGATTACAACGAATACCTGCGTAACGCCCCGGGGATTTTCGTTGTCGCCCCCGAACATGAGTAAACGCAGTCCCTTACGCTAACCCCTGGGCCTTTTCATGCACCAGGGATTAGCGTTCACGCAGCGCCGTCTGTTTGGCTTTAAGGATGGGTTTAAGGAGATAATCAAGAACCGACTTATGGCCAGTAAGAATATCCACAGTGGCCATCATCCCAGGGATAATGTAAAGGGGATCGGCCTCTGTTCCCAGGTAATTCTTATCGGTGCGCACGCGGATAATGTAATAAGTCTCTTCCTTGCCCTGCTTGTCATCGGTGATGGTGTCTGCGCTGATTTGTTCGACTTTTCCTGACAGCCCCCCATAAATGGCGTAATCATAAGCCGTTAATTTCACTGTGGCGGATTGGCCATGCTTGATAAAGCCAATGTCTGAGGGTTTGATTTTTGCCTCAATCAGCAAGGTGTCATCCAGCGGCACAATTTCGATGATGTCCATTCCAGGTTGAATCACACCGCCGACGGTGTTGATTTTGATGCGTTTAACAATGCCTTTCACCGGTGAGCGTACCGTCGTTCGGACCAGGCGGTCGGCATCCGCCGTGTGTGCCTCCTTCAGTGCGGCAAGATCGCCCTTGGCTTTGTTAAGCTGCTCCAGGGCTTCGGATTTAAATTGTGAAATTTTGCCTTTTATCTCATTGACAGTACGCTCAAGACGTATGATTTCCACCTCTGACACCGCGCCCCGGCTGACTAAGGGTTTGGATAAATCCAACTCTTTAACGGCCAGTTTGAGGGCTAAATTGAGTTGTTTTAACTGGTCCTGACGGGAATCGAACAGTGCTTTTTCAGCCTCAGCGAGCTCAGGGTTTTCTTTTAACAGGTCCTCTGGAACGACCATGGGGATTTCATTCATCTCGGCATTAATGCGAAGAATTTGCATTTGCAGAGAGACCATTTTCTTTTGTGCTTCCTTAAAAGTGGCCATGAAGCGGGTATTATCAATTTGCATCAACACCTGATTGGCATCGACGACCTCGCCTTCCTTCACAAACAGTTTATTGACGATGCCTCCCTCGAGGTTTTGAATGATTTGCACCTGGCTTGAAGGGATCACCTTGCCTTGCCCGACAGTAACCTCATCCAACACGGCAAAATCAGCCCAGAGCAGGGCGCAAAGCAGGAAGAAGGCCGTACTCCACAGAATAACATGGGCAAAGAAGCGAGGTCGTTCAACGTGAATCATTGGCTCCCCTTGTCAATGGGCATGCCTGCTTTTAACGCAGCCAGTACCGACTCTTTAGGCCCATCAGCGATGAGAAAGCCGTCATCCAGGACAATCAGACGATCAACCAGTTCAAGCATCGACAATTTATGGGTTACTAACAGCAAAGTATGGTTCTTGGAAAGATGGTTATCCAGCGCCTTTTTCAGGCGGCGCTCACTGTTGTCATCCATGGCCGAGGTTGGTTCATCGAGCAGTAAAATGTTCGGGTCGCGTAATAGCGCCCTGGCAATGGCAACCGCTTGCCGCTGGCCTCCCGACAATTCGCTGCCTTTTTCACCCACCTGCCGATCAAAGCCATTAGGGTGCTTGTTGGTAAAGGCACCGACTCCCGCGATGTTGGCCGCCTGAATCAAAGCGGCGTCATCGATAAAGGGCGCGCCAATGATGATGTTTTCCCTGACGCTGCCATAAAACAGCGACACATCCTGAGGGACATAACCAATCTGCTGACGTAAATCGTCGGGATTGATTTGTCGATAATCCGTACCGTCCAGCAAAATGGTGCCTTCAGTGGGCAGGTACAATTTTAAAATCAAACGGGCTAACGTCGATTTTCCTGAACCCACCCGGCCAATAATGGCGACACGCTCGCCCGGGGTGATTTTAAAGTTAATGCGTTTGAGCACTGCATTGGTGTCGTCATAGGAAAAACTAACCTGCTTAAACTCGATATCGCCCTGTAAAACCGGACGGTTTAAATAACGGACCGTTTCCTCGGCATCAACCGGCAATTGCATAATCCGGTTTAAGGACTTAAGCGCATTGACGGATTGATAATAACGAGTCAACAGAGAGGCCAATTGCGGCATAGGCCCCAAGGCGCGGCCAGTGAGGATCGTGCAGGCAATCAACGCCCCTGTTGTCAATTCGCCCTCGCTGATGGCATACACGCCGGCAATGATGACAATGATGGTTGCCGCCTGTTGGGCAAAGAGACTTAAGTTAATGCTGGAATTGGATACCATTCTTAATTTAATGCCGTTTTTAGCCGCAAGATGAATTAATTGCTCCCATCGGGATTGCAGAACAGATTCGGCGCCGGTTGTTTTAATGGCCTCTATGTTAGACAGTGATTCAAACAGCGTCGCCTGCTTTTCGGCGGCAAACTGGTAAGATTGGCGTGTTAATTTAATCAATGGCCACTGCAGAACAACACCAATGCTCAGAATCAAAGGGATAATGAGCAGCGGCACTAAAAAAAGATTACCGGCAATGAAATAAATCACGAGGATATACAGCAGCGAAAAAGGCAGATCAATCAGCACCGTAATGGTGCTTGAGGTTATAAAGTCGCGAAAAACTTCAAAGGACTGGACGGTGTTGGCCAACGCGCCGACCGATTTGGGTCGGGTCATCATGTTTATGCCCAATATTTGCTCAAATATTGAAGCGGACAATTCTTCATCCGTGCGTTTACTGGCCAAATCAAGGAAATAAGCACGCAGTGTTTTGAAAATTAAATCAAAAACAAAGACCAACGCCACGCCGCTGGCTAATACCCACATGGTTTCTATGGCGTTGTTCGGTACGACCCGGTCATAGACATTCATAGTAAACAGGGGAATCACCAGGGCAAATAAATTGATCAGTAGGGAGGCCACCAGCACTTCCGAGTAAGTGGGTATGGATTTAATGATGACTTTCCAAAACCAGTTTTTGGGCGGCTTGCCCAGGGTTTCTTCAGAGCGAGTGGTGTATTTGTAGCGTGGTTGAAGGTGAATCGCCTGACCGCTGTACTCGTTTGCAATGGTTTCCGGTTCAGCTAAAAGGTGGGGAGAGGCCGGATTAATGATTTTCTGTCGGCCTTCCTCATCCTGTATGAGCAGGCAGGCCTTTTCATTGTCCAGCAGCAGGATCACGGGCAATGAGTCCTGATTGAAGTCATTAATGCCTCTGTGCAGCGCCTTGCTGCTTAAAGAGGCTCTTTCGGCTGCACGAGGCAGGAGATTAACATCCAGACGGCCTTTTTTCAGTGGGAGCCTCGCCGTTAAGGATTGTGCTGAATAGGGATTCTGATAATAACGGGTTATCAGCACCAGGCACGCGAGCAGCGAGTCCTGCGAGGGCAGGGATTCAAAATCGATGGTAGACCAGGATTGTTGACGGAAAGTAGGCATGCCTAAATACAGGTTATTTTTTTATCAGTATAGTGTTTATTTGCTGCAATAGCAGAACGAGACCTCCGGGGACTTAACTATTCCTTAATTTACCCTGCGTATAATCAAAATATTGACAACAAGACTGAGTATATTTCAGTATGGTTAAGTTGTATTCCAAGAAAAGAGTCAATTTTGGCAAGCCTGGGGTAAGTGATTTACCACGGTATGAATTTCACCGAAGCGTGAGACAAGCCATTGAGGTGTCGGCTACGAGTTTCTCTCATCAAGAAGTCAGAGGAGGCATGGTCTATCAGTGGGATAACATTGCTCCTGAAGTGGCCCTGGTTATCATGCAGGACGCCCAGAATGAGGGCATTGCTATTCAACAGGAAGTCATCAAGACACTCGGGGTTAAGCCTTACAATGAAGCCATTTTACAGGCTGTGATTGATACACTGAACGCCAATGCTGATTACGCACTGTTTACCAAAAAACTGGCGCTTAGGATCAGCAAAGGGCATTCCAGTCAATTAACCATGGATGTACTGTCTTCCGCAGGAATCACGACAGAAGGGGAATTGGATCAGATTTTCACCGACATGGTGCTGCAAGAAAAAAAATTAGGTAAAAATTACCCGAATTTTTCCAAAATTAAAAAAACCGACGATTATCAGCAATTGTTAGATTACTTAGCCAGTAATCCGGTGTTTGATAAATTCCTAAGATCGTTCACTGACAGGATAGCTTACGAGTACAATAAAGGCCGTCCAACGGATCAGCAGGTCACGGCGCCTGCCTCACTCAACCGTACAAGCCTGGCTGACTTTTTAAAAGCGGTCAGTTACTCGGTTGAACACGGTGAGCCTAAAGGGTCTTTAAAAAAAAATACCCTCTACGTTGAGGTTATAAATCAAAACCTGCAATATACTGTCATGTCCCCCACTGGGGAAAAAATAACCGATACGATCCCCTTAAAAACCCTGGGATTGGATTGGGATGAACAGACCTCTCAGGAACAACTGAACGAACAGTTGCCGGCTATACTGGCGATTACCGCACAACGCGGGCATACCGGCGACCTGGCCCTTCACTCTACCGAAGCATTAAAAATAAAAGGGTACCGTTACCTGGCGGGTGAAGAAGTCAATCATGATGTCTTTTTGTCTTACTTACCCGCGATTGATCTGGTTAAGGATGAAAAATACAAATTCACGCTTTATCGATGGTTAGAGCAACCCAGTAATCTGAATAAATTGAAAGATCAACTGGTCAAAGGGGCTTGCCAACGTCTGATGAATGAGGTGGACAAACACATCAAAGAAGCCGCGTCACTGCCAGAAATACCTTCCGAATTGAAAGAAGAAATCAATCAAGTTGGGCATCTGTTGAAAGAAATGATTCAGTTGGTGGCCTCGTTGGACAATGACCTTAATGCCCTGGATGAGGGACTGGATAAGAAAATAAGGGAGTTGAAAAAACGCCTGTTAACCATCAAAGAATACTACAGTACAACACCGATTGCGGTATCGGGACTCTCGACGCCGACTACTGCAGGGAATTTTGAACACTTTGTTAAACGGGTTTTATTCCATAGCGCCAGTGAAAAAGTCATGCAGATAGTCCCGAACGCCAACATGACGTCCAAAGCCTTACGCCTGGATTTGATGGATGTTGTGCAGGCATTCATTCATGATAGAACGTATATTCTAGCGAGGGACAGTGTCAGTAAAAAAGAACAAAGCTTATTTCTGGATGAAGCCGGTGAATTGATCAGTCCTGCGGTAGCCTTAAGAAATGGCTTAAAAGCCAATATCACAACCCAGCTGAAAAGCAGCATTCACCATTATCATGCCATTCAGAGTTATCAAAACGATAAGTTAAGTCTGCAACAAGCTCCGCTGAGTTTTAGAGGCGGAAATTTAACCAATTCGTTGGCTGAGACCAAGTCATTTGCTAAAAAAATGACACGCGAAGGTGAATATTCAGCGGATAGCCATTTACTCATCGGGCAGGAAAATAATTTACACAAGCACGAAGTGCGCTCAGGTGCGGCGGCCACGCTAATTGCGGCAACCGGAGTCGACGGGACTCGCTCCGTGACGGATAAATTTACTATTGCCATTGATTTTGGCGGGCAAAAGGACGTCAAAATTCTCTATGTTTTACGAGGTAAACCCGCATTCCATACTCAATCATTTATAGATCCTTTCGGTAAAAATAAATTAAGTGAAATTGCTTATACCCACATTACCCCTGATGACTACGTTATGACGGTGATTTACGATAAAAACAACGTCATACTCGATGTCATTCCTGGCAATTTAAATGGTGAAATAGAGGGTGTAAGCGATTTTTCTCAAAAAGTATTGGCTGCCTGCCTCGATTTTTACAACCAGAAGCATAATACCGACCTGGATTACAAAGCACCCTTGAAATTGCCGGAACCCGATGCGCAAACTCACCTGCCTACGGGGCACTTGTATAGGCGTCAGTCTTTCATTGATATACTCCGTGCTCATCAGAAAGACACAGGCAAGCAGTCCGTAGAGCGGATTACCCGGTTAGGCACCATTCGCATTGAGCGCGCCATTGAGAATGGTCATAAAAAATTAAAGATGCAAACCCTGCAGAGCGAAACCAGCCTGGTTTCGTCTCCTGCTTTTAAATTACAATTCAATCAGGATCCGTTTCCACGCGGCGTGATCGAACTGGAAAAAGAAAGAGAGACTGCTGTAGCTCATTACAATATGAGACACATTCTGACGCTGAAAGGATTTACTCACTGGACTAAAAAAGAAAGGAAATTGCAGGAAGAGTTTAATCGAATCTTACAGCCAGACTTCATGGAGGGGGACATCCAGCAGCAATTAGCCCAGGCTGATGTTGCTCAGGAGGGATGGCTGACTGATGTTCTGGTGCCGACCATCAACACGGCATTGTTACTGCACGTGGCGGCGCGCTTGATTACCGATTATCAAATTGACATCGAAGAGGTCAATGAATGCGCCCAGATGCTGTGTCAGGATCAGGAATTTATTTCCAGCGAGGCGTTTTCTCAATTGAACCAGCAATGGAAGCAGGGGTATGACGTATTCACGCCTCATGATACCACGGGCGTCTATCAACAGTGCTTAAGCCGGGCACGGTTGAAAATGACGACTCTTTACCCTCATCTTGACGAGAGTACTGATATCTACAGTGAAAAATTTGAAGCCTGCATGGCGATAGAAAGAAATAAAATACGCAAACAGGTCGTCCATCAATTGATGTCGGATTTCCTGGATAAACACATGGACAATCTGGCGGCAAAAGCCCAGCTCGCTAAAAAACCGGTTTATAAACTGGAAGACAATCAGGACTTTGTTTTCTTAGGCCCTGCTGCAAGCGGTAAAAGTACCATTTCCCGTCAATATGTTTCTGAAAGCGATAAAGTGAAGTATGTTTCTTTAGCCACCGATGATTACCGTGGAATCTGTAAACCCAATACCCAGGCCTTCGAGCAGAAAGAAACAGACCAGGTCTTTATTCGTACACAGGACAGTGCCTATTTAGTCGGTGAACTGGTTGAGGCCCGTTTGAAAGCGAAAAAAGAAGAAAGGCCGAATGTCATTGTGGATGGGGTAACCTACAAATCGTTTCATCGAGAATTGGTGGAAAAGAACAGTAATTCCGTTATTGTGTGCGCCTGCCTGGATAATGTGGATGAGGTGGTCAAACGGTGTTATGCTCGTGCAATACAGGAAGATTCCGGATCGGCTGACAAGGGCCGACACGTGAATACCACCAGCCTGCTTGACATGCACAAAACAGCCAGCATCAATTTAATTGCGTACTGCCCGGAAAATACCGTCATCAAGCTTTATAATACCAATATCCCTAAAGGACAAACCCCGCCGCTCATTGCGACCCTTAATACGATGAACAATCAAAAAACCTTGACCATCACCCAAACCAGCGGGGCACTGGTGGCAATGGCGTCCTTTTTTAACAAATCGCGTTTAAACAGTGAAGCAAAAAACACCGACAGCTTATTCATCCGGAAAATGGAGGACCCTTCGTTCAAGATTGATTCTTTATTTGCCACGATGGATCGCGGTTTCAAGATCGTTCTCAATGGCGAGGAAAGCAAGCCCTGCATCATTCTTGAAAAGAAAAACGGTGTCATTATCATGGACATTGTTAATCCCGTCGAGGTGAAAATCAAGCTGATGGAAAAGGGCCCGGATACACCTTTATTAAATCAGCTAATCTTATATGGAGAACTCGGCAGCCTTAGAAAGCTCAGGGAAGAATGCCTGTTGCATCCTGATATGGATAAGGTAGTCCTGGATTACCTTGATAAACGGATAGCCGTTATGCCGCTTCAAAAGCAGGCCAGCGCGCCTCCTGGAATAAATTAGGCCTATCGGGCCCCTGGGGATATAATGGTCTGAAAAATGGCATTTTGGAGAGGGAGATGACTTTTCATAAAAAAGAAGTACCACCGTATCAACAAAAGATGAATGAATACCTTGCACGAGTTGCAGACTTTATCGACAATGTCTATGGCGCCATGGCTGATCAGACCGTTGACGAGAAGGAAAGGCAGCATCGTTTAGATGCCTTTACGCTGTTATTGCTAAAAGCCACCCATGCCGAGCCAGCTCAATTCAAAAAGGAGTTTTCCAGTCATTTTCCGTTAATGGAGAACGATACGACCATTCAGTATATCCATAACTATTTATGCGAGATCAATGGATTTTGTACAAAAACACTGAGTGATGAGTATGAAAATTACAAACCCCTTTTTGATTCAATCACGTTTCTTTTGCCAGAAACCAGGCAGTTAATCAGAGAGCAGCTCAGTAAACAACTGAGCGATTTGATTTTAAAGAAAACCAATACGCCGATTTCCTCAGAGCCTTTGGCGAAAAAACCAGGAAGCCCTTGATGGATCCAGTGCATGGCTGCAAGACAACCGCTTCCATTGAGAAAGACAGCCATGTTGCCATTGCAACGAGTCGAACTTAAGACATTTTCTTTCCGGTTTCAAACGGTTTGAGAGCAGCCTCAATTTGCTTGTAGAGTTCAGGCAGCCATCGAGGCTGAGCAAAATTGGAAGTGGCCGGCTTGTCTTTGCGCAAGTCATTGGGGGCTATAATCACCTTGATATGACTTAGCCCCACTCGTCTTGCCAGCAGGAACAGCTGATCTATGGGGCGATCGCCGATGGCCAGACAGCCTACTGACATCGATTTGCCATGCAGAAAAATATTATTTCCAAGCCGGTGCCGGCCGTCTTTAATGGCCTGCAGACGATCAAAATTGTTAGGATAATCAATCATCATGGATAAATGCATGCTGCTGAATGGGTTAAATGTCACCAGACGGTAAATGCCTTCAGGAATCTGGCCATCCCGTTCTTTTAATTTCGGCCCTAAACGTCCACTGAAGGCTGTTAATGGATAGGTATGGATATAGTGCCAGGCCTGATTATCATTTCTCGCCCAGAGTTCAATGCGGCGTTCTTTTTTAAAGGCCAGCAATGCCACATCCTTTGGAGGATAGGCAACCTGAGCTTTGGCAAAAAAGCGTTTTAATTCGGGTTCGGTGCGTAAACCGTAACGGATGATGGCATTGTCAACCGCTTTATCCCAATTCAGTTTGGGAGCCATCGCCAGGGTCATACTGCAAACCAAATATAAAACAGTAAAGAATAGAATGCGCATAATAGTCATAGCATAAAAATTTTCATCATGTTATCAAATAAACACAAAATGGAACAATTTAACCACTTTGCAAAATTTAATGCCTCTCTTCCTGCTGCCGGGTTTTTACCATTAACTGTTGCCTTTCAAGGTATCCTTTTTAAACTTAATTTGCAATTGTGGAGGCAACTGTTTAATCACAAATTGCGGAGCAGCATCCAGGCTGCCTTCGGAAGGCACGAAACCATAATGGTTGGGGCACATGTAATTGATTTTTCCTTCCTGGCTGACTTTGTAAAACACATAACGGTAATCGCAATAATCCATCTTTTTAAAGGTGGCCACCTGTAAAATGGGGGTATTGGGCATGCGATCACTTAAAAAGTGAGCATTGACCCAGATGTTAACCAGTAATAACAGGGCGCCGGTTACAAAACAGGCAAAAAACAGACTGGTTGCGTAACGTAAAACTTTTCTGGCGCTTTCTTTAATCGAGGCGGCTACCAGATAAATGGATGAAATGAGTAAAACAAGCAGATTGACTGTGTAAATGGCCGCTTGTTTGTAATCAAAATAGCTGCCAAGAATTTCTCCCCTTGCCGTCTGATAATGCAGGATTGTAGCAATCAGACTCAACCACAAGGCTGCAAGAAGCGAATTGCGGTGTTGAGTCGTTAAGCCGATAACTAAAAGCATCAGCGTAAAAAAAGGAAAAATGAACTGCAAATAATCACTAAAGTAGTACATGTGGCCAGCCCTTTGTAATTAAATTGAGTGTATCTAGTGTATCGCAACGGGCGGATGTTGTCGTTAGTAAATCCCGAAATTAACGGCGGTTTTCTTTAATTAATAACGGGCTTGAAAACGCAGAAAGTCATCGGTTACGGCCGGCGACAGCGGGTGTTCATAATAAGGTATAACTGTGAAATTAAACAGCTCGCTCGGTGCAAGTTCCTTGATGAGCAACAACGTGGGATCGACATCGATAAGCAACTTTTTCGATGGGTTCACCGGTAGGGCGATTTCCCGCTGCAGGTATTGGGACAAGGCCATGCGAACGTAGTAAAGTGCCGGGTGATGGGGCGTTTTAGTTTCGGTTGCCATCAGCTTTTTGGACAGCGCTTTAGAATGGACGCTGCCAATCCAGATGGGCTGACGGTAGTGCTTTAAATGGTAATTGGAACGCCAAAGCCGTAACACCAGGCTGGGACCGCCGTCTTTGGGATCGTAGGTCATGATCAAGACCGGTTTTCTGTTCTGGTATAACTGCGCCATCAAGGGCATTTCCGCATAGGAAGAATGGCCATTCAAGCGCTTAAGCAGGGAGCGGTAGAGCGATTCATTCTGTTTACGCCAGCCAAAGGCGCTGAGCGACGATTCTATGCGGCTTACGGTGCCTGCATACTGCAGGTTAAAGTAACTGACTGGATGCCCCAGCCGGTTCACGCGATAAATCGGTAGAAGCGGTTTGGATTGATTCCACCAGAGCTGGTCGGTGAAAACATATTGCGCGAAATAAGGCTGATGGCCGCGCAGCTCCTGATTGTAATTCATCAAACCGCTTAAAGCGGAGCCCACGAGTAGCAGCAGGGCTAAACTGGAGGCCAGGTGAGATGAATAGGCGACCGATGCGGGGCTACGACGATAAAACAACCAATGCAGCACGCTTAAGCTAAGTCCCGCAAGGTAAGCCCCGAGGATATCGGTAAACCAGTGATCACCGAGGTATAAATTGGCAAAACCGGCGACGAGCAAGGCCAGATTAAAAATTAAATTGATCGTAGGCTTGATGCGGCTATTGCCATACTGACCGATGTAATACAGGAGCGCAGAAAAAATGGCCGTGGCATAGGTTAACTGAATGGCGGGGTAAGAGTGGCCGGGTTTCACTTCCAGCAATCCGCTGGGCCGTTGGGTAGGAATAAGCCAATGGGTCAGTAACAGCAACACGGTGGTACTGAGCAGCAGGCTTACAAAGAAGGCCAGCGTGCGCCAGTCGCGGTAATAAGCCGTGATGAAAACAATGGACGCTGTCAGGGTGATTAGCGTGAGAGGACTGCACAGTTGAGCTGAGACGATAAAAAAACTGTCGAAAGACGCAGTCCGTATGCTTTGTAAAAGCAAATGAACCGGTTGGTTGACACCGGTGACCCAGCCATGATGCAGTGCCAGAATGGTGACCAACCAGAAGCTTAAAAAACAAACAAGGAACAACAGAACCAGGCCGGCTGTCGCGTAATGGTTGGTTTCTTCGGCGGGGGTAATGAATTGAAAAAAACGCGCTAAATGGGGATGACAGGCTGACCAGGCCCAGAAATCATGAAGGTGTGTTTTAAGAAAACGATTTAAGCGAATGATCAACCATTTCACCAGTACACTGGCAAGCCAGATAACCCCAAGCACTATCAATACAAAGACAAACAGTTTGGTCGCGCTTTCCGGTGCCAGTTCATTGCTGGCTGCACCAATCAGAATGCCCGGGAGCACATACAGAATAGACCAGGCAATGGCCGAAATGACATTGGCAATGTAAAAACGCAGGTGACTCATGTGCATCATCCCGGCAATAACCGGGATTATCGAGCGCAGGGGGCCTACAAATCGACCAATCAAAACACTTTTGCCGCCATGGCGGGTAAAGAAATCCTTGCCGTAGGTCAACCACTGCGGGTAGCGGCTGAACGGCCAGATGGTGCCGAGCTTGTCGCTGAAGGTGTAACCAAGCATGTAGCTGGCGCTGTCGCCCGCCACCGCGCCAAGCATGGCTGCCAGCAGGGTTAAATCAATGCGCATCACCCCGGAGCCCGCGAGAATGCCGATCGCGGTCATGGTCACTGAACCGGGGATGACGCTGCCGATAATGGCTAACGATTCGGTAAATGAAATCAAAAATGTAAAAATCAAAGCCCAGTGCGGATGCGCATGGAGCCAGGCGGTAACCGGTTGTATGTACTCAGCAAATAAAGTCATAGTCCGTGCTTTTCAAATTGCCTGAGAAAGAGGTGTTTAAATTTCTCGGCGGTCTCAGCGACCGTGGGATAAATAGAATAATCGCTTACCTGGGTCATTTCCAATTGGGAAAAACCACAGGGATTAATGGCCTTAAACGGCGCCAGATCCATCGCGACATTTAAAGCAATCCCATGGTAAGTGCAGCCATTTTTGACCCTTAAGCCAATGGATGCAATTTTTTTATTATCGACATACACACCCGGGGCGCCGCATCGCGTTTCCGCTGAAATACCGTATTCCTGCAATACGGCGATGAGTATGGTTTCAAGGTGGCACACCAGCGTACGGATACCCAGATTACGGCGGCGGATATCCATCAGCACGTAAGCCACCAGTTGCCCAGGACCATGATAGGTTACCTGACCGCCGCGGTCCGATTGGACAATGGGAATGGCATTGCGGTTAAGGACATGTTCCGCTTTACCAGCCTGGCCCTGGGTATAAACAGGAGGATGCTCCAGCAGCCACAGTTCATCCGCTGTGGCTTCAGTGCGCGAGAGCGTAAACTGTTTCATCTGTTCCCATGTTTCAAGGTAGGGCTGTTGTCCCAGGTGGCGGCTGATGATCATTTAAAGCACCATTTTTATGGAAGGATGGCTGCTTAATTCCTGGTAGAGTGCATCCAGCGAGGCTTGATCAAGCACATACACTGTGGCGGTAATGGACAAATAATTACCCTCCTTGCTGTCCTTGCAAACAATGGCCTGTTCTTCCGTTTCCGGGAAGTGCCGGGTGACGATGGTGGTGATTTCTTCGCTGAAAGTCAGTGAATTCAAACCAATAATTTTAATTGGAAATTGACAGGGGAACTGCATGAAGGTTTTTTTGTCAGTCATAAGCTTTTCCAGTCAGTTGTTGATAGCGCTCGTGGAGCTGCCGCCAACAGGGGCCTCCCACGCCGTTTCCTATTACTGTCTCGTCGATGCGGGTAACAGGATAAAGTTCTTTGGTTGTACTGGTTATCCAGACTTCCCGGGCATTGAGAACGGTTTGCACCGGCAAGGGTTCTTCGCTGAAGACGATATCCGTTTTACGGAGTAAGTCCAGGCATATTTCACGGGTGATGCCAGGCAAACAAGAGTGATTGAGGGGCGGCGTTTTGACCTGCCCCTCGCGATCAACAATAAACAGATTGCTGGCGCTGCCTTCAGTAACGAAGCCATCCCGAATCAACAGGGCGGTATGATAACCATGAGACACGGCATCGTCATTCACCAGGATATTACCCAACAGCGACGTGGTTTTTATATCGCAGCGCTGCCAGCGGATATCTTCCACCAGTTTTGCTTGCAGGCCTTTCTGTTGCTCTGCGAACACAGGGTAAGGCGTGTGAAGGGTAAAGGCAATGACGCTCGGTGCAAGCCCCGCAGGGATATCGTGCTTACGCACCCCCTGGTTGCCTCGGGTGATTTGCAGATAGAGTTGCAGGTCGCCGCCGCCATTTTGGCGGATGAGTTCCTGAAAAAGGGCGACCCAGTCGCAGGGTGGATTGGGGATGCGGGCCTTGGCAAGGCTTGACTCAAGACGCAGCAGGTGTTTTTCCAGCGCAAAAGGCCGGCTACCGTAAACAGGGATGACTTCATACACGGCATCGCCAAACAGAAAACCGCGGTCAAACACCGAAATGCTGGCCTCATGCGCGAGGCAATATTGGCCATTAACATACACTACGCCTGGCATCGTCGAATCCTAGCCGAACCAGCGTTTGAACGCCAGGCGAACGGAATCTTTGCTGCGCTTGAAGAAGCCGCCGGATTCAACGGAATTCAACGCGTACAGGGGATGGGTATCGATGACCTTGTCATCGAACTTAATAATCATTTCCCCGATTTTGTCGCCTTTTTTAACCGGTGCGATCAGGGTGGAAGGGACTTTGGTCGTGATGCTTAAGCGCTGATACTGGCCGTTGGGAATGGTAACGAATTTGTTTTGCAATACACCGATTGCCAGGGTATTGTCTTCCCCTTTGTAAACGGGCATTTCCGTAATGGTTTTCCCGGCTTTGTACAATTCGTGGGTTTCAAAGAAACGGAAGCCGTAATTCAACAGGCGTTCGCTGTCGTCAGCCCGTACGGAATCATTCGGCGCGCCAAGCACTACCGACAGTAGACGCATGGTGTCGCGTTTAGCAGACGCCACCAGGCAGAAACCGGCATCGTTGGTATGGCCGGTTTTTAAGCCGTCAACCTGGCTGTCGCGCCATAAGAGGCGGTTGCGATTAGGTTGGCGAATGCCATTGTAGGTATACCATTTTTGCTTATACCAGTGGTAATACTGGGGAAAGTCATTGATCAGCGCTCGGCCTAAAATTGCCAGGTCCTTTGCGGTGGTGTAAAGGCGCTCGTCAGGCAGGCCGGTACTGTCCGTAAAGTGGCTGTCTTTCATGCCCAGATTTTGTGCCTGCTGGTTCATGATGTCCGCAAACCCAGGTTCGCTGCCGCCAAGGTGCTCGGCCATGGCAACACAGGCGTCGTTACCAGAGTCGACAATGATTCCTTTTAACAAATCTTCGATGGCTACCTGTTGCCCTTCTTTCACAAACATGCGTGAACCGGCTGTTTTCCAGGCATCGCGGCTAATCCTCACATTGTCAGTCAGGTGAATCTGGCCATTGTTTAAGGCATTGGAAATAACATACAGCGTCATCATCTTGGTCAGGCTGGCTGGCGGCAATTTAAGGTCGCTGTTTTTCTCGGCGATAATTTTACCGCTGTCGACATCGATGAGAATAAAGGCTTTGGCATTCACCAGCGGCGGGGAGGGGGTAATTAACGGCTTGCTGTTCACCAGCATGGGCTTTGGTGAGGCGGTAGGCAATACCGAATCAGCGTACGTCACCGGAGCCAGCAGTGAGAGCAGCAGCATCATGCCTAAATAAAAACGCATTTGTTTCATGTTTATTATTCTCAATATTACAAAATCGCTAATCTTAACATGCCTGTTTAAGCAACCAAAGACCTCTGGAGTATTTTAATCGCGGGCGGCATTGTATATATTAATGCGAAAAATAAGAAAAATTAGGTAAGGTCATGCGGTTTTTATGTTTATTTCTGATTCTGGTGTTATGCAGTTGCGCTCAACACTCGCAGGTCAATCAGCCCGGCAGTCATCCCTCAGCCCGGTCAAATGCTCCGAAGCACTTTAGTCCAACGCAACAGGATGGCGCCCCCAAAGGACCGCTGCCTAAGACGTTTCAGAAAGTCAAACCGGCCAATGAGCCTTTAAGCCGTTACGGTAACCCCGATTCCTATGCCGTCAATGGCAGAAAATACGAAGTGATGCGATCGGCGAGCGGGTATAAAACCCGCGGCATGGCATCGTGGTATGGGACAAAATTTCATAGCCGCAGGACATCCAGCGGCGATGATTACGACATGTATGCCATGACCGCTGCACATAAAACCTTGCCCTTGCCATCCTATGTGCGTGTTAGAAATTTAAGTAATGGGCGCGAAGCGATTGTAAAAGTCAATGATCGAGGCCCCTTTCATGCCGATCGAGTGATTGATTTATCCTATGCGGCCGCTACCAAATTGGGCTTATTGCCCAAAGGAACGGCACCGGTTGAAATTGAGGCACTGACAGTCAAATCACCCGCTGGTCAACATGTGGCTTACTATTATGTTCAGGCGGGCGCGTTTAACTCGCAGGATTTGGCCAACGCCCTGCGCCAAAAGCTCGCTAAACTGACGCCCTCGCCGGTCTTTATAGAAAATTATCAGCACCGGTATATCGTCAGAGTCGGGCCGTTTGCCAACAAAGCCATGACCGAAAGCCTGAAAATGCGCCTTGCCGCCAATGGTGTGAAAGGATCGTTTTCCCTGTTGCAATAGGCAGCGCGCAGCGAGTGATTAATGCTGTACCGCGTCAATGATCACGCGGGTGCCCCGCATGCCATCGCCAGGGACATCAACAAATTCCTCATTGAGCCAGCGCGCATCCTCGGTGAACATCCTGACGCAGCCGTGACTGGCGCGATAACCGGGCACGGTTTCGCTGCCATGCAGCGCATAACCCCTGAAGAAGTGCATGCAGAAAGGCATTTCCGCACCGCCGTTATTGCCGTCCGCCCGTCTTGGAAAGGCAGTGGAGATGCAATCGATATCCTGTTTGCGGATAATTCGAAACGAACCGGTGGGGGTCGAACACCCGCCGATAACGCCTGAGCAATGATCGGTTCCTGAAGAAATCGGGCCCCACCAGAGTAATTCGCCATCCTCATCATACGCTGCCCAGGCCAGTTTATTCTGGCTGACGTAGATGGTTTTCTCGCCATCTGATTCAATGTAGCGTGGAAAAGGAGAGACATCATAGATGGTCAGGCGATCCAAATTTTTAGGAACGGCAATAATCATTCCGGGGCGCAGGTTCACGTTCATCCGATTGATGCGGCGGACGATGTCCTTGGCTTCAGGATTGGGAAAAAGCCTGCTCCAGTTTTCCCCTGCCTTCACCTTGATGCAAAAATAGTCCGGGTTGTTGCAAAGGGTTTCACCAAATCGCGTTTCTGACCAGATTGGTGATGTCCATGCCAGCAGCATTATTATTAGTACAGGTAATCTCTTCATAATGATCACCTCGATTTGTCTGTGCTTTGATGTCACGTAACGGCAAACAGGTTAAAAACTTTACAAAAAACCGCTAAAATTCGGGATTGTCCTTTTTTATCTGTTGCCAGGCCTCATGGATTTCAGCCAGCAGCAGGTTCCCTTGCGTCAGTAAGTCCACGCTGTTATCAATGTTGGCTTTTAACAGAATTTGTTGCACGTAGTCATATAATTTGTCGAGATTACTCGCCAGTTCTCCGCCTTTTTCATGATTCAGACTGGTTTTAAGTCCCTCAATGATGCTGATGGCCTTGCCGATGTGCTCGCCTTTTTCACTGATTTGATTGCGCTGAATATTTCCCTGGGCGGTGGCAATGTGCGAGCGGGCGCCCTGCAGGAGCAAATCAATCAGTTGATGTGGCGAGGCCGATTCAATACGGGTTTGCAACTCGATGGACTTGTATTGATTAACTGCTTCAGTGTATGGATTTTTCATCATGGTCCCTACGAATTTATTTTTGGTAAATTAGCCAGTTGCTGCGTTAAAAACGCACTGGTGTCCTGTAATGATGAAAGCAGGACATCCAGGCGGGTAAATTGGGCGGTATAACGCTTTCTCAGGCTGGTCATGTGGGTATCCAAACGTAAACGCTGGTTGTCCAGATCCTTTAAATTGTCGTTTAGCTGCTTGGTTCGATTGGCCAAATCGCCCTTGTCGCCTAAATAATCGGTCACCAGGTTATTGAGTTGAGCGGCTATGCCGTCGCTGACAACGACACTGCCTCGATCCCCCGTACTGCCGCCGATGACTTGAAGGGAAAGATTTTTTAATGCACCACTGCCCTTGAGCGTCAGGCCATCGCTGGAGGTGGCAGATAGACCGCCAATCGTACCGGCTAAGGTAACCCCGGCGGTAAAGCTGCTGATGTTGATGGCGTAGCTCCCTGCCTTGACATCGGCACCGACTGATTTAATGCGGATATTGCTGTCCGAAGCCACCGCAGTTTTAGCAAAAAGACTGCCTATGGCGTCATAATGATCATTGACCGCCGCATCAAAATCGGCGGTGTTTAAAGTCAATAAGCCTTTTGCATCGGTTTTAATACCAATGTCTGCCAACGAATTGATCGCGCTGTCGCCTGTATCAATGGGCTGGCTTATAATTTTGCTGATGCTTAATTTGAGGTTTCGTGTGCTGGCATCGCCCTGGAGAAGACCGCCTTGCTTGGTCTCTTTGTTGTATCCAGTCAAATTGTTCAGTGTGGTCATGGCTTCGTTAAACTGTTTGATAAACTCATTCACAAAGCCGGTGAGTTGTGCCTTGTTGTTTTCAATGGTCAGCGAGTAGGTGGTGCCTAAATCGGCTTTTCTCAAGTCGATTGTCACGCCGGCTAAGGCATCTTTGTATTGATTGGTGCTCTGAGTCAGCGTCAGGCCATTGATTTTAATTTCACTGTCCCTGGCGGCGGCGGTTTCCTGAAGGTTGGTAATGCCAGCCGTTGGATCATAGGCCAATGCGGACAGGCCGGCGCCATTGGTGTTATTGCCGTCGGCGTCATTCACTGAAATTTTCATGGCCAGGTTTTTACCGGTATCCGGGCTGCTTAAGGTCAAGCGTGCTCCCTGTGAATCCTGAACAATCGCGGCTTTAACGCCGGAGCCGTTCGCGTTGATGGCGTCGCGGATAGCCTGCAGGGTGTTTTGACCCGGAGCGATATTGATAGTCACCGCTTGTTTGTCGGGATTGGCCGTAAAGGTGGATAAATCATTGCTGTAAGTACCAAAATCAATGGTGATGCTGCCGTTTCCGACCACCGTATTGGCCGATGCGACAGGAGAAGATGCCAGACTCTGGCGGCTGGCCAGGTAGCGGACTTCGACATCATACACGCCCGGGACCGCCTCTGTGCTGGCGCTGGCGGAAAACAGGTTGGGATCGCTGACTGTGCTCTTCATGGCATAAAATTGTTGTAAATCGCTCAGCTTCATCATCGCGGTTTGCAATTTTGCCAAGCTCCCCTTGATCTGCCCCACGGCAGACAATTTCGTCGTATAGCTCGCTTCAAGCTTATCGAGACGGGATTTTGCCGGCGTGATGTCGGCGGCTACCAGGGCATCGACAATGGCTTTGATGTCGAGACTGGAACCGCCGGTTGGAGAGATACTGGCCACAATCAATTCCTTATCAAAGAGGTCTCTTCATGAGACGTTACAGTAAAAAATAATTGCAAGAAGAATACCAACTTGCAATTATCTGATGTTATATCCGGTTATCAACCGAGCCGCTTATCATTTCATCCAAAAGAGAGAGTAGCTTCAGGTACTCATCGGGCGGCATTTTTCGTATCACTTCCTCGGATAGCTTATCCGTCACTATCGTTTGCAAAAGACCAGTGGCTTCATCCAGGGCTTGCCTGATCTGTACGTTATTGTCATTATTGGTTTTAGCGATAGGGGGGGCATTCACATTCAAGCTGTCGTCAGAGACTTTTTGTGTGGCGATGTTGTTGTTTGCATCCAGCTTTAAAGGCAGTAAATCATTGGGTCCATCGATAATCATTTATAACTCCTTACCCTCATTATCAGAGGGTAAAACGCACTTCATGCAGGTTGCCCTGCATGAAGTGTCCTCGCTTATCGACCAAGGAGTGACAGCACGGATTGCGGTATGCTGTTAGCCTGAGCAAGCATGGCAGTACCAGCTTGTTGCAGAATCTGAGCCTTGGTTAGGTTGGCCGTTTCAGCAGCAAAGTCAGCATCTTGAATTCGGCTACGTGCAGCAGAGAGGTTTTCTGCTACGTTTTGCAGATTCGAAATGGTTGACTCGAAGCGGTTTTGCAGAGCACCCATTGCTGCGCGGTTGGAAGTAACGGAGTTCAATGCGGAGTCAAGACGCTTGATGGCTTCTTGAGCGCCAGAAGCTGTGCTGACATCGATTGAATCCACACCCAGCGAGTCTTTAGCGATGGCTGCAGACAAGCCCAGGTTAGCTACCGTACCGCCGATGGCGATGGAATCCACGGCACTGATTGACAGACTTCCGCGCAAGACACCGTCAAAGTCACCACCGGTGACGCTGATACCGTCAGTACCTGCGGTGAAGCCGGTACCACTCTCAGTGACCGTGATGTTGCGTCCGTCAGCTGCCGTCAGGGTCAAGTCACCGCCGTTTAAGCTGGCAATAACCCCGGTTTGGTCACTGACGCCGTTGATGGCATCGCGAAGGTCTGAGTTACTCAGCGCAGTGGCGACGTCTTCGTTGGTGAATACTGCCACGCCGTTGATTGTCAGGTTATAAGTGTCAGCCGCTGTACCGCCGATAGCACCTACCGTTTGCGTACCTGACGTGGTCGCCGTCACACTCAAGCCTGAAACACCGGCATCATTGATGGCTGCAGCCTTAGCGTAAGCTGAGGTGGCATCCTGACCGTTTGCTGAGCCTGCGAAACCGGCACTGGAGTTGATGGTTGTTGCTGCACCGCCGCCGATGGAGATGGTAATGTCGGTTGCAGCCGCAGCGGCCACCTCCGTCCCATCTTCAGCCGCGATACCGCCGATTGACGACGCTTTTACGCTGCCGATAGCGAAGCTGATGGTTTGGTTGGCATTGGCACCGACCTGGAAGCTGGCACCTGAGAAAGAACCATCCAGAATGCGCTGACCGTTAAACTCAGTATTGTTGGCAATACGGTTTAACTCTGCCTGCAGCTGATTCACCTCTTCCTGGATGGCCTGACGGTCACCGGAGTTGTTGGTTGAGTTCGCTGATTGCAGGGCAAGCTCACGCATACGTTGAAGGATGTTGGTGGTTTCACCCATGGCACCTTCAGCCGTTTGCGACAGGGAAATACCATCGTTCGCGTTACGAACAGCCTGGTTCATCCCTCTTATTTGAGCGGTCATGCGTTCAGAAATTGCCAAGCCTGCAGCATCATCTTTCGCGCTGTTGATTCGCAAGCTGGAAGACAACCGTTGAATAGCGGTTGACATCGTTTTTTGCGAACTGTTTAAGTTACGTTGTGCGTTAAGCGACATGACGTTGGTATTAACCACTTGAGCCATAATAAAATCTCCTCACCTGAATCCCTGGATATGGGATCTGCTTTGTTCTCGGTGAATCCTGTTATTATTGTTATTCACCGTACCCACACTTGTTATCGGAATAAAAAAAGGGAACTTTAGGGTTGAATTGGTTTTTCTTGAAAAAGACAGGTTTTTGTTCTATTGCCTCAAGCACTTGCGCTGAAAGAATTCTTTGTTTTCTTGAAGAAAAGCAAGCTCTCAGGTAATTTTCAGGTTATACTATGTGCCGTTTAAGATCATGACGGATTCTTATTTATGAGTTGGCTTAAAAAATTATTACCTTCAAAAATCAGAACCGAAACATCCCAGAAAAAAGGGGTGCCTGAAGGGCTATGGGTAAAATGCCAGGGCTGTAATTCGGTATTATATCGCTCCGAGCTTGAAAAAAACCTCTCGGTCTGTGCCAGTTGTAATCATCATCACCGCTTAACCGCGCGTGAGCGGCTTGCCCAGTTTCTGGATGAAGGGAGTCAGGAGGAAATAGCGGCCAACCTGGAACCCATCGATCGACTTAAATTCAAGGACTCTAAAAAATACAAAGATCGAATCAGTCAGGCACAAAAAGCCACTGGCGAGAAGGAAGCCCTCATTGTTGCCAAGGGCAACCTTTTTCAGCAACCCGTTGTGGTCAGCGCGTTTGAATTTAATTTTATGGGGGGCTCCATGGGGGCTACCGTCGGGGAAAAATTTGTCAGGGCCATCAACACCGCCACGGCGGAAAAACGCCCCTACATCTGTTTTACCGCCAGCGGCGGTGCCCGCATGCAGGAAGGGCTTTTCTCGTTGATGCAGATGGCCAAGACATCGGCTGCCTTAGCCCGCTTCTCAGAAACCCGGTTACCTTTCATTGTGGTCTTGACCGATCCCACCATGGGCGGGGTTTCAGCAAGCTTTGCGAGTTTAGGTGATCTCATTCTGGCCGAACCCAATGCCTTAATCGGTTTCGCAGGCCCGCGAGTCATCGAACAAACCGTGCGGCAAACCTTGCCAGAAGGGTTTCAGCGCAGTGAGTTCCTGCTGGAGCACGGCCACATTGATATGATTGTTGAGCGCAGGCTTCTTCGCTCGACGGTTGCAGAATTGGTTGCCAAATTATCGCATCGTGACGCACGCCACTGACTACCGCAGCTGGTCGCTTGAACACTGGTTGACTGTTCTTGAAAGCCGGCATAAAAAAGAAATCCAGCTGGGATTGGCCCGCATCGCCCGTGTTGCCGGCCAGTTAGACCTGCTTAGACCCCATGCCAAAGTGATTACGGTGGCTGGAACGAATGGGAAGGGGTCGACCGTGGCTTCACTGGAAGCCCTCTATCGCAGCGGCGGCTATCAAATCGGTGCCTACACCTCGCCGCATGTCCTGCACTTTAATGAGCGCATCCGAATCAACGGCGCCCCTGTCTCTGACAAGGCCCTGGTGGACGCTTTATCAGCAATTGAAGAAGGGCGCGGCGAAACCCATCTGACTTATTTTGAAATGGCGACCTTAGCGGCGCTTTATCTGTTTCACCAAACGCCGCTGGACTTGATCATTCTTGAAGTGGGTATCGGCGGTCGGCTGGATGCCACAAATATTGTGGATGCCGATTTGGCCATTATAACCACCATCGATTACGATCATCAGGATTATCTGGGAGACACCCTGGAAAAGATAGGCGCTGAGAAAGCCGGAATATTACGGGAAGGTAAACCCGTTATTTATGCGGATACTTTACCGCCTTTGAGTATCCTGTCTGCAGTCCATGCGCTGCGTTGTCCCCATGCGGTCAACGGACAGCACTACCACTACCGGATTGACCAGCAGCAATTGACGTTTACAGACAGTCAGGGAACACTGCATTGCAGAGAACCCTTTCTGCATGGGAATGCCTTGGCCGCCGCCATGATGGCTTCCCGCTACCTCAATGATCATTTGCCTGTGACGCCTACCCAGATTACTGAGGGATTAAGCGGTTTAACGCTTAAAGGGCGTCAGCAGGTGATTGAAACAGGGCATCATACGGTATTATTCGACGTGTCTCATAATCCGCAAGCGGCAGCGTATCTTGCAGACCATATAGGAAAACAGTATTCAGGACGACGCATTCATGCCGTTTTTTCTGCGCTTGGCGATAAAGATCTGACCGGCATTATCGCTCCGTTAAGCCCATGGGTTGCGTGTTGGTATCCTGCTTTACTCCAGAGCAAGCGGGCTGCGACGAGCGAACAACTGCTTCAGGCGTTTGCAAACCATGGCATTGACGACGTTTTGTGTCATAATAGTCCATCGGCCGCGTACAAAGCGGCTTGCCAACAGGCTTCTGCTGGTGATTTGATTTTAGTTTATGGTTCATTTTTTACTGTGTGTGCTGTATTACCGGCGGTAAGTAATGAAAACTTGAGCGAAGGGGTTTAATATGAAATTTACTATGGATGAGCGCGTCAAGCATCGCTTGGTAGGCATTGCCGTCATTTTGTCAGTTGTGGCTATTTTTATGCCGGCCATTATGAAAAAATCCAGCCAGCGATTTGATGACAACGTCAGCATGTCGGTTAAACTGCCGCCGAAACCTGCGTTACCGCAAGTGTCCATGCCGGACGAAAAGGAAATGTTTAAAACGGTGAAAGTGGCCCATGTCGACATTCCTCCGATTGATGAAGAAGCAAGGCCTGCATCGACCCTGGCGAAGGCTGAACCCTTAAGCCAGATGAATAAAGGCCCGACCATTGTCGCCGAAGAAAAACCTGGAAAAAATATTCCGACCATCGCAATGGCTGACATAAAACCTGCGGTTGTCAAAACCCAGGCTCAGCCGACGCGTCTCACTCAAATTAAAAAACCTGCGCTGGTTAAGCCGGTTAGTAAGTCGACATCCGTTCAGGTGGCTGTCAAGAAAACAAGCCCGGCAGTCAACAAGCCCATTTCGACGGCTAATGCCGCGGCACGTTACGGTTATGCTGTTCAGTTAGCGACGTTTTCTCAACAACGCAATGCCGTGGCGTTAATTGCGCGTTTAAAGAGCAAAGGGTATCAGGCTCGCTTTAATAAAGTAGTCGATAACAAAGGCACTGTTTATAAAGTGATTGTTGGCAACATGAAAGAACGTCAGCAAGCCCAGAAATTACAGCAGCAACTGGCCAGTGCCATCCAGTTGAATGGATTCATCGTTACCACCAGGGTTAGTTAGGCATGCAATGGTACTGGGTTGATTTAGTCATTCTGTCGATTATCGGGCTTTCGGTTATTACTGGTTTGTTTCGTGGCTTTATCAAAGAGCTCATCGCCTTAGTCGTCTGGATTTTAGCCCTCTGGCTGGCCTATAGCTACACCGATGTGGTGGGTCCCTGGTTTCAACCCTACATTCAGGATCCGACGGCACGGAAGGGGGCAGGCTTTGTAGTCATTCTATTGTCTACTTTGCTGGTTGGAGCCATCGTTAACGCGATATTAAGTTTTATTCTCAAACGTACAGGATTAAGCGGCACTGACCGTTTATTGGGCATGGCCTTTGGTTTTGTTCGTGGTGTTTTTATTGTGTCTCTGATTATGCTGGTTATTCAGATGACGTCCATGCCCCATGAGGAATATTCAAAAAATTCCCGTCTCTATGCCAAATTTAACCCCATTGTGCAATGGCTTTATAGCATGCTGCCTGATTTTATCAAAAAGGTTCAACTCATCGATACCCAGAAAATTGTGGCGAACGCTTCCAAGGATCTGGAATTTACCAATTTCGATGAGATTTGAAAATGGATCGGAGTCGAGTAGCCGGTTGTTCTTAGCGGTACAAACCATGGGCGTTGATGTATTCCATGACGGAAATGGGTAACATGCCGCTGCTGATGGACTCGCCCTCACGCAATCGCCTTCGGATTTCAGTTGAAGAAATGGGGTATTGCCCCGCATTAAACTGTTGAATGACGCCTGCCTTTTCTGTCAAAAGCAAACCTTCTTGCTGATTTTCATGATGGCGTAACAGCAACTGCAGTGCCTTGGGAGGCTGAACGACGACAGAAGGACGTTTTATAACCAGTAGATTACACAGACCAAGCAGCTTTTCCCATTGGTGCCAGGCCGGGAGTTGATAAAAGGTGTCCTGACCAAGGAGCAGAGTAATAGGGAATTCATCACCTCGTTTCTCTCGCAATTGGCTTAACGTTGTCACCATGTAAGAAGGGGAGTCCCGTTCAATTTCAGTGCAATCGATTTTAAAGTTCAACGTTGCCGGCAACTCCGCTAAAGCAAGCGTCAACATGGCCACACGCTGTTCTCCAGACGCATGTGCTTCTTCCTTCAATAAAGGAATCCTGCAGGGAAGAAAAGAAAAGCAATCAAAATGAAAATGATTCTGCACAGCCAGGGCTGTATTCATATGGCCCTGGTGAACCGGGTCAAAGGTGCCGCCATAAAGAATGAGGTTATTCAAGATAATAGGACCTGTTGACCCGAGCATAAACCCACGACCAGCAATTCGAAATGACGGGGAGTCTGCGGAGTCTGGCTTGTTTTGATTAGTGTATCCAGTTTGCCACAAAACGCCAACAAGCTGGATAACCCTTCCTCAGTATGCCTTTTTAAAGCGGTCTGGTAAAGTTTGCCGCGTTGTGGCCATATCTTTAACTGACTCAGGGTGGTGGAAAAAGGAAGGTTTCGGTGATTGCTGTGATGGAGTTGCAGTAAAAGACGCACTTCTTGAGCCAGAACCCATAAAATCAGTGTCCATTCCACCCGGTTTTCAGCGGCATGCCGCAGTATAAGCAAGGCCTGAGCGGTATCGCCCAGCAGGCAGGCGTCGCTTAATTCAAACAATTGATACTGGGCCTGATCAAACAGGTATTGCTTCACCAGCGTAATCGTTAATTCATGCTCAAGATCATGGGTGATCTTGATTTTGTCCAATAATTGCGCGCAGGCGGCTAAGTTGCCGCGAGTATATTGCTCAATCAATGGCAGTACTGCCGCCTGATAGCGAATGGCATGCTGGGTTAATTGCTCTTTCATCCAGCGCTGCACGGCCGCCTTATCCGGGGCTTTGGTCTGTACCAGAGTCACCTGAGGATGATTGACCAGGAACTGCAATGATTTTTGTGTCAGATCAGGCGCACGCAGAAGGAGTAAGCAGTCAGAATTGACACGGGCTAAATACGATTCAAAAAAGGCTTTTCCTTCACTGTCTAAGGATTTTTTCGCATAGCGGGCATCCACCAGGGTCGCTTCAGCAAACAGGGAATAATTAGTCGCTGCATCCATCAGTCTGGCCCAATCACCGGAAGACTCGATATCCATTACCTTGACATCACTGCCTTGAGAATGCAAAGAGTTCCAGGTTTGCTTTAACGTGGTGATCGCCTTGTCGATAAGAAAGGTATCCTGCCCGATCAAGACATAAATGGCTGATAAGGGGGGATTGACCTGAAAGCGGATATCCTGATGTTTTATTAACATGGTGTTTACTATTGCGGCTTACGATTCAAGCGAATAAGGATTTGCATCACGGCATCCCGTCGCATTTCATTATACAGAGTGGATTCTTCAAAGTCTGAACCTAAAATTCGATCATTGTTGACTGTCAATTGCCGCGATACCCCCACTTGCGTTGAGCGAATCATTACAGGTCCCTTCCTTTTAACCAAGGAAAAACGAACAGTGTACACCAGTTGATATTGACGGGGAGTGGTGCTGGCACTGACGCTGGTCAGCTGCTGCTGGTTGTGGTCCCGCTCGACAATAAGCAAGTACTGGGCTTCGGCAGGATTGGGGACAACCACGATGTTGTAAGCCTCCAGTTGCTCTTTCAGCAGCGGGCCTAAATCGCGGTGAGCATCCTGGATGACCACCGCGACATGATTGAGCCAGCGCGGCATTTCTGCTACGCCGCGCAATTTAAAGCCGCAGGCTGCGAGCAGACTGACTAAGCTTAAAAGAACAAGTCGCTTCCGCATCAGCCGACAACCAGATTGATTAATTGGCGGTGCATAACCACAATGGCCTTTTTAATGGCTTTGTCCTCGATGAACGCATGGGCATGCTGTTTTGCCAGTTGAATCAGTGTGTTTTCATCGCTGTCACTGTCCGCACTGAATTGCGCACGCAGTTTGCCGTTAACCTGAACAACAAAATCGAGCTCGTCGCTTTTCAACGCACTTTTATCAACCTTGGGCCAGGGCGCATCGATGATCACACGATCATAGCCAAGCTGCTGCCACAAATGGTGACCAATGTGCGGGGTGATCGGCGCTAACAGGCGCAATAAAATACTCATGCCTGCATGAATAAAATACTTGTCGTCTTCCGTTTCAACAGAATAGGCCGATAATTCATTAAATAATTTCATGCAGCCTGAAACCACCGTGTTGAACTGGTGCTTTTCATAATCATTGCTGGCCTGTGCGAGAATCTGATTGACGGCCATGCGTGACTTTTTAAGCCGGCTTTCAGCGTGTTGCCAATCAACGTGCCCATTGCCGTCCGAAATGGCATTGTTGGCTTCTTTAATCAGGTCCTGATGTTGATACGCGAAGGCCCAGATGCGCTTGAGGAAACGATGAGCCCCCTCTACGGCGGTATCGGACCATTCCAGGGATTGTTCTGGCGGTGCTGCAAACATCACAAACAGACGGGCTGTGTCGGCGCCGTAGGTATCAATGAGGTGATTTGGATCAACGATATTGCCCAAGGACTTGGACATTTTATGGCCGTCTTTAAGCACCATACCCTGAGTCAGCAATGCCTTGAAGGGTTCATCGGAATTGACCAGACCTTCATCTCGCATCAATTTATGGAAAAAGCGGGCATAGAGTAAATGCATGACCGCATGCTCAATCCCGCCAATGTATTGATCCACCGGTGTCCAGTACTTGGCGCGATCGTCAAGCATGGCGTTGTCCTGGCCTTTGCAGGCAAAACGGGCATAGTACCAGGAGGACTCCACGAAGGTATCGAAGGTATCGGTTTCACGCGTCGCATCCTGTCCGCACTTGGGGCATTGGGTATGCAGAAAGTCATTGCACTGGGCCAAGGGCGAGCCATTGCCTGAGAATTGAATGTTTTCCGGGAGTTCAACGGGCAATTGATCTTCGGGTACGGGGACAATGCCGCATTCTTCACAATGAATCATGGGAATCGGTGTACCCCAGTAGCGCTGCCTTGAAACGCCCCAGTCACGAAGGCGATAATTCACTGTGATTTTACCCAGCTCGTGTTCTTCAATGTAGGCTGAAATGGTTTTAATCGCCTGAGCGGACGTAAGTCCGTTAAATGGCTCTGAATGAATCAACTCGCCTTCGCCGGTAAAAGCCGATTGGCTGTAGTCATGGGTGCCCTCAACGGGTTTGATGACTTCTTTCAGAGGCAATTGGTATTTTTGTGCGAATTCCCAGTCGCGCTGATCGTGTGCGGGAACGGCCATTACCGCACCGGAACCGTACTGCATCAGGACAAAATTGGCTATCCACACGGGCACTTCAGCCCCGGTAATCGGATGAATGGCCCTAAAGGAGGTCGCTATCCCTCTTTTTTCCATGGTGGCCAGATCGGCCTCGGCCATACGGACTCCCTGACAGCTTTCAACAAATTCCTGAACGGCGGCATTGGTTTTGGCGGCTTCTTTCGCCAGCGGATGGTCTGGTGCAACGGCCAGATAGGTCACTCCCATGAGTGTGTCGGGACGGGTGGTATAAATTTTAAGCTTTTTCGCATAGCCTTCCACTTTAAAGGCAATTTCGCAGCCCTCGGAGCGGCCTATCCAGTTGCGCTGCATCTGCTTGACCTGGGAAGGCCATTCGTCCAGCGTGTCCAACCCGTTAAGCAGCTCATCCGCGTAAGCGGTGATTTTAATAAACCACTGGGATATTTCCCGGCGTTCAACCAGCGCGCCTGAGCGCCAGCCGCGGCCGTCCACGACCTGCTCATTGGCGAGAACCGTCTGATCCACAGGATCCCAGTTCACCAGGGCATTCTTTTTATAGACCAGCCCTTTTTCATACAATTTAATGAAAAACCACTGTTCCCAGCGGTAATAATCGGCATCACAGGTTGCGATTTCGCGTTTCCAGTCATAGGCGTTGCCAAGACGCATGAATTGTTCTTTCATGGAGGCAATGTTTTTTCGGGTCCACTCAGCCGGATGAATGCCATGTTTGATGGCGGCGTTTTCAGCGGGTAAACCGAACGCATCCCAGCCAATGGGTTGCAGAACATTTTTACCCAGCGCCCGCTGGTAGCGGGCAATCACATCGCCCAGAGTATAATTCCGGACATGCCCCATATGCAACGTTCCGCTGGGGTAAGGGAACATGGATAAGCAATAAAATTTTTCTCTGTTTAAATCTTCAGTGACATTAAACGATTGTTTTTTAAGCCAATACTGTTGGGCTTGTTCTTCAACATCTCGCGGTTTATAGCTAATATCCATAGTTAAACGTTGTATTCAGACAGGCTGGTAAGGATAACGCCTCTTGACCTCGCCAGCAATAGCTTCTGCCGAGTCTTTGTTTTTTAATTGCTTTTGAACCAGGCAGAATAGATAGATCAGGGCACAAAATAATAAAACCGGCGTATCCCCCCAATATGTCCATGGCGTGCTGCCGGTCATCGGATAGAGGGAGGCTCGCAACAGGCCGGACGTGAATGCCGGTAACGACGCTACAATGTCCCCCTGGTGATTGATGACGGAAGACAACCCGTCATTGTTAGCCACTACCTGATAACGGGCGACCTGCAGCGAACGTACCTGGGCCATCTGCTGCTGCTGGTACATGGCAAGGGAGTGGCCAAACCAGCCGTCATCGCTGATGGAGACGATCCATTCTGCGGCGGGTAATTGGCGGCGCAGCAGGTCGCCATAAGCCAATTCATAACAGATAAGGCTGGCAATGGCGTGTTTTTGAACGCGAATAAGGGTTTGATCTGACTTGCCTGCCTGCAGGTTGGCGTCGGGTATGCCCAACCAGTCGCTGAGTGCAATAAAAAACCGGGGCATGTATTCCCCGAAAGGAACAAGGTGCTGCTTCTGATAACTGCCTTTGGCTTTGCCGAGGGTCATTAATGAATTGAAATACCGCTCGTCGCCCGGGGAAACCGGTTGAGGGATGCCGAGGAGAATGGCGCTGCCGGCTCGTTTCGCCCGTTGCTGCATCTGGTAGAGGAAATCACTGACATAGCTTGGCGGCAGGGGAATCGCTGACTCAGGCATCAGAATCAGTTCAGTTCCCAACAGCTTTTCCGTTTCCTCCTGATAACCTTGCAGCAATTGCCAGAATAAGGCCTCATCCCATTTGTCGCGCATGGATAAATTCGCCTGAATGACGCCGACGCTGACCGGCGCTGCATGCGATTCGCTCCACTGCCTGTGTTTAAATACGAAGGGCGTGAGCACAATGAGAAGGAAGAGGACAACATGCCTTAAGCGTGCGACGCTTTGTGCTTTAAAACCCAGCGATAACAGGGTGGCGGCAAAGCAGGTCAGAAAGCCGATGCCATACACCCCGATAACAGGGAGGAGAAACTTAATCGGTGCATCGAATTGACCGAAGCCGAGCAAAAGCCAGGGAAAACCGGTTAGAAACGTGGCGCGCAGGTATTCGCCAAGAATCCAAAGGGCGCTGAAAGCAAGGGCTGAAAGCAGGGTAAAGGGTTGAATCCTGAGTCGGCTGAATAAAAACGCCGTCAAAGCCGGAAACAGAGAGAGATAAATGATAAACAGGAAGGTAATGAACGCCGAGAGCAATTCGTTTAAATGCCCATACTCATGAATGCTGACAAAAATCCAGGAAACGCCCAACCCGAAAAAACCAAATCCATAAAACAAACCATGAAGAAAAGCGGATTTGGGCGTACCGTTTAACTGATGATAAAACAAGGCCAGTGAAAGGATGGCTAAGGCTGGCAGATGGAAGGGGGCAAAACTCAGGGGCAGCATTAAACCAAAGAAAAAAAACCGTAAAAAGACAGGGATAGCCCTTTTTTTTACAGCAAATGATTCAAATTGTTCAATTGGAGTGCTGACTTCCATGAGATAAATAGAATATAAATGATTGCAACAATAAATCACTCCCTGTAAAAGGTCAAGAATTTTACAAATAATTCAATAAGATCAATTCAGTATTCAAGTGTGTGCCTGTTTAGTGTACGATGACGGCTCGTTTTACAATGGAGAGGGAATGTATGTACAACGTTATGATTACCGGAGCGGGTAAAATTGGCAGTCTGATTGCCTGTTTGTTAGCCGAAAGCGGCGATTATCAGGTCCATATTGCTGATTTGGAATTTTCCGGAACGGACGTAAGCCGGTTGCTGCAAACCATGCCGCAAATCAAAACCGTAGCGATGGATGTAAAGGACGAGCACTCAATTTTGACTTATCTGCAAACCAATAATATTGTTGCGGTCATTTCAAGTCTGCCTTATTTCCTCAATACCCATGTTGCCAAAGTAGCCAAAGCGGCTAAAGCGCATTATTTTGATTTAACCGAGGATACCTCGGTCACTGAGGCTGTGAAGCAGATTGCCGAGGGTGCCGACACCGCGTTTGTACCCCAGTGCGGTTTGGCTCCGGGGTTCATCAGTATCGCGGCCAATAGCCTCATGAAAGAGTTTGACGAATGCCTGCATGCCGAGCTTCGTGTCGGTGCTTTACCGCAGCGCGCCAACAATGCTCTGCATTATTCACTGACCTGGTCCACCGATGGGGTCATTAATGAATACGGTAACCTGTGTTACGGCATTGAACATGGCAAGCCTGCCGTCATGCGGCCGCTCGAAGGTCTTGAAGCCATCCAAATCGATGGCTGTGAATACGAAGCGTTCAATACCTCCGGCGGGCTTGGAAGTCTGGCTGAATTGTACGAGGGTAAAATCCAGACTTTGAATTACAAAACCATGCGCTACCCCGGTCATTGCGAAAAAATGCGTCTGTTAATGAATGATCTAAAATTAAATGAAGACCGTGACACCTTAAAGCGCATTTTAGAACGCGCCATCCCCAAAACCTACCAGGATATCGTGATTGTCTATGTGTCGGTTGAAGGCATCAAACACGGCGAACTGTCTGAGAAAAGTTACGTGAGAAAAGTCTATCCCGCAACGATCTGCGGGCTTGAATGGTCTGCTATTCAAGTCAGTACGGCCTCCGGTGTCTGCGCTGTGGTGGATTTGGTCCTTGGTCAGGAAAATGAATACCATGGCCTCATCCTCCAGGAAAATTTCCTGTTGTCGGATGTCCTTGCCAATCGTTTCGGCCATTATTACGCATAGGAGAACGCAATGGATTTATTAAGTAAACTGGGCATTGCCTCCATCAACCCTGGTGCGTTCAGCGGCCAGGGTTGGCGCAGTGAGATGCAAGGGGGGCGTTTGGCCTCCTATTGCCCGGCAACCGGTGAAAAACTCGCTGAAGTGGCGACCTGCACCCTGGCTGATTATGAAACAGTACTGGAACGTGCCGAGAAGGCCGCTTTGGCCTGGCGTCAGGTGCCGGCGCCCAAGCGCGGTGAGATTATCCGTCAGATGGGCGAGGCGCTTCGCGAGCACAAAGACTGGCTGGGGAGCCTGGTATCGCTTGAAATGGGTAAATCCAAACAGGAAGGCGATGGCGAAGTTCAGGAAATGATTGATATCGCCGATTTTGCCGTGGGACAATCCCGTATGCTCTACGGCAATACCATGCACTCCGAACGCCCGAATCACCGCATGTATGAGCAGTGGCATCCCTATGGCATCGTCGGAGTTATTTCGGCATTTAATTTTCCGGTGGCGGTGTGGTCATGGAATGCCTTTATTGCAGCCATCTGCGGCAATGTCACCCTATGGAAGCCCTCTGCTAAAACGCCTCTGTGTGCCATTGCTGTGCAGCATGTCTGCAATAAAGTATTGCAGGCTAACCATTGCCCTGAAATTTTCTCACTGGTCATCCCTGATTCACATGACGTCACTGAGCGCCTGGTTGATGATGCACGCATTCCGCTCATTTCATTTACCGGTTCTACGGCAGTAGGCAAACAAGTGGCTGCCAAAGTCGCTGGTCGCTTGGGTAAAACCATTCTGGAACTGGGGGGTAACAATGCCATCATTCTGGATGAATCGGCTGACCTCAATCTGGCCATTCCGGGTATTGTTTTTGGTGCGGTGGGAACTGCAGGACAACGTTGTACCAGCACACGGCGTTTGTTTGTTCATCAGAATCTTTATAAAGATGTTGTCAAACGTCTTCAGCATGCCTATGAGCAAATTACTATCGGTGATCCATTAGACAGCAAAAACCTCATGGGCCCCCTGATTGATGAGCAAGCGGTCAATCAATTCAAATCAGCCGTTTCCCGCATTAAGCATGCCGGAGGTCAGATTGTTTTTGGCGGCGAAGTGTTGAATAAAGCCGGTTACTTTGTCCAGCCTACTCTGGTGACCGACATCAAGAACGACTGGGATATCGTACAGGAAGAGACCTTTGCCCCGATTCTTTATGTCATGCCGTTCTCAACCCTGGACGAGGCCATCGCATTGCAAAACGGTGTACCGCAGGGGCTTTCTTCTGCTATCTTTACTCAGAACCTCAAAAATGCTGAACGCTTCTTAAGTGCCAAAGGCAGCGATTGCGGCATTGCCAATGTCAATATTGGGACATCCGGCGCTGAAATCGGCGGGGCATTTGGCGGTGAGAAAGAAACCGGTGGCGGGCGTGAGTCCGGTTCCGATTCCTGGAAAGCCTACATGCGCCGTCAGACCAATACCATTAATTGGGGGGATGACTTACCTTTGGCCCAAGGGATACGGTTTAATCTGTCTTAGACTTCAGGTCAACTGCACCGGCATTAAAAAGCCGGTGCATCGCTAATCCATAAACCGACACATGAGGATAGGAATCATGCAGGGACATTTTTTCATTAAAAAAATTGCTGTTTTGGGTGCAGGCGTTATGGGAGCGCAAATTGCGGCTCACTGTGTCAATGCGGGAATAGAAACCCTGCTGTTTGATCTGGCGCCTCAGGAAGGCGGTAAAAACAGCATTGTCGAGAAATCCATCGCCAATCTTGCCAAACTTAAACCAACACCGCTGGCTACACCTCAAACGGCTTCCCTGCTGGAAGCGAAAAACTATGAAGAAAACCTGGCTGATCTGGGTGAGTGTGATTTAATCATCGAAGCCATCGCTGAACGTATGGATTGGAAAGCGGATCTCTATAAACGGATTACCCCTTTTTTAAACGAAAAAACCATTCTGGTAAGTAATACCTCAGGCTTAAGCATCAATGCCCTGGCTGATGTGTTGCCGGAAAATTACCGTCACCGTTTTTGCGGCGTTCATTTTTTTAACCCGCCCCGTTACATGCATTTGGCTGAACTCATCCCTGCGTCTGCAACCAGCCCGCAATTATTAAATGATCTCGAAACCTGGCTGACCAGCAAATTGGGCAAAGGGGTGGTCATTGCAAAAGACACACCCAATTTTATTGCCAATCGCATTGGTGTGTTTTCTTTACTGGCTACGCTTCATCATGCCGAGGCGATGGGAATGGGCCTTGATGAGGTGGATGCGCTGACTGGCGCGCTGGTCGGAAGACCCAAATCCGCTACTTTCAGGACAATGGACGTGGTCGGTCTCGACACCATGGCGCATGTTGTGCGTACGATGGACGAGCAATTAGGCAACGATCCCTGGCATGCCTGCTTTAAATTACCCGATTGGTTAACCCAACTCATAAAAGAGGGGCATCTGGGGCAGAAAACCGGTCAGGGTATTTACCGAAAAAACGGTAAAACCATTGAAGTGTATGATGTTGCCAGCAAGCATTATCGCGTGGCCGGCGGTGAAGTCAGCGATGAAGTCAAGGCCATTATGAAAACCCCGGATGCAAGGCAACGCATGAGCGCATTAATGGCTTCGAAAGAGAAGCAGGCGCAATTTTTAAGTGCCTGTTTCCGTGATCTGTTCCATTATTGCGCTTACCATCTGGCGGGCGTCGCAGACACAGCCCGTGATGTGGATTTAGCCATTCGTTGGGGCTTTGGTTGGCAATCGGGTCCGTTTGAGACATGGCAAAGCGCCGGTGTCGCTGAGGTGCTGTCCTTCATTCAAGAGGGCATCCGTTCGCACCAGTCACTCAGTACGGCTGCATTACCGCAGTGGTTAAATGAAGAGACGCAATTTTACACAGCAGTGGGCGCCTTTTCACCGCAGTCAGGGCAATATAAAAAACCAAGTTCCTTACCGGTTTACCAACGGCAGTATTTTAAAGACACGGTGATTTTTGAAAAATCGCAGGAGCCTTTGCAAGTTATTTATGAAAATGGCGGCGTGACAATGGCCCATTTGAAAGACGATGTCGCCATGCTTTCATTTAAAAGTAAAGCCAATACCATTGGTCAGGATGTTCTGGATGGATTGCAGGAAGCCATTGCCAGAGCAGAAAAACAGTGTCGCGGCTTAATTATTTATCAAAACGACGTCAACAACTTCAGTTCCGGTGCTGATCTGCGTGGCGTGGCTAATCTGATTCAGACCAACCGCATGGATGCCCTGGATAAAATGGTGCATCAATTCCAGCAAACGGCCATGCAATTAAAGTATTGCAGTATTCCGACCATTGCCGCGCTGAGGGGACGCGCCCTGGGTGGTGGTTGTGAGTTAATGATGCATTGTGATGCCGTCATTGCTGCCTTTGAATCTTATCCCGGTCTGGTGGAAGTCGGTGTGGGTCTGATTCCAGCCGGTGGTGGATGTAAAGAAATGGCTCTGCGTGCAGCAAAACAAGCGGGTGATGCGGATTTGCTGTTATTTATCCAGCCTTATTTCCAGCAGATTGCAACCGCTTTTGTCGCTGGTTCAGCCCCCGAAGCGTTACAGCGCGGTTACCTGAAAGCCAAGGACAGCTGGGTTATGCATCACAATGAAGTGTTGTATGCGGCCCTGGCCAAAATCAATGAAATGCAGGCCCTGAATTATCAACCCCCGCTCAAGTCATTAATCAAGGTCGCTGGCCGTGAAGGGCATGCCCGTTTGCGAGCGGGATTGGTGAATTGGCTGGAGGGTGGTTTTATTTCTCAGCATGATTATTTCCTGGCGGACAAACTGGCTGAAGTCATTTGCGGCGGTGATGTGGACGAGGGGACTCTGGTTGATGAAACCTGGCTGCTGAACAGAGAAAGAGAAGCCTTTTTAGCGCTCGCTGCCACACCCTTAACTCAGGCGAGGATTGCCCATCTCTTAGAAACTGGCAAACCATTACGCAATTAAACAAGGAAATTCATCATGACGAATGTTTACATTGTTGACGCAGTAAGAACCCCGGTTGGTAAAGCGCCCCGAGGTGTTTTTAAACACACGTTGCCAGACGATTTATTAGCTCATGTGATCCGTGCGGTTAAAACAAAAAACGAAGGATTGGATTGGCAGGCCGTAGGGGATGTGGTTATCGGTTGCGCCATGCCTGAAGCTGAGCAGGGTATGAATGTCGCACGCATCGCGTCTCTGCTGGCTGGTATGCCGCAATCGGTGCCGGCGATGACCATCAACCGCTTTTGTTCCTCTGGGGTGCAGAGCATCGCCACAGCAGCGGCTTCCATCCAGCAGGGAGCCATGGATCTTGCTCTGGCCGGTGGGGTGGAAAGCATGTCCATGGTGCCGTTGGGAGGGAATAAATACACCGCCAATCCAGCAATTTTTACCAATGAACAGGTCGCTATTGCCTATGGTATGGGCATTACAGCTGAAAACGTGGCTAAGCGTTGGGAGATAACCCGTGAACAGCAGGATGAATTTGCAGCCGAAAGCCACAAACGGGCAATCGCCGCTCAGGAACGCGGTGATTTTAATGCGGAAATCGTTCCGTTTGAAATCACTGACAGAACAGTGGATTTAGCCTCTTCCCACGTGCAAGAAAAAAAGCGGGTTATCCGCCAGGATGAAGGGCCGCGTGCCGACACCTCGTATGAGGCCATTGCCCGACTTAAACCCGTGTTTGCAGTCAAAGGCACCGTAACGGCCGGAAACAGTTCACAAACCAGCGATGGTGCGGGGATTGCTTTGCTGGCCAGTGAAAAGGCGGTGCAGCAATTTAATTTAAAACCAATGGGCCGACTGATGAGTTATGCCGTGGCGGGTGTGGCGCCTGAAATCATGGGAATTGGTCCCATTAACGCAGTCCCTCTGGCTTTGCAGAAAGCGGGCATTACGCTGGATCAACTCGATTGGATCGAGTTGAATGAAGCGTTTGCCGCCCAGGCTCTGGCCGTTATTAAAACCCTGGGGTTGCCGCGTGAAAAAGTCAATCCGCTGGGTGGTGCGATTGCGTTAGGTCATCCTCTGGGAGCCACGGGCGCTATCCGTACGGCGACCCTGTTGCACGGTCTTCAGCGTACTAAAGGCAAATACGGCATGGTCACCATGTGCATTGGTACCGGCATGGGTGCTGCCGCTATTTTTGAAGCGCTCTAATACCCCTTGCACAGGCACTTGGAAAAAGTGCCTGTGATCTTCTTGGTGTAAAATTCGTCTAGGTAAGTATTACAACAGCGTACTAAAGGGTTTTCCTTCGTTCCCTTCTTAACTGCCTTTATTTGATTTACCACAGGCATAATCTACTCTTAATTATAGGAATCTGTTTTACTTGGAGATCGCATGAGGAAAGTCCTTCTTGCAGCCCTTCTCGCCGTCAACACCGCTTTTGCTGATGACATTATTGGTTTTTCTGCTTACGAAAATGGTGATTACAGTACCGCTTATCCTCATTTGGTTCAATCAGCGGGAGAGGGAAATGATGAAGCCATGTATCTCCTCGGACGCATGTATCAATACGGCTATGGTGTTAATCAGGATGATCAAAAAGCGGGTGAATGGTATCGAAAAGCAGCTGAAAAAAACAATGCACTGGCGCAGTTAAGTCTCGGTTATCTGTATGATACCGGGCGGGGTTTTAACCGGGATTATGCGGAAGCTTTTAAGTGGTACATGAAGGCTGCCGAGCAGGGAAACTCCATTGCTCAACGCAATGTCGGCCTGATGTATGCAACCGGTGATGGTGTCAAAGCGGATGAAAGCAACGCGTTCATCTGGTTTAAAAAATCATCTGAGCAGGGCTATTCCAAAGCGCAAGTGAACCTTGCTTACCAGTACCTCATGGGACTTGGCACTAAGAAGGACGTGGAAAAGGCCATGTATTGGTATGACAAAGCCGCTCAGCAGGGCGATGCCAAAGGGGAATACAGCCTGGGTTTGCTCTACACCGGTAAATACGATGTGACGCCCAATCAGAATGCAGCGACTTACTGGTTTGCCAGAGCCGCCAACCAGGGGCACCGCAATGCGCAGGCTTACCTGGCATTTCAATATTTAAATGGGTTGGGTGTGGAAGCCAATCCGAAAAAAGCCGCTTACTGGTATGAAGCCTCAGCGGAACAGGGTCATCCTCAGGCACAGGCTGAGCTTGGCCAGTTACTGCTCACCGGGGTGGGCGTGGATAAAGATTATCAACAAGCCGCCTACTGGTTTGGCAAAGCCGCCAACCAGGGTAATTCGTTTGCTCAAGGGAAACTGGGGTACATGTACTTAGCCGGTCTGGGTGTCAATCAGGATGATGTCAAAGCCTATGCGTGGTTAAAATTGGCGGCCAATAACAAAAATGAGCAGGCGGCTAAAGAATTGGCTCGTCTTGAACCCAAATTAAGCGCAGAACAAAAAGCATCGGCAGAAAAAATTTACGGTGAATTAAAGAGTAAAAAGCCCGTGTATGAAGGGGAAGAGCCTGAATAATCACAGGCTCTTGATTCATTATTCCATGGAATTAATAGGGGCCGTTGCGGTTACGGTTGTCGAAATCACCGGAGCGGGTTGAAAAAACGTGAGAGAGGACGGTTGCATGGCCTTGACCAGGGCAAACAGTTCCTCTTTAAATGCAACTGGCATTTTACTGACCAAAGGAAGCCAGCGTCTGTCAGTCAGGGAAATCAACTTCTGAGCTTCCAGGCCATCGCGGACCGCCTGATAAACCATGTTTTCCAGGTAGCAAACACCCAATGCGTCATAGCCTTCTTTCTTGGCTAACTCCTGAATGAGGGATTGGCAGCCGAGGAGCATTTTATCGATGTCATTTCGTTTGACCGGATCAGCGATTCTGGCAACGATTAAATCTCGGGCGTCGTCAATCCTCATAAAACTGTACTCAAGACCCAATTCATTTTTGTAGGTTTGGCTCTGCTCGTCAAAATAAGACGCTATTTTTTCCCCGCGAACATAAAAGCCGGCGGCCTGGCATAATTTGGCAACGGCAGGCGACTCGGTGAATAATTCCAGCTTTTTGACCCGTCCTTCCTGAAGGAGTGCGGCGAGAATGGAGCGTAAAGCAGCGGCTGCAGCTGCTTCATCGTTCGATGTGGGTAACTGAATGCTTAAAAAGCCAATGTGCCGAATGACGGAGTCATCCGGATCAAAATCGACTGTCAGAACAGGTGCATTGTCAACACAGGCAGTGAATTGATTCTGGTTTCGTTGAATGCTCACCGGGTACAGGTCCTTGCCCTGCAAAAGCGGGGGCTGCTCGTCAAATTGCAAGCTGGGTATTCCTGGGGCCTGTTTTGCCAGATTTTCATCGATGAGTTGATAAACGTAGCGCTCGATTAAGTAGAAATGCCCGCCATTAGTCTTCCGCGCGAGCCAGTCCGGGAAAATCGCTTCCTGAGAAAAGGTTTTATCCGCCAGATGGAAGGCATTGAAATTGCCGCCGCTTTGAGTTAGCTGAATGCGTTTAATACAGCCTTTTTCCTTGACAATGTTTAAGAATTCAGCATAAAAAAGTTTGGCGTACCCTTTGCCCTGTGAGTCTTTATCAACGCCCATGGAGCAGTATTCGGCTGTATGACGATGAGGACCCTGGCCGAATTTAATGCGCCTTACGGCCATTACTTTTTCTTTGCCTTCGACGGTATCCACCAGAACATAAATGTCGCTGGCTTGCGACATCCGTTCGTAATGGGCCTTAAATTCTTCCTTGCCCTGTTTTGTAAACGACATCCATTGGATAACATGATCCTGCATCCAAATCGACCAAATGGCTTCGTAATCGTGAGGAGTGGCTTTGCGAATTAAGGGGTAGGTCATGTTCTTACAGAGAGCTAATCAACATAGCCAACAGTTTACACGAAAACAACTAACTGATCAATATTAGATCATATTGGTTGTTTATTAATACGTTTGTCGCGGTGTATGGCCATTAAAGCGTAGAAGGGAGTCAGGCAGAACAATAACCCAATACCATAAAAAATAACGTCCTGTCCTGAGCCTAAAAGAGCAAACAGAACATAAATACAGGCCAGCACGCTGATAACCATCAAATTGACGGTACGATGGCGATGAGTGGGGGATTTAAATTGTCTAAACGCGATCATGGCGGCCACGGTCGTATAAAGATAAGGAACTAAAATACATAAATTCGATAAGGTCACCAGCAGGGTAAACTGGGCTGTCAGCAAGCTTGAGTAATTCATTCCCAATAACACTGTCATGATTAAAGCAGAAAGACTTATGGCCCAATGAGGGGTGTTAAACCGGGATAATCGCGTTAAAAACGAAGGCAGCAGGCCATCTCTGGCGGTGGCCATGGCCGCCTGACTGGTGATAAAGAGAAAGCCAATGATTGTGCAAAGGCAGGCGATGATGGCAGCCATGGCAAAAATCAAGTTAGTCAGATCGCCAAAAATCAGACGCCCAGCCGCAGCAAACGGGGCGGGGTTGTTCACCAGGGACGCGGGTGAGAACATTCCCATCAGGGCTACGGTGCTCAATAAATAAATCAACGCGGTGATAGCGGTGCCCAGTACGGTGGCCCGATAAATGGTTACTTCGGGATTTTTGACATTTTCTGCCGGTACAGTGGCTGATTCCAAACCTCCGAATGCGAAAAAAGTTAACATCGCGGCATTGGCGAGGGCCGCGAGATTGGATTGTCCCGATACATTAAAAAATGCGAGATTCTCAGCTTTAATATGGAATAAACCGACGAAAGACACGAGAAGGATTGGAATCAATTTAATTAGAGTGGTAACCATCTGAACTATTTTGACTTCCTTGACGCCGATAATATTAATGAAAGCAACCAGCCAGATAATAACGCTGCCGACTGAAAAGGCCAGCAGATGATTCGTAGTCAGGGCTGGCCAGAAAACAGTCAAATAGGCCAGCAAAGCCACCACTGTCGCGGCGTCACCAATGATATTGCCAAGCAGATAAGCCACGCTGACCTGGTACCCGGCGAAATCGCCCAGTTCATGGCGGCAGTAAGCATAAAGCCCACCGACCAGCGGCAGACGCTGGCTCAGCTTACCGAAAATAATTGCCAGTAAAATGGAACCCAGCGCAGTGATGATCCAACCAAAGAGACCGATGCTGCCAATGGCTGCCATGGCAGTCGGCAACAGGAAAATACCGGAACCCACCATGTTACCAATCACAAGAGAGGTACTGGCAGGCAATCCCAGGATTCGCTTTTGTTCCATACTTATTTAATCAGAAGGTTTATGGTTAATTTAATCATGTTTTGACTGACGATTAAAGGTTTCACCCTGTCTATCCGGTTTTGCCGCTATTAGTGCCACCATCGGGTTCATAAATGATTTGATACAGTGAAATGCAATCTATTCTTCATTTATCCATGGCATTCGCATTAGAATAGATGGGTCTCTTTTACCAACAGAGGGTAAGTCAATGAAATCATGGATGGTGCTTTTTTGCAGTGTAATGGTGAGCCATGGGATTTGGGCTGAGGCCACTATCCCGCCAGGAAACAGTCTGAAAGAGGCGACATACATTAGTCTTGAGAGTCGTGGAGCCCAGGAAAAAAATCTGACGCTGCTGCTCAAAGCTGGCGCTCAGCGAGTGAAAAGTACCGAACCCGATACTGAAATCTGGTTTGCTCTGACGCGTGAGGGAAATCAATTCGCGCTGTTTAACGCATTCACTGACGCGACGGGACGGGCAGCTCATTTGAATGGACAGGTCATTACCGCGTTGAAGCAGAACTCTGATCGTCTGATTGAAGGCGGCTGGGAAAACGGCGTGATTAAAAACATTCAGAATTCAACCATTCTGGTCAGCAACAATGACCAGAGGGATCGTCTGGATCAAGCGCAATTGGCCAGTTACCTTACGTTCAAAGCCATCCCAGGCAAGGAGAAAGAATTAGACACACTGTTGCAGAAAGTGGTGGCCTTAATTAATCGTGTCGAACCCAATACTCTTTTTTGGGTTGCTTTAAAAAATGAAGATGACAGCTATGCCCTGTTTGCTGTTTTTTCTGACATGGATGCCTTAAACGCTCATTTTTCCGGGGTTGCGGTGACGACCATTCAGCAGAATTCGGCCCAATTCATTCAGGACGGTTGGACGCATGGGGTTATGAAAAACATTAAAAATTATGACGTGATCGCCAGCCGTTAAAGGAGAGGCCTTGCTGCAGGGTATGAAGTAACCCTATAACGTGTTCAGGCTCTCTTTAATTAACGACACGGTTATTTTCCCCTGATTGTTTTTGCTGCGCTTTAAAATGGCATAATTGATGAGACTTAAATCCTCATGGGTTACCCGGGCAACACTCATGAAGTATTGACTTTCCAACGTGACATGTTCACTGCGTATGCCTAATTTTTGCAGCAAAGGGCCTATTTTATTCATGTTTTTTATGCCCGTTTCGCCGCGTGCGTCCAGCAATTGTTGAACCTGTGCGTTAGTCAGCCCGTTACCCAACCCTTTAAGCAGCAATTGCGGGGCGGTATTGAGATTAATCGGCACAGGTTCAGGCAACGCCGAGATGAAATCAGCCAACCCCTGATACAGGTTGGCGCTTACGCCGCGCACCAGACGAAATTCGCTGGGACTCTCAAAGGGTTGATAACCTGGGAGGTAAGCTGGTTTTTGGCGGGTGTAATAGGCGAGGTATTCGTCGTTACCGCGCCCAGGTTTGTAATCCGTTATCCATTGCATGGTCGCATCCAGCAATTGTTTTCGCTGCCCGGCGCTCAATTTTAAATCGGGCTTTTCCAGTAGTTTTAAAAACAGGAGAGAATAATTTTTACTGCTTAAATTATTCAGATTAAAGCGGCTTTGCAAATCATAAAGCTCGCCAGTGATGGTAAAGGGGGGGTAAATCGCCTTCTGTTTGTCCGGGAAAGCGCGTAACGCACCAGCCGCAGTGTTTCGCGTAAAGGTGTTTTTACTATCCCGAAGTTCGCTCATGGCCCAGAATGTGACGGATTGGGAGGCTAGATAAAGTTGATCGGAAAGCAAAGTTAACCGTGTTCGGTAAATATCCAGCTGCAGGCGAGTACTCATGGCGGTTGCAGCAATCGCCACCAGGGTCATAATAAAAAGAGCCGAAATCAGGGCGCTGCCGGCTTGCTTAGGTCTCAGCATAAAGCCCCTCGGGTAAAATGAACAAAAAACTTGCCTTTCCCCAGTCGGATAAGGTCAGGGTCAATTGCACCGCTTTAGGCAGTGAGGCTGTCTTGCGTCCGGCCGGCAGGGCATTCGCCCGCCATTCGGGTAAAACCTGAAGCTGCTCATTCAAATAGGCCAATTGACATCCTACCACCTGTTGCAATAAGACTTTGTCATCATACTCTTTCCGTTTCAGGGTATCCAGAACCGGCCAGCTGCGGCGAATCAATTGCTGTTTGTCGCAAAGCAGAGCAATGCGTTTAAGGGTGCTGCGTTTATCACTGCTGTTTGGATTGGTTAATCCCCCTCGTGTCAACTCCATGTAATTACTGCGCCCAATGAACGCCGGAAGCAGACGCACTTCATTGTCACGTACAGCACGGTTGGCCACCTGTTGAATATCCCGTTCAATTAAGGTCAAGGCCAGCTGCAGGGTCATCAGGCGCTCGGCCTGGACCGTAACACGCGAACGGGTATTAAAGGCATAATACATTGCTGACGACGTGATGGTAGCAAGAATAGCGAACACCGTCAGCGCGATGAGAATTTCAAGCAGAGTGAAGGCTGCGTTTTTTTTCATGGCTGGTACTTAAAGGCGAGCAGGGGATCGGTAAACGGCCCCGCCTGGTTTTTACTGACACTGATGGTCATTTGCTGAACGGCTTTACCAAGGGCAGTCGGGGAAAGTTTAACCCGCCAATACCAGCGCTGCCCAAGGAGGCTTGTGACCTGTGTTATTTCCTGGTTGGGCGGTACCGTTAAAAGTCCAAGCTGGACCATGGCAACGCCATGCATGGCAATCCAGTGGCTTATGGTTTTTTCTTTAATGCGCTGCGTATTGGCGACATCCTGGGAAGTCGCTTTAAGCAGCGCCGTCAGGGCAATCGCAACAACCGCGAGCGCCAGCAGCACCTCGACCAGAGTAAATCCCCTGCTAATCGGTTTGTTCATCATGAGTCGCTGTTTGTCAATTGAAGTTCGCCATTGTGTTCGCCAGTCAGCACCACCAGCCTCGGCGTTTCTGCCGTACCAAAAACGAGTTCGAAAGGCGACATGTCGCCTGAGGGATTAATAACAATGTCGGGGCGGTTATCCCGGTTACGGATGGCCGCTTTCAGGCTCACAACGACATGCTTGGGGAAGGCCTGCCAGTGAAACAGGCTGTTTTTGGGCATCGGCTGCCAGCGAAGGCCCTGCTCAAAACGAAACGTCTCATAGCCGTTGCGGTTGATATTAATGCCTAAGGTGTTCACCTCAAGAATGGCCCGATGCTGGACAAGTTTCACGTAGGACGCAAAATGCTCGGCGCTGACAACCGCTTTGCGGCCCGCGCCAAAATCGCCAAAGGCAAGCAGTGTTACGCTTAAGATAATGCCGGTAATGACAATGACAACCAGGATTTCAATGAGCGTAAACCCGCGTTTATTGCGCATCCCAGTTACCTATTTCCGCATTGATGCCGGTTCCGCCCGGTTGACCTTCAGCGCCCAGGGTAAAGACATCCACATCCCCGTGTTCACCGGGATTTAAGTAAAGGTATTCGCGACCCCAGGGATCCTTGGGCACGGATTTCAAATACTGTTTCCAATCGCGGGGTGCCGGGTTACTGGTGGGTTTCTCAACCAGTGCCTGCAGGCCTTGATCCGTCGTTGGGTATACGCCGTTATCCAGTTTGTAGAGATCCAGTGCATTTTGTATGGCTAACACATCCTGTTTGGCTTTTACCACCCGGGCTTCATCGGGCCGGCTGATAATTTTAGGTACGATAATTGAAGCAAGGATACCCAGGATGACGACGACCACCATAATTTCTATCAGAGAAAAACCCTTCTGATTACGCATTAATCAACTCCTCAAGCCAAAGAAAAAATCAGGCAACCAATTGCTCCATGGAAAAAATAGGTAACAGGGTTGCCAATACTATAAATAATACCACAGCGCCCATCAGCAGGATAACCAGGGGTTCAAGCAGCGTCAGGGCCGTGTCGATCAGACGTTGCACTTCATTGTCCAGATGGTGGGCCGCGCGTTCCATCATGGTGGCAATCTGGCCGCTTTTTTCGCCGCTGGCGATTAAGTGAGTGGCCATGGGGCTTAGGAAATGAGTGTCCTTTAAGGCCTGATGAATGGCAGTCCCTTCCCGAACGCGGGCAGTGGCTGCATCAAAGGCGGTGCGCATGACAAGATTGGTCACCAGGCTTGCAGAGACGCGCATGGTTTCGAGTACGCTGACCCCGGCTGCGAAAAGAATACCAAAGGTGTGGATGTAGCGTGCCACATTCACTGAGCGAACCAGGTAAGAGCTGACCGGGAGTTTAAGTAAAAGACGGTGCCAGAGCATACGGATTTTTACGTTTTTAAGGCTTCTTTTAAACCCGATAAAAGCGAGTATTATGGCGCCGGCCAGGAGGAGTCCGTACGCTTTAATAAAATCGCTCATGTTGATCAATACTTTTGTCATGGCGGGCAGCGATTGACCGCTTGAAGTGAATACCTCAATGATTTTAGGTACAACAAAGGCCAATAGAAAGCTGATGATGGCGGCGGAAACCAGGATCATCAATGTCGGATAAATGAGGGCCTGCTGTACTTTTTGACGGGTACCCTGTTGATTTTCGGTGTAATCCGCAAGCTTCTCAAGAACAATGTCAAGACGACCGGTTTGTTCGCCGGCAGCCACTGTGGCACGGTACAATTCAGGAAAAGCCTGGGGAAATTCATTCATGGATTGAGCCAGGCCGTAACCTTCGAGTACTTTGGAGCGTACCCCAATGATTAAGGCTCGGACTTTATCTTTTTCCGTTTGTTCGCTGACGCCGCGCAAAGACTCTTCAACCGGAATGCCTGCTGCGAGCAGGGTGGCCAGCTGGCGGGTAAACAAGGACAAATCCTGAGCAGAAATTTTGGCTGAATGACGGGTTTGTTTCTGCCTGGCCTGCGTCTGGATTTGCACCGGAATAAGGCCCTGATCGCGGAGCAGCTGCCGGGCATGGCGTTCCGAATCGGCCTCAATAATGCCTTTATTGGTCCCTCCGGATTTGGTTAAAGCCTGATATTGATAAGCGCCCATGATCACCACAAAAGAATACGTCAAAGCAGTTTAATCTATTGGGTTTAATCTGTCACTGCGGTACACTTTTGGCTTGAAGTCAATCCTGGAGAAAATAATGGGCGATAATTTGATTTTAAAGGCAATAAAAGAACATGATGCTAAATTTATTGACCTTCGTTTCACGGACACGCGAGGCAAAGAACAACACATTACGCTTCCAGTATCGGCCATTGATGATGATTTCATAGAGAATGGCAAGATGTTTGATGGTTCCTCCATCAAGGGTTGGCAAAAAATACATCAATCCGATCTGGCGCTGATGCCTGATTTGGACACCATACTTCCCGATCCGTTTTATCAGGACAGCACCCTTATCGTCCGTTGCAATGTTGTTGATCCACAGACCATGTTGGGGTATGACCGTGATCCCCGCTCGCTGGCGATGCGTGCTGAAAAATATTTAATTTCGACCCGTATTGCGGATGTCGCTTACATCGGGCCTGAGCCTGAATTTTTCCTTTTTGATGATGTTCGATGGGAAACGTCCATGAGCGGTTCATTCTATAAGATTGACTCTTCCGAAGCCCAATGGAATTCCGGCAAGGTGTTTGAAGGCGGCAACATCGGTCATCGTCCAAGCATCAAAGGGGGCTATTTCCCAGTCCCTCCGGTGGATTCTTCACAGGATATCCGCTCAGCCATTTGCTTAACGCTTGAAGCCCTGGGCATTCCGGTTGAAGCGCATCATCATGAAGTCGCGACCGGCAACCAATGTGAAGTGGCGACGCGGTTTGACACGGTTACCCGTAAAGCCGATCAATTGCAGGTTTTGAAATACGTCATTCACAATGTGGCACATAATTACGGTAAGACGGCCACCTTTATGCCCAAGCCTCTAGTGGGTGATAACGGCAGCGGCATGCACTGCCACATGTCCCTCGCCAAAGACGGTGTTAACCTTTTTGCGGGTGAGCAGTATGCGGGCTTATCTGAAACGGCGCTGTTTTTTATTGGGGGAATTATTAAACATGCCCGCGCCTTGAATGCGTTCACCAACCCATCAACCAACAGCTACAAACGTCTGGTTCCTGGTTTTGAGGCTCCCGTGCTGTTGGCTTACTCCGCTCGTAACCGATCTGCGGCCATCCGTATTCCCCATGTGAATAATCCCAAGGGACGCCGTATCGAAGTCCGTTTCCCCGATCCGACAGCCAATCCCTACCTGGCTTTCTCGGCAATGGTCATGGCCGGCATTGATGGTATTCAGAAAAAAATTCACCCGGGTCAACCCATGGACAAGGATTTGTATGATTTACCGCCCGAAGAGCTGGTGGATATTCCTACCGTATGCGGTTCATTAGAGCAAGCCGTCGACTACCTCCGCCAGGATCACGAGTTTCTGCTGCAGGGGGATGTGTTCAGTCGTGATTTTATCAATAGCTACATTCAATTGCGGGAAGCCGAAATTTCACAGGTAAGAAGCTTGGTTCATCCGTTTGAATTCGAGCTTTATTACAGTTTATAAGGAAATGAATAAGGAAATGCGATGCGAACATTCGGCTATTTAATTTGCATGATTTTGGCTGTGGGATCCTTACATGCCGAGATTTACAAGTGGACAGACAGTGAGGGGAATGTCCATTTCAGTGATCAACCCCATCAGGGGTCTGAAGAAATTAATTTGCCCGCATCGCAGACCTTTACCCCGCCGGCACAAAACAACAATGCTCCGCCTCCTGACAAAGCGCAGGCGAACGATGCTGAAAGAGGGTACAAGGTTCTTCGCATTGCTCAACCGATTGATGAGGCGACCATCCGTAACAGCCAAGGGTATGTTCCCGTGATTGTAGAAATTTCCCCGGAATTAAAGTCCGGTGATAAACTACAGATACTCTATGATGGTGAGCCTTTGGGCGAGCCCCAGGCGACCACGGTCTTCGCCTTGAATGATGTGAAGCGCGGTTCCCATACGATCGCGGTACAGGCCGTGGATGAGGAAGGGAATGTGCTAAGCACCAGTGAAATGATCACCGTCTTCATGCATCGGCCCAGAGTGGGCATGGTGCCGCAAACCAAGCCTAAAAATACCGCCAACTAACCCTTGAAAAAGGGTGTTTCATCCCTATATAGAGCTTATTCGCGATTGGCTTGTGAAAACAGGCCAATCGCTTTTCAGTGGACTCAGTTACGACTCAGTGGAGATTGACAAAGATGGCGCAAAAGCAACAAACAATGGGATTTCAAACCGAAGTCAAACAAATGCTGCATTTGGTTGTGCATTCGCTCTATAGCAACAAAGAGATTTTCTTAAGGGAGTTGATCTCCAACAGTTCGGATGCGCTCGATAAACTTCGTTTTCTTGCCTTGTCCAATTCCGCGCTCTATGAAAATGATTCGGATTTACGCATTACCGTTGAACACAACGAAAAATTGAAAACCATCACCATTAAAGACAATGGCATCGGCATGAGCTGGGATGAGGCTGTTGAGAATCTCGGAACCATTGCCAAATCAGGAACGAAAGAATTTTTAAGCCACATGACCGGTGATAACGCCAAGGATTCACATTTAATTGGTCAGTTTGGCGTTGGATTTTATTCCGCCTTTATTGTAGCGGATAAAGTGACTGTCAAAAGCCGCCGTGCCGGCTTAAGTGCTGAGGAAGGGATTGTCTGGGAGTCAAAAGGCGACGGGGAATTTACTATTGCTCAGGAAAAACGCAACGAACGCGGCACTGAAATTACGCTTAATCTTAAAGACGAAGAAAGCGAATTCCTGAGTGACTGGCGGATTCGCAGCATCATCAGCAAATACTCTGATCACATTTGCTGGCCCATTTCAATGAAAAAGATGGCGGATGAAGAGGGTAAGGAAAGCAGCGACTTTGAAACGGTGAACAAGGCGACCGCGTTATGGACTCAGCAAAAATCAGAAATCAGCGACGAGGATTATAAAGCCTTATACAAACACATTTCCCATGATTATCAGGACCCATTAACCTGGTCCCATAACCATGTGGAGGGTAAGCAGGATTACATCAGTCTGTTGTACATTCCATCGCATGCCCCCTTTGATCTCTGGCAGCAGGAGATGAAGCATGGTTTAAAATTGTACGTCAAACGCGTTTTTATTCTCGATGACGCAGCCCAGTTTTTACCGCGTTACCTGCGATTTGTAAAAGGTATTATTGATGCCAGTGATTTGCCTTTGAACGTTTCGCGAGAAATTCTGCAGGACAATAAACAGGTGGAAGCCATTAAGTCAGCTTCAACCAAGCGCGTATTGTCCATGCTTGAGAAATTAAGTACACAGGATCCGGAAAGCTATCAGAAGTTCTGGAATGAATTCGGACTGGTGATGAAAGAAGGACCGGTGGAAGATTTTGCCAACCGTGAAACCATTGCCAAACTGTTGCGCTTTACATCCACGCACCGCGATTCTGAAAAACAGGACGTCACCTTAATGGATTATGTGTCACGGATGAAGGAAGGGCAGGATAAAATCTATTACATTACTGCCTCAAGTTATAATGCAGCCAAACATAGCCCGCACCTTGAAATTTTTAAGAAAAAAGGCATTGAAGTGCTGCTGTTGAGCGATCGAATTGATGAGTGGCTGGTTGGTTATTTAAGCGAGTTTGAGGGTAAAAAACTGCAATCCATCAGCAAGGGTAAAATTGATCTTGATCAAGAAGAATCACCGGAAGTTAAAGAAAAAGAAGAGTCGTTAGCGCCGATGCTCAAGCACATCAAAGAGGTCCTGGGTGAGCGGGTTAAAGACGTGGCCCTGACCCACCGTCTCACGGATTCACCAGCCTGCGTTGTGGCAGATGATCAGGACATGGGATTGGAAATGCAGCGAATACTTCAGGCTGCAGGCCAACAGGTGCCCATGACCAAGCCAATTTTTGAAATTAACCCTGAGCACGCTCTGGTTAAACGCCTGCACAGCCTCAATGATGATGAGCAGTTCGCAGAATGGGTTATTGTACTTTTCGAGCAGGCCGTTCTTGCCGAAGGCGGGCAACTGGATAATCCGGCCGATTTCGTAAGCCGTGTGAACAAATTATTGGTCACGGCCTAAAAAGCTGTCGGAACTGGTGCTAAGCTGGCTCCGACAGGGTGTGAATAAAAAAGGCTCGTTAAACGAGCCTTTTCTTTTTGCATTGTTTTTTTATTCGTCTGTTAAGCGAAAATATTTTGTACCAAAATAACGCTGTAATTTTTTTCTGATTGTGCCACGACTGATGCCCAGCATTTTGGCGGCTTGCAGTTGATTGCCACGGCGTTTCTCCATGACAGCTTGTAAAAGAGGGGGTTCAACTTCAGAGAGAATCATGTCATAAAGATCATCAATGTTTTTGCTTTTATTTTCTGCAAGAAAACGTGAGACTAAATTGTAAACCAAATCCTGCAAGCCTTGCTCTTGTTTAACACTTTGAGTAGTCGCTTGTGTATCAATGACATTCATCGTAACTTCCTTATTTTAGTTAAATCATTATCCAATTACTTCCGATCTCCTCGAAAGCAAAATTAATTGTACATGAAGGCTAATTGATAATCTAGATTTCAGCGAGGGATTACGCTGGCAAAATCAAAGCGATTTGCTCTCATTGTGATGTCAAAATGGGTGTGGGGGAACGCTCAACATCCTTCCCTTTTTAGGTTATAGTTTAATTGTCACATCAATAGGGATATATCATGACAAATCGAGATAATCTGTCTGTTAACGTTCGTCAGGAGCTTCACCGCAATTGGGGTTGGTTACTTGCGCTGGGTATTTTATTTGTTCTGCTTGGGGTCATTGGCCTTGGAATGGTTGTTGGTCTCACCTTAGCCAGTGTGCTTCTCATAGGCGTTTTATTGATTGTCGGCGGTGTCATTCAAGTCGTCGATTCCTTCAAATGCCGGGGCTGGAAAGCCTTCATATGGCACCTTCTGATTGCGCTCTTTTATATTCTTGCCGGCGGCCTCATGATTTATGATCCCGTCCTTGCCTCTGTGGTGATTACGGCCATGATTGCCTGGTTGCTTATCATTATTGGTATAGCGCGTTGCATTATGGCCTTTTCTATACGAGAGTCCACAGGCTGGTATTGGTTGTTATTGGCAGGAATTGCCGCCTTAATTTTAGGGATTCTGATTTTGGTGCAATGGCCAATGAGCGGTTTTTGGGTGATTGGTTTATTTATTGCGATTGAAATGTTAATTAACGGTTGGTCTTATATTTTCCTGGCCTTAGCCATGCGCAGGATTTAGGCTCACTTAAAGGATTGTCCTCTTAGTGTACTATAATTAAAGAGTATAAACATTTCTTTTACACCTTCCAAAGACTGTTATCACATTATACCTGTTCAATTGCCGCATGAATCATGCGGCTTTCTCTGCATGCAATCGAGGAATTACGATGTCGACCTATACTGCGACAATTTATTTTGATGAATTTGAAATAATTAAGCATTCTGGAAATGATCTGGAATCTCTTTTTGTCTGGATGTTAACGCAGGCACAAGGAAAATTCGGCAACTTAAGCGGCAAAATTACTAATAACAGAACAAAGATAATCGAAAAAGAATTTCGTATTGCCGCGCACGAGTAGCTGTGTTTTTTTATGTGCAGCTCTAATCTGTACTGATGAATCAAAAATTATAAATCGTTCACCATCCTCAATTACCTATCAACTTAAAAGCACAGAAACTTCTTTTCCCTGCAGTAATTCGAGCAGACGCTGTCTCGGTTTTGCAGACTGATGAATACTGCGTACGCAGTGGTTGCGCATTATCTGAGCATGTCTATAATTTAAATAAGTTGTTCAGCAGGGAGGCTTTGTTTAGAGGTATTCATCATGGCAATCAAGATTGGCAGCAAAGCTGTCAATGTATTAAATGGTGGCGCAGGAAATGATTTTCTGCTTTGTTTTTTTGGTACAAATACGCTCAATGGTGGTGCGGGAAACGACAGTCTGTTCGGTGGTTCTGGCAAGGATACACTCCGAGGCGGCGCAGGATCCGATCGTATTTATGCAGGATCGGGTAACGACACCATCATTCATGATGTTGTTCATGATCAAGGCAAGTTCGATATCTATGACGGCGGTCGGGGTATTGACACCCTCATTCTTGAGGTTTCTCAAAGTTTTCTGGCACGTGCCGATGTCCAAACTGCGCTCAATGCCGTAACCAGCAAAGCCTTGCCTGCCGGAACCCAATTCTCTTTTGGAGGGTACGTCCCGGGATGGAATTTGACTATCAAGGGCATTGAAAAACTGGTGATAAAAATAAAAGGCGTGCCGGTTTCTCCGAGCATCGCCATCGATGACGTCATCAATACGCAGGAGGATACACCCTTTGTCATTCCGGCAGCGCAATTGTTGGCGAATGACAAAGGGGGTAATGCCATTCTGAGCGTTGATTACACCGGTTCGGGGAATTTAACTTTTAGCAATGGTGTTATTACCTATGTGCCTGTGAATAACTACCACGGAACGGATACGTTCAAATACACTATCGCCAATGGCCTGGGAGGCACGAGTGTTGCTACAGTAACGCTTCACGTCAACTCCGTTAATGATGAACCCATCGCTGTTGATGATGGGTTTTCAACCAGCGGAGAACTTGTTATTTCGACCAATGACCTCTTGACCAATGACACGGATGCGGATGGCGATAGTTTATCGATTACCGATATAACGGGAGGGAATGGCACTATAGAACTTTTGCGGGATGCAACGGGTGCGATTACTGGTGTGAAGTATATCCCAACCTCCTCTTTTAGTGGACAAACAACAATGACCTACACGTTGACGGATGGTCATACTGACGCACAGGGAACAATCCTGATTAACGTGACGTCCTCTAACAATGGCAATTCTGGCGGCGGAGATGACAATGGTTCTGGTCCAGGGAATGGAGGCAACAATGGAAGTGGAGACGATGGTTCAGCTCCCGGCGGTGGAAGTAATAATGGCAATGGAAATGATGGTTCAGCCACATCCGGCAGCGGCGTGAACACCGGGAACGATGGTTCAGCCACAGCCGGTAGCGGTGTGAACACCGGAAGCGATGGTTCAGCCACAGCCGGCAGCGGTGTGAACACTGGGAACGATGGTTCAGCCACATCCGGCAGCGGCGTGAACACCGGGAACGATGGTTCAGCCACAGCCGGTAGCGGTGTGAACACCGGAGGCGATGGTACCGCTACCGCGGGGACTGCCGTGAGCACTACCGCGGGCACTGCTGTGAGCACTGGAAGTGATGGTACCGCTACCGCGGGGACTGCCGTGAGTACTACCGCGGGCAATGCGGTGAGCACTGGAAGTGATGGTACCGCTACCGCGGGGACTGCCGTGAGCACTACCGCGGGCACTGCGGTGAGCACTGGAAGTGATGGTACCGCTACCGCGGGGACTGCCGTGAGCACTACCGCGGGCACTGCGGTGAGCACTGGAAGTGATGGTACCGCTACCGCGGGGACTGCCGTGAGCACTACCGCGGGCACTGCCGTGAGCACTGGAAGTGATGGTACCGCTACAGTCGACAGCGGCGTAAGTATCGGAAGTGTTGCTACCGCGAACACTACACTCACGACAGGTAACACAACAACGATCAGTGTATCTGATACCGCGTCGGTTACCACGGGAACGCTGACAACGAGTACCGATGCAGTTATTTCTCAGGTTATCACAGGCTATGCGGTGACTGATGAGACGCAATGGCAGGTTGGCAGTGCCCTGGATAGCAGCAGCAATGACGAGTTAGGCGTTCTCGGTGTATACACGGTTCATGATGAGTTATGGGCAGGATAGGTCGGCTAATCCATTCACAGGGATCGTGGGTGTCTAAACAAAGAGGGGATTAGACACCCGAGTATAATAAGACAGTTTCTGATCACAATTCAGAAATTATTGCTTAGTATAGACACAAGAAACGACTTCCTTGCCTTCCGGAGATTGCGAAGTGAGGGTCATTGACAGTTGATTGTCTTTAACCGCCAGGGTGCCTTCTTCATAGCCCATCATATTGAAATCAAATGCGGGTGAGCGCAAAACATACACCACTTTCAACAACAGCGCTGAATAATCCTGTTGCCATTCCATGACGGTGTGCATAAAAACAGTAGCTGTCTGCTCGGAAAGAGCATGTGTTTCTAATGTCTCGGTTGAGAAGTGCAACCCATCGATGGTCAGGCCAAAATCATCATTGGCGATAACCAGTGTATCCTTGTCCTCGTCGTTGTCGCACTGACCCACCCAGGTTCCAGCAAAGTCAGCGAGGTGTTTGTCGCCTTCGTTGTCTCTGACCTGTTGAACGGATTTTAAGGATTTTTGAACGGGTGCTGGAATAAATTTGTGGAAAAAAGTTGCAGAAAATAATGGATTACAAATGACCAAACCGCCTGCAATCAGCATTGCAGTAAATGACTTCTTGCCCATAACGACTCCCTTGGTTATTTTGCCAGAGCATTTTAGCAAAATGCTTTTTATTGTCAATTATTCAATAAGTTATAGCGGAATAAATCAGAATGATTCGCTTGGAATGCCGTTGTCAGGCGGTAGATTTAACCCCTGGTTTGGTGATTTGTTGTAAACGATTTAAACTAAGCGTACGGGGGTATGCAAGGCAGTGATTGTGGATGAGTCGATGGAACAATTTGAGCAGGCCTTAATCAATGCCGGCACTGTTTCGGCATGCGATGACGCCTTAAGGCATTTTTTAGCAAAGAGAGGGATCACCACGTTTTCCTTTACTTATTACGCCTACAATCCTGTCGCGGTCAATCAGTTAAAATACGACACGTGCTCCGCCAACTTTAAATCCTGGCATGATCATTACCTCGCAGAAAATTACAACAACATTGACAATACCCTGCGCTATACCTATAACAATCAATTGCCGGTGTATTGGAACTTACAGCAGCAATTGCGGCAGGCCACGTCCGACTCCGAGCGGCAAATGCGTCTTGATTCCATTGCCTTTGGCGCAGAATGCGGCTTGTCCATTCCCATCCACGGTGCCCATAATAATTTTGCCATTTTGCTGCTGGTTCAAATGCAGGGCCAACAGTGTGGTCTTGAGCAACCGAATCGCCACTATGAATTCATGGTGGCCGCCCAACTTTATTACCATTACCTGCAGACGCATTTGTTTGAACAGGTCAGCGAGCAACAAAGTTTTAAACTCACGCAACGCGAAATTCAGTGCCTGCTGTTAATCGCCCGTCAATACTCTGTACGGGAAATGGCTCAGGCCCTGGAATTAACCGAAAGAACAATCAATTTTCATATTCAGAAACTGAATAAGAAGCTTGGCGTTAAAAACAAATACCAGGCTTTGTCCAAAGCCATGACCCTGCAGTTGTTGCCCCTTTAATACCCCTGTCAGAAATGACAGTGATCAAAAGCGCTCCTTTGAGGGTAAAATTTAGGCAGTTATAACCAAGGGGCGATTATGAATCCATTTAAAAAGTTGTTAGTGACTGCGATCAGTGTGCTTCCTGTCTATGCGCATGCTGATTTAACCCTGTATACCACCAGTTGGTCCATGTATGGGCAGAACCCCTATGAGTACGATGGTGCCTACAAAAACAATCAGCCTTATGGGCAACTGAAATACGTCAGTAACCCGGACATGGTAGCTCAATTCAACAAAGCCGATGTGGTTGTCTGGAGTTTTATGCAGGTGTGGAATTCCAATGATCCTGAGCAGGCCAAATACGCTATTCCAAAACGCTGGGATGGCTTGATGCACTTTGACGACTTGTGGGCTGAGTTGCCGCTCGAAGGCTCCTGGATAAGCAATCTTCCTCCGGAAACCAAAGCGTTCCTCACCTTCTGTAAAGCGAATGAAGGCGCCTGTTCCGCGGTCCAGACCAATGGCAATACGGGCGCAAAAGAGTTGTTTAATTACACCGACCAAAAAGGGGTAGGGCAACTTAACAGTTTTGGCGCTTTTATCAATTCCAATAAATTCACGGCCAAACGCATCATTGCCATCGGCGGGGCCAATACGCCCGAGAACAAAGCCGTCAGCACCGCGACTTATGACGCTATTTTTGCCAACCAGGATAAATTTTTAAATCAATTAAGCGCCTGGATGACGAATTTTAAAAACTTAAAAGGCGTCGACTACGATTTTGAGCCACCCATTGACTTACAGACGGGCGGTCAGCTGCCACCGGATTCACGCACATTAAGCGATTACAAAAAACTGTTTAACCTCATTAAAGCCAGCCGAAGTAAATTAGGCAAGGACGCGTACATCTCAGTCACGATCACCGTCAATAAAGACTACTTAACCGCCATCGATCAATCGGTGGAGGGTGGATGGTTTAAAACGATAGCGCCTTACGTCAACAGCGTAAATTTAATGACGTATGATTTGCATGGCCCCTGGGGGCATGACAGCGACCCCTACACCGCCTTGCATGCGTACCTCATACAGCCGCAAAGCCAGCACAAGGATGAATTTGCCATCAATTACGGGACGGATGAAATCACACGTCAGGTCCTGTCGTTTGGTATGCCGAAAGACAAACTCCAGGTTGGTATCGCTGCCTATGGGCGAGGCTATGCCGGGGTTGAAGCAGGTGAGAATGTCAGTCAGCCAGGATTTGAACAACCCTGGACAGGGGCAAGTCATTTTCCCGCAGCCTACAGCAATCAGGATGGCATGGTACCGTATAACAGCATTGATAAACTCATTAAGGACTTCGGTTATCAAACGTATTCAGTCAATGCAGAAGACGAGGAAGGCAATTCGGTGGTGGCTGGCGCCTACCTTTACAGTGACAAGGCAAAACAATTCGTCGGGTATCAGTCGCCTGAGACCGTCAAGGCCTTGTGTACATTCGTCAAGAAAACGCAACTGAAGGGAGCCATTATGTGGAGTGCGGACACCGATTTATCCGTCTTTAACCCCAATAGTCTCGTGGCTGTATACAAACAGAATTGTCAATAAGATCATCCCCGCGCTCTATACCCATAGAGCGCATGATCCCCTATTTTGAGATGGTTTGATTCACTGTCCAGGGGGATTTATCTTCCAGAAGTTTGATGACTGCTCCTATAGCCACCGGCTTTGAAAAATAAAAACCCTGAACCTTGTCGCATTGATGTTGATTTAAAAACTGAATTTGATGTTCGGCTTCAACACATTCGGCCACAACGGACAGACCAATGGCATGAGACAGGTTAATGATGGAGCTGACGATGTCGGAGTCCACCTTGTCTCCTGGGACGTTCTTAATCAGAGTCGGGTCGAGTTTCAGGGTATCCAGAGGCAGTTGCCGCAGGTAATTCAATGATGAAAAGCCTACTCCAAAATCATCCAGTGTGATCGATACGCCCATTTCTTTAAGCTGCAGAATAATTCGCTCACTGTTTTCCATGCTGCGGATAAGTGAATTTTCGGTGATTTCAAACTCAAGCTGTTTGGCGGCTACCTGGGTTTTTTGAATGATGTTTTGCACCGTCTGAATAAAATCATATTCTTCCAACTGCTGAGATGAAAAATTCACGGCTAGCTTGATGGGGTGGTTGTATTTTTTAATGCTGTGCAGGAATTGTCTGTATTCCATGCAGGCGAGTTCAAATGCCCTCTCGCCAACGGGTTTGATAAGCCCGGTTTCTTCGGCGACAGGCAGGAATTGATTAGGGTAGAGTATCCCGCCGTCATGGGACGGCAGGCGCAACAATGCTTCGATGCTGACCATGCGTCCGGTGCGTAAATCGTATTGCGGTTGGTAGTGCAGAATCAATTTGTCCTGCTCCAGTGCTTCGCGTAATAGATTTTCAATGTCCAGCTTATCCTGCAGACGATGCACCATGTCATAATTAAAAAACTGGTAGTTGTTGCGTCCCGCTTTTTTGGCACAATACATGGCAATGTCAGCATGCTTGATTAAAGCCTGCTCATCGGTGCCGTCATCCGGCCAGATACTGATGCCGATACTTCCCGTGACAAACAATTTGTGTTCTTCAATCGTCACGGGTTCATTGAGTTTTCTTAAAATCCGTTTGGCGACTTTGGTGGCCCCCACACTGTCAGTAACCCGTTTTAACATGATAATGAATTCATCCCCGCCCAATCGCGTGGCAATATCACCGGCCTGAATGACATTGCTGATGCGTTTGGCAATGATTTGTAAAAGCATGTCGCCAATTTTATGCCCCAAGGCATCATTGATTAATTTGAAGCGATCCAAATCGAGGAATAACACGGCCAGCTTGGTTTGTCCGGCGGTATTGCTGAGCCAGTCCTTCATGCTCGACAATAATTGCTGGCGATTGGCGAGACCGGTTAATGGATCATAGTAGGCGATTTGCTCAAGCTCGATGTTTTTTTGCTCTAATTTGTTTCTGGCCATGCGAAGATTAATCAAGTTATTAATTCGGGCCTTGAGTTCCTCGGCGGCAAAGGGTTTGGTAATGTAATCCTGAACGCCGCTGCGCAGTAATTTCAAGCGGAATTCTTCATCGTTTTTAGCCGTGAGAAGAATCACAGGCGTATCAGCCAAGTCGATCCTCTGGCGAAGGTTTTCAATTAATTCTTCACCGCTCATCCGAGGCATCATGGCATCGGATAAAATCAAATCCGGCTTGTGGGCTACGGCTTTATTAAACCCTTCCAGCCCATCCGTGGCGGGGATCACGTGAAAATCAGTGGATAATACCTCCGCAATGAAACGATTCATGTCAATATTGTCTTCAACGACAAGCACCGTCGGTTTTTCTGTCATATTGATTTGGACTTCGGCTGTTTCTGTGGGTTTAGCCACGGGTTTCAATGACAACACGGTGGATTTACTCATCTCATCCAATGCGGGATCGTAGCTGTCTAAGGACGCGCGGCCAACCGATACGCCTGCAGGTGCGCTTAAGGGCAATTCCACAATGAATTCCGCCCCACCCGCTTTGGATTCTTTGACAAACACCTTTCCTTTCTGCAGTTCAACAAAATCTTTGACAATGGCGAGACCTAAGCCGGTACCGCCGTGTTTGCGTGTCTCGCCGCCTTCGACCTGGCTGAAGCGCTCAAAAATGACTTCATAGAGTTCCTTGGGAATGCCCGGGCCGTTATCGCACACGCTGATGATGGCTTTGTGATCATCGTGGGTTACCTTGCAGACAATCAAGCCATGAGCAGGCACAAATTTAAACGCATTGGATAAAAGATTAAGGAGGATATGCTGCACTTTTTCCGCATCAATTTCAGCAATCAGAATAGGCGGGCTTTGGACGTTAAAATGAATGCCTTTGTCTTCTGCGAGGCTGTTAAAATTCTCGGCAATGACGCGCACCAGTTTGGCCAGATTGATTTCCTGATAATTAAGCACCATTTTTCCGGCGTCCAGTTTGGCAATATTGAGCAAATCATTCACGTGTTTTAACAGGATATGCGCATTGTTGCTGATGATTTCCATGGGTTTGTGCATGGACAAGGGCAGGGAGGGGTCCTTTTTCATTTTCTCAAGGGGTCCCAATATCAGCGACAGCGGGGTACGCAGTTCATGACTCATGTTAGCGAAAAACTGCGTTTTTAACTGATTTAATTCTTTAAGCTGCCTGTACAACACCTCCTGCTGGGTTTTCTTTTGTTCGAGTTCTTTGATCGCTGCTCGTAATTGCTTATTGGCTTCCTGAATTTCCTGGGCTCTTAAAAAAATTTCCATCTGCATGCGTTCCGTACGGCTACGCAGTTCCTCGGTCAGTTTATTTTGCTCGGTTCCTGCCTGTTGCAGGTGGATAAATTCGGTAACATCCTTGACGCGATGGATGATGTAGAGCAGTTCATTGTCTTGATTGACTACCGGCACATTCATTGGACTCCAGTACCGTTCTTCAAACGCGTCCCCCTCTGCCTCGGGTATCCGGATATCGTATTTTTGTACCGCCATGGTGTCTGGGGATTTGGTTTGTAGAACCCGTTGCAACGAAGCGCGAAGGTTATTGACGCCGGTGGGGCTGGGCTCATTGGGATTATCCGGGAATACATCAAAGATATAGCGGCCAAGGATTTGCTCTCGGGTCACCAGCGTGGCTTTCAGATAGGCATCGCTTGCGGCAATAATATGAAGCGCATTGTTCAGAACCAGATATAAGTCGGGGGTGGATTCAAACAAGACTTTAAAATCAAGCGGTTCTTTCAAATGATTTGACATCGTGCAACTCCTCCGTGAGTTTAAGCAACGCCAATGTACGCTTAGGCTTTTGAGTCTGACTTAAGCAGAATTACCTCTCTATATAATAGCCTTTTTTTAGTGAAAGAGGGGATAAAATGCCCAAAAAATGACGAACAAAGGGTTTTTTTATGCTTCCCATGCTAAAAATGATTATATTTAGGCCTTATGCACCGTTAAAAGGCGAAAACCCATAAAAAACCTAAGGGAATTAAATCGACAATTCTTCTTTAATCAACTCATCAATGGATAAGTCTGCCTGCTCACTGGATAACTCGCGCTTTAAAACCTGAAGACGGTGCACCATGGCCCCAGCCATGTCATGATCATGCAATAAGTCGTCAATGAGGCGCGCAAGCTGGGTTGGATTGCAATCATATTGCAATAATTCAGGTACGATCATTTGATTTTTTAACAGATTACACAGCCCTAAGTATTTTACCTTTATCAATTTGGTGGCCGCGATGTAGGTTAACAAGGACGCTTTGTAGATGATGCACATGGGTTTAGCCAACAAAGCGCATTCCAGAGAAGCGGTGCCGGACGCCACGACCACACAATCACTGCAGGCTGCTGCATCAATTGCCTGGCCTTCAATAAAGGAGACAGGTACCTGGCTATGGGTAAAATACGAACGAATCAAGGATGCATCGATGGTGGCCGCGATCGGGATGACGAAATGAACATTACTAAACTGTCTACAAAGCTGCTCAGCGGTCTTTAAAAGCACGGGCATGTGCCGGTCGATTTCATTGCGGCGGCTGCCTGGAAGTAACGCAATCAGACGCTTATCAAGTGGTAAATTCAAGGACATTCTGACCGATGCCAGGTTGTCGTAGAGAGGTATTTTATTGACCAGCGGGTGGCCGACAAACGAGACGGTTACATTTTCCTGTTGATAAAGGCTCTTTTCAAAGGGCAAGATGACCGCCATGTGGTCAACGCATTCCCGGATAGTGTGGATGCGATTGGCCTTCCAGGCCCAGATTTGCGGACTGATGTAATAAACAATGCGTAAGCCCAACACCCGCTTGGCAAAGCGGGCCAGGCGCAAATTAAACCCGGGGTAATCAATGAGAATAAGCAAATCGGGCTGAACCGTTTGCAGGTGGTTTTTGATTAATTTCCACGCCTTTTTGATAACCATGAAATGGCGTACCACTTCCGTAATGCCGGTGACGCCGAAACTGGCTAAATCGCTAATCACATTGACCCCGGCCTGCTGCATGTGGCGGCCGCCTATGCCGCTCAATTCAAGCGTGGGATCCCAGGCAAGAAGCTTGGAGGCAAGGGTCGCGGCATGGGCATCCCCTGACTCCTCGCCGGCAACAATGACAACCTTTTTAGGCTGTGGATTATTCATCTCAGGACACTAGGCGGGAGAGGATTAACGAGGTAATCTGAGTCGCCGTAGCCAGCGCGTTGCGGCCATCCACCCCCGTTACCAGCGGTGTGCTGTTTTCTTTAATCGCAGTGACAAACGATTTGATCTCTTCGAGCAGGGCATCGCTTTTTTCAAAAGTGGATTCCTCACAAACCACATTGGGAATACCGGGAAACATTTCTTCCTGACCTTTACGGAACAGAGCAAACTGCTTGGCATGGTAATCAACAGAAATGTAGCAATCAGGCTGAAAAATACGCGTTTTACGCTCAGTTTTAAAACTGATACGGCTTGCTGTGACATTGGCGACACAGTGATTTGCGAACGTGATTCGGACATTGGCAATATCAATGGCCGATGAAAGCACGGGTGCACCATGGGCATCAATGTGAACAATTGAACTTTTAACAATGGATTGAATCAAATCGATATCATGGATCATCAGATCCAGAATCACATTCACATCCGCGCCTCGCGGATTAAACGGGGCTAAGCGTTGCGATTCAATGAACAGGGGTTTAACCAGGTATTTTTGCAAGGCAATGTGCGCGGAGTTAAAGCGCTCCAGATGGCCGACCTGCAGCTTCACCTGATGCTGTTCAGCCAGGGCGATGAGCTCATCGGCCTGTTCGATGGTTTCGGTGATGGGTTTTTCAATGAGGACATGGATACCGCGGCTCAAGCATTGTTTGGCAATCTCAAAATGTTGCGTGGTGGTGGCCGCGATACTGACGGCATCCACCTGACCCAAAAGATCGGCAAAATCATAATAGGCAGGTACACCTAACTCCTGGGCAACGGCATCGGAAGCGGTTTGATTCACATCACAGACACCCACCAATTCCACATCGGGCAGCATTTTGTATTTTTGAGCATGGAATCGACCCAGGTAGCCAACCCCAATCACGGCACATCGTAAAACACTCATGATCGATAGCATAGAAAAATTTGTGCGCATGATCGCATTTCCTGGGTGATAAATCAATTTTAAATGGTTATTATTGCCAGTCTTTCTACCCAGGGATACGTAAATGGAAAATTATAGTGCGGGTGTCGATGAGGTTGGACGAGGACCCCTGGCTGGTCCTGTCGTAACCGCTGCGGTGATTTTGAAACGGCCGCTGGAGGGATTGACTGATTCAAAAAAATTGACGCCTAAAAAAAGAAAAACATTGGCAGAACAAATCAAGGAAGCAGCGGTTTGCTTTGCCTACGGGAGAGCCGAAGTCAGTGAAATTGACGAACTTAATATCCATTGGGCAACGTTGCTGGCCATGAAGCGGGCAGTGGAAGGGTTGGCTATTAAGCCGGCCAGAGTAGTGGTGGATGGCCTGCACAAACCCAAAATTGACATTCCCTGTGAAGCCATTGTCCAGGGGGATTTGTTGATTGCGGAAATCAGCGCGGCATCGATTCTGGCAAAAGTCTCACGTGATGAGGAAATGGAACAACTGGACAGCCTCTACCCGGGGTATGGCTTTGCTGTCCACAAAGGGTACTCCACGGAGATGCATCGCCGTTTATTGCTTGAATTGGGCCCCTCGCCCATTCACCGCAAATCCTTCGCACCCGTGACGCAATTATTAGCTGAACAGGCGTCAGGATAAGGCAGTGAACAGGATACGGTGCGAACTGATGGACATCAAAATACCGAAGCTGGCCAGAAAAGTCACCATGGCCGTTCCGCCATAGCTGACCAGAGGCAAGGGAATGCCTACCACGGGCAGTATACCGGTGACCATACCAATGTTGACGAAGGCCGATAAAAAGAACGTCATGGCCAGACTGGCGGCCAATAGCCGGGTAAAGCTGGTCTGGGCCTGACGGGCAATGTACAGGCCGCGCAAAGACACTAGAATAAACAACAGGATTAACAGCATGCTCCCGACAAAACCAAACTCTTCACCGCTCACGGCAAAAATAAAATCGGTGGCATGCTCCGGTAAAAAATTGAGGTGCGACTGACTCCCGGCCAACCATCCCTTGCCAAACGCACCGCCCGAACCAATGGCGATTTTCGATTGAATGATATGATAACCTGAGCCAAGCGGATCCTGCTCGGGATTTAACAGGGTGTAAATACGCTGGCGTTGGTAATCATGCATCACATGCCACAGCAGGGGAGCTGATAATCCGGCTAAAACCAGGAGTACCAGCAGGATACGGAAGCTGATGCCGGCCATAAAGATAACGCTCAAACCCGCGAAGACGACCATAATGGCAGTCCCCAAGTCGGGTTGTTTGGCAATTAACAGCGCGGGAACAAAAATAATAACCGCGGCAATCACCAGGTTTTTAGTGTCGATGGGGATGGGCTTGCGGTCAAAAAACCAGGCAGCCATCATCGGCACCGCCAGTTTCATGATTTCAGAGGGTTGAAAGCGAAAGACGCCCAAATCCAGCCACCGTTGCGCGCCTTTGCCGATTTTACCAATCACCATAACCGCCAGCAGCAGGGCCAGACCCACTCCGTAAATCCAGGGTGTCCAGATTTTATATTTATGGGGAGGAACCATGGCAAAAACCATCATAATCCCGATGGCAAAGGAGAGGCGCATCAGCTGCCTTAACACCATCCCCAGGTTCTGATTGGAGGCGCTGTAAAGAATCAGCATGCCAAAGGCGATGACCCCCAACAGTAAACCCAGCAAGGGCAAATCAACATGGATGGCCTTACTGGTAAAGCGATAGACGGGGCGGGCTTGTCGTTGATTCATGATGGGGATTCGCTCTTCTTCATCTCAAAATAGGCATCCAGGACTTTACGTGCCACGTTGGAGGCCAAAACGTCATTTTCAACCATGACTGCAATGGCCACTTCGGGGTTTTCAACCGGCGCAAAGGCAATGAACAGGGAGTGATCGCGTAGATGCTCAGGAATGACCTGGTTACGGCGTTTTTCATATTGCCGGCCGCCAAAAACCTGTGCGGTTCCTGTTTTGGCGGCGACGGAATAGGGGGGATTGCGGCCAAACCGGTATCCGGTGCCTTCATTACTGGTGGTCACCGCATGCATGGCATCAATGATAATTTCCCAGTTGGCTTCCTCGTTGAGTTTTACCGTCTTCTCTTTGATGGTTTGGTAGGGGTGCTCTTCGCCTTTGTCGCTTTGTACGGATTTTAACAGTAAATGAGGCCTGTAACGTTGACCATGCTGACTCATGGTGGCAACCGCGTTGGCCAGTTGCAACGGAGAGGCCAGCATGAATCCCTGCCCGATGGCGGTAATCAGCGTGTCGCCTGGATACCAGGAAATGCCTTTCGTTCGTCTTTTCCAGGGTGCGCTTGGCAGAATACCCGGCGCCTCTTCATGCAGGTCGACCTGGGTCATCTGGCCAAAACCAAACTGGCTCAGCATTTTTTCAATTTCAGCAATCCCCAGTTTATGGCCGAGTTGATAAAAGTAAGTGTCACAGGAGACCGTAATTGCCCGCTTTAAGTTAATCACCCCATGTCCGCCTTTTTTCCAGTCCCGGTAGGCATGGCTTACCCCGGGAAGACGGAACCAGCCTGGATCATACACACTGAAACCGGTATCAATAACGCCCTTTTCAAGCCCTGCCAGTCCGACATAGGGTTTGACGGTGGAGGCCGGGGGGTATAATCCCCTTACCGCGCGATTGTACAGCGGTCGGTCGTGGGTGTCGGAGAGCTTCTGGTAATCGGCGGATTTAATGCCGTTCACAAACACATTCGGATCAAAACTCGGTGAACTCACCATGGTTAGGATATCCCCGTGACGCGCGCTCATGACCACCACGGCGCCGCGCTTATCCTTCATGGCTTCATAAGCGACCTTTTGCAGGCGGATATCCACCGTCAGGTAAAGTTTCTCACCGGAAACCGGGTTTTGTTTGTTTAATACGCGAACGGTGCGGCCGCTGACATCGGTTTCAACCTGCTGGTAGCCCACCTGGCCATGCAGGATGTTTTCGTAGTATTTTTCAATGCCGGATTTGCCGATAAAGTTGGTGGCGCGATAATTCGTACTGTCGACCTGTTTAAGTTCCTGAACATTGATACGGCCAACATAGCCGAGAAGGTGCGCTGTTACCTCGCCTAGAGGATAATAGCGCATTAAACGCGCTTTGATGCTGACGCCGGTGAACTGGTATTGATGGATGGCGAAGGTGGCCACTTCTTCCTGGGTTAATTTTAATTTAATGGGAATAGGGACAAACGAGCGGTTCTGTCTGCGGGTACGCTTGAAATTAACGACATCTTCGTCGCTTATCGAAGGCAGCAGTTGCCTTAATCGCGCGATGGTACTGTCCATATCGCTTACCCGCTCCGGGATGATTTCAAGCACATAAACGGGAATATTTTCGGCAAGGACGACGCCATTTTTATCCAGAATAATCCCTCGCGGCGGGGCGATGGGAATGATGCTCATCTGATTTTTTAAAGACAGGGTTTCATAACGTTTGAATTCGGCGATCTGCAGATAAGCCAGGCGTATTAACAGAACGGCCGACAACAGGACAACCAAAACCGTGAGTATATTCAAACGAATGCGATGGATTCGGATTTCCTGGCGATCATTTTTTACAGGATTATTCAGGCGCATCGTTCGCAACTACTCGGATTAATGGGGTAACAGCACTGCCATACATGGTAACGGAAAACTTCATTTGTGGTAAGGGTGATTGTTATTTATTGCAAAGGCACGATACATGGTTTCAAGCAATAAAATCCGTACCAGCGGATGCGGCAGCGTTAACCGCGATAAAGACCAGCGCTCCTGACTGAGGGCCAGGGTTGCAGGCGACAAGCCTTCGGGACCGCCAATGATAAAGCAGACATGACTGTGGTTTTGCTGAAGCAGGTTCAGTTTAACTGCCAGTCTCTCGCTGTCAAAACTGTCGCCTTCAATAGCCAGGGCGATAACCCGCGCGCCAGGAGGTATGGCGCCATGGATTAACTGCGCCTCTTTATCCATGATGCGGGCCAAATCACTGGACTTGGTCCGTTTGGTCAGAGGAATCTCGACAAGGGATAAACTGACAAACTCCTGAAGCCGTTTGCTGTATTCCTTCGTCGCTTCATTAACCCAGGAAGGCATTTTGCTGCCGCAGGCAATGACGGTCATTTTCAGCATAGGGAAGCCTTAAGCAGTGCTATCCTGCCACAGCCCTTCGAGGTTGTAGAATGCGCGGCTGTCAGGCTGCATGACGTGTAAGATGAAATCGCCAAAATCAACCAGGGCCCACTCACCGGCGTCTATGCCGTGCGAGCCGATGGCTGAGAGACCGTCGACCTTCATTTTTTCCATCACCGTCTCGGCAATCGCCTTGACATGGCGGGATGAGCGGCCGCTGCAAACCACCATGTAATCCGTGATGGCCGTTTGCTGCCTCACATCAAGGACATTAATATCAATGGCCTGCATTTCGTCAAGAATATGCAGGAGTTTTTCAAGTTCTGCAGGTTGATTGGCCATAGTCATGAACACTTGTTTCCAAAAGGCGTTGGATAATATCAGTAAAATCAAAAAGTCTCAAAGAGATTGACGACGATCGACTATTTTTCATGATTATTCCTGGATAACAAATGCTTTATCAGCAGATTAATCATAAAACAAACCAGCGTAGCCGCTGTCAGAATAAGTAACAGGTGAGTAAAACTGGCTGCATAATGGGTTTTCAATTCAACCATCGAGCGAATGCCGGGATTAATCGCCGTCAAAATGGCCAGTTTACCGGAGAGGTAACCGCCGATGCCCAGTGAGACAAAAAAGATGCCCATCATGGTACTAACCTTGCGTCGGCTGGCCAAGACCGTGATGGCGGACAGCCCGACTGGGGAAAGCAGCAATTCAGCAATCGATATCATCAGATAAGCCGGGATAAAATAAAGCGGCGAAAGCAAAGCCTGCGAGGTGCTTTCCCGGCTCACAAAAGCAATTAAGCCATAAGCCAGCCACATGAACAGCATGGCCAGGAGAAATTTGTTGCCGGTGCGCTTACCGCTTTGCACGCTGCTCAATTGCGGTTTGCTTCGTGCAAGAAAATAGCCGAAAACCAGCATGCCGATGCTTTGAATACTGACATAATAGGGCGGAGGGAATTGAATCCCAAGAAACGTCGGCTCCACAACCCGGGCAATGAACAGCGTCAGGGACATGAACATCTGAAAATAAAAGGCCCAGAACATCACCGAGACAATGCATAACAGACCAATCACCAGCGTTTGTCGCCCCTGTTGCGGAGATTCCCGTTTAACCGTGGTCAAAAGATAAGCCAGCGACAGAACCACAACACCTAAAAAGGCAATGTCAGCAAACCCGGGATAGCATAAAATGCAGAACGAGAGCAGCCACAGTAAAAGCATCATGCCCAGGGCATTCATTATTTTTGCAGGATGGTATTCAAAAGGGTGATAATCCTCAATGCGATACCGCTTGATGCCAAAGGCAAACACAGCAAAAGCGATGATCATGCCAAAGGCGGCGCTGGAAAAGGTAACAGACCAGCCAAAATTGGCGTTTAGATAGCTGGGCAGGGTGGTGCCGAGGATAATCCCGGTGGTGATGCCCATATAAAACACGGTAAAGCCGCTTTCCCGTTTGGGTGAGTCAACCGGGTATTCATTGCCGAGCAGGGAAGAAATATTCGGCTTCAACAAACCGGTACCCACCGCAATACCCGCCAGGGCAATCAGCATCGCTGATTGGGACTGGATGAGGGTTAACAGCGTGTAGCTAAAAAAAAGAAAGACAGCGCCGGACAGCACGGTGTTTTTTTGCCCCAACAAATGATCCGCAATCCAGCCGCCAATGACCGGGGATAAATAGGTCAGGGCTGTAAAGGAGCCGACTAAGGCGTAGATGTGTTTATCGTGCCATTGGTAATGGCTGGCTAAATAAAGGGCTAACAGTGACTGAACAACATAAAATCCATAACGTTCCCACATTTCAGTCGCAAAAAAAACACGCAGGGAGGGAGGGTGTTTGACATTCGTATCCACGATGACCTTATTTTAGACAAAGATACTTAAATACTACCATAGTAAAAAAATAAATTGCAGCGTTATGGCAGGAATAATTCACGGCGGCCCGGCAGTAGTGTAGACTAGCAATGGTAAATGCAAGTGACTGTTTTTTAGTCGTTCTTTGGATGGAATTAATTATGACTATGACACGCAAGGCCTGCCCCGTCAAAGCGCCTCGGGGAAATGTGCTTCATTCCCGCAACTGGCTTACTGAAGCCGCACTCAGAATGCTGATGAATAATCTGGATCCGGACGTGGCTGAAAATCCTGATGAATTAATTGTTTATGGTGGTTTGGGCCGTGCCGCCAGAAATTGGTCCTGTTTCGACAAGATGGTCGAGGTCTTAAAAGCGCTGGGCGAGGACGAGACCCTGCTGGTGCAATCGGGTAAACCGGTGGGGGTGTTTAAAACCCACGCTGATGCCCCCCGTGTCCTTATGGCCAATTCCAACTTAGTCCCCAAATGGGCCACCTGGGAGCATTTTAACGAGCTCGATAAAAAGGGCTTGATGATGTATGGGCAAATGACAGCCGGCAGCTGGATTTACATCGGCTCGCAAGGCATCGTTCAGGGTACCTATGAAACCTTCGTTGCGGCGGCCAGGCAACATTACCACGGGGATTTAAACGGCCGCTGGATTTTAACGGCAGGATTAGGCGGCATGGGCGGCGCACAACCGCTGGCGGCCACCATGGCCGGAGCCAGTGTACTGGCTGTTGAATGTGATGTTTCACGGCTTAAAAAGCGGCTTTCTACCCGCTACCTCGATAAATACACCGACCAGCTGGACGAAGCTTTGCAATGGATTGAGGCGTCCTGCCGGGATAAAACCCCTTTGTCAGTCGGTTTATTAGGCAATGCTGCTGACATTTATCCTGAACTGCTCAAGCGGGGCCTTAAACCGGCGATGGTCACTGATCAAACAAGTGCCCATGATCCCCTGAATGGTTACCTACCGCAGGGATGGACGCTGGAACAGGCGACGGAAATGAGAAAGACAGCGCCTGCGAAGGTCATTGCTGCGGCTAAAAAATCCATGGCAGTGCAGGTGAATGCCATGCTGGGCTTCAGACAGCAGGGCATCCCGGTCTTTGATTACGGCAACAACATCCGGCAAATGGCGTTTGAAGAAGGGGTCGAGGAGGCCTTTGCCATTCCAGGCTTTGTGCCGGCTTACATCCGGCCGCTGTTTTGCGAAGGAATAGGCCCATTCCGCTGGGTGGCTTTGTCGGGTGAAGCGAAAGACATTCATGCCACGGATAAGAAAGTCAAGGAATTAATACCAGACAACCCCCATCTCCATCGTTGGCTTGACATGGCTCATGAAAAAATAGCCTTTCAGGGATTGCCGGCGAGAATCTGCTGGGTGGGATTAAAGGATCGTGCGCGTCTCGCCCTTGCCTTCAATGACATGGTCAGGCGTGGGGAGGTGAGTGCCCCCATTGTTATTGGCCGTGACCACCTGGATTCTGGCTCTGTCGCGAGTCCAAACCGCGAAACCGAAGGCATGCTGGATGGCAGTGATGCCATTTCAGACTGGCCCCTGCTTAATGCACTGCTCAATTGCGCCAGTGGCGCGACCTGGGTCAGCATTCATCATGGCGGCGGTGTCGGCATGGGTTTTTCCCAGCATGCGGGCGTGGTTATCGTCGCCGACGGCACTGAAGCAGCGGCACTTCGTCTGCAACGCGTGTTGTTCAATGATCCGGCGACAGGCGTCATGCGTCATGCGGATGCAGGTTACGATCTAGCCCGTCGTTGCGCGAAAGCCAACCAGTTATGGCTACCGATGATGGATGAGGAGAGCGTTGCCCATGGCTGATTTTTTTATTTTGAAACCGCGGCAGATGACTCTGACGGATTACCATGATCTGATTGAAAGCGGCCGTCCCTGTAAGCTGGATGATTCCGCCCTGCCGGGCATCCAGGCTTCACAGGATACTGTCCGGGATATCGTCGATAAAGGCGATACTGTCTACGGCATTAACACCGGTTTCGGTTCTTTGGCTAATCAGACCATCAGTCAGCCGCATCTTAAGCAGTTGCAGCGCAATATTGTCTTATCCCATGCCTGCGGCACTGGCGAATTGCTGGACGATGAAGTGGTGGCATTAATGCTCCTGCTTAAAATCAACAGCCTTGCTCAGGGGTATTCCGGTGTCAGGCTTGAGCTGATTGAGGCCCTGATTCGCCTCTACAATCATGGGGTTTATCCCTGCATTCCAGCCAAAGGGTCGGTGGGGGCTTCCGGCGATCTGGCCCCGCTTGCCCATCTGGCCCTGCCGTTGCTGGGTGAAGGAGAGGTAAGGCATCAGGGGCGAATCGTGAGCGCAAGGGAAGGACTTCAAATTGCCGGCCTTGAGGTCATGGAACTCGCGCCCAAGGAAGGCCTTGCGCTGCTGAACGGCCTTCAGGCGTCTACGGCCATAGCAATGCAGGCTCTGAAAGTGGCTGAACGGTTATTCGCTGTGGCGGTTCTTACCGGCAGCCTGTCGGTCGATGCGGCCTGCGGCAGCGATGTGCCGTTTGATGAACGCATCCATGTCGCCCGTGGTCATGAGGTACAACGTGAAGTTGCCATGCACTACCAGGCGCTGCTGAAGGGCAGTGCCATTCGCGAGTCGCATCGTGACTGCAAGCGGGTTCAGGATCCTTATTCTCTGCGTTGCCAACCGCAGATTATGGGCGCTGTTCTCCACCAGATACGATTTGTTGCCGACACCCTCCTGGTGGAAGCCAATGCCGTTTCAGATAATCCCCTGGTGTTTTCCCGAGAGGGAGACATACTCTCGGGTGGTAATTTCCATGGCGAAATGATTGCCATGGCCGCCGATAATCTTGCGCTGGCGATAGCGGAAACCGGGGCTAACTCCGAGCGGCGGATTGCCCTGTTAATTGATTCTCATTTCAGTGGTCTGCCGGCCTTTCTGGTGAAAGAAAGCGGCCTTAATTCAGGCTTCATGATCGCCCACGTGACCGCTGCCGCCTGCGCCAGTGACAACAAAGCGCTGGCGCATCCTCATTCAGTGGACAGCCTGCCGACATCGGCCAATCAGGAAGATCATGTGTCCATGGCCACGAACGCAGCACGGCGTCTGCAGATGATGAATGACAATACCGCAACAATCCTGGCCATTGAGTTGTTGGCAGCCTGTCAGGGATTGGAGTTTCATAAACCGCTCACCACGTCGCCGCCGTTGCAAACAGTGTATGAAAAAGTAAGGGCCTATGTACCGGCTTACGAACAGGATCGCTATTTTGCTCCGGATATTGCCATCATCAAGGAAAAAATGCTAAGCGGCGAAATCGGCTCGGATTTAACGCAAAAGGACTGGCTGCAGGGATGAACATGGTCTTGAATAACCTCTTTATGGAATTAATGCATGAGCATCGAAAGGATCCCTATCCTTCCGTATCCGAACGGCGCGACATGCTTAAACAACTTAAAACCATGCTGAAGACGCAGGGAACAGCCTTGGCCGCTGCCATCAATTCCGATTATTCTCACCGCTCGCAAACCGAGTCGCTTTTTCTGGAAATTGCCCCGTCGATTAAAGCCATTGATTATTGCCTGTCGCATTTAAAGGCATGGACTAAAGCACGAAAAAAACGGGTCTCCTGGCATTTCTGGCCAGCGAGTGCCTATGTGCTGCCTCAACCGCTGGGGGTCGTGGGGATTATTGTACCCTGGAATTATCCGGTGTACTTATCCATTGTTCCCTTAGCCTATGCCTTGGCAGCCGGCAATCGGGTCATGGTGAAAATGTCGGAATTAAGCAGTGAATTAAGCCAAACCTTACAAAAACTCCTCTCATCGCTACCGACTGTTAAAAAATTTGTCAAAATTATTGACGGCGATGTCGAGGTTGGCCAGGCCTTTTCCAGCCTGCCTTTCGGGCATTTGCTGTTTACCGGATCAACCCAGGTCGGTAAAGCGGTGATGGCGGCAGCCAGCCAGAACCTCACCCCCGTGACCCTGGAGTTGGGCGGAAAATCACCTGCCATTCTTTCGCAGGGGATGGATCCCGCTTATTTGCCGCGCTTGTTCATGGGAAAATTGTATAATGCCGGCCAAACCTGCATTGCGCCGGATTACCTGCTGGTGCCTTCGCGGCTTGAGCAGGCGGTTGAGACGGGGTTTGCTGAGTTTTTAAACCAGCACTACCCTGACTTAATGACCAATGACAATTACACAGGCATCATCTCGCCTTCCCATAAACAAAGGCTACACGATCTACTGGAGGATGCACGGCAAAAGGGCGCCCGGGTAGTCCAATACGGGGAAGAATCGCACCCTTCTCCAAAAATGCCGGTGTATTTGATTTTCAATGTCAATACGGCCATGAAAGTCATGAATGAGGAGATTTTTGGTCCCATTTTACCCATTATGACCTACGAAAAAATGGCCGATGCCATTTATTTCATCAATTCTTTACCCAATCCGCTTGCCCTTTATTATTTTGGCGACAACAAAGACGAACTGAACCGTTTAGCGTATGGTACCCTGTCAGGTGCACTCACTGTCAATGACACGCTGATGCACGTTGCCATCGATGATCTACCCTTTGGCGGCGTTGGCCAGAGCGGGTTTGGCCAGTATCACGGCCAGGAAGGCTTTGATCGCTTTTCACAATTAAAACCGGTTTTTAAAAAGAAAAAAATAGCCACAGCGGCCTGGCTTTATCCGCCCTATGGCAGACTGGTACACTGGTATCTTCGCTACGTAGCCGGAATCAATTTAGGGAGAAATAATGAATAAGGTCCTTTTTATCAGCGGTGCCAGTCGGGGTATCGGCCGTGCAATCGCTCTGCGCTTTGCACGTGAAAAAGCATGCATTGCCATTGCTGCCAAAACCGATACTCCCCACCCGAAACTGGAAGGCACCATTCACAGTGTCGCTGAGGAAGTGGAAAAACTGGGGGGGCAGGCCTTGCCGCTGATGGTGGATGTTCGTGATGAGGAGCAGATTGAGGGGGCCATCCAAGAAACCATTGCCCGGTTTGGGAAGCTTGACGTGCTCATCAATAACGCCAGCGCAATAAGCCTGACCGACACCTTGTCAACGCCAATGAAGCGTTATGATCTGATGCAGGGCGTCAATACCCGGGCGACGTTTGCCTGTTCAAAAGCGGCTATTCCCTACCTTAAGCAGTCAGACAACCCGCACATCCTCACGCTGTCGCCACCGCTGAGTCTGGACAAAAAATGGTATGCACCGCACCTCGCTTACACCTTGAGCAAGATGGGTATGAGCCTCTGCACACTGGGACTTGCAGAAGAATTTAAAAGCGCAGGCATCGCAGTGAATTCCCTGTGGCCTAAAACTACCATTGCAACCGCCGCCATTGAAGTGAATTTCCCGGAAGCCATCTTCAAAGCCAGCCGTAAACCGGAAATCGTTGCTGATGCGGCCTACTGGATTCTCAATCAACCCGCGCGTGAAACCACTGGCCATTTTTTTATTGATGAAGACGTCTTGCGTAAGGCTGGTATTCAGGATTTTTCCGTGTATGCTATTGACCCCAATCAAAAGCCTTACCCTGATTTATTTTTATGACGGTTGAAATATTTACTGATGGCGCCTGCAAAGGCAACCCAGGCCCTGGTGGATGGGGTGCTTTGTTGCGTTACAATGGCCAGGAAAAAGCACTTTACGGCGGCGAGGCGCATACCACCAATAACCGCATGGAGTTAACCGCTGCCATTCGAGCCTTAAGCGCTTTAACGCGCCCCTGTGTGGTTGATTTATACACTGATTCGCAGTACATGCGTCAGGGGATGATGGAGTGGCTACACGGCTGGAAAAAGAAAGGGTGGCTCAATGCAAAGAAAGAACCGGTTAAAAATGCCGATCTGTGGCAGGAGCTTGACAGGCTCAGCAAAATGCATACTATCCGTTGGCATTGGGTACGCGGCCATTCGGGGCACCCTGAAAATGAGCGCGCTGATGAACTGGCCAACCTGGCAATCATTGAAATGTTAAAGGGCTGATATGCGGCAAATTGTTTTGGACACTGAAACCACGGGCATAGGCCCTGAGTCGGGGCATCGCATTATTGAAATCGGTTGTGTGGAGTTGATAGACCGAAAATTAACCGGTCGCCATTTCCATGCCTACCTCAATCCCAACCGGGAGGTGGATGAGGGTGCGTTTCGCGTCCATGGGATCAGTACGGAGTTTCTTAAAGACAAGCCGCCTTTTGAAGCCATTGTCGATGAGTTCATTCAATTCATTGCCGGTACCGAACTGATTATTCACAATGCGCCGTTTGATGTGGGTTTCATTGAAGCGGAGCTAAACTGGGTTAAATGGCCCAAGCGGTTACCGGATTATTGCACGGTCTGTGATACGCTGGTTTTGGCACGAGAAAAACACCCTGGCCAGCGCAACAGCTTAGACGCCCTCTGCAAACGCTATGAAATCGACAATTCCAACCGTACCCTCCACGGCGCCTTACTTGATGCCGAAATCTTGGCTCACGTCTACCTGGCCATGACTGGCGGCCAGACTCAATTATTTGAAGAGGACAATCTTGCAGCTGTTCATGTGACTACCCAACAACAGCAGCAGGGCTTTCCTCTCCTGTCAAGCCACTCTCCCCTTATCGCGGTGAATGAACAGGAATGGCAGCGCCATCAGGAATTTGTTGATTTTTTAGTCAAAAAGTCGGGCGTGAACCTTTGGCAGGAGGAGGAGTGAGCCGATTGGAAGGGGGCTGGATGCTTAGCATCTGTTCAATGCCGTCTGCGCGGGCAAAACAAGTACGCGGCCCCAAGTAAATAACCGGTGCTCTGCGATTCTCCCGTGCTTTGATAAAAAGAGGCCCTGGCATTCACTTAGCGGTTCACTGAGTGCCTCAAATCAAGTCTTACCACAGTAGGCGGGAATCCGCCAAATTGAGCGAAAGCAAAAACACCTTGTCCTTTTTTTGTTCTATAGTTATTTGTAGGATTATTGAGCAAAGAAGACGATCATGGAAGCAAAAAAACGCATTCGCCTTGCCCCCGCTGCAGTTGTTTTATTTTGCCTGACACCCCTTGCACAAGCGCAAACTCAGATTCCTACCCTTGAGAATAGCAAGCCTCTCCTGGTTTTAGCTTCCAATCAGTTTGTATTTAATCCAAAATCATTGTCCTGGGTGGCCATTAATCACAATGGCAAGGTGGTGCGCAGCGGTAAGGCCTCGGGAGGCAGTCGTTATTGTAAAGACGTTCGTCGCGCCTGCCGTACCCCAACGGGCACTTACCGTATTATTTCCAAAGGCAGCGCCAATTGCCGCTCCAGCCGTTATCCTCTGGGTAAAGGCGGTGCAGCGATGCCTTATTGCATGTTTTTCAGTAAATATTACGCCATTCATGGCTCTTACGATGTACCTAATTACAATGCCAGCCATGGGTGTATTCGCGTCAAGCCGCACGATGCCAAATGGCTGCATCAGAATTTTATTAAAATCGGCACGAAAGTCATTGTCAAACCCTATTAATAAAACGTTAATCTGAGTGGTTTAAAATTAAACAATTATAGCATTTAGCGTAGTTTTATATGAATTCCTATCAAATGACGGTTAACAGTAAAACCTTAAAAAACAGTGGAGCCCATTTTGCTGCCGGAGAAAGGGCTGGCGCCATTTTAACCCTTCCCAATAAACAAACCAAACTCGATTTTCTGGAGGAATTTAATTACGCTGTAAAGACAGGCTTTATCGAGGATAAGACCCCCAATAAGCTGTTTGGACAACACACCCTCTATCTGTCGTTAGAGTTTGCCTCCATGCTCATGGGAGATCCGCACGCCGATTTTAGTCAACTGGATGAACTGAATAAGGTCAGTGTCAAAGTGAATCCGGTGATTAAATTTTTCGATTCCATCAAGAGAGAGGGGGATGTGGCGAACTCAAAAGGGAGCATGTTGAGTGAAGCACAGGTTACAGCGCTGCTGAAACTCTAATGCTTTAAGCCCCGGTAACCAGGGCTTAAAGGTGAAGGGAACTACTCATCATCCATGCTAAAGGACGAACCACAGCCGCAGGTGGTCTTCGCATTGGGATTACGAATGACAAATTGCTCGCCCTGAATGCCCTGTACATAATCAATTTCCGCGTCGTTTAGAAACTGATGGCTCATGGAGTCAATCAGGAGCTTCACCGTGGATTGACCGTCGGAGCAGGTCTGCACGACCACCGTATCATCATCCTGTATTGTCTCATCAAAGGTAAAACCGTACTGAAACCCTGAACAACCGCCTCCGGTAATGTAAACCCGTAAATTCAGATTAGGATTGTCCTCTTCAGCAATCAGGGCCGCGACTTTGTCGGCCGCGCTGACTGAAAAATATACATTGGTTGTTGATGAGGGGATTGCATTAATCGCTGCCATGAAATACTCCAGAAGAAAAGGGGGCTCGCTACACCATGTATTAATTGTACCTTATTTAGCGAATAATTTGCTCTATTGTCGCACCGCCGAGACACTGATTTTTATCGTAGAACACAATGTATTGACCCGGCGTCACCGCCCGTTGCCATTCTGAGAACATCACGTAATGCTGGCCATTGCTTTCAGGTGAAATGACACAGGCCTGTTCCGGCTGACGATAACGGGTTTTAGCAAAGCAGGTTAACGGCAAAGAAACCTGATCCTGCGGTACCAGCCAATGAACAGGGCTGCAAACCAAGCCCTGCGAGTACAGCAGGGGATGATCGCCCTGGGCAACAATCAATGCATTGGCTTGAATGTCTTTGTCTACGACATACCAGGGTTCATCGCCGCCTGTTTTACGACCGCCGATACCCAATCCCTGACGCTGACCGAGAGTATAGTACATCAATCCCTCATGACGTCCCACGGTCTCGCCCTGTGGTGTCTGCATGTCCCCCGGTTTCGCGAGAATGAATTCTTTTAAAAAGTCCCGAAACCGCTTTTCACCAATGAAACAAATACCGGTCGAATCTTTTTTGGCCTGAGTCACCAGTCCCAGCTGGCGTGCAAAATCCCTGATTTCTGTTTTAAGAAAATCCCCTACTGGAAACAGGGTTTTGGACAGGGCCGAGGGTTCTACAGCATGGAGAAAATAGGTTTGATCCTTGTCGCGATCCTTGGCTTTGTACAAGGCCCCCGGGTTATTTTCGGAACGCACCCTGGCATAATGGCCCGTTGCAATGTAATCCGCGCCGAGAGAAAGGGCATGATTTAAAAAAGCCTTAAATTTAATTTCCTTGTTACATAACACGTCGGGATTGGGTGTGCGGCCCAGTTCATATTCGCGCAGGAAATGGGCGAACACACGATCCCAGTATTCTTCAGCAAAATTGACGCTGTGAAGGGGAATTTGCAGCTGATTACAGACCGCCTGAGCATCTGCCAGATCCGCTGCAGCGGCGCAGTAGCCCTCTGTATCATCCTGTTCCCAGTTTTTCATGAACAGGCCTTCGACGTCATACCCTTGTTCTTTCAGAAGCCAGGCAGCCACGGAAGAGTCAACGCCGCCGGACATACCGACAATAACTTTTGCTTTCATTGAGCAACGAATGTTTAAAAAAGATTCTATTTTACGCCATAATAACAAAAGATTAAATCGCAATTTACAAAAGTCTCCGTTATTATTCCGTTATTTGAGTTAAATCCATGCAAATCAATCTGAGAAAAGCGGTCAATCAGGGGCCGCAACACTTTTCCCTGACCTTAAGCGAACGGTTGCCACATCACATTGAGCCGCCAGTCCACCTTGAATGCGGCTATGAGGTTGAAAGAAAAGACAATTATTATTTAGTGAATTTGAACGTCAGCGGTGATTTGACGATTACCTGCCAGCGCTGCCTCAAACCGTTTGCCCATTCGTATGCCAATCATCTTGAGCTTGCCGTATGCAGTTCGGAGGAGGAGGCAGAAAAATGGTTAACCACCTATGAAACCATTGTCTCATTGGACAATCAGGTTGATTTAGAGGGGTTGATTACTGATGAGTTGCACCTTTACAGCCCGCAATCCCATGACGACCCCAGCGAGTGCGATCCGGAAATTGCTGCCTATATTCATGCCGAAAGGCAATAAACGTGATAAAATCTCTTATTAAGACTTGGATTAACGAGAAAAAATCGGTAATATTCCGTCCCAAATGAATTAATACAAATTGCCTAGGAGTAATACAATGGCTGTTCAACAAAATAAAAAATCGCGTTCCAGACGCGATATGCGCCGCTCTCACGATGCGCTGACTGCACCCACCCTGTCAGTGGATTCCACCAGCGGTGAGAAGCACCTGCGTCATCATATCACGCCTGACGGTTATTACCGCGGCAAGAAAGTGCTGGATACCGATAACGTTTACGAACAAGAGTAAGCTTCCTTGAAGAACATCACCATTGCTGTTGATGCGATGGGTGGGGATCATGGTCTGAATGTCGTGATTCCTGCTTGTGTTCGTGCCACCCGGCGCAATCCTGGCTTAAAGTTGTTGTTAGTCGGCGATCAAGCTCAGGTTAATTCGCATCTTAAAAAGCATTCTGTCGCAAACACCAATCAATTCTCGGTCATTCATGCATCGGAGGTTGTTGGGATGGATGAATTGCCTTCGCATGCCATGCGCAACAAGAAGGATTCCTCCATGCGGGTTGCGATTAATCTGGTTAAGGACGGGCAGGCACAGGCCTGTGTCAGTGCCGGAAATACCGGTGCCTTAATGGCCACGGCACGCTTTGTGCTGAAAACCCTGCCAGGCATTGATCGGCCCGCCATTATCGCCGAATTACCGACCCTGAAAGGGAAAACCCGTGTCATTGACCTTGGCGCCAATGTGGATTCCTGTGCAGAGCACCTCTTTCAGTTTGCCGTCATGGGTTCTGCTCTTATTCGGGCTTTGGATAAAAAACCCAAGCCCAGCATTGCCTTGCTCAACATTGGTGTTGAAGAAATCAAGGGCAATGATCAGGTCAAACGGACAGCGCACATGCTGGCTGAATGCACGCTGATGAATTACGTGGGCTATGTGGAAGGGGATCATTTCTATTCAGGCAGTGTGGATCTCGTTGTTTGTGACGGATTTGTCGGCAACGTGGCGCTTAAAGCGAGCGAAGGCTTGGCTAAATTAATGCTTTCCGTACTCAAAGAATCATTCACCCGCAGCCCATGGGCTAAATTGGCGGGTATAATCGCAAAACCTGCGCTGAACCATTTAAAAGTCCGCATGGACCCTGCACGATACAATGGAGCCAGTTTGCTCGGCTTAAACGGCATTGTGGTCAAGAGCCATGGCGGCGCAAGTGAGTTGGCCTTTCAATATGCGATTGAAGAAGCCATGTTACAGGTTCAAAGTAACGTTGTTGATTTGGTTAGAGATCAAATCACCGATTTCATCAACCAGGGTTTGTTGCTATGAAAAATGCCATTATTAAAGGCACAGGAAGTTATCTGCCAGTGCGTTCGCTCACCAATAAAGAGCTGGAGTCGCAATTGGATACCACCCATGAGTGGATTTTTTCGCGAACCGGTATCAGTAGCCGTCATGTTGCTTCTGAACACGAAACCACGGCTTACATGGCGTCTGAAGCAGCAAAAAAAGCGTTAAACGCATCGGCGCTGCAGGCTGATGACATTGACTTAATCATTGTAGCGAGCTGCACGCCCAACCAGTTTTTTCCCAGTATGGCCTGCCATGTGCAAAAAGCAATCGCCTCGACCCGCAGTATCCCGGCCTTTGATATCTCAGCGGCATGCAGCGGTTTTGTTTACGCGATGGACATGGCCAGGCAGTACATTCAGACAGGCGCAGCAAAACACGTGCTCGTCGTAGGCAGTGAAAGCATGTCCCGGGCCGTTAATTGGCAGGATCGGGCAACCTGTGTGCTATTTGGCGACGGCGCAGGCGCGGCGGTTTTGAGCGCCAGTGACGAACCCGGCATTTTAGCCAGCCGCCTGCACTCCCTGTACGATGGCGAGGGATACCTCACCTACGATAACGCCACGGGCAGCGATCAGGCCTCGTTTATCGGCATGCGCGGCAATGAAGTATTTAAGCTCGCCGTCAATATCATGGGTAACATTGTGGATGAAATTCTGGATTGCAGCGGCCTGCAAAAATCAGACATCAATTGGTTAATCCCTCATCAAGCCAATATCCGCATTATTCAAGGTATCGCTAAAAAACTGAATTTATCCATGGAGCAAGTCATTGTAACCATTGAAAATCAAGGCAATACCTCGGCCGCATCCATCCCTCTCGCCCTCGATTATTCAATACAGAATAATAAAATTTCCCGCGGGGATTTATTATTACTGGAATCGTTCGGTGGTGGAATGACCTGGGGCGCCATGGTTATTCGTTATTAGTCTGTTGGAGTACCTTTTACATGTTTAATATTGCCTATGTATTTCCTGGCCAGGGCTCTCAATCCATTGGCATGTTATCCGAGCTCGCCGATCACCACAGCCAGATTATTGATGTGTTCAGTGAGGTGTCCGATAAACTGGGATATGATCTGTGGGCGCTTGTACAACAAGGCCCTGATTCGCAATTGAATCAAACCGAATACACGCAAGCGGCCATGTTGACAGCCGATGTGGCTGTTTTCCAGGTCTTAAAAAAAGTCGGCTTCCCCAAGGCCCATCTCATGGCAGGTCACAGCCTGGGTGAATACGCCGCCTTAACGGCAGCCAACGCCATTTCACTCCCTGACGCAGCCCGGCTGGTCAGTCGCCGTGGTCAAATCATGCAGCAATCCATCCCGATGGGGCAGGGCGCAATGGCCGCCATAGTCGGTTTGAGTGATGAGCAGGTCAGCCAGCTATGCCTGCAGGCCAGTGATACGCAGGAGAAAGTGACCCCGGCCAATTACAATGCCATAGGCCAGGTGGTTATTGCCGGCCATACGCAAGCCGTTCATCGCGCTGTCACACTGGCTGAAGAGATGGATGCGCGACTGGCGAAAATCATCCCGGTTAGTGTGCCTTGCCATTGCCCCTTGTTGGCTGACGCGGCTGAACAATTTGCTGAATGTCTGGCTGAAACAACCTTTCGTATTCCCGATACTGCCGTCATCAGTAACGTTGATCTGAGCATCTACCAGTCGCCAGAGCAGATGAGAGCATTGTTGAAAGAACAGTTGTACAGTCCGGTTCGATGGGTTGAAACCATTCAGTTGATGAAAAGCAAACAAACCCATCTGGTGATTGAGTGCGGCCCCGGCAAGGTATTGAGCGGGTTAGTCAAACGCATTGACAAAACACTGGCGGCCAGCAGTATTTATGATCAGATTTCGCTCGAGCAAGCCCTTGGCAGTCTGACAACGAACGAACATTGCCAATAGGAGTTTACATGACAAATCTGCAAGGAAAAATTGCCCTTGTTACAGGTGCCAGCCGTGGAATAGGGCAGGCCATTGCCTTCAATCTTGCAAAAAAAGGCGCTTATGTTATTGGTACGGCCACCTCAACCGCCGGCGCCGAAGCCATCACGGCCGCTTTTAAGGCCGAACAGCTGTCAGGCCATGGGGTTATGCTGAATGTGACTGACAAAGAGGGTGTGGAACATTTGATGGCTCAATTGTCGGATGAGGATAAATTACCCTCCATTCTGGTTAATAATGCCGGCATCACCAATGACAACCTGTTACTGCGTATGGACGATGAGGAATGGTACAAGGTGATTGAGACCAACCTGAATGCCGTCTTTCGTTTAAGCAAAGCCTGCCTTAAGCCCATGTTCCGTGCACGCTGGGGCCGCATCATTACGATTGGATCGGTTGTTGGTTCAAGTGGAAATTCTGGGCAGGCGAACTATACTGCAGCGAAGGCAGGTGTCGTGGGCTTTACCAAATCACTGGCCCAGGAAATCGGCAGCCGCGGCATCACGGTCAACGTGGTAGCCCCCGGGTTTATTGATACCGACATGACCAGTGCGCTTCCCGAGCTGGTAAAAGAAGAAATGCTGAAACGCATCCCCATGAAGCGTCTGGGTAAGGCAGAAGACATTGCTGAAGCCGTGGCTTTTCTTGCCTCAGACAGTGCAAATTATATTACGGGTGAAACAATTCACGTCAATGGCGGGATGTACATGAATTAATGGACTTGCGTTCTTTGAATAATTGAATAAACTAGCCACAAGAAAATTTTAATAAACCTAAGAGGAAAGACGAGTTATGAGTACAGTTGAAGAAAGAGTTCGCAAAATTGTTGGTGAACAATTAGGCGTTAAAGAGGAAGATTTGAACAATAATGCATCCTTTGTTGATGACTTGGGTGCAGACTCTCTTGACACTGTTGAATTGGTTATGGCTCTTGAAGAAGAGTTCGAAACTGAGATTCCTGATGAAAAAGCTGAAAAAATCACAACGATTCAGGAAGCGATTGATTACATTGAATCAAATATGAATAAAGAAGAAGCCTGATAATTCGAGGAGTATTCATTGAGTAAGCGGCGTGTAGTAGTAACCGGCATGGGGATGGTGACCCCTGTCGGTCTTAATGTAGAGCAGACCTGGCAAAACATTCTGGCCGGGAAAAGTGGTGTTGGCGTGATAGATGGTTTTGACACCACCGAGTACCCCACCAAAATCTGGGCCAAGGTCAAAGACTTCAACATCGAGAACCATGTGCCGCTGAAAGACGCTCGTAAAATGGATTTATTTACCCAATACGGAATAGCCGCAGCGGATGAGGCTCTGGCTGATTCTGGTCTGGTGGTTGACCATCCCTTGTCTTTACGTGCCGGTGTCGCGGTGGGTGCGGGGATTGGTGGTATTCAAACCATTACCGATAACCAGGATAAACTGGTAAGCGGCGGGCCGCGTAAAGTATCACCGTTTTTTATTCCTGCTGGCATCATTAACATGGTTGCAGGACAGATTTCTATTAAGCATCAGTTGAAAGGGCCCAATATTTCCGTGGTAACCGCGTGTACAACCGGTACTCATAACATTGGTCTCGCTGGTCGAATGATTGCTTACGGCGATGCCGATGTCATGATCTGCGGCGGTGCCGAGATGACCACAACCCCCTTATGTCTGGCTGGCTTTTCGGCCGTCCGTTCGTTATCTAAACGCAATGACGAACCGGAAAAGGCCTCTCGTCCCTGGGATAAGGATAGAGATGGTTTCGTAATGGGCGAGGGAGCCGGTATTCTTGTTCTGGAAGAATACGAACATGCCAAAGCACGGGGCGCCAAAATTTATGCCGAACTCGTTGGTTTTGGTATGTCGGGAGATGCTTACCACATTACAGCGCCCGATGAGGATGCTGACGGCGCATCACGCGCCATGGAAGCCGCAGTTCAGGATGCCAATATTGCGCCTGCGCTGGTCGATTACATTAATGCCCATGGTACGTCCACCTACCTGAACGACATGAATGAAACCAAAGCGGTTAAGCGGGTTTTTGGTGACCATGCTTATCAGTTAGCCATGAGCTCAACCAAGTCCATGACTGGACACTTGTTGGGCGCTGCCGGTGCAGTCGAAGCGATTTTCAGTATTCTGGCCATCCGCGACCAAATCGCGCCACCAACCATTAACCTGGATAATCCTGATGAAGGATGCGATCTGAACTATGTGCCGCATAAGGCCCAATCGATGAAAATCGATTACGCTTTAAGCAATTCATTGGGATTTGGCGGAACGAACGGAAGCTTGCTGTTTAAGCGAGTCTAGATGAAAACGTTTTTTAAGTGGTTTTTCTTTGTAACAGCACTGTCTCTGGTGCTGTTTTTCACTTTGTTCACCTACAATGTCAATGCGCTGCTGACCAAACCGCTGTTGCCCTCAGAAAGCACCCCCCTTATTTTGGAAATTAAACCCAATTCCACTGCGTCGGCCTTTGTCAATCATCTCCATGATCTGCATTTGATTGGCTCGAAAAAAATGTTTTTATCGTTCATGAAATGGCAAGGCTACAGCAATCGCCTCAAAGCCGGTATTTATCAGATTGCCCCTGGTGAAACAGCGCAGCAACTACTGGATAAAGTAACCAGCGGTGAAGTGCTGGTGCAATCCTTCCGCATCATTGAAGGAACGACACTGGCACAGGTGACCGACAACTTAAAAAAAGCCCCGTATTTATCGTTTGACGAGGCGGATTTAACCGCTTTTTCAGGTCCGCACCCAAGCCCTGAAGGCCTTTTCCTTGCCGATACCTACAATTACGATGCGGGGGATAATGCCAAATCACTGCTTACCGTAGCCAATCATGATTTATTAAATTATTTAAATACCGCCTGGAATAGTCGAAGTCCGGGGTTACCCTATGACAATGCCTATCAATTATTGATTGCTGCCTCCATTCTTGAGAAAGAGACCGCCTTAGCCAGCGAGCGCCAGTTGATTGCTGGGGTTATTGTGAACCGGCTTAAAAAAAACATGCCTTTGCAAATGGACCCGACCGTTATTTATGCCTTTGGGAAGCATTTTGACGGCAAGCTACGCCATGAGCATTTAAGCATTGATTCACCTTATAATACCTATAAAAACCGTGGGCTGCCGCCTACGCCAATCGCCATGGTGGGTAAAGAATCCATTGATGCCGCCGCCCACCCAAAGCCCAGCCATTACCTTTATTTTGTGGCCAAAGGCGACGGTTCGCATGCGTTTTCAGAAACGTATGAACAGCAAAAAAAGGCCGTTTTACGGTATAAATACAAAAACAAGGAACCACAACAATGACTCAGGGACGCTTTATTGTTGTAGAGGGATTGGAGGGAGCCGGTAAATCAACGGTGATGCAGACAATAAAACAGGCCCTTGAATCAAGGCAGTTAACCGTCGTGACGACTCGCGAGCCGGGAGGTACTCACATCGGTGAAACCATACGCCATTTAATCAAGGAACCAAGACCTCAGGAACCCATGAGTGCCTACACCGAACTGCTGCTTCTTTATGCCGCCAGGGTCCAATTGCTGGATCAGGTCATTCGTCCAGCATTACTTGAAGGAAAATGGGTACTGGCCGATCGTTTCGAACTTTCGACCTTCGCCTATCAGGGAGGAGGCAGGCAAATCGACCCCGAAATCATTCAAGCCATTTCCACCATTACCTTACAGGGATTTCAACCGGATTTAATTCTGTTTTTGGATATCCCGCCACAACGCGGGATGGAACGAGTGATGCAGCGCGGCGACAGCGATCGCATTGAGCAGGAGTCTCAGGCTTTTTTTGACCGCGTGAATCACGCTTACCATGAAAAAATTAAAACGTTGAGCAATGTCGCTGTGATTGATGCTGGCCAAACGCTTGAAGCCGTGCAAAAATCAGCGTTATCGCACCTTGAAAAGTTCCTGAGCCATTATGTCGCATTCTGATCCGTTTGAACGCTGTTGGCTTCATTTTCAACAAAGCCACGCTGATCAGCGCTTAACGCATGGTCATCTTTTTTGTGCAGACGATGACGCCAGAATGAACGCGCTCAATCACCGTTTAATGCAACTGCTTTTGTGCCACAACCAGCAAAAACCCTGCCAGCAATGCCAGTCCTGTCGTCTCGTTTCAGTGCACAGCCATCCCGATGTAACCCTTGTCCAGCCGGAAAAAGAAGGAGGGGCAATCAAGATTGAACAAATCCGGGCGCTTCAGGCCATCGCTTACACCTCGGCACAATTGGGTGCTCAGCGCGTTATTGTGATTAAATCCGCAGAAAAATTAAATAATGCCGCAGCGAATGCCCTGTTAAAATTACTCGAAGAGCCGCCGCCAGGTGTCTATTTTCTTTTGCATGCGCAATTCCTTGGGACTTTGCCGGCCACTGTCTTAAGCCGTTGCCAATTGTGGCGCTTATACGATGCTCATGAAAAACAGGACAATGACCTGGCTTTCGGCCAATTCCATACGGAGGATACGGCAAAGGCTAAGGTTTTTAGCCAGCAATTAACCATTCTTGAGGATTTGCAAGCCTTGCTGACACGTCAGGAATCCGCCTGCTCCGTGGCAGCCAAATGGGCAAACTATGATTTCCCGGCACTTTTGTGGTTTCTCTACCTGCTTCATGCCCATTTGATTTATCTCAAGCTGGTGCAGAAAAGCGACGACCAGACGGTGATGAATACTCTGGCGTCTTCATTCAGTGTTCCTGTGCTATTCCGGCAAATCGATAAAATTAATGGCATATTCAGAAAAATAAACCATACTATCAGTGTGAATCAATTACTCGCATTGGAAAATCTTTTATTGGGCTACCACGATTAAAGGAAGATAACATGTCGACGGAAGACATCCCAACCATCAATTGTGCCTATGCCAGCGAGGGAGCACTTTACATGGCCTACATGCCGTTTTTGCATGGCGGCGGCTTATTCATACGCACCAATCATAATTTTACCTTAGGGATGCCTGTGCAGTTGAATGTGAAGTTATTAACTGAACCAGAAACCTACAAAATCGATGGTAAAGTGGTTTGGATTACTCCCAAAGGCGCCCAAGGCAGTAAGCCCAGCGGCGTCGGAGTACAATTTTTAGGCGAAAATTGCCGCCATTTTTGCAATAAAATAGAAACCTACCTGGCAGGCATGCTAAAATCATCACAAATGACAGACACCATGTAGATTATGCTTGTTGATTCGCATTGCCACCTCAATTTTATTGATTTATCGGAATTTAATCAGGATTTGAATCAAGTCATGCGTCTCGCTAAAGAGAACGATGTCAGCCATTTTCTTTGTGTCTGTGTGGAACTGGATGATTATCCCACGCTTTGTCAACTGGCAGACACTTACCCGCAGGTCAGTATTTCAGTCGGGATTCACCCTAACAGCGAAATCGACAGGGAGCCGGAGGCGGCTGAGCTGATTGCATTGGCACAACGCCATCCGGCCTGCATTGCCATTGGTGAAACCGGTCTCGATTATTACCGTACGACCACGAACGAAGCCCAGGCCTTACAGCGGCAACGGTTTATTCATCACATCGAGGCGGCTATCGCCACGTCAAAACCGTTAATTATTCATACGCGTCAGGCGGCCTCAGATACGCTTCAAGTCATGAAGAATCATCGCGCAGCGGAAACGGGCGGTGTGATGCATTGTTTTGCAGAGGATTGGGATATTGCCCGACAAGCACTGGATTTGAATTTTTATATCTCCCTTTCAGGCATTGTCACCTTTAAAAATGCCACGACTTTGCAGGACGTTGCACGCAAAGTCCCTCTTGATCGGTTATTAATCGAAACGGATTCGCCTTATCTGGCACCGGTTCCATTCCGTGGAAAACAAAACCACCCAGCCCTGGTTAAGCACGTTGCCTTAGCCCTTGCAGAGTTGAGGGGCATGACTTACGAGGACGTGGCCCGGCAAACCACACAGAATTTTTATCAATGCTTTCAAATTAGTCCAACGAAATCGTGATCGGGACAGCACCATCCACAGGGTCATGTTCTAGTGCCTGCAAAAAATCCTCAAGCGCAATACCGGGCCCTTGAGCTTTTACAAATTTTTTAAAGGTGCTTGTTTCTTTGCTGGTAAAAAGCTTCATCACGGTAAAACCGGGTGACAGGTCCTCTTTGATTAATTGCATGACGCAGCCTTTCACCGACTCGTTCAGTGTCCCCATTAGTCCTGTGATTTGTTGCAACTGCTCAAGGTAATGCCGCGTGTTTTTTTGGATGGTTTTAATCTGACAAATGATAAGCAATACCTGTTCGAGTGCTTCAAGCTGCGTGTCATTGAGATTTTTTTCTGTTTCCAGTTTTTCCAGCAGCATCTGGGATTTGACAGGCACAATCTCCTGCTTCAAGCGGGCAATTGATTCTTTGATTTGTTCTGCGGAAGGCATGTCGCTCATTAATTCGCGTAATAAGGCAGCAGCCTGCTTTGGATTGTTCAACAAGGCGCGGATGCATTCATCGTTGTGATAGGGGATGCGCGTCACATTGACGGTAGAGCAGTCGCCTGCGGTTCTTCCCTGCAAATCCTGAAGCACGATGGCGAAGGGAATGTCCACCCCGCGTCGATAAACAACCCCGTCGCCATTGTTATTAAACAGCAACTCAGACAAGGCCGCCGCCGTTTTCTCCTGCCCGTCCTCCTTTAAAACGGTTAGGACCTCGTCCACCGTTGCGTTTTTGGACGGCAAATCCATTTTCTTTAACTGGGTTAATACGCTGAGGAGGTGATTGCGCTTGGACAACGAGCGTTCAACGGCTAGATTCAGCAGCGTTGCAGCAATCTCATAGGCTGAACAGTGTTTAGGTAAAGAGGCAGACTTAAACAGTGCTTCAAATTTATCTTCCGCCACTTTGAGTTCACGGACATCATTTTTTTCCGTGAAGGGGGATAAATCCAGTTCCGACCAAATCCCATCGGTCATGGAAATGATGACATCGCCTTCCTGAGCCTCGTAGGATTCATTGATTAAAACCTGCGGTTTTTTCCGATCAAGCATCTGCACCGAGGCGGGGGTCCAAACACCCATGCCGCGATAAATATGGCGCGCGGGCAGAATTTTTTTGACCCTCATGTCGTCACTTAAAACCACTAACAGGGTATCGCCCATGTTAGAAAGCTCGCCCTGGTATTTCCCTTTGCCTGTGTAGGAAAATGCAGCGGCCGCCAGCGCACATTGACTGTCATAGGTTTGGTAGGGATTAGGCGACAAGGCATGGTCTTTAGAGGATTGGGCGATTTGATAATAGGTGTCAAGGGAAGACTGCCTGCTGTCAATAAAGGTTTCGCAGGCAAACGAAGCGATGGTCGCAATGCTGGCATTTTCCATTTCATCATCAGGGGAACCGCCCAGCCCATCAGCTGTAGCCTGGCGAATACCGATGATAATTCCTGCCTTGTTTTTCACAAACGTCATTGCGCCAGCATCTAAAACCTGCTCGTTTTCAATGTCTTTGTGTTGATGGGCGAGACTTGACCCTGTAATCAGAACGCTGTGATGCGACGTGCTGAGAGCATAAAAGCGTTTTTGAATAAATTCACTTGTTTTTTGATCATAGGAACTGATTATCGAAGGAGATGTCACTGATAATGAGGAGCTGATAATCTTCAAATTGCCATTACGCATAAGCCGTGGTCTCATTCATTTATAAGCATTTACTTGAATATGACAGGATCATTCTTGTTGTCATAATACTGACTGGACAGACTGTCAAGTTGATAAAGAATTGCATCTGTATTGATTTTTTCCAGATTCTCAATGCGGTGTAAGCGAATGTGCGCATTAAGGTAAGGGTTTAATTGCTCAAGATGCGCCGGGTTGCTTCCATACACCAGAAGCAGTACAGGGCGGCTAAAATCACAGGGATGGTAATTCCTTTCCAGGGAGGCAATTGATTCGGTTGTTTCATTGTTTAAATTAAGCACAAGAATTTGCAGGGACGCCGTATAATAAGGCGGCTCACGGCCATCATTAAACAGAAGAAATGAAGGCATGGACAACGTAGCCTCCATCAATTTGTAACGCTTTAAAGCCTCCAACTCCTTTACAATGACTTTCTTTTCATTGCTGTCTTGACCATAGACTGCTACACGTCGCATAAATCAATTTCCCAAGACCGGTATTGAGTAAAATTATACCATAATGCCTAATTTAATACTACCTTAATAAACAACAATTATACTGAAACCAGATCGTTATAAAAAAGAAGTCTGATATGCCAAGTTTGATTGATATTGCTTTGAAAGATTTCCCGCGAAGTGAAATTTGGCGTGTACAAACGGATGGATGGCAGGCAAAAAAAGGGCCGAGTAATTTTCGTCCACAATTTTATCAGGGGATGAAAGCCGGCTTTGATTATTTAAGAAAACATGATCGCGAACCCGTAACTCCGGCGCTGATTGAAGGGTTGTACCATAGTTTTACCGCTATGAGGACAATTACGAATCCGACGACATTATTAGAGAAGGCTACAATACCTACATGGGTGAGTTTGAGATTTTTTTGCCCGAGCCAGGACTTAAGGAGCAGGCAGGGGTAAGCGAGGAAGGGATAAGCGAACTCATTGACATGTTGAGGGCATCCGCATTAGCCAAAGGCACCCGTTCAGAACCGTTTATTGAAATTAAAGTCGAACGCTATAATCAATACCCTATCTATCTTAATGCCTTGAGTGATACCTTTGAGGACGATTTGCGTAATTACCTTCTGGCCGCTTCCTTAAGCAAAACCGCCTACACGGGTAACAAGCCCCGCCCCTCCGAAAAGAGTCTGGTTAAGGTTTCTATTGTGTCCAATAAAGCCGAGCGGGCGGAAATCATTCAACTCGTCCAGGCTGATATCGATCATTATTATCAGGAATTGGATGAGGCCAAACAAATCGAAGGAAAGACAGAGCGGGTATTGGCTGAGGTTAATGCAATAAATCATTTTATACGCAAACTGCATCAATCCCACTATTTTCCTGATGGCAATGGCCGTACGTTTGTTCTTCTCCTGAATAATATGCTGTCCCTGCAAAACGGACATGGAATGAAAATCGTGGAATACCCTGCGCATTATGCAGGTTTTTCAACGGATGAACTTGGGGAAGAAACCTTAGCCGATTTGGCGCATTTTAATGCTTACAAAGTTACTCATGCCAAGCAATTCCTTTCCAATTTAAGCGCAGATCAAATCACTTCCACAAAAGAGACCGTAAAAGAGGATTTGCTCACCAACTTAAATGCTGAACCGCTTATTGCCATGGCTCAGCTGAATGAGTTGTTCATGCAAATTAAAGAAAATAAGCTGAAAGTGCCTAAAAGCTACACACCTCCAAAAATGAATCTTTTCAGTTGGATGAGTAGTGACTCTAAAAACAAAAGTGCACACACGGCCATCCTTAATTTATTGAAAGAAATCTATTTGGAAAAGCTGGATCAGTTAGCCCAACGTGCCGCTGAAGAAGAACCGTCGACCCAAATTGGTTTTGGTAGCGATGAGCCGGGTAAAGTACTGATGGATGTAGTGCAACAGCATGAAATCATAAGCCATTTTGATACAAACGCCATGAAACTGGCGATTGCCGCCTATCAGCATGCGCTAATGGGCAATCTTAAGAGCGATAAATTAACCTCTTAACTGGGTGCAAGGCTGCGCGATGACACAGGATGGATCATGCCGCTTTGTTTATGCACCGCACTCCTGTCTATTGCTTTCTAAGAGCCACCACCTTAAACCGCACCGTCACCTCATCTTTGACCTCCTCGGTGCTGCTCCACTCGCCTTGGCCAACACCAAACAGACTGCGCTTAATGACGGTGCTGCCTTCAACAATCCCTTTATCTGCAGAAAGTTGTTCGGCTTTGAATGTCAGGGTGACAGGCACTGTTTTGTCGCGGATTTTAAGTGTACCAGTGGTCTGATAAGTACCGTCTAACGATTGTTGAATGCCCTGGGCTTTAAATTCCGCCTGTGGAAACAATTGAACATTAAACCAGTCAGGGGTAATCAGGGTATCTTTCAACTCAGCATAGGACGCATGGACGGAGTTCATATCGACAACAATGTCAATGCGGCTGCTGGCCAAATCAAGGGGATCGACAAAAATCTGACCGGAAAAGGTTTTAAATTGACCAGAAACCGGGGCGTCATTCTGGGTTGCTGTAAAGGACAGCTGGCTTTCGCCAGGGACAATGATCCATTGCGGCACCGAGGCAAGGCCTAAGGCGGGCAGGATACACAAACCCACCATCCAAACAAAATGAACGAACGCTTTGATGCTCATGGTGAAATCATCCGTTGTAAAATATCGTCTTTGTTAATGAAATAATGTTTCAGTGCTGCCGCTGCATGCAGGGCAATCAGGCCAATCAGCACATACGCCAGCCATTCATGGGCTTGTTCAAACACCTGCCGCAACTGCTCATCAGGTCCTGTCAGGTTCGGCAGGGTAAACCAGCCAAAAAAGGAAGCCGGAAGTCCTGCAGCCGAGGTAATAAGCCATCCTGTCAGCGGCATAAGCAGCATCATGGCATAAAACAGCCAATGCACACTCCGGGCGCTGATGACCTCCCAACGCGCTAAATTTAATCGCGGCGTCGGATTGCTCAACCGCCAAAGGAGCCGCGCGGCAACAAGAAATAAAGCGAGAAAACCATATTCCTTGTGCCAACCGTATAATTTCAGCTTCTGAAGGCTCACAGGCAGCGACACCATGAAAAACCCCAGGATTAGGAGTCCAATAATCAGCACCGCCATGGCCCAGTGCAGACCAATTGCGGCCAGGCCAAAATGAGTGTCGTCATTTCTGATGCGCATGGTGGTCCTTAAGCCGAAGGTTGGTAGGCTTCCGCACCGATTTCAATGTTGACTTCATCCCCTAAATCCGGCAGGAAGGCTTTAAGGCCAAAATCCGAGCGTTTAAGCGTGGTTGTTGCAGTAAAACCGACCGTCATACGCTCGCTAACCGGGTTTTTGCCCACTTTATTCATCGTCACATCCAGTGTCACCGGTTTGGATACGCCGCGTACCGTGAGCGTACCCGTCACTTTCGCTGTATTCTTACCAGTCAGTTCGACCTTGTCGCTGACAAATTCGGCGGTGGGGTATTGTTTGACATCAAAAAAGAGTTTGTCGCCCAGGTGTTTGTCCAATTCGGGAATGCCGGTAACAAATTTAGCAACGTCAATGGTCGCTTCCACTTTGCTGTTTTCTGGGTTGTCCTTATCCAGCATGAGGACTCCTTTCACATACCACTTACCGGATTGCGTTGAAAAACCGAGGTGCTGAATACGCCACAACACATAACTGTGCTGATCGTCAATCACCAGTTTTTCGGGTGCTGCACACAGTGGCAAACTCAATACACTGAAAAGAACAATGGAAAGCAAGCAAATGACGCGGTTCATAAAAGCTCCTGTCGAAGTTATTTAGCTGAAGAAGGTTGCGCTGGCGGTGTCAACTGGCCGCCGACTATCCGCTCACAGACACCGGATGGCAGCAGAATAAAGGCATCGGCCTGTCGATCTTGGGTGGATGAACCAGCGCAGGAGGCTTTGGCCGTTGAACAATCATTCATGCCGGCCTTGACAATCCCATAACATTTTTCGCTGGGGGCTGGCGCCGATTCGGCCATAACCGAGTGATTGACTGTGGCGGCTATAAACGCACCGATGGCTGAGCGGATTATTTTTTCTTTGTTCATGTGAATTAGTCCTTGTATGAAAAGCTTACAATGGTCTGTGACTGCACCCATTTCTGCAGCAGGTTGGCAGCGCGTAGACCCACCTCGTTCTCGTTGTGCCATTGACACAAACCCAGGCAGATCTCGCCAAAGGCTTGCCCCTGTTGTAATGCACTCATTGCCCAGGTTTCATCCGGTGCCATCAGGTAAAAACGATTACTGTACGCCTGCCGCCAAAGCAGCCAGGATTGCCTGTCATTTTTGCTGGCGGCAGGAGGATCTTCTTCCCGATTAAGGGCTTCCCAAAGGGCCGTGGCATTCCATGACAGGGCCAGGGTTTGCAGCGACGGATGCGTTTTAAAGCGGAGGTTTTCCCAGTGTTCAGGCGGGATCAGAGCCATCTCGTCCAAGGTCACTGCCGAGGCGTCTTTTGCGTCAAACGCCAGCGCCATGGCCCATTCAAATTCAGCCAGTTCGGCAATCATGCCGTAGTCGTCAGACAAATGGCTCGCTAAAAAATGGGCAAACTGGTGGCCGAACCAGCGAATGGAGCGATTCGACGAAGGGTATTTTGCTGAATACTCTGAACCGAAACGCGCGAATGCCTCTTCACCGAGATACCGTTTCAGGCAGGGGAAATTATTCGATAACGCATCCAACAAACGCATTTGATAGGCCTCTTTGTAAATGCGCGCCCGCGTACTGGCCGAAACGGTTGGGGTGGAAACAATGATGTCTTGTAACGCATGACCGGTAAAATCAGTGTCCTTCGCCAATAGATAGGCCTGCACTTGCCGTTGAATAGCCGAAAGAGTAGTCATGATACCGGTTCCCTCGCCAGGCAGCGGGCGGTAATGGCCCTGGCCCTGTTCAATTCATTCAGCAACTCACTGAGCGGCGGGATATGATCATCCCGTTCAATCAGGGTAGAAACCTGGCCAAAACGCTCAATCACCTGAGCATAGAGCGCCCACACGTCGTCACATACCGGTGCGTCATGCGTGTCCACAATGTAATTCCCCTGGTGCGAGTGGCCTGCCAGGTGGATTTGCTTTACCCGTTCATGCGGGAGGGCGTTCAGGTAGGTGAGGGGATTAAACTGATGATTGACCGAACTGACATACACATTGTTGACGTCAAGCAACAGGTAACAGTCAGCCCGCTGGCTTATCTCATTGATAAATTCCCATTCTGGCATTTCGGATGTGGTGTAGGTGAGGTAACTTGAGACGTTTTCAATTAACAACTGCCTTCCCAGGTAATCCTGTACCTGTTTGATGCGCGAAACAATATGATCGATCGCGTCCTGCGTGTAAGGAACCGGCAGCAAATCATGCATGTTCAGGTGGTCAACGCCAGTCCAGCACAAATGATCGGAAATCCATGCCGGCTCGATGTGTTCGGCCAATCGTTTTACCTGGCTTAAGTAGTCCCAATCCAAGCCATCCATGCTGGCAATGGAAAGGGAAACACCGTGCATGACCAGCGGATAGTGTTGTCTGATTTCGTCAAGAAAATAATGGGGTTTGCCGCCGGGAACCAGGTAATTTTCCGTAATGATTTCAAACCAGTCGACCCTGGGTTTATGGTGTAAAATATCAAGGTAATGTTCAGTCCGAAGCCCCAGGCCAAATCCAAGGAAAGGAAAACGATAGTCAGAGGAAGTCATACATAGTCCGGCTTGAAACCAGGTGGTTGCCCACCTGGTCAGAAATTATTCCGCTTTTCCACCGACTTGTTTGCATTGTTCAGCCGTCAGATCAACATAGCCTTTACCTTTGCAGCTGTTTTGCCCTTTGCAGGCATTTTCACTGGTTTTGCAATTGCTTAACCCTTTGCAGGCATTCACACCCTGGCACTTTACCGTGGCTGATGCCGTATCAGCGCTTGCAACAGAAGGGGTGAGAGAGAAAGCAGCGGCGGCAGTCATGGCTAATGCTGCACCCGTTAATTGTAATTTCTTCATAAAATTCCTTTTTTAGTAGTGGAAATGGCCGGGCAATCTGATCCCGTTTCATTAATTTAAAATGAATACAACAGTTTAGCAAGAGAAAATGATTCTCATTTAGCTTCTGCTTCCTTACAAAAATAACTGGATGCCAAACAAAGCAGCGAACAGAAAAAGAAGCTGTAAGGGAAAACAAGCGGCTCATTAACCAGTAACACGCCAACCACTCCGCCCAGGACTGCCGAGATCGAATTTCTGACGGTATTGAGCAGGGCAATGGCTGTGCTGGTCTCGTGCGTGTAATTGGCTATGGCTAAGGAAAAAGCAGGAGGATTGGTCAGCGTCACACCCACGTTAATGAATAAAAGCGGCATAAGGCTCCAAAGCGTTAAGCCCTGCTGATAAAATAAAATCAGGCAAAGCAGGGATCCAAAGACCATAATCCAGCTACCCTGACGTATGCTGGTGGTTAAACTCTGACTTCTCCGCAAGTAAATACCTAAAAAATTACCGCCAATCAGGATAAAACCATTGCTGGCGAAGAGAATGGAGAACCAGAAGGGAGACATACCCAGATTATCAATCATGAGGTAGGCTACATTGATAACGGCGATCATCACGCAGGAAAACGCAGCGGTAATAATGGCCGTCGTAATCCACAGCTGCCGATGTCCCGCCAGCTTGCGGTAAGACAGCAACGAGGTTTTAAAGGTTAAGCGATGGGGTTTTCGCGACCAGTAGACCGATTCACGCACCAGGGGAGAAACCAGAAGCAGCAAAATGATCGCAACCAGCAGCATAAAAAGAAAATCTGCCCGCCAGCCAAAATGGACAAAAATAAAAGAGCCGAGCAAAGGGGCAAAAATCGGGGAGACTGACACAATCATGGAAATATGCGACAGCAGGCGGGCTCTGGCGGTATTGTCTTCCTCATCACGAGTACAGGAAAAAGCAACAATGTGGGCACAACACACCGCAAATCCCTGCAGGCCCCGCCCAAGAATAAGGATTTCAATGCTCGGCGCCAGCATGCAGGCGATGGTGGCCAGCAGGAACAGGTAAAAACTGAAGCGCAACACACTGCGTCGGCCGTAGTGATCCACCAGCGGCCCCCAAAAAAGCTGCGACAAGCCAAAAACAAAGAAAAATAAGCTTAAAGTTAACTGACCGAGTGCATGACTTGTATTAAAATAGGTGGTGATAGCCGGCAGGGCAGGCTGATACAGATCAAAGACAAGCAGAGAAAAGGCAGACAGGGAAGCCAGATAAAGAAAAGGGGTTTTAGTCAAGTGCATGATCTCCGGGTGACCTCACAAGGCAACGCCCAAGCATAACGTAAAACACGTAAAAATGGATAGATTATGAATTTATTTATTGGACTCATGTCCGGAACCAGCATGGATGGTATCGATGCCGCCCTGGTGGATTTGTCCACTCAGACCTTGATTGAGGGCCTGACCATTCCCTACAGTTCATTGGCGCGTGATGCGATTCAGGACGTGCTGGAAGGTCGCCACACGCTGGGTTCTTACAGCCAGTTAAATACCCTGTTGGGACGGGAATTTGCAAAGGCTGTACGCCAGTTACTCAAACAAACCGCGGTCCCTCACAATCGTATCAACGCCATAGGCAGCCATGGTCAGACACTGTGCCACAATACTCAGGCGGCCGTTCCCTACACGGTGCAATTGGGGTGTGGCCATACCATCGCTGAATTGACGGGCATTACCGTGGTGGCTGATTTCAGAACGCGGGATTTGGTGCTGGGCGGGCAAGGTGCACCGTTTGCACCGATTTATCACCAGGCCTTGTTTAGTCATTTGCCCCTTCCTCTGGCGGTGGTCAATGTTGGCGGCATAGCCAATCTGACCTGGTTAAACAACCACGAAGTCAGCGGTTTTGATACAGGACCTGGGAATTGCCTGATGGACGCCTGGATAAGCAGGCATCAGCATCAGCCCTTTGACCGGCATGGGGCATGGGCGGCCAGCGGCACGGTTATTGATGAGTTATTGCACAGCTTGCTCGCCGATCCTTATTTTAATCAACCGGCGCCTAAAAGCCTGGGTAAGGAGTATTTTAATGACGAATGGCTTCACTCCCGGCTTAAACCCCGTTACCTGCCACAGGATGTTCAGGCTACTTTGCTGGCTTTTACCGCGGTGACTATTGCTGACAGCATCAGAGCACAGACGATAACACCAAATCAGGTGCTGATTTGCGGCGGCGGTGCCCATAACGATCAGTTGTTAAGGGTGTTGCAGCAGCAGCTCCCGGAAATCGAGGTACAGAGCACCGCAAAGACCGGTATTAATCCTGATTTTATTGAAGCGCAATTGTTTGCCTGGCTCGCAGAAAAAACCTTAAGCGGCACCCCGCTGGACTTAAGTCAGGTGACAGGGGCCAAAGGCCGGGCAGTACTGGGGGCCATCTATGCGGCGGGGATTGACAAACGAATTTCCGTTGAGGTGTAATGTGCGTTTTAATTGCATGAAGACGCCATTTTGAGTACACGAAAGTTAGATTTTCAACAGCACAGCCAATTCAGTGCGTATGTCGTTTTTTTATTGTCCGCCACATTCTACCTGTATGAGTTCGTTCTCCAGGTAGCGCCCGGCGTTATGGCGGAATCCATGATGCAAACCTTCAAGGTGAGCGCTGCCGGTTTTGGTATTGTGTCTGCCTTTTATTTTTATGCCTATGCCCCCATGCAGTTGCCAGCCGGCGTGCTGTTTGATCGTTACGGCCCGCGTAAATTGATGACTTATGCCTTGATTCTCTGTGCCCTGGGCTCTTTCTTTTTTGCCTCGACGGACAGCCTGTTTACGGCCTCACTGGGGCGTTTTCTTATTGGCATTGGTTCGGCCTTTTCCTTCATCGGTGTCCTCGTCCTGATTTCCAGATGGTTTCCGCCGCAACAGTTTGCCCTGCTGGCGGGCATTGCTCAATTAATGAGTTCTGTGGGTGCCATGTTCGGTGAGATGCCTTTGGCTGCATTGATCGAAGCCGTGGGTTGGCGCAATGCCAGTTTTATTCTGGCGGCTGTTGGCTTTCTTCTGGCAGCCTTAATCTGGTTTATTATTCGGGATTATCCCCATCAACCGACTCAAACCCCACCGAAGAGGGCCTTTATTGATGAATGGAAGCGGTTGCTGAGTGTCTGGCGTCAATCCTACACCTGGTATACAGGCGCTTATGCCTGCACTATCTGGACGCCCATCGCGGTGTTTGCCGCCTTATGGGGTGTACCCTATTTACAGCAAAAGTTTCAGATAAGCGTGATTGCCGCTTCCGGTTTATGCAGCATGATCTGGTTGGGTATTGGTGTTGGCAGCCCGCTCCTGGGGTGGGTCAGTGATCGCATTGCCAGCCGCCGTATTGCTTTAGGCTTGAGTTCGGTTTTTGGCTTGGGCGCGACCCTGTTCCTGCTGTATGTCCCCAACGTTTCTCTGGGGGCAATGTATTTCGTCCTGTTCATGCTTGGCATGGGTGCGGGTGGGCAAACGGTTAGTTTTGCTGTGATTAAAGACAATAATCCACCCGAACTGGTCGGTACTGCTTCCGGATTTAATAATTTATCCGTGTTAATCGGCGGCGCGGTATTTCAGCCATTGGTTGGTGTGTTTCTACACCAGAGCGAGGGCTGGTATAAGGTGAATGGTGTTCATGTCTACACCGTCGCCAGTTATAACAAGGCCTTGCTGGTCATGCCATGCTGTTTCCTGCTCAGTCTTCTCATTACGCTCTTTTTCCTTAAGGAATCACACCCTGGGCGTCATGGCTAGCTGACTACAGATTGAGCGCGGCAAATTTCTCCATGCCGCGCTGACAGTATGAATAAAGCTCCCGGGTGCAGTCTTCCCGTGATTTTCTCGAAATTTTTTTGTATAGGGAAAAGACATAAGACGACGACGGCTTGAATTTGGTCTCTTTTAGAACATCCGGGTTATCGATCATCTGCAGCAAATGGCTGATAGACAAATACAGCGCAAAGCGCACAAAATTTTCAAATGGGCTATCGCTGTACGGCAAAGCCTCCAGATAACGAATGGCTGGAAGCGCATCGTTAACCAGGGCGTCTTTACATAGAATATTTAATGACTGCAGAGGGGAATGGCTTGCAGTGATGCTCTCAGGCCAGCGGTTTTTTTTTAAAATAAACGTGTCTTCATAATAATCACGTAAGTTATTGGTTTTTTGTAATAATAATCCCACGTGCCTGCTTGAGGCCATCAGTTCTTCCATACCGCCGCTTAATTGATAACTATAAAATAACAGGCTGGTTAAAAATTCACCCACGATCCCCGCGGAGTAATAACAATAGTCATTCATAGCCGCCACATCATGGATGGACTTGTGCAGGTATTTCTTCATCCCGTCTTTCATCGCTGTGCAATAGTGGAGGCATAGTGCTTTTTCATGATCATCCAGACGGTTGTACAACGTCATCACCCAAGGGTAATAATGAAATTTTTTAGTTTCTTCACCGGGCAGAGCCAGAATAGACTTAAGCAGCGGCTCATCCGGCTGTGCCCGCGATAGACTCACTAAAAAGGCGTCCAGGCGCCCGCATTTTTCATCGGGATTTAAATCGGTGGAATCTTCAATGATATCGAGAAGCTTGTTCAGATTGTACTGGCAAAGAATGGGGGTTTTTAAAGGGGGGGTTAACAGAAGAATAGGCACAGAAAAACTTTGCGACTCTTCGCGCAGAAAGGCTTCATTCTTTAGGAGAACCTCATTCATACACTATCCTGTCTTAATACCAATACTTACAGTTTTTTTTCTGTTTGTAGCGGTTTCTAAAAAATAATCCGGAAATAAAATCCATGAGTAAATGAAAAGAGGGCGGGAACTTTTCCAATTTTCGCAAACACATGATGACGTATTTTTTATAAATAACGACCTTTTTGCCGTGTTTTGCAGCATAACGCTTTAAGGCAATGGAAAGACTGATGTCTTCTGTCACATAATATTCCTCATCAAAACCACCAATGGCTAAAAAAGCGTCTTTTTTACAAAACACAAAGGAGCCGGCACAGCGCGTGCACCATTGGGCATACTGATTCCAAACGAAAAACAGAAATCGGACCAGCAAGGAAATATCCCTGTCCGCTTTAAGCAGAAAAGAGCCGGCTATGATCTCAGGGTGCTGCAGAATACTCACACTGGTATGGAGCATTTCGTCGCTCATCAACGTATCCGCATCGATAAAAATCAACAGGTCGCCCAACGCATCGCGAGCGCCGCTATTTCGTACTCGTGCTATGTTGCGCACGGGCTCTAAAAGGACTCTCGCCCCAAAATGCGCGGCGATTTCAGCGGTTTTATCCGTAGAATTATTATTCACTACAATGACCTCGCCCTTAAAACGGGATGGGAGCGTCTGGATAGCCTCATCGATGGAGTGGAGACTGGCAGGGAGCCAGGCTTCTTCATTATGAGCGGGTATGATAATGCTGAAATGGCAATGCGCTGAATTCGTAATCATTTGAGACCTCTCAATCGTTAGTACCAGTACCTGCAATTTTCCTTTTTCTTGTATCGGTTTCTTAAAAGGCCAATGGTTAAAAAATCCCAAATTACTCTTGGAGTTAGGGAAAATTTATTCATTTTTCGTAAACACATGACTGTGTATTTTTTATAAACAATAACTTTTTTACGCTGCTGTTTGGCATACTGGTTTAACCTTGCTGAAAAATTAATGTTTTCAGCAGCGTAAAAGGACTCATCGTAGCCTCCGATGGCATCGAAAACGTCTTTTTTGCAAAACAGAAAACAACCAGAGCAATGATGATTCCAGCGAGAGCGCATATTCCATATAAAAAAAATCATGCGAATCATTCTCGAAACAGGTCTGTCGGGCTTTAACAAAAAGGAACCGGCAATGATTTCAGGATCATTCAGGGTCTCAATGCTCACTTTAAGCATTTCTTCACTCATCAGCGTATCGGCGTCAAGAAAAATTACTACTTGTCCCCTGGCGTGCTTGACACCGGTATTCCTCACCCTGGCTATATTACGTACGGGCTCAATAAGAACCCGTGCTCCGAAACTTTCCGCAAGCGTCGCTGTCTTGTCAGTGGAATCATTATCCACCACAATCACTTCGCCCCGGTAAGCAGGAAGGGTATTAATAGCCGACTGGACAGAACCCAGTGTAGCCGGTAAAAAAGCCTCTTCATTATGAGCAGGTATGACAATACTGTAATGATACTTCTCCGACATAAAATCATCTTGATAACGTGATATCTTATTAAGTATAGTCTTCCCCCCGGCTTATTGAGCATTGGGCTCCTCTCGCTCAGACGGTTCCGGTTCTGGTGTGGTGTCCTGACCTGGCTCAACGTCATTGGGCAAGGAGGGATCTTCCAGAGGAATATCAGGTATTTCAGTGGGGGTGTCCGGATTTTGCATTGTTCCAATCCTTTCTGGTTCTCTTTCTTTCATTATAGCGTTGTACTGGCGGCTATACTGTTATTAGCAACACAACAATGGAAACAGGATGACCGAATCACTGTATTCAATGGAAGAATGTGAGCGTGTTGCCCGACTTGCCTCGTTGCGTTATGTCAAAGACACGATGCCCGGGATAACGCGCCAGAAACAGGGCGACGAATTCATTTATTTTCAAGATGGCAAACCATTAAGCGATGAGAACGTCCTGGCCCGTATAAAAAAACTCGCCATTCCTCCCGCTTATCAGGACGTATGGATATGCCCCTATGAAAACGGACACATTCAGGCTACGGGCCGCGATAAAAACAATCGAAAACAATACCGCTATCATCCCCTCTGGTTTAAGGTGCGTAATCAGCAAAAATTCACGACCATGATTGAATTTGGCCAATCCCTGCCTTTAATTAAGCGCCATATCAACCGCGAGCTGAACAAACCGGCTCAATTGAATCGAGCGCAGGTTATTTGTGCCATTATTTATTTACTTTATCATTTCAACGTGCGAGTAGGGAATACGGTTTATGCAAGACAAAATAAGTCGTATGGATTAACCACATTAAGAAAAAAACACCTGTCTTTGAAGAGAAACAAAGCAATACTTAATTTCAGAGGAAAAAATGCAAAATTATGGAACATAATATTAAGTGACAAACGAATACTAAAAATTTTGAAAAAATGTGAAGAAATATCAGGTTATGAATTATTTAAATACGTCGATGAAAATAATTCGTTAACGGTTGTCACATCTCAGGAAGTGAATTTTTATCTAAAAAACATTACCAATTACCCATTCACAGCCAAAGATTTTCGCACCTGGATTGCCTGCCGCGAAACACTGTGCCGTTTAATTCGCTGCAACCATGGCGAAGAGGCCGCGGATCCTTTCAATGACACCATTAAACAGGTTTCTAAACTCATGGGACATACACCTGCCATCTGCCAAAAAAACTACATCCACCCCGACATTATTTTATCCTGGAAGGCCGACAGCCTACGGGATTGGGCCGATAAAAACCGCGATAAAATTGCCCGACTTACGGATGATAAAATCTTACTTTTATGGCTTAAATCAAATAAAAAAAGAACAAAATAATCATTTTTTAAACGATAAAAGTTTGCATTTTTTATCAATCTTCCTTACGCATTTTATGGTAGATAGTTGCCCATTCTGTTTGACAATTGTCAAAATTATGCTTTAGTTTAAATAGGGAAATTAATTTGGAGCATGAGGTTAATTCACTAAAAATGGCGGAGATAAATATGGAAATTTCTAAGGAAACCGTACAGGCAGTTCAGGAACTGTGCCATATTTCAGATGAACTTAAGGAAATCAGGATTGCATTAAATAAATTGATTACTGTTTTTATGGAAACGCCTTATCCAACCCACCCAAACACCTTGACGAATTATTTGGAATACAAAGGAAAGAAACCTCAAACCAATGACATAACGCTTTAATTCACTGAGGCGTGTATGAAGGAGCCACAGGAGAACGAATGATGAAACGGATTATTCCAATGACTATTTTACTTGGAGGCGTTTTCGTTGCGCAAAACCCCATGTGGGCTGCAACCAATGTCCCCAACACGACGCTGCCGTCCACTACGGTGAATCCGGCATCGCCGACAACGCCATCTCCAACGGATCCAACCACACCGTCACCGACTGACCCAACCACTCCAACCGATCCTACTCTCCCGCAACCTGACGATGACAATGGAACGTCAACACCGTCAACAACCAATGGTGGGACAGGGATAGATCCGGCAACTGGGACAGGCATCAATACCGGGAAAGAGGCCACGGACATGGGCATTTCAACGGATCCCGATACGGATGCCACCGGAACCACAATAAACACCGGCACGGATGACGAGGACGATGATGAGAGTAATGATGTCCTGGATGACACCAACACGAACCAGGATGGTATCTCGACAGGGGAGTAATCAGGTCAGGAGCTAATCATGGAAAAACAACCTGCTCAGCATCAACAAAGACAACCAGGGATTGAGGCCATCATGACACCTCAACCGGAATACCTGTCCTCCAGTTATAAAGGAAGCGAAAAATTACAAGGAAAAATCGCACTGATAACTGGAGGAGACAGCGGCATAGGACGCGCAGTCGCCTGTGCCTTTGCCATGGAAGGCGCGGACCTGGTTGTCCATTACCTGAATGAACAGCAGGATGCTGAGAAAACAAAAAAAATCATAGAAAACACAGGACAATCCTGTCTGTTGCTCGCAGCCAATCTGCAGAATTACACCGCCTGTGACGAAGTGGTCAGGCAAACGATGGAACGTTATGGCCGCCTTGACATACTGGTTAATAATGTGGCTGAGCAACACCCACAGGACACTATGGAAGAGATTAGTTGCGAACAAATGGAAAACACGTTTAAAACTAATTTCTTCTCTTATTTTTATATGATTAAAGCCGCTTTGCCTTTTCTGAAAAAAGGCAGCGTCATTATCAACACCACCTCGGTGACGGCTTATAAGGGCAGCGAACACCTGATTGATTATTCGGCCACCAAAGGCGCCATTCTGGCACTGACCCGGTCGCTTTCGCAAAACCTGGTTTCTCGGGGCATTCGCGTCAACGCCGTCGCACCAGGTCCCATCTGGACGCCGCTTATTCCTTCAAGTTTCAATGAAGAGGAAGTCCAGGAATTTGGCAGCCAGGTTCCCATGAAACGCGCAGGTCAACCCGCCGAAGTCGCGCCAGCCTATGTTTTTCTCGCTTCAAATGACTCGTCCTACATGACCGGACAAGTCATTCATCCCAATGGCGGGGTCATTGTTAATGGTTAGATTTAGGATCAAGGAGTGACATCATGAGCCAGGGCGATAAATCAAAATACACCGACAAGCAAAAACGAAAAGCGGAACACATTGAAGAAGGCTATGAACGTCAAGGCATCTCTTCAAAAGAGGCTGAGCGCCGCGCCTGGGCCACCGTCAACAAACAAGACGGCGGAGGCAAGAAGCCGGGCGGCTCAGGACGTAAAAAATAAGCACACAACAGTCTATTTGATCTATAATTAGACAGCTATAGCGCTTTTCGCAGTCTAATTCCATTGAAAAGGAATTTATTATGGATGAACAATTTGATAACTTGATAAGTATGGCCAGCCCGCTTGATCCGGACAGTCCCTTACCGACCGATCCTGTGAATCCTGGCCCGGATGTCCCCGATGAACCCGAATACCCCGTCCCCGTTATCCATGATGATGACGACAACACGGTGACGCCGGATGATCTGGGCACAGACGATAGTGATGGCGGTTAGCTGCAAGACCCTAAAGGAAGGAGAGGATCGAAAATGGTGGAATATCTCTATAAGGGATTTAAAGTGTCGTACAATATAAAACCAATTAAAAATCAAACCAAACTCTACGAAGCTGAAGGGTATGTTGCCCGTTTGGCGGATACGGAGCCTACCCAGAGAAAGCGATTTCATACGGAGTCCACGTCAATGCAGGGTGTTACGGCCGAGATTAAAAAACTGCTTGAAAATTACATCGATTTCGAATGGAAGGAATTCCACGAAATTCACGATCAAAATCTCTAATCCGGGCCAGGGGTTATGTGTATTCGTTAAGCAACACGATTTGTAACCCCGCTTCGCTTAAGGACAGGAAATTGTAGCCAGGATCAATCGTTGTCCGTTCAAGCCATTCATTGGCAATGCAGACATCGGTCAGCCGCTGGGCTTCTTCCAGACTAACCGGCTGTTTTAACTTCTCCGATAATGTGCCGGCGGCAGCCTCATCGATGTTTAAGAAAACATCGTTTCGTGTGACACCTCGCGCCTTAATTTCATCATAAAACAGTTTAAGAATGTCCAATTCGTTCATGAGATTATCATCCAGTTAATCCTACTCTTAATCTATAGCATAGACGAAAGGCGGGTAATTAAAAAAAGAAGGTAACCGGACTGGTATTTAATTCTATACTTAACAATAATGCAGGGATTGCAGCATCAGGAGCAAATAATGACTAAAAAAATACTCATGTTACCCTTACTCGTTGCGTTCAGCCTGTTGGCAGGCTGCTGGACAACGCAATCAGGCCAAAAATCGGGCATTATTGTGAAAGTAGCCAAGGAAGGGCGGTGGTGGGGCACTTATGAAGGCGAATTGATTCGTGGCGGCTTGGATAATGCCAGCGGGGCCACCGGACGTGAATTTCACTTCACTTTAGGCCAATTCAAGTCAGACCTGGTCGAAAAAGCAATTTACGCCATGGAAAACAACCGGCACGTGGTACTGACTTACCACTGTGAGGAGTTTGTGGCTCCCTGGCGGGGGGAAACCCGGTGTTTCGTAGACAGTATTCGTATACTTGATACCGTTAACAAGCCTGCCCCACCAAAACAATAGACTATTCATCCAGCCCGCCGCTGGCGGGCATGTGAGCATTAGACCCGTTTCTCAATTCGCAAAGGCCGCTCAGATTGATGCTGGAAATAGGGCGGCCGATTGGCAACATCCCGGATCTTAAATCTGATTTTATATCCTTCTGTATCCGATGGAGTTGTGGAAGCATGGACATTGCCTGAAGGAAAAAAATACCCTATGATTTCGCCCCTTGTCGCTCGTTAAGCCAGCGCCTGGAGAACAAGGAAAACCTGTGCCTGCATAGGTAATCAATAACCATGAAAAGGAAGATCAGATGCTTCGATTATTTACACAACCTAAATCAACGCATTACCCGTTGAGCGACAGTTCCGCGATCACCACCGCTTATTATACGGCCTGGACCGATCTGGTAGACCAATTTCTCCAGACCATCGCTGCGATGGGATCAAAAGAATCAGATAAATCGCAAAGGTCGCAAAAATTAACCCTTTTATATGCCTGGGCCAGTAACGAGGGTAAACAGGCTTACCAAAAGGGACAAGGCAAATTTTTTATGCAACACATTGAAACCTATACCAGTGCGACCACTCCGTTGAAGGAGAATTTATTGACCCTCACGAAAGAACAGGTTATCGAAGGTTTTAATGCTTGGTTTATAGCCTTGGTAGAAAAATTTCCAGAGTTCTCTTCGGACAAAATTAAAGAGGAATTCAACAAATTCATTGAACAATGCAAGGCTGACGATTTTGATGAGCACATTGCTTTGCGCACCGTATTCACTTATCGATATGTTAAAACTGGAAACAGAGACAGTGTCCTGAAAGGGTATGAAAAATCAATTGAACGCTGTGTACAAGCCATTAACGCAATGAAGGAATCTGAACCTAAACTGGAACCTAAGCCCGAACCCGAACAGGAAAACACCCCCAAGTCTAGCTTTTCCTAAATTAGTTTAGCGAAGGCTGGGTGGTTCTTCAAAATTGATCTTGGATGGGTTCCACCAGTGCCTTACTTATCATTAAGTCTGATTATTTTGATAATCAGACTTAACCTATATAGCCGTGTGGTGGATTCAATATGGAAGTGCAATTTACTGTTAAGAAAGAATATAACTATTAGTTTCTGAAATTTCTTTAACAGTTTCTTCCGATAATTTATCCTTTAATTTATCGGTCTTTAATATTAAGTTTTTAAAATCGGAATGCACCCTGCTGTATCCTTTGAAAAATCCTTCATTTGTTTGACTCATTGCTTCAAAATACCCCTGAACTAATTGTTTAGGATGCAATGAGAACTTGTTAATTCCAGATAATGATTGCAGCTTATCTTTCCATACCAAGCTGCTGGACGCGAGATCACGCAATAAGACACAAACGGAAGATATCTTTCCTAAATCTTTAACATCTAATAATTTCAGTATAGTAATTAATAGGTCTTGGGGTAATTCAATTAACTTCATTTTCTTTCACTGCTTTAGGTAAAAAGAAAATAAAAGGAGTCTCTCGTGACTCCTTTTACTTATTTTCCATTTCACCGTAATTATTGTAGATTTCAATGTTTACTTCTTCAGAAAAAGCTTCAAAATTAATGTTGGTTTTTTGTTGAATTACGTTCAATATTCTATTTAAATCACCATCCTTTTTTAAAAGCTGTCCAGAAAGATTCCTTTTAAGTTCATTTAATAAATTTCGCACGGTTTGGTATTCACGTCCAAGAGCATCCATATCATGAAATGAACCCAAGGTCCTTTGAACTGCTTGTCCATGATTTGTTCCCCAGCGTCCTGAGAAAAAAAGTCCGATTTTACTTCCCCACACATGTGAAAAAGAAAACACTGGGGTTTTTTTATAGGACTGGCAATATTCAAACAATAATTCAGACGCCTTTTCAAAATCACTTCCGGAAAGACTGTCCCATTTCTTAGACCATCGATTGATAGACATGCCTGCCATTTTCTCACCTTATACTGCAAATGTGCACATATTTTACACCAAATGACCTCAATTTACCATAGTAAACGCTAAGTGCTTTGGCGTGTTTTGAATGATTTCAATTTCAAACAACGGCTCACGCACTTATTTTATGACTAAATTATGATACCATAGCCCAATTTAAGATCACAGGGCGCAGGTCTAGCTAGAAAAATGTTACCTAAAGAAATCGCTGAATTACTGCAAAATTTAAATTCAAGCAAGGTTGACATCAGCCAGGCCAAGCTGAATAAAAAAATCATCCAGTATTTAAGTTCAAAAACAGATTACGATGAAAAACTACTCAAAAACGTCATTAAGCAACTGAATGCGGGGTGCTGTGCAGGTTATACCGCACTGTGGGGTTATTCTCATTGTCTAACCAATCAACCGGTGCGCAAAACTGGCGATAATGCGCCTATCCCACGAAATGACATTTTCTATTTCTATGATCTACTGAGTGCTTTGTCCTTATGGGATGGCGAATCTCCATTGGATGAAAAACTGGATAAGGAAATGGAGTATTTTCTGGGAAACCTCCTTTTTTACCAACAGATCAATGAATTCCTGCGCGTAGGCCATGGCAATTTCAGTGCGTTAGAAGACACACGTCGAGGCAATCAGTCTTTTCAGGAGGAATACTCCATTGCGGCAATGTTTAATAAAGAACAATTGGGAAAACTGCTCCAAAACTACGACGTGTTTCCTGAGAATAAATTCATCGACATTACTCACAGCGTTCTTACGGACAACAGTTATACCCGTTATCACGCGTTAGGATTAATGAGGCGCGGCAATCGTTATTATTTATACAATTCAAACAACCCCAAAGGCGAGAAGGAATTTACCTCCATTCAGGGCTTGGTTAATTACCTCTTTAATGTTTCTGCCGATTCTGTTCCATGTCAATTCCTGCCTTTTAGTTTTAGAGTCTTTGATATTCCCTCCGATAAAACGCATGAGTACCCTCCTCAACACGACGTTTTAGACAAGCTCAATAGCGGCATCGAACGCGAAAATGGATGGGACGGCTTAGCGATGGCCGCGTGGGTAGGCTGTGAGAAATCCGCCCAGTATTTCCTCGAAAAAGGGGCTAAACCTTATCTTACCAACCTGTGGAATACAACGCCGATTACCATCGCGGCCAGAGGTGGACACGCCCGCGTGTTGAAATTGCTCGTTGACAGCACGCCCACTGATGAATTAATAAACCTTTTCTGGACGGCCATTCGCTTAGGCTACACTGAAATTGTTAAGATTTTTGTCACCCTTACGCCCATTAAAAACCAGATTAATGCTTTACAGCGCGGTATTACCCCCTTAATTGCTGCAATTAAACAGGACCACGTGGAGATCATCGCCATTTTATTAGAGGCCGGGGCTGATTCCACTGGAAACCCTTTAATGTATGCCGCAGAAAAAGGGAATTGCCAGGTTTGCGCGCTGTTATTGGACAAAGGGATTTCCATAACCGGTTATTTGTCCGGAGGGATAGGGCCACTTGAAAAAGCGGCTCAAAATGGTCATAGTCAACTCGTTAATTTATTGATTAACAAAGGGTATCCACCCTCATTACAAGCGGTACAGCTTGCCATATTTGGCGGGCACTTTGAATTAGCCGATGCGCTGCGCCGTAAGCTCAAGGAGCATGAAGGCGCTCATACTCCTGTCTCTGAAAAAGAAAATCCCAAGGCTGAAATCACGGATGTAACCAGCACAGCCGAATACAAAGCGTACACCGTAATGAAACAAAAACAACGATTGAATTCCCCTACTACCCCCCCTGCAAAGCCAGGATTTCCTCCTTTGCCAGTAACTAAACCTCAACCCTCCCATAACCAAGATGACGCCCAGCTTGAAGAAATAAAAAAAATAAGAGCAGAAAAAAACCGACAGTTTAAAGAGGACAAATTCATGTCCTCTGTGCGGGAATCCGCCCCGCTGTTTTTTAGCTTATTACTCAAAATTCCTCAAACCAAGCATTCTGCTCATTGTTTTTTTGGGGAAAAGAAGGCAAAAAGCGACACCGAATTTTTTCACGTGCAAATCAAGACCCTAAAAAAAGAGTTGACCAATAAAAAATTAAGCGTAGACGAGGCGTTATGGCGTGCCTTCACCTTAGCTCATTTTTTGAGTTCAGATCCCTCTCAAACGCAATTTAATAACCAGTTCAATCAAGCTGTACAACAAGCGTTCGCCACCCATTCATCGCCGGACTATCCCCCTGAGACGATTAAAAAAGGTATTTTTCAGATTGTGACAAAAAACAGGAAAATAAGTCAGGAGCAGATTTTATGGATCAAGGCCATGTACACGCATCAACGCCAGAAGCAATGGTTCTCGCGTCAAAGCGCCGCATCCGGTGAAATTTTAAATGCCACAGAAAATTTAACGGATGAACAACGCTATCAGAAGCTTAGCCATTATTTCTTTAATGGCGACAATCAACACCGCCGCCTTCACAAGATTTTAGAAACGGTGTTTGCAGACAGCCTGACCACCTCTCAACCCAATCATCCTTAACCGCACCATCCTATCTATTCTCTGGCAGGTCATGCTGGCCTGCCAGGTGGGAATCACCCTCCTTGCAGAGTAAGCAGGCACCGCCATCCTCGCTTCATAATCGCCAGGTTAAATAAACGCCAGATAAGGGATTTCATCATAGGATTTACCATTTTTATCAATGTACTCTTTGTGCATCTGCTTGGCCATGCTGTTTGCTTTTTTACAGGTCTCAGCCATTTTTGCTGCATCGCCTCGATTCAAATAATCCCCTATCAGCGCTCCAACTTCTCGCGGCAATCCAGGGTTGTCCTCTGCAGGTAATGAACTGTTTTCTGAGGCGGCATAAGGTCGCCACATCATAAACATCCCACCGGCAGCTCCGAGCGTATAGGCTTTTTCTTCTTTGGAATTATAACGCGCTTCGTTATTGCTCCAACGAGTCAATCGATTACAGGGAATGATGTCACTTTGATTTAATTTCATGATGCTCTATACCTCAAATTCGCCTTGTTATTAATGTATTTGTTTATCAGGGTATGCCATACTTTTCACAGACCGCTTTAAACTCAAATAGCCAGGAAATAGTATGGCCGATATTATTAGCCTCAGTAAGAAAAGAAAAGCGAAGGCTCGCTCTCAGAAAGAAAAAAAAGCCAGTGAAAACCGCATCAAATTTGGCAGAACCAAGTCAGAGAAGAAACTGGATACGCTGGAAAAAGAAAGGCATGAACGCCAACTGGATGGCCATAAGCTGGAAAAGGAATGACGTCTGGCCTTATTCGTCACAGAATACTCCAAACGTCATGCCCCCAAATCCGGGGTGCTGATTGATGGTCTAGACCTACAGATTTACTCTGGACAACGCCTCGCTTACGGTGGTTTCCTCTTCTTTGGAAGGTGGAGATGAGGACAAGATTCCAGCAGTATTTGGAATCGCCGCGGAAGTCTCTGGGCATGAAAAAAAGGATGCCTTCCATTGGCTTGACTTCAATAACGTACCCCGGGTAACGCATCGCTGCGTAGGCGAAGCAATTACTCCTTCCGGTTTTTTAGCGTCGATGAGGATGGTGTCATTGTCCATCAATAAAGACTGAATCGTTGTCAAAAAAGCCTCACGTTGCTCCGGTTGATACATCCACTCGCCAATATTGCTGACATAGACCGTATCAATGCGCATGGCATTATTAATCAGCAGATTTTGAACGGATTTAAACACGTTATCTGCACAAATGCTTTCAGTAATGACAGCGATTTTATCAGTCATTGCCAATGTGCGGATATGTTTATAACGCTCGGCAGTGTAAAGCCAGCTCGTTTCACGGAGCTTTTCCAAATCGACTTCTTCAAGCACAGTGAAATGATCAGGGTAAGGCGGTTCATCGCTGACATTCAGACAAAACTTGATGCTTTTTGTCTGTATTTTACCCAGAACCGAGGAACGTGACGTGTCCCTGCTGCCGCCATAATGGTATTTCTTAACAAACGCAGTCATTTTTTCAATGAAGGCGTCTTTGTCCTCGCACTGCCTCACGTATTTTAAGGCCGTGGTTAAGAACAAGGTGTTTTCAGGATTAATATCACAGATTAATCCTCTGGACGATAAACGTTGAGCCATGATGTCAAAATTATGCCAGCCTGAAAAACCAACATGCATCCCTCCTTCGACTCGAGGCAATAAATCCAAAGCCTGGGCAGTGTTTATAACACCACTTTCATTGGTATTGATGTAGACCCCGCTTTGATTGGGAAAAGGATATAAAATCGCGTGATTTTCAAATTGACGAAGCCGTTTTGAAAAGGGATCTTCTATTATTCCTTTGATGGGTTTGCGCGGAACCGGTACATACTCAACTGGCTTCTGATGAGGTTTTGATTCTGTTTTAAAGTCTTGCATATCGTACATTGTTAGATCGGAATGCACTGTATTATAATGGCGAATTATTAAGAAAAACTTAATCAGAGGATGATAAGATGACTTCGGCTCTGTGCCGGACAATTTTTTAAAAAACAGTCTCATCTAAGGCAAACAGAATCCAATTTGATAATTTAGCAAACAATTTTATATTGATTCTGTGATTGGTGAGCAAATCTCTGAGATGATCTAAGCCCAATCGAAAAAAGCTATTTTTTGGTCTTTTTTGGTTGCGTAATTTTTTAAGAGGAATAGGCTTGATAGATGCTTTCCACTCGCCAATTCGATGTGCCCAAACAAAGCCCAAGGCGAGTAAAACCAAGAGCTTTTCGATGCGCTTAGGCTCAATGACTCGTGTATCTTCAAATCGCCATCCCTTTGTTTTTAAAGAGGCAAAAAGCGTTTCTATTTCCCAACGGCGCAAATAGCAAGCAATTGCATTTTTGGGTGGTTGATTTGTGATAACAATCATCAAGTCTTCCCGAGAATTTTTGCTTCCGGCCAAATAAAGTGAGTGCCCAAAAACATGGACTTTCATACCAAATACTTGGTGCTGATAAGGGGCTAAGTGGCTGAATAACTGTGCCGAAGCTTTAAATTTCTTTTTGCCAATACACACGTCTACGTTCCCCTTAATCCGTAAATAAAAGGGAATATTCTCTGCTACAAGCCAAGCTATGAGTGCTTTGTTAGGAAATTCTCGATCACCGAGTATGCCTTGTATTGATTCTTTACCAAACGTATTAATAAATCGAGATAATAATTCTATCTGCTCTTTACCCGTCGTGCTTCCTGCTTTTTTTAGCAGTCGCCAAAATATGGGTATGGCTATTCCTTCATAACAAATAGACAACATAAACACATTGATTTTGGCTTTACCCCAATACCAATTTGTCCTGTCTATGGCTAAATAAACCTTGTGAGCTTTATTAAAAAACAGAGAGTATATCCAGCGAGCAATCCAGGTAAAATCTACCTCAAACTTTGAAAAAAAACGGTATACTCTTTTGTAGCGGGAATCAATGCTCGCTCTATCACCATCCATTGCAACCGCAATTTCACTTAAATTAACACTTCTCACCATAAACAAGGCTAATAACATTTGGGCAAAACAGTCAATGCGTGACTTGTGCCAATTCAATCTCTGGCTTAAAATTCCACTCAACTCGCTGATATATTTCATATTTACATCCTTTTTTAGACGAAATGATTATATGAAATACATTTAAAATCAGCGAGTTATTTATAATATCTCATCTCTTTAAGCGTTTTTTGTCCGGCACAGAGTGACTTCGGCTTTGTGCCGGACAATTTTTTAAAAAACAGTCTCATCTAAGGCAAACAGAATCCAATTTGATAATTTAGCAAACAATTTTATATTGATTCTGTGATTGGTGAGCAAATCTCTGAGATGATCTAAGCCCAATCGAAAAAAGCTATTTTTTGGTCTTTTTTGGTTGCGTAATTTTTTAAGAGGAATAGGCTTGATAGATGCTTTCCACTCGCCAATTCGATGTGCCCAAACAAAGCCCAAGGCGAGTAAAACCAAGAGCTTTTCGATGCGCTTAGGCTCAATGACTCGTGTATCTTCAAATCGCCATCCCTTTGTTTTTAAAGAGGCAAAAAGCGTTTCTATTTCCCAACGGCGCAAATAGCAAGCAATTGCATTTTTGGGTGGTTGATTTGTGATAACAATCATCAAGTCTTCCCGAGAATTTTTGCTTCCGGCCAAATAAAGTGAGTGCCCAAAAACATGGACTTTCATACCAAATACTTGGTGCTGATAAGGGGCTAAGTGGCTGAATAACTGTGCCGAAGCTTTAAATTTCTTTTTGCCAATACACACGTCTACGTTCCCCTTAATCCGTAAATAAAAGGGAATATTCTCTGCTACAAGCCAAGCTATGAGTGCTTTGTTAGGAAATTCTCGATCACCGAGTATGCCTTGTATTGATTCTTTACCAAACGTATTAATAAATCGAGATAATAATTCTATCTGCTCGTGACCCGTCGTGCTTCCTGCTTTTTTTAGCAGTCGCCAAAATATGGGTATGGCTATTCCTTCATAACAAATAGACAACATAAACACATTGATTTTGGCTTTACCCCAATACCAATTTGTCCTGTCTATGGCTAAATAAACCTTGTGAGCTTTATTAAAAAATAGAGAGTATATCCAGCGAGCGATCCAGGTAAAATCTACCTCAAACTTTGAAAAAAAACGGTATACTCTTTTGTAGCTGGAATCAATGCTCGCTCTATCACCATCCATTGCAACCGCAATTTCACTTAAATTAACACTTCTCACCATAAACCAGGCTAATAACATTTGGGCAAAACAGTCAATGCGTGACTTGTGCCAATTCAATCTCTGGCTTAAAATTCCACTCAACTCGCTGATATATTTCATATTTACATCCTTTTTTAGACGAAATGATTATATGAAATACATTTAAAATCAGCGAGTTATTTATAATATCTCATCTCTTTAAGCGTTTTTTGTCCGGCACAGAGTGACTTCGGGCAATTAAAGCAATCGAGCGAGTATTAAAAGAGAACAATTTATCTGGAATCTTATACAATTAAGTGTCCGCATAGGATAAAATGATCATTTTGTGGCCATTATCAGGATTAAGCATGTTTAATTCGTTTCATATAAATGGAGTACGAGCATTTGATGCAAAACATTATCAAATAGCTAAGGACTTTTTTCTTCAAGCAATTGATATAAATCCAGAAGTAGCAGAAAGCCATCTTTATTTAGGAAAATGCTTCTTTTTTTGTGATGAAAAACAACAAGCGATTCCCCCTATAAAAAAATTCATTGAATTAAGGCAAAGTCATTCAGATGACGTGGCCAATGTGTCTTATGCATTCGATTTATTAGGCCAATGTTATGAAGCGGAAAACAAGGACACTGCGGCGTTAACCTGTTACGAGACGGCAACCAAAATTTATCCGTCTGGCGCTTCTGCTTGGAATAACATGGGTTTGCTTTATATCAAATCGGCTCGTCATTTACTTGAAACAGACCTGGCAAACAGCGCCAAACTGTTTAAAGGCGCACTGGCTTTTATCACAAAAGCCTTGGAAATAGCCAGTGACAACCCGGTGTTTTTACACAGTGCTGCCAGTTGGTATGAACAATACATTGAAGTACTTGAACGAGTCGTTGAAGACAACGATGCTGTACAGAAGAATAAAGCAGGCAACTTTAGTTACGCACTCATTTATTACCGAAAAGCATTAGCGGTATGTAGCGAAAACGACGTCGTATTAAGAAACATTATTTTATCTAACCTTACCGACTGTTTAGCGCAATATGGTCATCATTTTTATAAAAATAAAGAGTATAAAAAGGCGCAAGAAACTTATATGGAAGCACTTCAGCTTGATCCGGAACATCTTATTGTCATTAATCAAATAGGGATGTCTCTTTTTAAACAGGATTGTTTCCCGGAATCAAGAAAATACTTTTCTTCCATCCTGGATAAAACAGACGATAAACAAGAAATTGCGGATGCCTGGTTAAACATTGCTTGCACTTACAGATTAGAGAAAAAGTGGAGTGACGCTGAAGAAGCCCTTAGCCAAGCAAAAAAATTCGCACCCGAAGACTCGTCTATTGCCGAGGAAGAAATGACATTGAATCAATCAAAATTAAATGCTCTTCTTCTATCTGCACCTCAAACATTATTTGGCAGCTCAAATCCTGATTCTCCAGGTGCTGTGAATAAAAAAGCCCAAGAATCCGGTTCGGATTTGAGTGTAACAAGAATGTTCTGAAGCAGGTGGGTTGATTGCCCGCTTGCGGCCAAACCCATTTGATGCTGTCCTAAATGCTGCTCGCCTCCCCTCTTCCTCAAGCGACAGAGGGGAGGCGAGCAGGCAATAAATTACGCGTTTTGAGGCTGAGGGATACTTTTCAGTTGCGCTTTCACTAACTTCGTGATCTCATCCAGCATGTATTCGCAGGCGTCCTGATTGTCCGGGTACTGTTTGTAGATCGTGTTGGTTAGAAAAGCCGACAGCGCCTGGGCCACCAATTGACGGCTGCGTAACGGATTCGGCAATTGCTCTACCGATTTCTGCAGGGCTGACAACAGGTTTTGTCCGACAAAATTCATCGCTTTTGTATACTCTTCGGCCGTTAAGGCATCGTTTTGAGTCGCGTTCATGCTCTGTCCTTTTAATTCATAGGGCCCGCGATTATAGAGTGTCTCTCCACACACTGCAATGCAGATGCCCAGCGTAAAATCATAAACAAGAAAGGCAACCAGCAAAGGTTGCCTCTCTACGGATCAAATAGTACCAAGGGATTATTTCAAAACCCCGTGAGACAGGCTATCGCCTTCTCAGTCACCTGGCTTCTTTCAGAAAGTCGACACCGTTATTTAAACACTACCCCAGGCAATTCAATAGTCGCCCGTCTGCTCTTGCCTTTTTCCGCCGATTTAACCTGGGGAGCAAAAAACAGATTGCCATGGCCACAGACCTTCGTCCATTCCTCATTCTCTTTTGCTGTCACCAGAACACCGGGATGCAACTCTTTTGCATTGGCCTTTTCTGTTTCTTTCCTCATTTTCTCTCGTTTTAATGCAGGTTTTAATTCGATAAGTAATCGAATAACCATGTCTGCTGTTTTCTTTTCCCTGTAATCCTGCTGCAGGTAAATGTCATTTTGATTGTCAACGAGCGGGTTTCCGTGCTCGAGGTAATTTCGAAACAATCGTAAATCGGAATAGCCATTCGCTATCAAAGGACAAACAGCTAATTCCTTGTAGGTCTTGATGGTTTCCAGGTGTTGCAGGATCTGACCGATGTGGTATTCCAGTGCATCATTGAGTTTAGGGTTTTTCACCAGGAAGTTCGACAGGGGTTCACTTCCCTGATCCAGAAGGTCTGCCTCCCATTCCGCGATGGTATTAAAGAATGGCGAGTCCGTCCAATACCCTTCTTCTATCAGAAATTCTTCAATATCAGATAAGGATTCGAGGGTGGCCTCAATGCGTTTTAGAGGATTGAGCTGATGCTCCTTGTTTACCGGTTCAAGTAAATATTTTGCCAATTTCCTAATGCCCTCTAATCCGTCAAACTTAGACTCCCTGTCTGCCTCTCGTTTTTCACTGGCCGCTTTTTCATCCAATCGTTTCTTTTCTCGATCAGCCAGCGTTGAAGGTTTAGCGATGGCGTTGTCCAACAGGGTGCTTAGTTCCTTGTATTTCTCCCCCAGTTCCTTACGCGGCAGGCATTGCAGAATCATGCCTTTCTGCATTTTAGAAACTGCCCCGGCCTGGCCTGCAAAAATGGCTAAGCTGAGTTCAATAATGTCCTTCGCGGCTTTGAATTGTTCCAAATAGTGGATGAACTCCTTTTCACTCGCTGACAAGACATGTTTTTGGGCAGCGGCCTGATCTGGCGTATCAACCTCCTGTTTACCTGAGTCATTGTTATTATTATTGCCGCCGTCACCTTTCTTCTGCAAACTGACCGCTTCCCTTTTTAACAGGTGTTGCCAGTAAGACGCCGGATCATGGGTGTATTTTCCAAGGCTCTGTTCGCGTAACCAGATGAGTTGATTGAGTTTCATCCCAAGCGTATGCATATCCTGCGCAAAAACCTGCTGCAGCAAACCGTTATCGCCTAAAAATTGTTCTATTCGGTATTTTAAATCCCTTTCATCCTGGTGAGTAATCGCATCGCGAATAACAATAAAAGCACGCCAATCCGTGGTGGGGTCGAGATCAATTAAAAATTTGGAAAAATTTTTGCCCGTGATTAGCTCACCCAGACTCTGAAGCCGACGCAGCGCGGCATGCCGTTCTACCTTTTTTGAAACATCGTAACCGGATCTTAGGTTAAGCAATTGAATGGAGGGTGCTTCCGATTCTGGCCATAGCGGCAATTTCATGCGGGCGGTGCTGTCGTGACTCAGATTCAATAATTTAATCAGGCTTTGAATATCATTAAAGTAAGTGATGATGCATTTACTGGCTGCAAATTCAGGCCTTGGGACCGTGATTGGCTTGTCGGGTGCGATGAGAGTTACAGCGAGCGCGTGGAAAAAATTCCTAAGGGTAGGAAGATCTTTTTCAATAATAGTCAAGGCAGCGTGGGGAATCATTAATTGCAAATCACCCACTTCAGCGATTAAATGGAAAGCGCTGTCGATGTTTACTCTATCGGGCGAGGTGGTTTTCTGGCCGATTACAGGCACGAGCGCCGCTTTCTGCATCGACGGCTCAATCATGATGCCACCCAAGTGTTCAAACGAAAGCCAGTTAAAGGACGAGGCTTCAAGAGCCTTATCAAATCTTTTTCTTAAATCAGGAGACAATTGCTGGATCACGGAACACATTTTTTGTATCAGAATGCGATTTTGTTCATCGCGTGTATCTTTTATTGCCTGCATTGCCAAACTGGAAATATTTTTGGGCATTTTTTTGAATCGAGCCTCAAGGGTATGGTATTTTATCAGGAAATCAATCAATTTAATGACGTAGAGTACTCGTTTCGCATCGGTTGTGTAATGATTAAGCGGCTGGTTTTTCAGCGAGGCATACTCCTGTAAAAATTCAGGGCGATAGTGTTTGTCAAATGAGGCACTGGCTTTGCGCTGTTTCATGGCCATAATGCGCCCGGCTTCCGCATCCTCCGCGCCGGCTGTAACCAGTTCATAATAAAGATTGATATTGTCGTTATCCGCAGCCAACCGCAGCGCACTCCGCGCATACTGATTCAGGTTAAGATCAATGCCAAGATTACGGCAATGGAGCACCAGTATTTTTATTAATTTCAGGGCCTCATCATCGTCCATGCGGCAATGCAGACACGCCAGGTAAAATGCTTTTTCAAATTCATGATTGGTCAGGAGCTTATGGATTGATTGACCATTTTTTATCTTGTCAAAGTCTATTTGTTTAATTTCAAGTAATACTGCTTCAAACATTGCCTCACCCGATACAACCATTAATACAGCACGCATTCTATTCAAAATACATTAAGGAAAAATTAACTTGGTTAAATAGAGATCAATTCTTCTCTGTGCCGGACAATTTTTTAAAAAACAGTCTCATCTAAGGCAAACAGAATCCAATTTGATAATTTAGCAAACAATTTTATATTGATTCTGTGATTGGTGAGCAAATCTCTGAGATGATCTAAGCCCAATCGAAAAAAGCTATTTTTTGGTCTTTTTTGGTTGCGTAATTTTTTAAGAGGAATAGGCTTGATAGATGCTTTCCACTCGCCAATTCGATGTGCCCAAACAAAGCCCAAGGCGAGTAAAACCAAGAGCTTTTCGATGCGCTTAGGCTCAATGACTCGTGTATCTTCAAATCGCCATCCCTTTGTTTTTAAAGAGGCAAAAAGCGTTTCTATTTCCCAACGGCGCAAATAGCAAGCAATTGCATTTTTGGGTGGTTGATTTGTGATAACAATCATCAAGTCTTCCCGAGAATTTTTGCTTCCGGCCAAATAAAGTGAGTGCCCAAAAACATGGACTTTCATACCAAATACTTGGTGCTGATAAGGGGCTAAGTGGCTGAATAACTGTGCCGAAGCTTTAAATTTCTTTTTGCCAATACACACGTCTACGTTCCCCTTAATCCGTAAATAAAAGGGAATATTCTCTGCTACAAGCCAAGCTATGAGTGCTTTGTTAGGAAATTCTCGATCACCGAGTATGCCTTGTATTGATTCTTTACCAAACGTATTAATAAATCGAGATAATAATTCTATCTGCTCTTTACCCGTCGTGCCTCCTGCTTTTTTTAGCAGTCGCCAAAATATGGGTATGGCTATTCCTTCATAACAAATAGACAACATAAACACATTGATTTTGGCTTTACCCCAATACCAATTTGTCCTGTCTATGGCTAAATAAACCTTGTGAGCTTTATTAAAAAACAGAGAGTATATCCAGCGAGCAATCCAGGTAAAATCTACCTCAAACTTTGAAAAAAAACGGTATACTCTTTTGTAGCGGGAATCAATGCTCGCTCTATCACCATCCATTGCAACCGCAATTTCACTTAAATTAACACTTCTCACCATAAACAAGGCTAATAACATTTGGGCAAAACAGTCAATGCGTGACTTGTGCCAATTCAATCTCTGGCTTAAAATTCCACTCAACTCGCTGATATATTTCATATTTACATCCTTTTTTAGACGAAATGATTATATGAAATACATTTAAAATCAGCGAGTTATTTATAATATCTCATCTCTTTAAGCGTTTTTTGTCCGGCACAGAGTCAATTCTTGGCCTTGCTCCTCTCTTAAGCTTCCCATAAGATTTAATTTGTACAATATAAGCACTTTAAATTCACTCTGATTTAAATAATGCCTTTTAGCATCGACCTGAAAACTGTGCAACAAACCAAACAATGGACTTTTAAGCAAACCGAAGAAGCCCTGCATCTACAAACCCTTCTCCAACGAGGTGACCGCAAAGGCTATATCCAGCGCTTGCGTGAACTCAACGACACGCACAAATTCACTCGCACACAGGGGAAAGTGTATGAATTGTTTGATGAAGGGGAAATGATTCAGGTGCCCATCAAATTTCAAGTCAAAAAATCAGTCATTACCTGGTCATTTATCGCCCCTTTTGATAGAACCCACCAGTCATTCCGCGATGAGGTATTTAATACAGCCGCTAAAGCGCATGCCTGTGTTGCCAATTCCTGTGAAACGTATTACCGGGGTACAGACCACCTTCACTTAAAAGAAATGCACAGTTACGCGGAAGAAGCCTTTTTCAATCACAACCACTACCGTACAGCCAATGGCGGCCCCATTACCCCGGTGGAAGTGTATGAGCATCTATTTGGTTTTTACGCGCAGCAGGAAGGCAGAAAATTCATACCCACAACGTGGGAAAGGGATAACATCATTTTAACCTTTGCCGTGTATTGGGCTAATTTTAATGCCGATATCCGCTATGTCGCGTTTTCTTTTCTTCCTCACGAAGGAGGATTCGCACAGGTGCTTCATCAATTAAAAGAAATTGCACGTATTGGTCGATTAACACCCGCTCAGGCTGAAAAAGAAATCGATGCCTTTTTTGACTCTGAGCATGGAAAAAACATGCTGCATCTTGCGAAGAATCACGACTTTCCCAACATTGAAACAATCAAGGCGTTCATCAAATCCAATTACCGCGAACTGTATAAAAAGTTCGCGCCAGCAATTGAATTGGAAATTGCGTCCAATACGTCGATGGAACCTTACGCAATAGCATCCACACCGACGTCGACATCCAGCAGCCGCCGCTCAAGTCCCAGAGACGAATACTTAGCCGGCCCCGATCAGGCCTTTGATGAAATTGACCACCTCGAATACGAAACCTTTGCTCGCGATTTGACGAAGCACTGCCAAAGCGTCAGGAAAGAACTGCTGCAGGATTTGGAGCTGGCCGATTTTCGTAAGGGACTCATGCTTTATTATGCACTGTGTACTGCCCAAAAATGCGCTTTAGCCTACCCTAACGACAAAGGCATACGATTTCACGAGGATTTTTTAACCAACGAGCTCATTGAACAAATGCTGGATGAATTACCCTGCCTGAAACCGGGTGCGTCCTCTCTTCCAGGAAGCGATTCGTTGCAGAAACTGGTTACCTGGATCAAGGAGGCGCCGCCTGAGCTTGAGGCGTGGATTAATTGGGTCCGTGTGAATGGCTCACGCGGCCTGGGCGCAGAAATAGGCGGGGTTCGCTCAAAAACAGGTCAGGTGGATCTCAGTCAGGCCATTCCCAAGGAAGATCGGAAGGCTTCTGACAATGTGGCAGAGATTGATTTTGAAAAAGTTGATTTACGAGAAGTTTTCTCCCCACGCTCCCATTCATCCAAGGACGAAACGGAGGAGAGTCTGATTGATACCAACGCCGAGGAATTGATGAGTCAGCTCAACCGATATCTTCAGGACATAGTGAAACAACGATTAGTGTCTTCCTCACAACCGATAGAACCCTTTAAAGCCAAAGTCCAGATTGTCGAATTGGCCTTGTCGGTGCTCAAAGGCAAGGAGGATGTCAAAAAACTGATCATCCTGGCTTCTTCTCAAGTGGAATGGGAGGCGACCCCTCCTGGCTTCAAAAACAAACTGGAAAGCCTCATTCGTGACGTGATTCGCTTTAAGTCGCCGACACCGCGGGATGAATTGGTTGTGCACACGGGACTATAGCCTTTCCGTGGTAGTAACCCTTCGTTTTTTTTGTTAAAGTAGCGCAAATTTAAATCATTATGTGAATTATGCCGAAACACGAAGGGAACGCCCACGAAAAAAAAGTAGTCTCGACTGGCACCGCCCGCAGCAATCAGTCAGAGCCTGAAAAAGAAGAAGTCGCAGCCTATTCAAAAAAATCGCATTGGCTTGTTTTGGGTAACGGCAGCTATAACCGGGTCTGGCGATCAGCCGCCCCGGATAAATCAGGGATTTATCGGGTCCTTAAATACCCCCTGCCGTCTAATGACTCCTGTGTTACTGCCTTAAGCCATAATCAGAGGGGGGTAAGGCTCTGGAATGAAATCAATTCGCCATCCCGAACCGGCCTTCCTGAAGCCATAACCAGTCAATCAGGCTGGATAGCACCCTACATTGCCAATACACGCCCCGCTACGGATGAAGAAACGGCCAATAAAGTGGTGGAAGTGTATCAGGCTACCCGACGCATTGTGCTGGATGCTGCAACCCGCGGCAATGTATTGACCCGTCTGGATACGGGAGAAGTCATTGTGGTTGACGTTGACTTGGCGCTGAACCTGCGCAATTCCACAGCCAGCCTGAACTTTGCCGAGACGCTTCATGAGCGTTTTCAAAGTTACTGGAATGATCCCGATTTGAACAAAAACATGCCAAACACATTAGAAGTTACACGAAACCTGATTTTTCTTGAAGAACAGTTATCGAGCAAGGACATTGATACTCTGGCTTCCGAAAATCACCTCACCCTGGCTAACCTTAAGTCATTAAGCTGGTTAAGACGACATAATAAGCCGCTAACTCAGGGATTGTTTCTTGAGCTTTTGGTGCTTAACCAGGCTAACATAGAGATTAGTGACATTCTGTTTGAAAGCCTGACCAGCAACAATGAAGAAAAGCAAACAGGAAAACAAAAAGAAAAACAAAAAGACAAGCAATCAAGCGTGTATCCCTTTTTCATGCACGCCAACCACGCCGCGTTTCCCGTAAATAAGGCAAGTAGTCCAGAAACGAAACTGGCTTGCTAACCCAGGATGCCTTGAGTAAACTCGCCGAGCGGGCAATGCTGAACGCTCACGCAAGGCACTATAAAAATAAAGGCCATTGTTATACGATATTTTATTAGACTCTGCGTAATGAATTACTTATAATTGTGACGTTTATTTGTTCTTAGAATTCAAATAGATGGATTCATGTTTTATTTATCAGCAGTTAAGCGACCTAAAGGAAAGGATACGAAATGGGATATTCAGACACAGAATCATCAGACCACGAGCAAGGAATTACGTTTCTTACCCCTTCTGCTTTCTATCCGTTATCGGATCACCATAAAGATCGCATTCAACCGCCGACACGGACTCTCCCAACGCGAAGGACCAAAGCAGAGGAAGCTCCTGATAAACTAACCAGGCAACTCTTTGATGCCATAGCCAATGGGATTACAAGTTATAACAATAAAGAGAAGCGGCCAGGCATTGATAACGGCTATCTCACCTTGTTTCGGCATGGCCATTATGGAGTAAAAAAGGCGGACAAGTTAGAAAAAAGCCTCTCCCAAAAATCATACGGTGAAATGCTTCACCTACTGGACGACTTTTTTAATTCAAAGGATACCCACTACAACAACCATTCGCTGACTTCTTATTTATTGGACAAACTCAGTAATTTTGCGAAAACGCTGGACTCATCTTTCCAACCTGACACAGGCAGCATGACATGGTCTTCCATTCTAACGCACCTTAAACAGTACGAGAAAGACCAGACGGACGAGTGCCTGAGCGTTGAGATAAAATCCACACTCTAAGGGTAAGCGCATGTCGAGTTTGAAAAACAAAATTATCCTGATTACGGGTGCCTCCAGCGGCATTGGCGAAGCCTGCGCCCGGCTTTTTGCTTCGCAAGGGGCGCAATTGATTCTGACGGCCCGCCGAGTGGACAGGCTTAAAGCCCTGGCAACGCAATTACAAAGCGAGTATGGCCATGCGCATCATGTTCATGGTCTGGATGTCAGCGATCCCGTCGCTGTCAAAACCTTTGTGGAAACCTTGCCCATGCCCTGGCAAGGCATTGATGTATTGCTCAATAACGCAGGACTTGCCTTAAGCAGCGATCCGGTTCAGCAAGGCGTGATCGACAATTGGGAAACCATGATAGACACCAACGTCAAGGGGCTTCTTTACATGACTCGTCATGTTCTGCCCGGGATGTTGAAACGGCAGCAAGGGCATATTGTGAATATTGGCTCCATTGCCGGCCAGGAGATCTATCCCAACGGCAATGTGTATTGTGCGAGCAAGCATGCAGTCAGAGCCCTGTCCAAATCCATACGCCTTGACTTGATGGGCAGCCCCATTCGAGTCAGTGAAATTGCGCCCGGCGCGGTAGAAACAGAATTCAGTCTTGTACGTTGGCAAGACGCGGAACGGGCGAAAACCTTTTATCAGGACTTTACCCCGCTTTCGGCGAAAGACGTTGCTGATGCCGTTTTCTATTGTATTTCCGCGCCGCCACACGTCAACATTGCCGAAATCACGATTCTGCCTACCGACCAGAGGTCAGCCAATCACCTTCATCGCAGGAAATAACATCCTCTGCCATGCGGGTGTCTCTTCCTTGACGCGTCACTCTGCTTCCTCCTGGAATGACGGCGTCAATGCCTTGGATGGACGCCCTCACAAGGTCGTTAAAATCAACCAGCATAAGATAACATTTTTTATACAGTGGTCTATAGTTATTACATGCTTCTTCTGTTTGTCCGTTGTACCTACATGGCCCCAAAAGAAAAACACCCATTGAAACAGACCTTTGAGGCCAGCAAAAGTGCATTCATTTATGTTGGTCTCTTCAGTCTTTTTATCAATGTCCTCATGCTCACAACCCCTCTCTACATGATGCAGGTTTTTGACCGGGTTCTCGCGAGCTACAGTTACGATACCCTCATCTATTTGACCCTGATTGCAGTATTGGCTCTTCTGATTTTAAGCCTGCTGGATGCCGTTAGAACCTACATTATTATCCATGTCAGTGTCTGGTTTGAGAGGAAGTTGTCACCGCCTGCCCTAGCGCTAAGTCCTGACCAAATTCTTCTCGGCAATACCTACCCCGAACATGCCCTGCGGGATATCGCCACAGTCAAGCAGTTTATTGGTGGCTCAGCCGTTTTTACCTTTTTTGACTCACCCTGGGTTCCCGTCTACCTCATTGTTATCTTTATGCTCGATCCTGTCTTGGGCTGGATCTCCACCATAGGGGCTCTTATTCTTTTTTTGTGTGCGCTGCTCAATGAACTGTGCACCCGAAAACTGTTGCGCGATGCCAGTGAAATGGCCATCAATACCCAACAAGAAATGGCAGCCAGTTTACGCAATGCCGAAGCCATTCAGGCCATGGGCATGCTGCCTGCCTTAATCAGCGCATGGCACAAGAACAATGAAGCAATCCTCCATTTTCAGATTAAGTCCAGCAAAATTTCCGGCAATATTCTCGCCTTAAGCAAATTTATCCGCTCCTCCCTGCAAATTTTTATCCTGGGGGTCGGCGCTTACCTGGTTTTGACCAATCGCATCACCTCCGGCATGATGATTGCCGGCTCCATTTTAATGTCGCGCGCCCTGGCACCGGTCGAGCAGGCAATCAGCGCCTGGAAACAGTATCAGAGCGCCAAACATGCCATTGACAGGCTTAAACCCCATCTGGCTTTTCAATCACACCGTTTAAGCGGTATTCAATTGCCTGCACCGAAAGGCCATTTGTCCGTGGAAAATCTCTACTACATGCCTCCTGCCCTTCAGAAATTCGTGATCAACGGCATCACTCTTCACATTAAACCCGGGGAAATGGCCGCCCTCATTGGTCCCTCGGCGGCAGGAAAATCAACGCTTGCCCGCCTGATTGCCGGGGTTTTAAAGCCCAATAACGGCAGTGTAAGGCTGGATACCGCCGATGTGTATCAATGGGAACGAACCGACTTTGGCCGCTACGTGGGGTACCTGCCCCAGGACATTGAATTATTTAATGGCAGTGTGAAAGAAAATATCGCCCGCATGGGAACAATCAATGATGCCGCCGTCATTAAAGCGGCAAAACAGGCGGGCTGCCATGAACTCATCCTCAGACTGCCTCAAGGTTATGATACGGTAATTCACCGCAACAGCTTTGGTTTATCCGGCGGGCAACGTCAACGCATTGCCTTAGCTCGGGCATTGTATGGGGATCCGCAGCTGGTGATTCTTGATGAGCCCAATTCCAATTTGGACAGCGATGGCGAGCTGGCGCTCCTTAATGCCTTGCAGGAATTGAAGCGTCGTCAGGCCACGGTGATCCTCATCGCCCATCGTCCCCACGTCATTCATTTTGTTGATACCCTCATTGTCCTTAATGAAGGCAAAATTCAGTTCTCAGGTCCTCGCGATCAGATACTGAACAAGCTTAAAGAATTAGCCGCCGCTCAGGCTGACGCACAATCGCAGTCCAAGGGGAATTAATGGACACGAAGCAATTACCTCAAACACCGGAACAACCTGCCATAAGCAACGTGATTAAAACAGGGCTTTCGATTCTTTTGTTTTTTATTGGCGGCTTTCTCTTATGGTCTTTACTGTTCCATCTTGATGCCGCTGCCGTAGCGCAAGGCAAGCTGGTGGTAGAATATGAACGCAAAACGATTCAGCACATGGAAGGCGGCATCATTAAAACCATTTACATTAATGAAGGCTCGGTGGTTAAAGCCAACACGCCCCTCATTCAATTGGACGACACACAGGCTAAAGCCACGCTCGATTTATTACAAGGTCAACTGTATGAAAATTTAGCCGCGGAGGCGCGCATTTTTGCCGAACTCAATAATGAAAAGCAGGTCCATTATCCAGCGCAATTACAGCAGTTGGCCAATGATCCTAAAGTAAAAAAAATCATCGAAGGTCAAAACAAATTATTTATTGCCCGTAACAAAAGTTACGAAGGGCAAGGCAAAATTTTAAATGAGCGCATCGAGGAATATAAAAAAGAAATCAGCAGCCTTGATGCTCAGGTGATCGCCAATAACGAACAGCTCAAATTGATTGAGGAGGAAATTAAGGCCGTACAATACCTGGAGGAGCGGAAGTTAATTGATAAACCGCGGTTGCTGGCGCTTAAACGGGAAGCCGCACGCTTAACCGGTGATCGAGGAGAACACCTGGGGTTAATTGCCAAGGCGCATCAAGGCATAGGCGAAATTCAGTCGCAGCTGTTTACCATGATTGAAACCCGACGCAAGGATTTATTGGAAGAACTTCGCGATGTGCAACAAAAGCTCGCTGACCTAACAGAAAAATGCAAGGCTGCCGAGGATGTTTTAAAACGAACATTGATTACAGCTCCGCAATCAGGCACTGTCATTGGCCTTAAAAAACACACAACGGGCGGAGTCATTACCCCAGGCCAGGACATTCTCGACATTATCCCCTCGGGTGATCAACTCATTGTTGAAGCTCAGATTGAACCACTGGACATTAATTCAGTCAAACCGGGCTTGACGGCAAAAGTCAGGCTTGTCGCTTTCAAGCAGAGGAACACACCCCTGGTTGAAGGTATCGTGACCCAGGTGTCCCCCGATGTGTTCGAAGATCAGGCGACTAAAAAACAATTTTACAAAGCCCGCATCACCCTTAACAAAGACGAACTCAACAAACTGAAACACGTTGCTCTCTATCCTGGCATGCCGGTTCAGGTGATGATTATTATAGAAAAACGAACCGCATTTAATTATTTCATTACCCCGCTTCATGACAGTTTTGAGCGTGCATTCCACGAAGAATGAGAATAAGACCACCCACTTGAAACACAGACCAGCATTCATTTTTGCAATCATCTTGATTAAAATTTATACAATACTATACTTTAATTTGTCTTAGTTGTAGAGGTGTAGCCATGACGATTATAACGGGCACCAATGGTGCTGATGTTATTGAGGGTGGCGCAGCAAATGACTTACTGCTAGGTGGTAATGGTAACGATACACTAAACGGCGGTTCCGGGAGTGATCTGCTCGATGGTGGTAATGGTAATGATCTGCTTGATGGAGGAAGTGGTTCGGATATTTTATCAGGGGGGAACGGAAACGACACCCTCCTTGGAGGTGCCGGAAATGATTTGCTCGATGGGGGCAATGGTAACGACACGTTAAACGGCGGCGACGGCACCGACATTCTCAACGGCGGCAACGGCAATGACATACTGGATGGCGGTGCCGGTTCTGATCTTCTCAGTGGCGGTAACGGTAACGATACCTTTACTTACCACGTCGAAAACAATCTCAATGCACTGGATATCTACATTGGCGGTAACGGCACTGACACCCTCATTATCGAGGGTACTTCCCAGTTTTTTGCGCGCACGGATGTTCAACAGGCACTGGCCGCATTTCAGGCCGCGTGTGATAACCTGCTGTTTAATTTTGCCGCCTACGTGGAGGGTTGGAATTTAATTGTCAACACCATCGAGAATGTCATACTGAAAGTCGTTGCACCCCTGAATGTCGCACCCGTTGCCAATGGGGATCTTGTGAACGCGGTAGAAGACACGCCCCTGGCTATACCAGTCGCCAATCTGCTGGGCAACGATACCGATGGCAACAACGATGCATTGACCGTTCAGTCCGTTGGCAATGCAGCCCATGGTACCGTGGTGCTTAACGATGGCGTTATCACTTACACGCCCAACAGCAATTACAATGGCTCTGACAGTTTCACTTACACCATCAGTGATGGACGGGGCGGCATCAGTCAGGCCACCGTCACTGTCGCTGTTGCTGCCGTTAATGATGCGCCCACAGGCGAAGTCGTCATTACTGGCGACGTCATTGAAAATCAAACGCTCACAGCCGACGCCAGTGCCATCGCTGACATCGACGGGCTGGGTGCTGTCACTTACCAGTGGAAGGCGGATGGCGAAACGATTGATGGCGCTACTGCTAGTACCTATACGCTCACTGACGCAGACGTTGGTAAAGTGATCACAGTCGCTGTAAGTTATACGGATGGCGGTGGAACACAGGAAACCGTGGTTTCAGCGGCCACTGATCCCGTGCTCTCAGACAATGTCGCACCAGTGGCCATGGATGATGTGATTGATGGCAACGAAGACACCCCGTTAGTCCTTGCTGCGGGTGTGTTACTTGCTAATGACACCGATGCCAATAATGACGTGCTGACCATTCAGTCGGTTGGCAATGCCACCAATGGCACAGTCACCCTGGATAACAATGGCAACATCGTGTTTACACCGGCAGCCAATTACAATGGCCCTGCCAGTTTTACTTACGTTGTAGCGGATGGGGATGGCGCCACCAGTGAAGCAGTGGTTCACATCAATGTGGCTGCTGTCAATGATGCCCCCACAGGCGATGTGACCATTCAAGGGACACCGCAGGAGGGTCAAGTTCTTATCGCCAATGCCAATCTGACGGATGTGGAAGGCCTTGGTGCCTTTAACTACCAGTGGTTTGTCAATGGTAACGTCATTTCAGGGGCCAATGGCAGTACCTACACGTTAACCGAGGGGGATATCGGTAAAACGATCACTGCGACAGTCAGTTACACCGATGGAGCAGGCACTCAGGAAACCGTGCAATCGCAAGCGACCGATCCTGTGGCTTCTCTGTTTGATGTGGATACAGACACCGCAACCGCTGTGAAACTGGAGAATGGGCAGGTTTTTGTTAATGATGTCCTTCAAACAGGGGTTGACAGTATTCGCACCAGCGATTTAGACGATGTTCTGGTGGTTAAAAACGTCATCAATGGCCTGGTCGTGAATTTGGCTGGCGAAGTGAATGCCGACGCCATCGATTTACGTGGTATTTCAGGTATAACCTATACTGCCAGTACCGATGTGATCAGCAAAAACACCGACAGCATGACGGTTCATGATGTGGAGAATTTCCTCATTGGCGATCGCGGCAACTCCTTTGTGATTGATCAGGGCGGCAACTACACGTTCCTGTTTGATCAATCCATCCCAAGCTCGATTACCGGAACCAATCCTCAGCCCTCGACAACCATACAGATGATCGAAGGCACAGGCGCTACGAATGTGGGTTTGTTTGTCTACAACTCCGCAGGGCTTCCAGCGACAGCCGAAGATATCCAGAAAATTAATCTGCAGATGCAGTTTAATAATGCTGGCCCCAACATTGACAACGTCGCGACATTGGATTTCCAAAACGGTGCTTATGCATTCAATGCAACAGCCATTGAGTATGGGTTAATTGCTGCCTTGATTGCGCTTGCCGCGATTGCCGCGTTGCAAAACCTCGGCATTCCTCAATCCACCTTCACGCAACAATCCTTCGGGGATGTTAAATTGTCCTTAACCAGCAGCGGTCTTGATGCCACACAGGATTCCGTGACCGCCAAACTGACAGGACTGCGTGAAGTGGTTGTCCCGGTAGGAAATGACGCAAGCTTTAAACCCTGGACAATTATCTCCAATGACAGCGGTTTGAAAGGCGTTGTCGACTTGACCCAGTTAGTCAGTATCAATGAAAGCAACAGCAATGCTCCCCACCTACAAGTGAATTGGGATACGTCTGTGGACAGTGATCTGCCCGCTGTGCTGATTAGCGAACAAGGCCTCCTGACGTCCAATGAGCATGCCTTTTATAAATTTCAACACTACAAGTTGGGTCAAGGCAGCGATACCTTGAACGTGACTGCATTGGATACCAATCCCAATGCTCTCGTTGAAATGGGTGAAAAAGCGGATGGCAGTGATCTCGATACGCTCAATCTGTTTAGGGTTGGCGATCTGTTCAACCCGCTTGTCGCAGCCACGTATAACGGCGCCACAGGCTTGTTGCAGATGGGAGCCAATCAAATGCATGTGACAGGTGTCGAAAAGATTGTTGGTACCTTGCTGGCTGATAACATCACTGGCGATAGCGGCAACAACATTATCGAAGGCGGCGCAGGCAATGATACTCTGGCTGGCGGTGCAGGCAGCGATACGTTTGTTTATACTGCACTGGCCTCCGGCAATGACACCATCAGTGATTTCAATCTGATTGAAGATGCATTACAGTTCACTGGGGTAACCATTGATAGTATTAATTACTTCGGTCCCAACACCATCGTTGATTTAAGCAATAATGGTGTAGTAACGCTGCTCGGGGTTGTTGCCACCCTGGACGACTTGATAGGATAGTCCCTTCTCTCTCCGAAACTACCCTGCCTGCAGGGTAGTTTTTTTTTTATTATTTACTTATCGGCATGACCCTAGGGTTTTTGTTTAACCACCTGCTGCTGCACCTGGGCAATCTGTTGTTGCAGGTTGGTTTGTATCTGCTTCATTTGATTCTGAGTTTGGGCATTGACGGTTTGAATCTGAGCCTGCAATTGCGTCTGGACCTGTTTGATTTGGGCCTGCAGTTGCGTGTTTAAAGCCGCCAGTTGCTGCTGCTGTTGAGCCTGCAATTGCTTTAACTGGTTTTGAATGTCGGCGTTTAACTGTTGAACCTGATTATTGCCTGCGGCATCAGCAGCATACACGCTGTGGGTGAGGACAATGCCACTCAAAAGAGCGAGAATAGTTTTCATGATCAATTCCTTTTTAAATGATTCCTTTTCACTTTACCGAATAACAGCTTCCTTGCAAAGACTAAGACAAACCGAGCAATCGCCGGGTAAAGGCGGTACGTAAGTAAAAACCGCGGGGCAGCGTCAGAATTTTATTGCCTTCGCTGTCAAATCCATAACACAATGAACGGGTGTTGGCTGCTTTGGGACGTACCTGCAGGTAATGGCCGAAGGTCGCGTCAATCTCTTCCAGCCGGCCCGTGGCAATCATGGTGGTCAACTCATGCCAGTCGGATGCGAGTATGGCCTCTTCTTCGGCATCAGGCGACCACAGTATCCCACGCCCAATCCGCCGTTGCTCGAAAGGGATACGATTATCCCCTTCAACCGGTATCCACAAGACGCGTTTTAATTTCTCAAAACATTGGGAGTTATGCCATTGCTGCTGATGAATCGTCATTAAGGGAATACTGGTGACAAACGTGGACTCGGCAGGCGTACCCTGATGGCTTAGCGGGATGGTTTTGAGTTCTATGCCAAGGTTTTTAAAATCAGGCACCGGTTGACAACCGGCCGTTGTACCTAATGCCTGCTCAATGGCCATGCCCGCCCACCCCTTACGGCGCGCGGCCTGCTCGGGGATGGTCAGCGATAATTCCGCCGCCAGCTGAGCAAAACTCAATCCTTCAATGGCTTCGCAGCGTTGCAGCAATTCGGCTTCGCTGGCGGGGCCGCTATTTAATGAATAAAGCCTCATGCTCACCTTCTTTAATCTCCACGCTGATGGGCGGAATCGGCGGTTTAATGCCGGCAGCCTTGAATTGAGCGGCAATGGCAAACAGAACTTTGGAGCGGATTTCAAAACGGGTATGCAACTGCACGTTAATAAAATAACGCACTTCAAATTCGATCAAGGCTTCATCAATTTGTTTCAGGAAAACCTGGGCCGGCGGGTCGGCGACAATTTCGGGGATAATGGCCAACACATCCAGAATCAATTGCTGAATCATGACCGGATCATCCGCCCGACTGACCTTGATCGGAATAACGGTGCGCACAATACCATCCTGGTGTGTCCAGTTGGTAAAGGGTTTGTTGAAAGTTTCGGCATTGGGAATCAACACTTCCATGTTGTCCCAGGACGACACCCGCATGGAGCGTATGCCGATATGGGCCACCCGGCCTTCATAATTTCCAAGGGTAATGAGATCGCCTTCACGCACTGGGCGTTCAATGAGCAGCATTAACCCACCCACCACATTACTGGCAAAATCACGCAAACCAAACCCCATCCCTACCGCGAGACCACCGATGACCATGGACATGCCGCTAAAATCAAATCCTAACGCCCTCAAGGTGACAAACCCACCAATGAGAATGACGGCGTATTGGGTAAACACCGACAGGCTGTTACGGATCCCGGGATCACGGGCATCGCGGTACAGCCAGCGGTAACTGAATTCACGAGTCCATTTGGCAGCCCACATGAATACTGAAAGGAGGATTATAAAATTCAGGATGCTAAAGGCGGTGATGTGTATCCCGGCCATGTTGATTAAGGGGTAATGACCAAACTGAACCAGTTTAGCCATTACCATCGAATCCGAATGCCAGCCAAACAGTTGAAACACGACATAGATTGAAGCGGCCAGCAATCCAACCCGCAATACTTTATCCAGCGGCTTAAGCCAGACTTCAATCCAAAGCCAGCCATTGGTCATGGTGGAAATCATCCATTCCGACAACAGCTCCATGGCATCAAACAATAAACCGCGCATCAGCACGTAAGCGGACAACAACAGCAGCAACTGCATCTGGTAGCGGCTCAAAGTCCAGGCCAGATTGATGTAACCCACCATGCCGATCACAGCGATAGCCAGCAGAGTCAAGGGAATAAGAATGACAAGCAGCATCACCGCGTGCCGGAAATAGCGCTTCTTACTTTTCAGCACAGGATGAAGCAAATGGGTAATGATGTGACGGTTTTTCCAGGACAGAATCGAAACCGCCACTAAAAACAGCATGAACAGTCGATTAAAAATATCTTGCAGCAGTGTCGATAATGGCAACAGGTAACTAATCACCATGAGAGCTGTTGTCCACCCGCCGGCTAAAAGCAGCCATTTTAAGCGATGATACAAGCGTACATCCGTCCCCGATGAGTCGGTTACGCGCTCTAATAGTACGAGCCTTGCGATCTGAATCAAGGTGCTGAATGCAAGTCCGACTAAGCTTAACTGCATCAGCATCTGGTAGTTTGCAAAGGGAATGTGGTTGAAATAAAACAGGCAGAGGAACGCGCCGGTCACCCCTAACAAAGGCAGGTTGCGGTTAAACAGCGTCAGTGTGCCTTCATACAAATGACCCGTTAATCGTGATCGCTCCTTGTCGCGGCTGCGTTGCTTCAACAAACGGTACAACACGGTGGTGGTGAGCGTGATGAAACTTAAGGCCATCCACAGCAACACAGTCGGTAACGTATCCAGCCACTGGTAATTATCCCTGATTTTAAGCGTAAGGGTCTTCAAATACCCATAAACCTGACTGGGAATCTTACTGATCTGGTTTAAAATTTCTGGCCAGCTGTCAAGACGGTATTCGGATAAGCTTTGCCTCACCGACAATTGTTTTTTTAACTCCTCCTGATGATTTTCCAGGTCCTCCTGCAGCGTTTGTTCCTGAATGCCAATGCTGGCGATCCGATCATTGATGATGCCCGTTAACGCGGTAAACCTTTTTTGAAGGGCCTGTTCACTGACATGACTTTGTTCATTTTTTAGCATGGTGCGCATTTTACGCAGCGATTGCTCCATGTCCGAAAGCTGGGCAATGGTCGTTTTATAGGTCTCGGCCACAGACTGCAACGTGCGGATATCCGGCGTTTTTTTAAGTAGAAATTCCGCCTTGGCCAATTTCCGTTGCAGGTGGAGTTCCGCCATTTTATGCTGAGTCAGATTGATCAGTTGGTTATTTAACAAGAGACGGGCTTCCAGGGCATAGTTATTACGGAATTCCCCTTCACTTTTAATCTGTTGCTGTAGATCAATGCTCTTGTCATACAGGCTGAGCAGGTTGTCATTTAAACGTGTTTCCCTGGCATGAAGCGCATCCAGTTCGGCACGCAACTGTTCTTTTGATTTCCAAAGGAAGAGCGCCTGCTGGCGGCTTAGCAACAGTTGCTGATAGCGCTTGGCCAACTCGATGTTGTCATTGAGCAGGCTGATGGTTTTTTTATTGATGTCGTTTAATGTGTTGATTTTTTCTATTTTTTGCTGAGCGTCCATGGGGCTAAGATCAGCCCCGGGAAATTGCTGCAACTGCTTTAAGCGCTGAGCAAAATCATCCTGCAGTTTCGTCTGATTGACGAGGAAATTTTCATAGCTCGCTATTTTGGCTTTATTCAGCGCGATGAGCGCATCATTCTGCTCGATTAATTGCTTGTATTCGCTTTCATTTGATGGGATGGAAGGCAGCCGGGATTCATTCAAGACCAGGGTGAGGTTATTTTTTTCCTGAGCCAGGTACTCGATTAATTGCCCGCTATTCCCCTCAGGTTTGGCTAAAAGAGGGGCGCTTACAGCGAAGCACACTACAGTGATTAACGCGTAAAACCGGTTTTTCCAGGAGGAAAAACCGGTTCTGACCATTCTATTTCTGCACATTGGGAGCAAGTCGTATGCCTAAATCACCAAGCTGTGTCGTACTGACACCGGTTGGTGCATTGGTTAATAAACACGATGCCGATTGCGTTTTAGGAAAAGCAATGACATCACGGATGGAACTGGAATACGTGAGCAGCATCGCCAATCGATCCATTCCCAATGCGATACCGCCATGGGGAGGACAGCCGTATTGCAAGGCATCGAGTAAAAAGCCGAATTTTTCCTGGGCTTCCTGCTCGTCAATGCCCAATAATTCAAACACGGCCTGTTGCAACTGCGGTTGATGAATGCGGATGGATCCCCCGCCGATTTCATACCCGTTAATCACAATATCGTAAGCCTTCGCTAACGTTTTAGTCGGTTGCTGCTTGAGCGATTCAATGTTCAGTTCCTGAGGCGAAGTAAACGGATGGTGCATGGATTGTAATAACCCTGATTTGGCATCCAATTCAAACATGGGCCAGTCTACCACCCAAAGCAAACGCCAGCCGTCTTCAACCAGGTGCCGATCATGACCCAGTTTGACACGCAAGGCCCCCATGGATTCATTGACGGTTTGTTCCTGGCCCGCTCCGAAGAACAGGACATCACCGCTTTGCGCTTCAACGCGGTCAAGAATGGCTTGTACGCTTTCAGGTTTTAAAAACTTGATAATCGGCGATTGCAAGCCCTCCATTCCCTGACTGCGGTCATTGACCTTGATATAAGCCAAGCCTTTCGCGCCATAAATGCCGACAAATTGACCGTAGCCATCCAACTCTTTACGGCTTAATTCACAACCATTGGGTAACCGCAGAGCAACAACCCGGCCATCCGGGCGGGTTGCCGCTTCGGAAAAGACCTGAAAATCAGAATCCTTCACCAGGTCATCCACATCAACCAGTTCGAGCGGAATACGCAGATCCGGTTTGTCGCTGCCGTAGCGGCGCATCGCTTCAGCGTACGTCATGCGCGGCAGTTTTTCTGGTAAGTCAATCTGCATTAATTCTTTAAAGACCTTTTTCAGCATGCCTTCAATCAGATTCTGAATGGCCTGTTCGTCGATGAAGGCCATCTCGATATCAAGCTGGGTAAATTCAGGTTGTCTGTCGGCACGCAGATCCTCATCACGGAAGCAACGAACAATCTGATAATACTTATCGAAACCCGACATCATCAGCAGCTGTTTGAATAACTGCGGCGATTGCGGCAAGGCATAGAACTGCCCGGGATGCACACGGGACGGGACCAGGTAATCACGCGCGCCCTCTGGAGTCGCCTTGGTCAGCATGGGCGTTTCGATGTCCATGAACTGTTGTTCGTTTAAGTAGTCGCGGATGCAGCGCACCATATTGTGGCGCAGGGTCAGATTATGCTGCATGTCGTTTCGACGCAAATCAAGGTAGCGGTAACGATAGCGCAGATCTTCACTCACAGTCTGATTATCATCCGGCAGGAATGGCGGTGTTTGCGACTGGTTTAAAATCTGCAGCGTCTGGCCCAGGATTTCTATTTTACCGGTTGGCATCTTTTCATTGATCATCCCGGACGGCCTGAGGCGTACCTTGCCTTCAATGCGAACCACGTATTCATGACGCAGTTTTTCAGCAATAGTGAACACGTCAGCCAATTCCGGTTCATACACCACCTGAACCAGGCCTGAGCGATCGCGGATATCGAGGAAGATCACGCCGCCATGATCACGGCGATTATGCACCCACCCGCAAATACTGACGGATTCGTTAAGTAATGTTTCATTGACTGATGTGCAATAGTGTGATCTCATAAAACCGCCTGTTTAATTCGCATGAGTTAATATTTCCGGCGTTAGCGTAGGAGGCATTACCCCCAGTGAAATGATGTATTTCAACGCCTCGTCAATCGTCATCCCAACTTCAATGACGTCCTTTTTTGGTACCATCATCAAAAAACCGGATGTCGGGTTTGGTGTCGTTGGTACAAAGACCGATACCATTTCTTCCGTGGTATTGGCAAAAAGTTGAGGCCCTGGATTTCCTGTCATAAAAGCCAGTGACCATGAATCCTTGCGTGGGTATTCAATTAAAAGAACCTTGCGGAAAGCCTGACTGTTGGTTGCAAAAATAGCCTGAATCACCTGTTTGGAGGCGTTATAAATGGAACGCACCAGAGGGATTCTTGCGAGCAATGCCTCGCCCCAGCCAAACAGGCGCTGCCCCAGGATATTGGTCGCCACGAGGCCGGTTAAAATTAACAGCACCAGGGAAAAAATAACGCCGAAACCGGGGATGTCCACCCCTAAAAGGCGTTCAGGTCGATAGGCGGAGGGCAAGAGCGCAATGGTGCTGTCCAGCAGGTCAACCATAAAGCGCAAGACAACAAACGTCACGAGAATTGGCAGCCAGACCACTAAGCCGGCAAACAGATAACTGCGTATGGATTTAGACTTCAATCACTTTCACCTTTGGTTTTCGTGCTGCCGGTATCGCTGCTTCCTGTCGCGCTATCTGCTTTCTTTTGACCGCTGGCGTCACTGCCGCCGGTTTCTGTTTTTTTCATTTCGGGCTTGTTTTTATTTTTAAAATCGGTCACATACCAACCGCTGCCTTTGAGCTGAAAGCCCGCGGCAGAAACCAGACGCACAGCCGTATTTTCAAAACACTTCGGGCATTGTTTTGCAGGCGTGTCGCTGACCTTCTGCATCAAATCAAAATGATGATGACAATTTGTACATTCATATTCATAAATTGGCATCAAAAATCTCCCAATAGTTGACAATGGCCCATCACACAATGGAGCCAAGGAAATAAACGTTTTGAAAAAAACCAACGTTAAATTATAACGGACAAGTGGCGTGGCGACAACGGTCAAACCAGTGGTTTAAGACGATAAACTACGCTTCAATGCATTAAATGATCACGCTTATCCTGACCTTATGGCTCGCAAACCTGAGGGAGCGAGTCAAAATCAATCGCTTCCGGCAGCCATTGCCCCTGAAAAGGAATACGCCCCAAATAAGGCATTCCCATGGTTTCCTGCAGGGTGTGAAGGTTTTCATCCAGGCAAAGCATGTGTTCATCCAGGCAGTTGGCAATCCAGCCCGCACAGGGAATGGCATGCGCCTTTAACACCGCAGCCGTCAACAGCGCATGATTGATGCATCCAAGCCGCATACCCACCACCAGGATGACTGGAATTTGACTAAGTGTCAAAAAATCAATCCAGGTCTCTTTCGCATTGACAGGGACCATTAACCCCCCAGCTCCCTCGATCAGCAGCAGATCTGGGCCAGTTAATGCTTTCGTCAGGCAATAATCAAGAATCGCCCTTGCATCCATATCCGTTCCTGCTTTGGCGGCAGCGATATGCGGTGAAATCGGCGGTTCAAACAGCCAATGACTATTGTCTTCATTACTGCCAGCATGGTGCTTAAGCAGGCGGGCATCTTCGCTGTAAAGGTCGCCATTCTCAGTGACGCACCCGGTGGCTACTGGTTTTAATGCCAACACCTGCCTCCCCTGCCGACGATAAAAATCGATCAGTTGGCAGGTGGTATAGGTTTTACCGCAATCCGTGTTGGTGCCGGTGATAAAAAAAGTCTTCATAACAGAAACTCAAATAATAATTGCAAATAATCATCCTGATGCGACAGGAAAGGCATGTGCGCCGCTTTTTGGAAAAGCCGGTAATGAAAATCAGGGTATTTTTCTGCCATAACCTCCAGGGTCAGGCGCGGTGTAATGGCATCAAGACGGCCAAAGGCAAAACAGGCAGGGTTTTGGTAATGAAGCAAGGCCTCACGAAAATCCCACTCGTTTAAAATCGTAAGACCTTGCTGCAGGGCTTCCATTGAAACCTTATCAGGAATTGATGGCGTCACTGAATGATGACGAGATTGCAGTTGAATAAACGCCCGCATTGTCTGTTCGGGATCCCGTGCTAAATTGCTTAAAAAGCCATCAAACACCTGTTTTTCAATTCCTGGCCACTGGCCTTTGCGAATAAAATGCGGCGAGGAAGCGGTTACCATCAATCGCGTCACCCGCAGCGGCTCCTCGATGGCGAGCCGCATGGCATACAAGCCGCCCATACTCCAGCCCGACACTGCAAATTCCCGAGGCAAGGCATTAAGAAGCTGATCTTTAAAGGCAGTCCACTCCATTAACGGCGAGCGGCCAAACCCCGGAAGATCAACCAGATACACGGTAAAATGCGCAAGCAGTTCGGTCGCCAGGGGCTCAAAAACGCGGTGGTCAAATCCCCAGCCATGCAGCAGCACCAGGGCCGGCCCTTTTCCTCTAATTTGAATGTTCAGTGTCATAAATGGCGTGGAGCTCGTTAAATAAATGGTCAATGTCTTTCGCATCGTGCTGATAATTGAGCACGATGCGTAACCCACTGTACTTGCGCGGAACCGTGGGCTCACGAATGGCCTGACAAAAAATCCGGCGTTGGCTTAATTCCTGAGCGTAGTTCAGGGCGGCGTGCGGACACCCCAGCCGCAGTTGCTGGATAGCGCTCGTCGAGTCGGCGAAACACAGCGGGCTTTGCGCGGCTTTTTCGCGAAAATAAGCGACCAATCCGTGCAACTGCCGCCGCCTGTCATCGGCATCGTAAATCAACTGAAACGTCTTTAAAAGCCCATACACCAGGGCGGGACTGATGGCAGTGGAGTAAAGGTAGGGACGTGCATATTGCACCAGGGCATCGACCCACTCGCCACATCCAGCCACCATCGCACCCTGCCCGCCGAATGCCTTGCCAAAGGTAATGATTCGAAGCGGTATCTGTTCCTGTGTTAAGGAAAAATGCCTGACAGCGCCCAGACCATGTTCGCCCAGCACCCCGAACGAATGCGCTTCATCGACAATGCAGGGGGCCTCATGCCTATCGCATAAATGACTGATGTCCTGCAAAGGCGCCATCTGACCGCTCATGCTGAAAAGCCCTTCGGTCACCACCGCCGCTTGCGCAGTATGGGCCAGTTTCTGACTTAAATCCGCCATGTCATTGCATCGATACCGGCAAAAGCGGGCATCGGCGAGTTTAATGCCATCATAAAACGAAGCATGGATGGCTTTATCAACAAGCAGGTGGCGATCAATCTTCGACAACAGATTAACCACAGCCAGATTGGCTGCATAGCCGGAACTGAATACCACCGCCGCATCCGTTGCAAGCGCTGCGGCGATGGTTTGCTCAAACTCCGCATGAATGGGGTGGTAACCGCAAATGACACCGGATCCGCCGCTGCCGACGGGATAGTGCTCAAACCCCAGCTGATACGCTTTTTTTACACGCGGGTCATTACTTAACGACAAATAGTCGTTGCTGCAAAAATGCAGATGAGTCGCGTCTACCGGTAACCCCTTGCGTGTGCGGTGAAGGCCTTGTTGCTGCAATCCCTGCATTTTCTCCGAAATAAGAGCAGAAAACCGACTCAAGAGAAGGTTTCCAGGCCCAGTTTGCCAAACAGGCGGTTGTCTTTATCGCGTTGCGGGTTATCTTCCGTCAGCAGTTTATCGCCAATGAAAACCGAATTGGCACCGGCAAAAAAGCAGAGAGCCTGCAATTCATCGCTCATTTCAGTACGCCCGGCGGTCAGGCGGATCACACTGTGAGGCATGATAATCCTTGCCGTGGCAATGGTTCTTACCAGTTCAAGGCCTTCCACTTGGCGGGAATTCGAAAGCGGCGTGCCTTCAACCGGAATCAATCGATTAATTGGCACGCTTTCCGGAGGGGTTTCCATGTTGGCCAGCGTCATGAGGAATTCGATACGGTCTTCGCGTGTTTCACCCAGACCTAAAATTCCCCCGCAGCACACACGGATGCCCGCTTTTCTAACCTGCTCAAGGGTATCCAGGCGATCGCTGAATTTGCGGGTCGTGACCACCTTGTCATAATAGGACGGCGAGGTGTCAATGTTATGGTTATAATAATCAAGGCCGGCGTCTTTAAGGCACTTCGCCTGTTCACCGTTTAACATGCCAAGCGTCATGCAGGTTTCCAGCCCCATGTCTTTAACGCCTTTAATCATTTCCTGCAGTTGAGGCATGACTTTATCGGGAGGACAACGCCAGGCGGCTCCCATGCAGAAGCGCGTAGCGCCTCCCGCTTTCGCTTCCTGTGCCTGTTTAAGCACCTGATCAACCGACAGGAGTTTTTCTTTTTCCACGTGGGTTTGATGGTGTCCGCTTTGCGAGCAGTAACCGCAATCTTCGGGACAGGCTCCGGTTTTAATACTGAGCAGCGTTGCTAATTGCAAGCCATTGGCCGGGTGATGCGTGCGATGAATGGTGTGCGCCTTGTGCAGCAGATCGTTAAACGGCTGGGTATAAATGGCGGCAACGTCACTTAACGTCCATCCTGCGCTGGGTTTGTTCATAGACCTTCTCTTTTTATTTCAGTGCCGCCATGATAAAGTCGCCAATTTTCTTGTCAACCAAAAAATATATTATGGTTAACATAGCGCAAGTCATCGCCAAGGATTTAAACCACATCTGGCATCCCTGCATGCAGATGAAAGAATTTGAAACTTACCCGCCGCTGGTGATTCATGAAGCCAAGGGCAGCTACCTCTACACGGATCAGGGACCCCTTATTGACGGCATCTCCAGCTGGTGGTGTAAGTCCTTAGGCCACGGCCATCCTGCCATTGTTGATGCCATCCGGCAACAGTTACAGTATTTTGAGCAGGTGATTGCCGCCAATACCACGCATCCCCTCCTTGCTGAATTCGGAGAAAAAATCGCTGAAATTACCAACAAACAGCATGTGTTTTTTGCCAGCGACGGTTCTTCGGCAGTTGAGATTGCCATGAAACTGGCGCTGCATGCCATGCAAATCCGGGGCGAGCATGCGCGTAACCAGTTTATTGCCTTACGGCATGCCTATCATGGAGAAACCTTGGCTACCATCAGTGTCAGCGACTTAGGCCTCTATAAAAAACCGTATGAAGGCTATGGCGTAGAATGCCATTTCATTCAGGAGGTACCCTATGTTCAAAGCCGCTTCGACCCCTTATGGGATGACAGCGAAGCGGCATGGCAGGCGATGTTGCCGCAACTCGAAAAAGTAAAGCACCAGACCTGTGCTGTTCTTGTCGAACCGCTTGTTCAGGGCGCAGGGGGTATGCTCTGCTACAGCGCCGACTTCCTTAAAAAACTGGCTCAGTGGGCAAACGACAACGGCATTTATTTCATTGCCGACGAAATCATGACCGGCATGGGCCGAACCGGGCAATGGCTGGCCTGTGAATGGGCAGGCGTTGAACCGGATTTAGTGTGTCTGTCCAAAGGACTGACCGCTGGCGCCCTGCCCTTGAGTTGCGTACTGATTGACCACGAGGTGTATACGCTCTTCTATGATGATTATGCGTCAGGCAACTCATTCCTGCATTCGCATACGCACAGCGGCAATGCCTTAGCGGTCAGCGCCGCCCTAGCGGCCATCAAGGTCATGGAATCAGAGGGGATTCCTGAGCAGGCCCGTGCATTGGGTGAGTTGATGCACGCCCTGATGCTTGACATTGCCGAAACCACCGGGAAACTCAGCCAGGTGCGAAGCCTGGGAGCGATTGTCGCTGCCGACATGGAGGCGTTGCCAGGGCAGCGAATCAGTCAGCGATTTTATCAAGAAGCCTGCCGGCATGGCGCCTTATTACGTCCGATGGGCAATACTCTTTACTGGCTGCCACCTTTGAATTCGGATGAGAAAACGATTAGGCAATTGGCGGAAATCACTCTAAACTCTCTGTATGGGGTGTATAAATAACTAAAACAATGATAAACGACATCCACAGCAGGCAGTTAAGTGCACAACAGACATTAACCATCAGCTGGTTCCTGCTATCGCTTATCGTGTTGTTTCTGGCTCTTTTCTATGAGTGGCGGCATTACCGTGAAGCCCGCGAGAATCAGATGGAATTGATCGCCAAGGAACGGGCGTTCCAGTTTGATGAGTTCATGGAAAATCTGATTCAAGGGACCTTTGCCTTAAATTTTACCCGTGATGAATTCAATGCCTGCCAAACTCAATTACTGCCAGTACTCACCGATTGGTTATTTAACAACCCCAATGTGTCTGCCATTGCCATAACCGATCCGGACGGAAAGACAACCTGTTCCACCTTAAACCTCACGCCGCCTGTTTTTTTCCCTGCCTCGGCGGCGCCTCATCTGCACGGGCCTTTTGATTCCGGCCATCACAAGCAACCGACTTACCTGTTGCAGCAGAAACTTGGGCAGTACCATTTTACGCTTTACATCTTAAGAAGCATTTTTGAAAACCTGCTAAGGCCTCTTGAAGCCACCAGCTTCAAAGCCATTGCCCTCTACGACACCCAACATAAAAAGCAGGTTTTTCAACTCACCCAGCGGCAGCCGGATTCTTCCCCGGAAAAAAGCATGATGCTGCGTATCCCATCGCAGACACTGGATGATTACCAACTGCTGTTTACGGCAAAAGGCCTGGTTTATGAAAAGCACTTTATTTATACTGAATTAATCATTGCCGCGGTGGTCATTCTCCTCTCGCTCTTTCTTTACTACCTTTTGCGAAAAGCCTTAAACCGTCGGTTTTCGCTGGATTACGCCCTGCAGAATGGACTGAGGCAGGGGCATTTTGAACCGATGTATCAGCCGGTCGTCGATGTAGCGAATAACCGGTTTTGCGGCGCTGAAGTTCTCATCCGCTGGCAGATGGATGCCAAACAGACCATCATGCCAGACTTGTTTATTGAAGAGGCCGAGGCCTCGGGGCTTATCGTACCCATGACCCTGCAACTGGTTGAAAAATCATTTCAGCAATGCGCTGAACTGCTTAGCAGCAATAACGATTTTCATCTGGCGTTCAATGTCTCCGTCAATCATTTTCTCGACAGACGCTTTTTTCCGCAATTTTATCAGCTCTGCGAACAATACGGCGTCAACAATCAGCAGATTATTCTTGAACTGACCGAGCGGCAGCTTTTTAATAAGGAAGACAAGGACAGCATGCGCATCATGCAGGACCTCCGTGAGCGCGGCTATTCACTGGCCATTGATGACTTTGGTACAGGACATGCCAGTATTCATTACCTGCAGCACCTGCCCTTTAATTATCTTAAAATTGATAAATTGTTTATCCAGGCCATTGGTACCGGTGCAATCACCGAAACCCTGAATCAGGCCATCATTAACATGGCGAACTCGCTTGACCTGGCGATCATCGCCGAAGGCGTGGAAACCATGGAACAATATGATTATTTGCGGCGTCATCGTGTAGACTATATACAGGGATGGTACTTTGCCAGGGCCATGACGATTGAGCAGCTCATCACGTTCATTGAGGAGAAAGCAAATGAAGCGATGCTTACAGCAGGCAGCTAGCCTGGCTTTATTCTGCGTTTCAGCCGCATCCATTGCACAAACACCAACAGGAGATAATTTCTGGCTGTGCAAAGCCCATGATCAGGCGAACCGCGAATGGCTGGCGCAGAGTGTGTATTCCATCACGGCGATTAACAAAGCCTATGACGCCTGTAAAAAACAAAGCGAATACCCGGAAACCTGCAAAACGTCCAGGGCAGATTGTGATGCCTTCGTTGACGGACGCTCCACCCGCCCGATGTGGCAATGCACGGCGCTGGATTTTTCAGGAACACCCTGGTTAAGCGACATCTACACGCTCCGCGATGATGCCGCCCTGGGCGCCAAGGCATATTGCATGGACAACAGCGGTATTCCTGAGACATGTTACATTAACATGATAACCTGTCGAAACATCAATGCGGCGAAACCCTGATGTATTGCGTCGGTTTAACGGGAAACATTGCCAGCGGCAAATCCAGCGCTATCCGTTGTTTTAAAAGCTTAGGCATTCCGGTGGTCATTGCCGATGACATCGCCCGCGAGGTCACAGCCCCAGGACAACCGGCACTTCGGGCGATTCAGCAGCACTTTGGCGATGCGATGCTTCACCAGGGCCACTTGAACCGTTCAAAATTACGTCAATTAATTTTTAAACAGCCTGAAGAGAGGCAGTGGCTTGAAAGCCTTCTTCATCCCCTTATCCGTCGTCAGATAGAAATGCGGGTTACGTCCTTTAAAGCCCCCTATTGCGTGATTGAAATACCTTTATTACTCGATCGCAGCCATTACCCGTATTTAAACCGAATCCTGGTCATTTTAAGTGAGTCCGAGCGTTTAATTGAGCGGGTGATGGCACGCGACCAGCATACCCGGGAAGAAGCGCTTGCTATTTTAGCAGCCCAACCTGACGAAGCCGCCAGACGGGCAATTGCTGACGATCTGGTCATAAATGAAGGTTCTCTTGCGGATTTTGAACAGAAAATTTATGATTTGCACGAAAAGTATTTATTTCTCGCAAACCTACCGTTGAATTCCAGCCAATAAGTATTGATTATTTTTAAAAACTCTTGTAAAGACCGGTTTGTATACTTTAATATTTCAAGTACAAAAAAACTGTTTAAACGTTGGCTAAGGATAGCAATTTTTTATGCCTCAAGATACGATCACCTTTCAACTGGCAACCCACTTTTTGCCAAAAATTGCCTTGCGCCTTGAATGCCTTTATCAAACCATTGATCAAGCCTGTCAGGAAACTCATCCGGTCATCCATCATTACGCGTTAAAAAACATCATTGAAATCATTAAACTGATCGAAAAACCGGAATTAAAAAGCCGTTTCCTTAAAGAGTTAATGCGCATAGAGCATTCGATTAACAAATCCAATACCATCATTGCGAGCGAGCTTTACGATAATCTTTATACTCAAATTCAATCCTTAACTCACACGGCCGGCCTGTTTGGCGAAGGCATTCATCAGAATCCGTTTTTACAATCGATTCGCCTGACACAGCCAACCCAAAGCAATGATTGCGAAATGTATTCTCCGCAATTGCTTCTCTGGCTGGAATCCAATCCCGGCGAGAGACAACGCGATTTAGCCATCTGGTTAAACCACCTGCGCACCCTGCAGGCGACGGTCACCATTTACCTGCGCTTACTGCGCGACACCGCCCAATTCGATGAAATCGACTTATTCAGCGGCTTTTACCAACGTGCTTTACCGCCGAAAACCTCCTGTCATCTTATTCTTTTGCGCATCGACAAAACCTTTGGCATTGTCCCGCGCATGCAGCTGGGTCATCATGGGTTAAGTCTTCGCCTGTGTGAAGCGTCCACCATGAGGGAAATTCGTGAAACCCATGCCCGATTGGACTTAGGCATTTGCCAGATATAATCCTTGCGACGGTGGGGATATTTGCGCTGACAATCTAAGCCATATATGATTTGGGCAATGATATGATTTGCCCAGGGGTTTTTATTTGTTTTCACGATCGAAAGGCGTTCTTTATTGCCTGTTATCCGGATTATTTTTTGGCTTAATCGGTTATTTTGGCATTACTGTGATTCATGAGCATATTTCCGTTTATACCATGTTATTCTGGCGATTCATGGTGGCTGGGTTATTCATTGCCTTGATCATGCTTTGGCAAAGGGATGGGTTAAAATTAACGCGCAGGGATTTTTTAACGATTCTAAGTCATGGGATTTTTTTCTATGGCGCCTGCTCCATCCTGTATTTTATCGCGGCAAACTACATCGGTTCCGGGTTAGCTATGGTCGTGTTTTTTACTTACCCCGCCTTAGTCATGTTAATCAACAAGCTCGTCTACCAGCTCCCCTTCAACCTCATTTATTGCATATCCTTGCTGATTATTTTCAGCGGCATGGTGTTTTTGGTGCAGGGCGGACAGTTTCATTTCAATCCAATTGGCCTTATTTTAAGCATTCTGTCTGCCCTGCTTTATGCGTTTTATATTTTGGCCAGTAAGAAAAGCCGTGTATCACCGCTGCCCTCGACCCTGGTGTTATGCCTGGGATGCATGGTCATTTCATTGATTACAGCCCTGCTTGATCGATCCTTCACCTGGCCTGCAAGTTGGTCGGTTTGGGCTAATATTTTGGGCATCGGCATCCTGTGCACGGCCCTGCCCATTCTTCTGCTGCTAAATGGTTTAAAACTGATTAGTTCCACCCAGGCCTCCATTTTGTCAGTTCTTGAGCCTGTGTTTGTGGTGATCTTCGGCATCCTGCTCTTGGGTGAACAGGTTAGCCTCATGCAAATGATGGGTGTCAGTATTATACTGTTAGGCTCTCTTCTGTCGTTGCTCAATGAACGGCACTCATGATTGAATTTGGCTATTCATTGAGCCATGCACCCAGGCCAGCGTTTAAACGGGGTCTGTTAACGTCCCTGACGAACAACCTGTTCAAGATCAATGGTTCTTTCAGAAGAGACTGAGGGCGTCATGCAACCCACGATGCCGCGGGCAAACGGGTAAATGCAAAACACTCCCGTGGCCATTCCAACCAGTGTGGAGACTGGCGTTAAAGCCAACCACAGCATGCGGATGTCCGCATCGACCTCCGCCGCACCCAGAATATAATAGGTTGCCACATGAACGCCAGTGGAGAGCGTCATGCTGGTACAGGCCGACACTTTATGGAAAAAGCGGCTGCTTGTCACCTGCGACGTCGTGTCTTTCACTGCGTCTTTCCTGGCCTCTACCTCACGTTCATAGTGTGATTTTTCTTTCCTGATTAACGCATCAATCTGAGGAGTAATGTAGGTTTGCTCAATGCCGGGATCAATTGCTTTGTCATACAGAGCCAATAATTTTTCAGGGTGGTTGTTTCTCAGTGATTGCGCAGCAAGTATTTTTAACGATAAAACGGTCATAATCCACTCAATGATTGTTTACAAATTAACAAAGTTGATTATTTTATTCTAATTCGATGGTAACGGGTATACCAAAGACCTGATATATTTGGGGGATCGCCTCATCGGGACGAATAATGGCAATCAATTTATTCTCGCGGGTAGCTAACGGATTAATCTGCGACAGAGGCACTTTCTCCGCGTAACTGGGTGTGTTAATGATGCGCCCTTCGATTTTCTCATTGCCAGGGAAAGTGATGGTGACCTGTTTGTTCTGATACACTTCTTCGGCGTATTTTGGATCAATGAAAGCAATGATGCGCATATTCCGTTCAGTAACAATGGTCATTAAATTTTGCCCGGCAGACACGTACTCATCCTGATGGGTTGAAATGCTCATGATGGTGCCCGGTTGAGGGGCCAGGATAGAAAAATGAGCTATTTTATCTTTCACTTCCGCAATATTGCTTTCAATTTCTAAAATCTTGCGTTTGTAATTGACCTCAAGGAGCGTTTTGGACTGCAGCTTCGCTTCCTGAATCTGCTGTTCAAGCGCGGCATAATTTCTCTGCGCGTTTACCCAGTTTTTCCGGGCTTCTTCCAATTGCAGCTCTGCCATATCCCCCTTATTGACGTATTTTACAAAGCGCTCGTAGACCGCTTTACTGGAATCGATGTCTTTTTTAGCGACGTCCAGTAAATTTTCCAAATTGTCTGGCGTTTGATCGCCCAAGGAGTTCATCAGGTCGGTGATGCGTTCTTTTTCCTTCTCCAGGTACTGCAGTTTGGTCAGGGTTTCCGGTGAAATGAATTTTAAAATCATCTCGCCTTTCCTGACCTTTTGTCCCGGTTGCACATTCAGATTTTCAATGTAACCTTCATCAGGCGCACGGATAATGATGGTGTCGTAAGCTATCAATCCTGAAAAACGGATAAAAACGTATTCATTAATTAATTGATACAACAAAATAGCCAAAGGAATACTTAAAATAAGTACCAGAAGAATCCAGCGCATCTTGGGAGGCGTACGGATCCCCTCGCCATACTGGACTGGCAATTGTTCTGACGGCGCTTTTTTACGAAAGTGAATTCCCATATCACCCGACTTTTATTTGGTTCTCTTTATAACCCACCAGGGGGCCATTGAAGAATCCTTATGTCCTTTAAAAATGATTTCATTTAAAATAAAAATGGTCGCCATGTAACGCATGAACTGCTGATAAATGGGCATTAATAGCACCCAGCCTATCATTTTGGCATCCTGCCGCGGCCTTTCCGAGACCAACAGTAAAAATAACACATACATCACTATTCCGGTCAGCAAATAATAACAGTAAACCAGGATGTTAACAGCGACAACCACCGTCAGGCTATATTGCAGAAATAATAGAATGCTGTAAAGCAGAACGATAAACGGCAGCACCAATTGGTAATACAGGCCATACCAGCTAAAGAAGAACATTTTCATGCGATTCATCAGTGCCGGGCTGAATTTACGCCAATGCCGCCTCACGTAAATATAATACAAATCCCCATCCCAGCGTAAGCGTTGCTTCAGCAGGGTTTTTAATTTGACAGGCGCCGCCGTCCAGGCAATGGCGAAAGGTTCATGGACTATTTTTAAATGGGAATACCGGCTGACGTAAACGTGCAGGCGCAAGGTTAAATCCAGATCTTCCGCGGTGCCATTTAACCAGCCGCCAATCTGCTTTAAAAACCCAGTGCGGAAAACACCAAAAGCACCGGAAATATTATTGGTTACATTTAATTCGGTTAAGCCGAAACGGCCAAGCTGAATACCGATCATGTACTCAATGGCCTGAAGCCTTGTCAGGATGGAGTCTTTGTAATTTCTCACCCGGACTGCCCCGGAAACCGCAATGACGTTCGGATCAATAAAATGAGCCGCAGCCTTGGCTACCGTCTGATTATCAATGGACGTATCTGCATCCAGCATAATCAATACTTCACCCTTGGCCAGTTTAAGACCTAAATTCATGGAGCTGGCGTGGCCGCCACGAGTCTGGCGTTCAATGACTGTGAAAAAACGATTAGGCAACTTCCCATACTGCAAGGCCAATTGTTTGGCATATTGCGCTGTTTTTATATTCTTGACGGCATTATCGACAATGATCATTGTTTCGATTTTACCCGGATAGATTTGCTCGCCTACCGCACGCATCGTGGTCAGGATTTCTTCATAGGTTTCGTTGTAAGCTGTAATGACAATGGTGACAATGGGATAATAGCCCCTGGCGAACTCGCCCTTAAAATGCAGGTTAATCCAGCCCCGAATACTGTAAAGTATCGTCAACACATAAAATGGCAACTCAAGTAAAAATACAAATGGGAAAAAAATAAACAGGAAGCTTTTGATGTTTCCCATGGAAAACAGGCTGGTAAAGTAGTAGGCCAGTCCATAGAGAAAATCATTCATTGCTGTTGATCCGGTTATACAATTCCGCCAGCAGCAAATCCGACCCGATGTCATTTTTTATCACATCCCAGGACGACATCATGCCCACACTGATATTAATTTTATTTTCAGACTGAATTTCAGCAAACGCCCTGATGCGCTCATGGATAATGTCGCAACCCTGCTGTGGGGTCATGGGTAAAAAGAAAATGACGGTTTTATTGTCACGCGTCACCAAATCACTGTCCCTTAATAAAGTCCTCACCCGCTCGAAAAACTCCATCAACAGTTTTTCTGTTTTAAACATCCCAAGCGTGTTGACTAACTCCTCTTCGTTGGTTACTTTTAGGGCAAAGAGGCTATAAATTAATTGATCATATCGTCGGGCAAGAATGGTTTGCCATTTGACAACCATCATAAAAATACTTAAATCAATGAGCTTCAAAAACTGGCCCAGTTCAACAATCAAATGCTGATCAAGCCCCTTGGCAAGAGACTCCCCGCGTCGCGCGAGCCGGTATTCATACAGGCGTTTCGCCTGCAAATCACCAGGATCAGAGAGTTTCTCACAAACCATGCAAACGGCATTGACCGCGGCCTCAAAGAAAGCATGTTGACAATCCTGGCAAATCTTATCCTCCATCGGCTTGTCATAATCGATGCCGATGTGCCGGAGTTTCACATGGCAGCGGCTGCAGACCAATTCTTCGTGGTGAAGAAATTCAGACAACGGACCGACATTTCCACAGGAAAAACAATGAATGAATGATTGCACAGCAATATGGACAGACTGGCAATTGGGACAGCAATTTTTAAAGTTTAGCAAACCGGATCGGCAATGCGGGCAGGTCTGGATTTCATCAATTAAAGTCTCATGCTTTAGGAGTTTTCGTGACTCCATCCCCTGCAGCATGTACCAATAGTGCTGAGCATCTTCATGAAATCCAAGAATATCCAGCAAGGGGTATTGGAAGCCGGAAGGTGAGCGATAATCCAGAAAACCTCTCAGAATGTACTCTTCTCTCACGAACAGGTAACTGCATATTAATTGCTCGAAATCGCTGATTTTTTCTTTATGGACGGCTTTAACTAACTGGATTTTATCCTGAATGGCTTTGGCCCGAGAAAACAGATCGTCGGTAAAAGCCCCATCCAGAAGCTGCTCGGCATGCTCAGGCGGCGTACCGGTATAAAAAACAGGGGACAGCTGGTAATTTTCCTTCTGTCTGATGTCGTGGATCACACTCAGAGTATAGCCGTCATTGAAATCAATAAGGACAAAAAGACAGCCCTGAGGTGGCAGCTGATTGATGCTTTCAATGGGAATAATCCCGTCGGGCAGTGTTTTCGCTGTCAATTGGCGGGTAATCAGATACCCGTTATTATCCTGCGCCATGTTGTTATCCTTTTTTTAGCAGGAATCGTTTAAAAATCGCTTTAAACCATCCTCAATGGGCGTTTTTGCCTTAAACCCCAGTTGCATTTGCGCCAGTTCCGTTTTACCCAGGGAGTGTATTAAATCGCCGCCGCGGGCAGGCAAGTAGTCAATTTCAGCCTGTGAATGAGTTAATTTAAGCATTAGCCAGGCTAAGGATTCAATAGTTATTGCCTCTCCGCTGCAGATATTAAATACGAAAGCCTCTGAACAATCGACACTGGCGGCTTTTATTAACGCATCCACCACGTCATCGATGTAAATAAAATCGCGCGTTTGCTGGCCATCACCATAAATGGTCAGGTTTTGGTGTGTCAAAATCGCCTGTTTGAAGTGACTTATGACACCGCTGTAGGGATTGGTGGCGGATTGACCAGGGCCGTACACATTGAAAAATCGCAGCCCAATGGAAGAAACGCCGGCCATTCGTGACATCATTCCTGCATACATTTCATTGCAAAGTTTGTCGCAGCCGTAATTGGAAACAGGATGAGGCGGCTCTTTTTCTTCCAGAGGCAGGGTCCTTGAGTCGCCATACACCGCCGCCGAGGAGGCATAGACCAGTTTGGGACGTTTATCTCGCAGCCTGATTTCATCGAGCAGATAATTAAACGCCAATGCATTCACGGCATGGCTGAAGAGCCAATCCCGCTCGCACAGGGCAATGGACGCCAGGGCAGCCAGATGAAAACAGGCATCGACCTCGTTGAGCAGATCATGCAACAGCGCTTTTGACAACACATCGCCCTCGATAATCAACGCATCACGCACGTCATAATACCCTGGCTTGTCGATGTTTTTATCAAGAATGATGACCTCAACCCCTGCCTTAAGCAGCCGGCGAGCGAGATGATTGCCGATAAAGCCCATTCCTCCCGTAACAAGTGCTTTTTTCATGATAATGAAATCCCTCCACTACCGTTTAAGGCTGTCCGATGAAGAATCAAAGCATGAATTGGGCCAGATTGTTAGGAGTAACAAGCGGAAACCGCGCCACCACAAAGAGTCTGAAGTAGCGCGGAAAAAGATGATTAATGAATGATAACCACTTTGTGGTCGTTGTGCCGCTTACAAAATTCCTTAACGAACTGCAAGTCGTCGCCAATTCTGTCTTTTAATCGGCCTTGTTGCAACGCGGCGAGTTCATTGTCATTAAGAACATTTTTGGCGTCATCACAACCCTGCAAAATTTTTATTGCTTTTTTTGCGGCACTAATTTTGACGGTTGCAGCGCGAGAATCCCACGCGAACAATCGAGCCCAGGAGCCATTGTATTCGCTGTGGGACAATCGACGTTCCCCTTCACGAAGCACCACGTAGTTGCATAATTTCGCTAAAGAAGTCTCTTGCAGTTCGCTCTTTATTTGTTCATTGACGCTCTTTGTATTAGGGTAATCGACTTGCCATTGATTCAGAGTGCCAATATACGCTTCTTGTACGACCATGCATTGGGGAGGATTCTTATTATCTTTGGTTTCTTGGGCCACCTCGTAAAGATTATGCAGGCTGTCGTCAAAATAGGTAATTTCCAAATCATCCGTTTCCAGCATCCCAAAGAGTTCCCGTCTTAAATGATCAAATTGCGCTACTTTGCCTTGCGGATAAAAGGAGGCAGGGTCTTCTTTTTTCATAGAATCGGTTTTTTCAACACCATCCCAAACCAAGGTGATTTCTTCGTTATATTGTTCCACTAAAGGAGCCGGTAACTTGAACTCTTCTCCCTGTTTTACTGAGCCGGCTGCCTTTTTTAATTCGTCTTCAAAGCCTTTCAGCACATCATCAAAGTATTGCATCGGCTTGCCATTTTTATAGTATGGGTCAATGGAGGTCGATACTCGGATGCGTTTTCCCAGCACCTTCCCAAGCTCATCAACCACATCGGGCGTATTAACAAGATCACCTTCTTCCACGCCAGATAATTGGTATTTACGTGGGATTTGTGCCATTTGAAGATAGACGCTTCGTTGCGTAAATAGAATGACTTCATCATACTCACGAAGTTGTTCAACCAGGGCTTGATTTAACCTGTTCCCATGAAGAATACAGCCATCAATATCCACAAATGCTACTTTTTTAGTCATAATTCACTCATCTGGTCATTTCCTGCCAGTATACCGGCCTTGAATTAAGGGATTATTAACACCATTGAAAACAGGAATTGAACAACTTATGAATTTTGGGCGCGCGGAATTTCGCGCGTGAATCTAATTTATAGCGAGTGTTCAGCGGAAAAAGAGGCATGCGCCTTTAGCAATTGCACAATTTTATAATTGGCTTCAGGAAATGAATAATCGGAGAGCTGCTCAAAGGGTACCCAACACAAGCCCATTTGGTTTTCGCGGCAGGTCGCGCGACCGGTGAATTCGTCCACCAAAAAAACAACCAGCGTCACTGTTCTATGGGGATATTGGTGATTGATTTCGCCGAGGAATGTGGACTTGTTGATTTGAATGCCCACTTCTTCATCAATTTCACGAGTCAAGGCTTGATCGGCCGCCTCGCCTTCTTCAAGCTTACCACCGGGGAATTCCCACATCCCCCCATGGCTGGCATGGGCGGGACGGCGGGTAATCAGAATACGCTGGTTTTTGTCTACTATAACGGCAACAGCGACTTTCACACCAGACTTCCGTGGCAGCTCTTGTATTTCTTACCAGAACCGCAGGGGCAAGGATCATTGCGTCCTATTTTTTGTCCTTCACGGCGATAAGGCGTATGGTCTTCCATGCCTTCCGCCGTCTCCTCGCCGTCCTCTTCGCTCTGACGCAGTAACTGCACGTTCTGGACCTGCTCGGAACGACGCTGATCTTCAATGGCCTGGACGTCCTCTTCCGTTTGGACCTGCACCGAGGTCAACAAGCGGATGATTTCGTATTTGAGGGTATCAAGCATCATGGTAAACAGAGCAAAGGCTTCGCGTTTATACTCCTGTTTAGGATCTTTCTGCGCGTAGCCGCGTAAATGAATGCCCTGACGCAAATGATCCATGGACGCTAAATGCTCACGCCAATGATTATCCATGGTCTGGAGAATAACCGACTTCTCAAACTGCGCCAGCACTTCACGGCCAGCCTGTTTCTCCTTCTCCTGGTAGCGTTCATAGCATAAGTTAAAGACACGTTCTTTAATCTGCTCCGGTTGCAGGGTATGATCGTTGTCCACCCAGTCCGCCACATCGGCTCTGACCTGAAAATCTTCATACAGGGTTTTGGACAACCCATCCAGATTCCATTGATCTTCGAGACTTTGCGGGGGAATAAAATTATCCACCAGGGTAAAAATGACTTCTTCGCGCATGGCATCAACCACTTCCTTCGGATCGGTCATGGCCATGATGGCCGCGCGTTGAGTGTAAATCACCCGCCGTTGGTTGTTGGCAACGTTGTCATAATCCAACAGCTGTTTACGGACATCAAAATGATGGCCTTCGAGTTTACGCTGCGCGTTTTCAATCGCTTTGGTGACCAAGTTATGCTCAATCGGCTCTCCCGGTTTCATGCCTAAACGACGCATCATGTTAATGACCCGTTCGGAAGCGAAAATACGCATTAAATTGTCATCGAGCGATAAATAGAATCGGCTGCTGCCGGGGTCGCCCTGACGGCCGGCACGGCCTCGTAACTGGTTATCGATACGACGGGATTCATGGCGTTCAGAACCGATAATGCGCAGCCCCCCTGCCTTAATCACGTCATCATGACGTGTTTGCCAATCGTCTTTAATGGCCTGACGCTCAGCTTCAGAAGCCCCTTCAGGCAACATGGCCAGCTCCGCTGCAAGGCTGCCGCCCAGAACGATGTCGGTTCCTCGTCCTGCCATGTTGGTGGCAATGGTGACTGCACCGGGGCGCCCTGCCTCTGCAATAATCTGTGCTTCCTTTTCATGGAATTTGGCATTCAACACCTGATGTTTAATGCCCGCTTTCTTCATTAACTGGCTTAATAATTCGGATGCTTCAATGGAAGCCGTTCCCACAAGAACAGGCTGTTTGCGCGCCATGCAGTCTTTCACGTCGTCGATGATGGCCTGGTATTTGTCTTCAAGGCCCAGGTAGATGAGATCGGCCTGATCCTGACGGCGCATGGGCTTGTTAGTCGGAATAACCACCACTTCAAGATTGTAAATCTGCTGGAATTCATAGGCTTCGGTATCCGCCGTTCCGGTCATCCCCGCCAGCTTGTCGTACAGTCGGAAATAGTTCTGGAACGTAATGGATGCCAGCGTCTGGTTTTCATGCTGAATGGGCACCAGCTCTTTAGCTTCAATGGCCTGATGCAGGCCTTCTGACCAGCGTCGACCCGACATGGTACGGCCAGTGTGTTCGTCAACAATCACCACCTGGCCATCTTTGACAATGTAGTCCACATCGCGATGGAACATGGCATGCGCTTTCAACGCCGCATTGACATGGTGCATGAGGATGATATTGCTGGCGTGGTATAAACTTTCGCCTTCATCCAGCAGGCCTTCTTTCATCAACAGTTCTTCGATATGCTGATGCCCGGCTTCGGTGAGGTGCGCCTGCTTCTGCTTTTCGTCCACCGTGTAATCGCCGCCATCCCCTTCTTCTTCCTGCTTTCTCAATTGAGGAATCAGTTTGTTGACTTTCATGTACAGCTCAGAGCTTCCTTCCGCCGCACCGGAAATGATGAGCGGTGTTCTCGCCTCATCAATCAGAATGGAATCCACCTCATCGACGATGGCAAAATTCAATTCGCGCTGCACCTTGTCGCTTAAGCTGAAAGCCATGTTGTCGCGCAGGTAATCAAAACCAAATTCGTTATTGGTACCAAAGACTATGTCAGCACGGTAAGCCTGCTGTTTTGCAGCATGCGTCATGTCCGGTGCAATGACGCCCACGGTTAAGCCCAAAAATTCGTAAATGGGTCCCATCCACTGGCTGTCGCGCTTGGCCAGATAATCATTCACAGTAACCACATGAACCCCGCGACCGCTGATGGCATTTAAATAAGCCGGTAAAGTACCGACCAAGGTTTTACCTTCCCCGGTGCGCATTTCAGCGATATTCCCTTCATGCAGAACCATGCCGCCAATCAGCTGTACATCAAAATGACGAAGCCCCATGGTACGGACAGACACTTCACGCACCACAGCAAAGGCTTCCGGCAGCAACTGGTCAAGTGATTCACCCTGGGAAAAACGTTGTTTGAACTCCGCTGTTTTCAGAGCAAGCTGTTCATTGGACAAAGCCTTCATTGCAGGCTCAAGGGCATTGATGCTGAGGACGGTTTTTTCCATGCGCCGCAGAGTCCGCTCGTTACGACTCCCAAACATTTTCTTTATCAACGTATTCAGCATGACCTTGCAAATCCTCTTAATAATCGTGGCAATCAAAATCGCTTAATTTACTAGAAATTGAGGAAAATTACTATGAATATAGTGATTCATCCGCTTTACCAGCCGGACTTTTGGCTTATTGGTTATTCTCTCAGCATCTAGGACGCCATGGGTTTAAAAATAAAATACACAGCTCCCAGCAAACAGAGCGAGGCCCATAAAAAATTCAAATGCACCCGCTGCCCCATATAAAAAACAGCAAAAGGCAAAAACACCGACAGGGTAATCACTTCCTGCATGATTTTAAGCTGCGGTAAATTCAAGTGAGCCTGGTTAAAGCCAATGCGGTTAGCGGGGATCATCAGTGTGTATTCAAAAAAGGCGATCAACCAGCTTAAAATAATAATCACTATCAGCGGCTTGCTGCTCTGCTGTTTCAAATGACCATACCAGGCCATGGTCATGAAGGTATTGGAACCCACCAGCAAGACTATCGTGGTCAGCAACGCATTCATTCAACCCACTCTCCTTGTTTTGTTTTTTCCATCGCCTGCAACAGAAAAACGGCATCCCCCACCAAGCCAGGATTTTTTTTCTGCTGCGCGCAAACCAGCAACTCTTTAAAACGCCTTGCTCCTGCCAACCCGTGCGCCAGATTAAGCACCGGCTTAAGCAGAATGCTCAACGGCACGCCCTCTTCGAATTGCTCGACTGCATAGCGATGATAATTCTCCATCACGGCACTGCGGCTTTGAATGGCGACATCGGGATACAGGAAGCGATGAAAGTCGGCTAAAGCATAAGGATTATTGCAGGCAAGACGCCCCAGCATTACGCCGTCCACCGCCTGCCAGTGCACTCGGGCTTCCTCCACCGTGTTGATGTTGCCGTTAATAACCACGGGCAGCGCGGGGAATGCCCTCTTGATACGATAAACATAATCATAATGCAGGGGAGGAATAGTCCGGTTTTGCTTAGGACTTAAACCCTGAAGCCAGGCTTTGCGGGCGTGAACAACCAGCTTGTCGCATCCGGCATCGATTAACTGGTGAGCGAAGGCTGAAAAAAAATCATAACTGTCCTGCTCATCAATACCGATGCGGGTTTTTGCGGTTACTGGAATACGAACCGCCGCCTTCATGGCCTTGATGCTTTGAGCCACCTGCTCGGGTTCTGCCATCAGGCAGGCGCCAAAACGGCCCGCCTGCACCCGATCACTCGGGCAGCCTAAATTCAGGTTCACTTCACTGTAACCCTTTTCCTCCGCTAAAATGGCGCATTGCACCAAGGCCTCTTGATCTGACCCGCCCAACTGCAGAGCCAAAGGCAATTCACAGCCGTGAAAGCCCAGGGCTTTTTTGGGATTGTTCAGCACAGCACCGGTGGTTTGCATGTCAGTATAAAGCAGCGCCCGCGGTGCGATAAGCCGCATCAACACGCGAAAATGGGTATAGCTCCAATCAATCATCGGAGCGACCGCCAAAGGAGAAATTAACGCATTAGTCAAAACTTGGGCATCACATGAAAAAGAATGCGGAAATTATACACTAAAAACGCGCGGCTGAAGACAAATGATGCGGCGTTATGATGATTTGAATGGGATGCCTGCGCAGGCGGGCATCCATTGGAAACTCGGATGAGGATGCTTGGGACTGAGCAGGCAAGGGCTACTATTCCGTCTTTGGATCCCTCCATGGCCGCTTGCGAAGGTAGGCATCAACTCACTGGATTTAACGCTTCAATCATCAGCTGTAAACGGGTGCGCCCCTGGTAGACATTGATATCCAGACGATAGGCGGCATGCACTTCCCGGACACGGTGGTTCGGCCATTGGCTGCGGTCGACATTAAAGGCGATGGCATCGACAGTGCCGCCGGTTTCAGGCAGTGCGAAAGTCAGCTTCAGGTGATTTTGCCCAACGACGCGCTGATCCAGAATTTCAAACACATTATCAAAACAGGGCTCTGGAAACTGTTGGCCCCAGGGGCCTGCCTGTTGCAGCAGGTGGGCGGTTTCAAGATTGAATTCAGTGTCTTTCAGAGGACCGTCCGTCAACAATTGCCCTTCGCACTGGCTGATGTCCAAATGCCGTTCGACTTCAGCAAGAAAAGCCGCCTGAAACGCGCTGAAGGAGTGCACCGGTAAACTTAAACCCGCGGCCATGGCATGACCACCGAATTTGGTGATTAAACCAGGGTGGTCTTTGTCAACAGCAGCCAGCACATCCCGGATATTTAAATCCGTCACGGAGCGGGCCGACCCTTTCAGTTCGGTTTCACTGACCATCGCAAAAGCAATCACCGGGCGATGGTAACGCTCTTTCAAGCGCCCAGCCAGAATACCGATGACCCCTTGATGCCACAATTTATCCATCAAGCACAAGGCCACAGGCAGGCGCTGCCCGTCAATCTTTTTAATGAGATCATCCACCGAAGCCAGCGCCTGTTCTTTCATCTCCGCTTCAATCAGGCGGCGCTCCTGGTTGAGCTCATCCAGTCGCTCGGCAAGGGCTTTGGCCTGTTTTTCATCTTCACACAACAGGCAGGAAATACCCAGCGACATATCATCCAACCGACCGGCCGCGTTAAGTCTTGGCGCGACCGCAAACCCCAGATCACTCTCACGCAGGCGGGAACACTCGCGTCCGGCGACAGTAATCATGGCTTTAATGCCCGGTCGGCATAAGCCCTGACGAATGCGTGTCAATCCCTGATTAACCAGAATGCGGTTATTCTGATCCAGTGCAACAACATCCGCGACAGTACCTAAAGCCACGAGATCAAGAAATTGCGCCATGTTAGGTTCGAGCAGCTGCTGAGCAGTAAACCAGCCGCTATTGACCAGATGACGTCTTAAAGCCAGCATGACATAAAAAATAACCCCTACACCCGCAATCGATTTACTCTCAAACCCATCCCCGGCCTGATTGGGGTTCACAATGGCGCAGGCATTGGGCAACTGCTCGCCCGGCAAGTGATGATCGGTAATCAGCACATCAATGTTTGCCCGATTGGCGGCCTCTACCCCTTCAATACTGGCAATGCCGTTATCGACCGTGATGATCAAATCGGGCTGCCATTTTTTGGCGACCTCGACAATGGCAGGCGTCAGGCCATAACCAAATTCAAACCGATTAGGCACCAGAAAATCAACATACTGGGCGCCAAATGCTTTCAGCGCCGAGACAGCAAGCGCTGTCGACGTGGCACCGTCGGCATCAAAGTCGCCAATGATTAAAATGCATTGCTGTTCGCGGAGCGCCTGTTCAAGGCGCAGGCAGGCTTTATCAATGTCTTTCAAGGCACTGAACGGCAGCAGGGTTTGCAGACGCCGGTCCAGTTGCGCTTCATCCGTGACTCCGCGGGTGGCATAAATACGCTGCAGGATAGGCGGTAATGAGTGGAGTTGAGGCATTGCCTCGGGTATTTCACGTTGTTTAATGCGCATCACTCATCTCTTCCATACTCTTAACCACCAGGGGAGGCGTCTGCATTGATAGGCCACATTACTCCAATACCATTGCGTGCGTTTTTTCCTGGCGGTTGCCTTTAATACTTGCGCCGTAGCAGCGGCCTGATCAGTCCCTATCACAACCACGCTGTCTGTGGGGAGTGTCTGTTCCTGAAGAGGCTGACATCCCGGGAAAGCGGTGAGTAAAACCGCATCGTTGCTAATCAGCGGTTTGGAGTGATTCGCATGCAATGTCCCACCACCCCAGAACCACAAGCCATTGATCGGCATGGCTCTGTTTTTGGCAGAATTAAGCGGGTGTGTACTCATGAACATCTGTAATTCAGTCAACAGCTTTTGCCAGAACATCGATTTATCCATAGTCTGCAATACCGGCATCATGGAGCGATGAAGCATAGTGTGAAGCGCAGGAAATTCGGCAGCGGCTTTATTGCCGGGATTGACCAACCAAAGGTCAGGACTGTGATAAACAAGCTCGAAACCGTCTTCTTTTAACAACTGGGATACCTCGGCAAACCAGATTTTTGCCAGCGAATCATCGAGCTCCAGCGCATCCCCGGTTGCGACAATCATCGCATCATTGTGCGTGGCCTCCCAATGAATGGGGGAAGCAATCAGCCAGTCACCCGCCAATGAGTGGTATCGCCGCAAGAGATCAGCCAACGGCGGGCTTGCGGCTTCATAGCCTAAAGCCACCAGGGCATTCGTCAAATAATGCCCCTGAGTGGCTAAAGGCAGACTGCGGGAAGGCACTTCCTCACAGGTGCTGTTGATTATCACATCCATGGTTAAACTGCCTGCTGGTAGCCGTCCCGTCTGAACAGGGCTTTGATGTTACGTAAAGCCTGTCGTGTGCGCTGGTTGTTTTCAATCAGGCCGAAGCGGACAAAATTATCTCCCTGCGCACCGAAACCAATGCCCGGAGAGACGGCCACATGCGCTTCCTGTAGCAGGTATTTGGCAAATTCAAGCGACCCCATGTGACGATAAAATTCAGGGATCTCAGCCCAGACAAACATGGTGGCTTTCGGACGAGTAACGGGCCAGCCCAAATCGTCGAGACCGTCGCACAAGACATTACGGCGTTGCTCATAGAGACTCCGAATTTCTTCCACGCAGTCATCCGATCCCTCCAGCGCCGTAATGGCAGCCACCTGGATGGGGGTGAAGGTACCGTAATCCAGATACGATTTAATGCGGGTCAATGCCGCTACCAGCTCCTCATTGCCACAGGCAAATCCAACCCGCCATCCAGGCATGTTGTAGGACTTCGACATGGAATACGTTTCGATGGCGATATCAATGGCGCCGGGAACCTGCAGGATAGAAGGCGCTTTATAGCCGTCAAACACAATATCGGCATACGCCAAATCATGAATGATCCAGATGTTGTGGCGCTTGCCCAAAGCCACGACCTCTTCAAAGAATCCATACTCCACGCAATGGGTGCTGGGATTAGCTGGAAAATTAATCACCAGTGCCTTGGGGCGGGGCCAGGTTTGTTCAATGGCGGTCTGTACTGCGGCTAGAAACTGCTGTTCATCAATCAGGGGAATCTGCTTCACATTCGCGCCGGCAATAATAAATCCATACGTATGAATGGGGTAAGCGGGATCGGGCACCAGCACGGTATCCCCGGGGCCGCTGATGGCCAACGCAAGGTGTGCAAGCCCTTCTTTGGAACCGATCGTCGTTAAAACCTGCTTTTCGCTGTCCAACATCACCCCGTAATGACGCTCATACCAGCTCGCCATGGCGCGGCGAAGCCTCGGGATGCCCTTGGACATGGAATAACGGTGGGTATCAGGGCGTTGTGCCGTTTCGACGAGTTTGTCAACGATGTGCTGCGGTGTCGGCTGATCCGGGTTGCCCATGCCAAAATCAATGACATCTTCTCCGCGCGCCCGCGCCTCCGACTTTAACTGAGTCATCGTGTTAAAGACATACGGTGGTAAGCGTTTTATACGCGGAAACTGGCTCATGTTGGCAACCCCCTGTGTTATACTGGCCAACAGTATAAATTATTGATTCGTCAAACACCATGCAAATTAATTTAGAAGCCCACGATCCCTACGCGGTTGAAGCCTACAGCGACACGGCAATCCAAATCAATGCCACCCTCTACACGCAAAGCCTGGTCGTTTCGACTCATGAACTCATCAGTGAGTGGCCTGTCCGCCGCATCGAGGAACTCAGCGATAACACCTTGGCTTCGCTGCTTAAACACCAGCCGGAAATCATCCTCATCGGCCATGGCGTCACCGGCCAGTTTGCTCCACCGGCCATTTACCAGCAATTGACCGCTCAACGAATGGCTCTGGAGTGCATGTCCATCGGCGCTGCCTGCCGCACCTATAATGTCCTTTTAAGTGAGGGCCGGCGTGTGGTACTGGGTATTATTTTGTGATCAACAAAGGGCTTACTGTTCATTAACCGGCTAATCAATCAACACGGCGTTGACCAGCTTCCCTTACCAATGGCAGTATGGAGAGACCCTCTCCTCACAGGATGTGATTATGTCATTTGCAAAAGGCTCCCGTCAGGCCCTTATCGACAGGCTTACTCGCAGTAAAATCCATTGCCGTACCGGCAAATGGACCAATTACATGGAAACAGTAACTCATTCTGGCGCCCTTGTGGTTCAGGTTGATACGGAGGAGCAGGTAAAAGAAATCATGCTCGCCATAAAGGAGCAGAACGAACAACATACGCATCACCGCATTACCGTTCGGGCAGCGGCCGGATGGAATGACAAAACCAGTAGCAACTGGTGCTGCTTTCCCTGGAAGCAGGCGCAGCAGGAACGCTACAATGGCTCCTTCTCTTTCTCTCCAATCGCCCGCGGCGATGATGTGGTTATCCTGTTCAGTGAAAAATACCAATCCGTTCAGGTCGAGGGCGTTGCCCCACCCCTTCCCCCCAGCGAGACCAACCCCATAAAAAATCTGCCGGCATCGATAGTCAAAGTCAGCGCCGGCGTTCAGATTGCGCGATTGGCCGATCAATTGCGGAAAAAAAATTTATCCTTGTCCACAGCCAGCATGATTGCCTGGGTGACAGCTGTGGGACTCGCCGGAACAGGCGGTCACGGCACAGGGCAGGATGAGACCGCCTTCAGCGGCCTTATCCTCAGCGCAACCCTTTGCGACATGGATGGCAATATCCGCGAAATTGACTCTAGCCATGAGGATTTTCCGCTGTTGTTCGGCGCGCATGCCGGCATGCTGGGTGTGATTCTGAACATTCGGTTGCGGGCGGTAAACGCTTTTAATCTTGAAGAGACAGTGCATAATTTCAAAAACGTTGACGACCTTAACACCCACCTTCCTGATTATTTGAACAACAATCACTATTTTACGCTGATGCGCATCCCCACTTACAGTAAAGTTCCAGTGGATAAATGGCATGTTCGCCTGTGGAATTACACCACCAGAGGACGAACCACAAACGACAATGCGCCTTACGCGGCAGATGCCAGTTCCCTCGCCCAGGAGTTGAGCGTGCGGGTCGGCGATTCGATTCAGGACAGGCTGACCGAGCCGGGTTTACAGCATTTGCTGCCTGCTTTTATGCAACTCACTGCCGCGATTGTAACCAGTACGCGCGGCACCAAAACCGTGGTGGATTATGAAAATCACATCACCCATTACCAGGTCGGATTCCCCAAAGCCATGCGGGATGTTAGCTACCTCATTCCGGTGGATAAGGATAAGGCGGCAGCGCTTTTGGCTGAGATTTGTAAAAAACTGGACGACATGCTGCAGGAAGCCGGCGAACGCGGAGAATACCCGCTGACCTATGCCTATTATGTCCGTTATTTTAAAGGCACCAATGGCGGTTTATCCACTTCCGCTACGGCAAACGAGCATCAGCGCGTGTTTGCCATTGACATGGTCACTCATCCTCACGCGTCAGGCATCGCCCGTTTTGAGACGGAATTTCTTGCTTTTCTTAGGGAAAAAGGCATTCAACCCCGCCACCACCTGGGTAAGCATTTTCCGCATGGTGTAGTCAATTATGCCGATTTCCTGGACAAGGAGGCCTTAACCGCCTATCGCCAGGCTCTCGTTCGCTGGTATGGCAGCGAGGACAAGCTGAAACAAAGCCCTTTCCTTACCCCTTACATGAATGACATGCTCTTTTCCGAGCCCCAATATCAACCGGATCCTGAACCCGCGCCTAAGCAGTCAAAAGCCACGGTTTCACACTACTCCGCGTCAGAGGACAAAGCGTTCTTAAGCCGATTGGTGAAGGAAATCAGCCAATTTCCGCTGCCTCACGAAATGGATACGCTTCGTGATGAATTCATCCGCCAGTGTAAAGAACAGATTGATGCGCCGGACGTGGTGCTTCTGGTTTAATTGCATCTCAAAGGGTCAGGGCCTGCCGGCTCTGACCACAGCCGCACGTGACATTCAGCGTTAAACCTGCCTTCTTGCCTCCAGCACATTGGGAATCTGCTCAAGACGGGTCAGGAGACGAGACAGACTGTTTAAACCATCGATTTCAACAGTCAGAGTAATGTAGGCACTGTTATCCTGCTTGTTGGCGTTGGTCTGCAACGCATACACATGGGCTTTTTCATTGGATAACAAAGAGGTCACATCCCGCAATAGGCCTGGCCGATCAAAGGCTTTGATAAGAACATCCACCACGTAATGATCGCGAGTAGCACTTCCCCAGCTGACCTGTAAAAAACGCTGTTTCTGCTTTTCAGTGGCATGCAGGATGTTAGGGCAATCCTGGCGATGAACCGACACGCCGCGACCAATGGTAATGTAACCGACAACCGTATCGCCAGGCACAGGCTGACAACAACGGGCCATGTGAGTCATCAAATTACCCACGCCCTCAATGCGCAGATCACTGCCAGTGACCTCCGGCACACTCTGCGGCTTGACAATGTTTTGAATGCTGGGCTCAACCACTTCAGCCGGAGACAGGCGATTTAAAATCTGACTGAGCTTGATGTCCCCTCGCCCGAGGGCCGCTAGCAGGTCATCCAGGCGTTTGTAGTTGAAGGTTTTGACGACCTCCTGTAATTTTTCCGCTTTAATCCCCAGGGTTTTCAATTCCTTGTCAAGAATGTCATGGCCTTCCGCACGGTTTTTATCGTAATCCTGCATCTTGAACCAGTGCAGTACCTTTGCTTTGGCGCGAGAGGTTTTCAGGTAATTCAAGTGCGGGTTAATCCAGTCACGGGAGGGACGCTCGTCTTTACCGGTTAAAATTTCCACCCGATCCCCGGTTTTGAGGGCATAGGTCAATGGCACGATCGAGCCATTGACTTTGGCGCCGCGGCAGCGATGACCTACTTTGCTGTGCACGTGGTAGGCAAAATCCAGGGGCGTTACTCCGGCTGGCAAATCAAGCACATCCCCGTCGGGCGTGAACACGTAAACCCTGTCTTCCAGAAATTCCGTCTCAATAGCTTCGGAAACACCGCTTGACGTGGCCATTTCCCGATGCCAGGCCAATACATCCCGCAGCCATTCGATTTTGCGTTCGTGACTTTGCTTATGGTGAATGCCGCTTTCTTTGTATTTCCAGTGCGCCGCCACACCCATTTCCGCCAAATCGTGCATCTGAAACGTGCGGATCTGCACTTCAAACACCCGTTCCTCAGGCCCTACGACCGCCGTATGCAGGGATTGATAACCGTTGGCTTTGGGGTTGGCGATGTAATCGTCGAACTCTGCCGGCACCTGCTTCCACACATCATGAACCATGCCCAGCACTTCATAACACTGCTCTTTGGTTTCCAGCAAAACCCTGACCGCCGTGGCATCGTAAATTTCATCCAGCGACACGTTCTTGCGCGTCATCTTTTTATAGATGCTGTGGATGTGTTTGGAGCGGCCATACACGGCAAAATGATGCACGCCCAACGCCTGTATGTATTTATTGAGCTCATCAACAATCAAGTTGACGTAATGATCCCGCTCAAGCCGCTTGGCTTTTAATCCTTTGGCAATGGCCTTGTAATCGTCGGGATGCAGCAGGCGGAAGGCCAAATCCTCCATCTCCCATTTGATGGCTCCGATCCCCAGGCGGTTGGCCAGAGGGGCATAAATTTCCATGGCCTCGGTCGCAATTTGCGTGCGCAGCGCTTCCGGAAGCTGGCTTGAGGCACGCAACACACTCAACCGCTCTGCCAGTTTGATAAGGACGACACGCACATCATCCACCATGGCCAGCAGCATTTTTCGGATGTTGTCGATCTGGTGCTTGTTTTGCGGGTTATTCAAGGCCTGCAGATTATGCATGGCACTCATGCGCTCTACCCCCCTGACCAGTTTGGCAATGGCGGGATTGAGCTGTTCTTCCACATCATCCAGCGACAGTTCGGCATAGTGAACACTGACGAAAATAATGGCTGCGGTCAGTGTTTCCTGGTCCACTTCCAAATCCGCGAGAATATCGGCCATGGTTAAGCCCTGCTGCAGGCAGGAAACGCCGGTTTCAGTCGCATGATCAAGGCCGCTTAACTGACTTAAAGTGCAGGCATTACGGATCATCCCCAGATCTTGAAAATACCCTTTGCTGCCGAGTTGATGGAGCCATTGCTCCACATCAATGCCGCCGTCTGATAACCAGGGCGTACTTTCTTTCACTTTAACCATCACTGTTTATCCTTTTCAAATAAGGCAATGGACTCCACGTGGGCCGTGTGCGGAAACATATCCATTACCCCAACTGCTCGTAAACGATACCCATGATGATTAACCAGAATATCGGTGTCGCGTGCCAATGTCGCTGGATTGCAGGATACATAAACAAGCCTTATAGGATTAAGTTTATCGATTTGGCGAACAATTTCCAGTGCTCCGGAGCGCGGCGGATCAATCAGCATTTTATCAATGGGTTGCCTGATGATCGCTGCCAACGCATCAACCTGGTCCAAATCGGCACAATAAAACCGCGCATTGCTGATGCCATTGTAGTCTGCGTTCATCGCTGCACGCCTCACCATGGTGTCGCTGCCCTCAACCCCAATGACCTCTTTACTGCGACGTGCCAGGGGCAGGGAAAAATTGCCGAGACCACAAAACAGATCAAGGACGACATCGCCTGCATTCACATCCATTAATTCAAGGGCCTTGCGGACCATCAAACGGTTTAAACCGGCATTCACCTGGGTAAAATCGGTCGGGTGAAAGCGAAACCGGACCTGTTCATCCGGTAATTGATAATGCAGGTACTCCTCGCTGTCCCCAGGTGAGTAAAACAGGCTGACACTGTCAGGTCCCTGGGGTTGCAGATACAGTTTAAAACCGGATGCGTCACCAAAACGTCGCAGCGCCTCCTTGTCCGTTTCACTAAGCGGCGTCATGTTCCTGAAAATCAGAGCCACCTCGTCATCACCGGCAGCCACTTCAACCTGAGCAATACTCTGGGGCGAATCAAAGGAATCAATGAGTGCGCGCAAAGGCATAATTTGCTCCTCCACACGGGCATTTAAAACCGGACAATGCTCAATCTCAGCAATGTAGCGCGGGTTGCTTTTTTCCCGGAAACCCACCAGCGTGCCCTGCTTCTTTTCAACATAACGCACACTTAAACGCGCCTTGTTGCGGTAATGCCAACTGCCGGCGCTTAAAGGGGCCAGTGTCGATTCCGGTTCAACTTTACCGATGCGGCGAAGCAAATCCAACAGCAGTGTTTGTTTCTCATGGATCTGTGCATTCTCATCCAGGTGCTGCAGAGAACACCCGCCGCAGGCACTGTAATGCTGGCATCGCGGCGACACCCGGTTGGCAGCCGGCGACAGAATCTCAAGCGCACGCCCTTCATCAAAATCGTTTTTGGTGCGTGTGTACTGAAATAACACGGTTTCTCCAGGCAGGGCATCTTGAATAAACGTCGTCTTGCCATTCAGACGGGCAATGCCGCGGCCATCGTGGCTGAAATTGACAATTTCAGCGGTTTGAACTGTTCTTGGGGGTCGTTGCTTTCGTCTGCTCATCCAACTACTCTACTCTGGTTTAAACATCAATTCGTCAAGGACTTATGTTACCATACTGACTTGAATACGCTTTATTCTATGCGCTTAAATAGATCAAACATTCAAGGAAAAATACAATGATTAAGGATATCATAGCCAAATTGCTGCTGTCATGGTTCATCATTGGCGTGACAAAAGCCAGTCCCCTCAATCATCCTTCAATCGAAGAGCACCTGAAACAACACAATGCCGGATTTGCCAATCTGGAACACCGTGATTATGGCAACCAGGTTCTTCTTCACTGGGAACCGCTTTCGCCGCCGCAAAATAACCGATTGACGCTTCCCAATGGATTGCAGTTAAGTTATGGGGAGCTGGTCATGTACGCGGGCGATTTGTTCGGAGACCCCTACAAACCCATTTCAAACTGCAAATCCCAGCAACAGGAAGCCTGCTTTCTTCGTCAGTTTAACGCCTTGGGTGGGTTAAACAGCGACAACGCCTGCAAAGACCCGTTGACGCTGGTCAGCGAGTACAGCGAGTTTTTTGCACGGCTGGAGACCGAGCTTCAAGCGGCCGAAGCCAAGGGGCAAAAGCCATGGGAGTTTTACAAACAGCATTTCAGCGATCTCTCTCAGTCGTTAAACCGCATTGGCTGCGGCGGGACCGCCATCAATGGGTATCTGCCTTTAGGCCTCTATCTGAAACTGGCCCAGGTTAATTTTGATCATTTTGTTCCTGATGCCCTGACGGCCTATCGTGCAGGTCACGCTGTTGCGCTCCGCTCAGCCTTAAAAGCGCATCATGCCCTGAGCGAGGGCAATCTGGCAGAGGCGGACAAAGCCCTGCACCTCGCTTATGCGCAAAATGCCTTTGCCAATCACTTCCTTACGGACTCCATGTCCTCAGGCCACATGAGAACGCCAAGACGAGCCATCCATAACGACATTGCCCTTCCAGCCATTCTGAATCTGCTGATTGCCAACCTCATGCACGATGAAGACTCAAGGTATGGCCTTGAAGTCAGCAACGCGCTGGGTTTAAGCTGGAGAGCCTATGGCGATGATTACTTAAGCCACCCCGATGCCGCAAGGCACGTCGAAATCCTGACACACATCATGCAGCTTTCTGCCGATGCCATTTACCAGACGTTCCGTGACGGCACTCTTCCTGCCACCTACGAGGAATTACGCTGGCTGCCAGACTTCGACAAAATTGAACAATTACCGAATCATTCTCCCTTATTTAAAGTAGACAATGGTGTGTTACTGAAACGCGTCAGCAACCATGATCCCAATGATCACCATTGGACTGCCCTGTGGAGCGGATTAATTACGCTGATTGATTTTCAGGTGCATAAGGACTGATTGGCGACACCGGTGCATCACGGCGAGGAAGCCCAGTTTCGATGAGTTGCTTGCCCGCGCAGGCGGGCAACATGTTGTCAGGTTTAACTCAAGCTGGCCAGAAACGTTTCCACTTCTTTCGGTGTCAATTCCACATGATCACCCCGGGATAGCGAACGCGGCATCGTGAGTTTGCCGTAACGGATGCGAATAAGGCGGCTGACCTCGACACCCTGGGATTGCCACAGGCGGCGAACCTCCCGATTACGGCCCTCCGTCAGCGTCACGTGATACCAGGCATTGGTCCCCTCGCCGCCGCTGAATTCAATGCGCTTGAATTTCGCCATGCCGTCGTCCAGTTCAACCCCCTTTAACAGGGCTTTGATTGCCTCTTGCGAAACCTGGCCGTGCACCCGAACGGCATACTCCCGTTCCAGTTCAAATTTAGGGTGCATGAGGCGGTTAGCCAAATCGCCATTATTGGTAAAAATCAATAAGCCTGAGGTATTAATGTCCAGGCGGCCTACCTGCACCCATCGCCCCTGGCGAAGCGGTGGTAACTTGTCGAACACCGTGCGGCTGTGTTTGGGATCGCTGCGGCTTGAAATTTCACCCACCGGCTTATGGTAAAGCAAAATGCGTGTCTTTGCCTGTGCTTTCAGCGGATTGGCAATGACCTTGCCCTTGACAATGATTTTATCCTCAGGGCCGGCGCTGTCGCCCAATTTGGCCACCGCGCCATTGACGCAAACCATGCCCATTTCTATCCAGCGTTCCATTTCGCGTCGAGAACCAAAGCCTGCCTGGCTCAGTATTTTCTGTAATCGTTCTGTTGTCATTTATTCTACACACTCTTCTACTGATTCTTCGCGGGTTGGGGCGGGTATGGCCTCCGCTATCTTAAGGGGAGGCAATTCATCAAGACTTCTTAAATTAAAATAATCAAGGAAGGCTTTGGTTGTAACATACACGGCAGGTTTGCCGGGAACGTCGCGATGCCCTGCGACCCGAATCCATTCCCGCTCCAACAAGGTTTTTAACATGGAACTGCTGACAGCCACCCCGCGGATATCCTCGATATCAGCCCGTGTTACGGGTTGCTTGTAAGCGATAATGGCTAAGGTTTCCAACAAAGCGCGGGAATATTTAGCCGGCTTCTCCGCATTGAGACGGCTTATCCAGTGACCATATTTCGCTCGGGTTTGAAAACAATAACCGCTTGCGACCTCTGCTAACTCGATACCCCGTTCGCTGTAATCCTGTTTCAGCTCCAAAAGCGCCTGTTGCACACGCTCAAGCCCCGGATTCTCCCACTCATTGAACACCGAAAGCAACTGTTGCATGCTTAACGCTTCCGAAGAACTCATCAATAAGGCTTCAAGGATTGCTTTTAATTGGTGATTATCCATGATCCACCGCCATAATGTGAATCGGACCGTAAAGGAGTCCCTGATTAATGATGACCAGTGACTGCCTTGCGAGTTCAAGGACTGCCAACAGGCTGACCGCCAGGCCCATCCGCCCTTCAGTCGCGGAGAAAAGGCGCGTAAACAGCAGCGTTTTTTCCTGGCTTAAGCGCTCGAGAACCATCGTCATTCGTTCACGAACCGACAATTGCTCACGACTGATTTGATGATTACTCTGATGGCCTTGCTTTTCAGCCAGTTGCCGCATCATTTCCGGCAATAAAAACAATTCAACATCAGGATGAATGGTCATTGCGGCAAGGCCTGTGGCCTGGATTTCGACTCGAAAATAATCGCGTTCGCAACGCGGCAGCTCATCGAGGCTTTCCGCCGCCATTTTCATTTCTTCATAGGCCTTAAGACGGCGCACCAAAGCCATGCGGGGGTCTTCTTCTGGTTCATCCTCTGCATTGGGCGTCGGCGGCAAAAGGCAACGGGATTTAATTTCCGCCAGCATGGCCGCCATAACCAGGTAATCAGCGGCAAGCTCCAGGCGGGTGGTTTCAAGGAGTTGGATGTACTGAATGTACTGCCGGGTAATATGAGCAATGGGGATATCCAGAATGTCGATATTCTGCCGGCGAATGAGGTACAACAGCAGGTCAAGCGGACCTGAAAAACTGTCCAGAAGCACTTCCAGCGCATCGGGCGGAATAAACAGATCCGCCGGCATCTCGGTAAAGGGTTTACCGCTGACTAAAGCCAGAGCCGGTGCAGTATTCTCCGCCAGCGTCGCATCCATTAATAATCCAGCCCCATCACTTCGCGGACATCATTCAGCGTTTTATTGGCTTCTTCCCTCGCCGCTTCACTGCCGTCTGCGACAATGCGCTTTACCGAACCTAAATCTTCTTCAAAATCCTTAATCGCGGCCTGAAGGGGCTTTAACTCCTGTTGAATGGCATCAACCACCGGACGTTTGCATTCAATGCAACCGATACCGGCTGTGCGGCAACCGGTTTGCACCCAGGCTTTGACATCGTCTGCGGAATAGATTTTGTGCAACTGCCAGACGGGGCACTTTTCAGGCTCTCCGGGATCGGTACGTTTGACCCGGGCAGGATCCGTCGGCATGGTCAGGATCTTTTTCTCGACCTGTTCAGGCTCTTCACGAAGACTGATGGTGTTGTTGTAGGATTTAGACATTTTTTGACCGTCTGTCCCCGGCATTTTCGATGTCTCGGTCAGCAGGGGGTGCGGTTCAGGGAGAATGATTTTTCCCGAACCATCCAGGTAGCCGAGCAGGCGCTCTTTATCGCCCAGCGACAGGTTATGCTGATTGGCGAGCAGGGCTTTGGCCGTGTTTAAGGACTCGTGATCGCCATCCTGTTGAAACTGGCGCCGTAATTCTGTATACAGACTGCCATTTTTCTTACCCATTTTTTTGATGGCTTCCATCGCCAGGGCTTCGAAATTAGGCTCTCGACCATAGATGTGATTAAAACGACGCGCCACTTCGCGGGTTAATTCAATATGAGCCACCTGATCTTCACCTACGGGGACATAATCGGCTTTGTAAAGCAACACGTCAGCACTCTGCAGCAGGGGGTATCCCAGAAAGCCATAAGTCGCCAAATCCTTTTCGTGCAGTTTTTCCTGCTGATCTTTAAACGTTGGCACGCGCTCAAGCCACCCCAGAGGGGTAATCATGGATAAAAGCAAATGAAGTTCGGCATGCTCTGGCACCCAGGACTGGATAAAAATCTTGGAAAGGCTGGGGTTAATTCCGCAAGCCAACCAGTCAATGACCATATCCCAGAGGATGGTTTCAATAAAACCGGGTTCATCGTAACGGGTGGTCAAGCCATGCCAATCGGCCACAAAGAAATAACAATCATACTGATGTTGTAATTTCAACCAATTTTTAATCACACCATGGTAGTGTCCAAGATGAAGACGACCACTGGCACGCATGCCAGAGACTACACGTTTACTCGCACTAAACAAGGCTGACATCGAACTCCTCAATGGTTAATTATCACTTAAAAGGCTCAGGGTCCCCTTTCCCTTCCCGCAGGATGACAGGGTAATCGCCGGTTAAGTCAACCACCGTGGTGGGTTCATAACCGCAATTCCCGCCATCAATGATCAAATCGACCTGATTGCCCAATAAATCCTGAATCGCTTCCGGCTGACCCAACGGGGCGGTAGCGCCGGGCAAAATCAGGGTGGTGCTCATGATCGGCGTATCCAGGTGTTCAAGCAACGCCAGGGTAATGGTATTGTCCGGTACCCGCAAACCCAGCGTTTTTCGTTTGGGATGCAGCATCAGACGCGGCACCTCATGGGTTGCATTCAGAATAAACGTGTAAGAGCCGGGCGTGAACGCCTTAAGAAGCCTGAAAATGGGGTTGGTCACACGCGCATAGGTGCCGAGCTGCGACAAATCGCGGCAGACCAGCGTCATGTTGTGGTTTTTATCAAGCTGCCTTAATTTGCGTATACGTTCCAGGGCCGCTTTATTCCCCAGCCTGCAACCCAGGGCATAACCGGAATCGGTGGGATAAACCAGAATACCGCCCTCTTCAATCAGGTTCGCGGCCTTTCTCAACAGCCGGGCCTGCGGATTATCAGGATGTATAGCAAAAAACTGACTCATTAATATCCCCTGTCAAATAGTCCATTGTTGCCATATAGGTGTACAGTTTAGCGGGAGTTTACGTTGACGTCCAAGGGAAATGCGCGACACCTGATCGCCATGGTAGTCCGACCCGGAAGAGGCCAGGAGCTCATAGCGAAGTGCCAATCCCGTCATCTCCTGAACCTGGGTGACCGTCATTTCACCGGATACAACTTCGATGCCCACGCCGCCGGCTGCCTTGAATTCACTGACCAGTTCATGCAGGCGGGTGCGGGTTAAATTGTATTTTAACGGATGAGCAAGAACCGCCTGTCCGCCGGCTTCCACAATCCCTGAAACGGCGTCAGGAATAGACAGCCAGGGTGTGGGAATATAGGCTGCCCGCCCACGCCCCAGAAAGCGTTTGAACGCCGCCTGCCTGTCGATGGCCAATCCTTCCTCGACGAGCACCTGGGCAAAATGAGGCCGCCCTACCCGCTCATGCCCGGCCAAATCGCATGCTTTTTGATACGCGTTATGGACACCGGCCAATTCAAGACGCTGGCCAATTTCACGGGCTCGTTTGATTCGGCTTTCGTTTTGTTCTGCGTTGAGTTGTATTAACACCGGGTTGTGCGGATCAATCATTAAACCCACGACATGAATATCGTATTTTTTCCAGCGGGTGCTGAGTTCGATGCCATTAATCACCGTCAGTGACGCGTGTTGATTGGCCTGATGCAATGCCGCTAATCCGGCAACTGTGTCATGGTCTGTCAGCGCTAGAAGACGGACCCCTGCCTCGACGGATTGGCTGATTAATTCTTCCGGGCTGTGCAATCCGTCCGAGTAGTGGCTATGGCAATGCAGATCAATCATCAGGGAATTAGGACTTAACGACACGGATTCATTCACTTTGAGTACTTTTTACCTGGTAGCAGAGTAAATTGTCTATCATATCATAGTTTCGTGCTATTCGCTCATTTAAGCATTCTGACTTGCGGATAAACACGGTTATGAACTATCCTTTACTTAGAGTCACTTACTTCCATTTAACTAACATTGAGCAGTACACTACAGATTAAAAAGGTTTCCCTACCCCCTTTAAACATAAAGCGTCTTGCCAATCTATGCGGTGCCCTGCATGAAAACATCACCCTGCTCGAACGCCATTTCTCTCTGTCTGTTCGTGTTGCCCATGACCAGATTTTCCTCTCGGGACACTCCCTTAAGGATTTGTCGAGAGCGGAACAGGTTATCCAGCAATTGTACCGTGTGTCAGACAATCCCATTGCCAGCGAAATGGTATTACCATTAATTCACGATGAGGAACCGCAAACGGTTATGAATCACCCAGTCAAATTAAGCCGAAAATCCATCCTTGCCAAAAACAGCAAACAGGTTGAATACCTGGAAAGTATCCAGCGCCATGATATTACCTTTGCCATAGGGCCTGCCGGCACCGGCAAAACCTACCTTGCTGTGTCCAAAGCGATTGAAGCCTTTGAAAAAGGCGAGGTACAAAAACTTGTCTTTGTAAGGCCCGCTGTCGAAGCAGGTGAAAAACTGGGCTTTTTACCGGGCGACCTGGTTGAAAAAGTCCTGCCTTACCTGCGTCCGATTTATGATTCGCTTTATGAAATGATAGGTTTTAAGGAGGCGCAGAAATTAATCCAAAGCGATGTGATTGAAATTCTGCCCTTAGCCTTCATGCGCGGCCGTACCCTGAATGAGGCGTTTATCATCCTTGATGAAGCACAAAACACGACCGTGCCGCAGATGAAAATGTTCTTAACACGAATGGGCTTTGGCTCCAAAGCCGTGATCACCGGGGACATGACCCAGACCGATTTGCCAAAAGGCATTCAATCCGGCCTTATCCATGCGGTGAAAATCCTTAAAGACATCGAAAACATCGGCATCCATACCTTCACCAGCCGGGAAGTGGTGCGTCATCCGCTCGTTTCCCGTATTGTCGATTGTTATGAGGCCTCATCGAAGGAAGGCAAATCATGAATTACGTGATAGACCTTCAGGTCGCCTGCGAAGATCCTCTGCCTGTCACCGAAGCCTCTTTAATCGCTTTCGCCGAATTAGCACTGAAGGCGCACCGCGACAAAGCGGAGTTAACCCTGCGCTTGGTCAGTCCTGAGGAAATGATTGATTTGAATTCAACCTACAGGAAACAGCACAAAACCACCAATGTTCTGGCTTTTCCAGCCAATCTGCCCGCAGCGATCGCCATGGATTATCCCCTGCTTGGCGATGTCATTGTATGCCCTGCCGTTTTACTGGCTGAAAGTCAGGAATTGAATAAAGCCCTGGATTTTCACTGGGCTCACATTGTCATTCATGGCGTCTTGCATTTACTGGGCTTTGACCACATGGAAGACGAGGAAACCCGCCTCATGCAGGCTCAGGAAATCCGTCTGCTGGCGGAACTTGGATTCACCAACCCTTATCTTGATGAGGATAATTACCTTGAGTAAAGAGGACGAAAACAGCTCCTGGTTTATACGTTTAAAACAATTTTTACAACTGGAGCCGAGGAATAAAGAGGAGTTAATCAGTCTGCTGCGTGATGCGCAGATCCGTGCGCTGATTGATTCAGAAACGCTGGGCATGATTGAAGGTGTCATTCAGTTTTCCCAGATGCGTGTCAGAGACATCATGCTGCCTAAAAAACAGATGGCCAGCATTTCCCAGAATGACAGCTTGAAACAAGTCATCGAAACAGTCACCAGTTCGGGGCATTCCCGCTTTCCAGTGACAGGGGATCACCCGGATGAAATCATCGGAATTCTGCATGCTAAGGATTTGTTAAGGTATCAGGCGCAAAATAATAGTGAGTTTGATTTAAACGACATTGTTCGCACAGCCACTTTTGTTCCAGAAAGTAAACGTCTGGATTTGTTGCTCAGCGAATTTCGTACAAATCGAAACCACATGGCTCTTGTTGTCGATGAATACGGCGGCGTTAGCGGTTTTGTGACGATTGAAGATATCATTGAGCAGATTATCGGTGATATTGAAGACGAGTTTGATATTGATGAAGAGGCTTACATTAAAGAGCATGGGGATGCGCAATACATTGTTAAGGCCCATACCCCCATTGAAGAATTTAACGAGCAGCTTCATGCCGGTTTCAGCGACGAATCGTACGACACCATTGGCGGCATCGTCATGGCCAGCTTTGGGTATTTACCCAAACGCGGCGAAGTGACGACCATCGACGAATTTGAGTTTAAAGTGATAAATGCTGACGCGCGCCGCATTAAACTGCTGGCCTGTTATGACAAGCGCGCCGCATTTGAACATGAACCATTACCAGGACACCGAGTTAAATGAACAATAACATCTTAATTGTTGATGATGATACCGAACTGACGGATTTGCTTGTTCAGTACCTTGAGCCCGAAGGTTTTCATGTTGTCTGCGTCCATGATGGTGAAAACGCGGTGAAACGCGCAGTCAATCAAACTTTTGATGCCATTATTCTGGATGTCATGCTGCCCAAATTGAACGGCTTTGAAGTACTCAAAGCCATCCGAGAGCACACGCAGACGCCGGTTCTGATGTTAACCGCCCGGGGTGACGACATTGACCGCATTGTCGGACTTGAAATCGGCGCCGATGACTATTTACCGAAACCCTGCAATCCCCGAGAACTGGTCGCCCGCTTGAGGGCCATTTTGCGGCGCACGCAAAAAATGCCCACCCACAGGCCGGTTATCGAACACCATGACATCGTGGTGGACTGCTCCAAGCGCATTGTCACCTACCATGGCGATCCCATGGAACTGACCAATGCCGAATTCAATATTCTGGAAATGCTGATTAAATCGCCGGGTCAGGCCTTCTCCAAAGAGGAGCTGACGGAATATGCCCTGGGCAGAAAATACACCGCTTACGATCGCAGCATCGATGTTCATATCAGCAATTTACGTAATAAGCTTGGCGATAATCCTCAGGGTGAACCGCTGGTCAAAACCGTACGTGGATTCGGGTACATGTTTAATGCGTAGCCTGTATTGGAAAATTTTCCTGACCTTCTGGTTAGCCTCAAGTCTGATCATTCTGACGACAGCCTGGGTCACCAGCGAAATTGCGCAGAAATCCTCCATACCGGCCCGCGAACAGCTCTTTATGGACAGCTACGCCAATGCCGCCGTGGCCACGTTTGAGTCCGGCCAGCATGCCGCACTAACCCAATGGATGCAGCAAACCGGCACGTCAAAAAAGATGACCCTTTTTCTTTTGGTCAGTACGGGCGAAATCATCAGCACGCAAACCCCGCCGGCGGTGGTGAAAACCATTGCCGATGAACTGGTCCATCAGCGTCTGGATGACGGTTTGCTTAAATTTGGCGACATCGTAGTCAGCCATGAAATTTTGTCAACCACGGGCAAAGCATATCGTCTGGTCGCCGTCAGCGAGAAACCGCTGGCTCATTTTGTGCAAATCCCCTGGGCTGGCCTGACTCTGCGCCTCTTGATTGCTATTTTTATCAGCGGCTTAATCTGTTATTTGCTCTCGGTGTATTTAACCAAACCGCTGCGCTCCCTGCGCATGGCTGCCAAATCCATCGCCACCGGCAAACTAAATACCCGGGTTGGCCGCGTTAAGGGGCATCACCGGGATGAAATTGCCGAATTAAGCGGCGAATTTGATCGCATGGCAGAGCAATTGGAAAACATCATGAATTCCAAAGAAAGGCTTCTGCAGGACATCTCCCATGAACTACGATCACCCTTGGCCAGATTGCAGATAGCCATTGAGATTGGCCGAAAAAAATCCAGCCCTGAGGCCGAAAGTGCTTTCTCGCGCATGGAAGAGGAATGCCTGCGCTTAAACACCCTCATTGGCGAGATACTCGAATTTGCAAGGCTCGATAAATCAGTCAACGAAGTACATCCCTCAGCGGTCGACATGCCCGCATTGCTGCGGCAAATTGCTAAAGATGCCAATTTTGAGTCCGGCAATCAGCGCGTGCACGTCATTGCCCGGGTGGAGCATTTTATTTTAATGGTGGATGAACGGTTGGTTCATCGGGCGATTGAAAACATCGTCCGTAATGCCTTACGGTATTCACCAGCAGAGGAAGAAGTGTTTGTTATTTTGTCGTTTAACGACGAGCGTTCATTGCTCTACATCACCATTGAGGATCACGGACCGGGCGTACCCCAGGATCAGCTGGATAAAATTTTTAATCCCTTTTATCGAGTCGACACGTCCCGCGAGAAAAAAACCGGCGGTTACGGACTGGGGTTATCCATTGCCCAGCAGGCGATTGCCCTTCACAACGGCAGCATTATCGCCAACAACCGCACAGAAGGCGGATTACAGGTTATCATTACCATGCCGGCTGGTGGCTTTTCGCCCGGTCAAGTCTGACCACCGGCTCCGTTAGCAATTTTTTATCATCTCAAACATTAAATTAACACTTTCTATACTAATTTTCCTGTGTTAATTTAATTCATTTATATCCATCCGATTAACCGATGAAAACAACCAAAAAGCTCCGCCATGCTAAACGCCTGGATAAAGCCAGTGGTTTTTTTTTCCTCATGGGTTTTGTATTCTCTAAACTGCAGACGATTCCTATCGTCTTTGTCTCCTCCCTTTTTAATCTTTTGTCGCTGATGTGTTACCTCACGGCGTATACTCTCTGGCTTGCCGCCTGCGAACGCTACCCTGATCACCCCCCACGCACGCAATCATGGTATGGCCTTGTCCAGTTTAAAAATCAGCATAAAGTGGCGGCGGTCCTCGGTACCCTGGCCATTCTGATTTGTGTGGCAGCCATTGCCTTTCCCCCGGCCCTGATCGCCTCAGCCTGGCTCTTTCTCGTCAGCAATGTGTTATGGTGCATCGCGGAATACCATAAAATGCGCCATCCGCCAGTCTATGATAAAGAATACTCCTCCAAACGACAGGCAGTGTACATGCGCTATGCGCTGTTAATGACCTCCGCAAGCCTTGTCACCGCGGTGGCTACAACGCTGGTTTTTTGTTTCCCTCCCGCGGCCTTGGCTACATTAATTACTGCCACCATCCTCTGCCTTCTGATTAACCTGGTCGCCCTTCAGGATTGGGTTGTCTTTACCTGGGTTAAACATCCCCCCGACGCATGGGAGCAAAGCCATACGCATATGAACAATGAATTAGGCTGCGAACTCGGGCATGAACCGGCATTGGACGAAGAGGCGGAAGACGTCTCTGTCTTGTCCCAGTCGTCTGAGGCGCCAAGTTCGAGTGAAGGTACGCCATTACAGCCCCTATGGCGTTCAGGTGCGGTCGTTGAACCTGACATGCTGGGCGATGCGCCATTCGTCTGCTTACAATCCACTTAACATTCTTAACAATGGGGGCTTGGATTACTGGAAGACTTTCAGTTAAAATGGGTTTTTGTTTATCTTGTCGTGGAAAATAGAATCAACACAGGATGTGAATAAGGATGTTAAATGGGTAAAATCGGTGAAATTTTTGCCAGTAAAATCGACGAGGTCAGCAATAAGGCGCTTAAATCCTTTCTTCTTGAACACTTCAATCCCAAAGCCGAAACCCAGGCCGCATTGTTCTGTAAGGTCTATGCGTCGTCACCTCAGCGAGCACTTCAGGGGCGCGCTACCCTTCTGGATAAGGAATTAAGCTACCAAAATGCCCTGAGCATGGTCTTTGCCTATGCACCGGAAGAGGTCTGTGACCGGGCAGCCGATGTGCTTCTCGGCATGGAACCCAAAGACATGGTGGAATTATTGTCCGCCTTCCGCACCCATCCGGCCAATGACTCCCTGAATGAACGGGTCATGCACACGCTCATGCATTATGCCCCGCCGGCCACACGAAAAAAACTTTTGGCGGCCATCAAGTCCCTGCCCATGGATACCGTCGTCATTCTCTTGTTTGGCAAAGACTATTTTAACCGTTATTTCAGCGTTTTTACGGCGCTTTTAAATGCTGACGATCAGGAAAGCCTGAGTGATTTATTATCCATCCTGCACGGTTACTCCCAGGAGGAAGACAAGAAGGGTAAATTGTATGACTTGCTGCAAACCGACCCTTTCCCATCCCGTGCTTACACTGCTCTTATTGATTTATTTAAACTGCCGCTGACAGACGAACAGGCACTGCGTGTATTATCCATCCTTGCTGTCTATGACAAAGACAGGTTAATGACATTAACCGCAGGCATCAGCGGTCAATTCAATCTGCTGCACCGCGTGTTTGAAAGCCAATCCGAAATTGTCGTCGCGAAACTTCTGACCATTCTTGAAAAACTGCCGGATGAGGAGTTGAAGTCATTATTGACTGCCAGGGCTTCCTTTAAGCAAAATGAAACGCCGTTATCCATCGCCTTTTCGCGCAAAAATTGCCCGGCCATTGCCTGTCAGCTCATTGATTTTGTCAGTAAACGGCAAGCATTAAAGCCGTTGTTGAAGTCCACCTCCCTCCAACAACCCTTTTCGCCGGTGCATCATGCCGTACTTCAACACAACACGGCCGCTGTCGCCCATTACCTGAAACAGGATAGCGAATGGGAGCACAAGACCAGCATCGGCTCCAGGACGCTGCTCGACCTGGCCAATGAAAAACAGCACCATGAGCTGGTTTACCTGTTACAGATTCATCAGGCCCGACGGAAAGACAACCGGGAAACGCTGACTCATTTTGTAACCCATGCCGATGCCCATGCAGCCAGAGCCTGGGCTTATGAACTGGATGGAATAAACCCTGTCCCGCCAACCTGCACCGCCCTGCAGGCGGCATTCGAACAGGTTAAACCCACCTCGGTGAGTGATGCCCTCATACACTACTGTCTTGAAAAAAACGATACCTTTCTGTACTTCCTCCTGTTGACGAGCAGGCTTCTTTTCTCTCAAAACGGAGATCCTCTGGAAGCGGGGGTCAGACGGTTCATTGAAAAAGCGCTGCGTGAACTGGATACGCAAACCAGTCACGCCCTTGCCAATGGCCTGCAACTGCAATTAATCACTCTGTTTTTTACCCTGCCGTCTGGCGTTCAAACGCGGTGCATGGAACGGCTTCAACTGGATGAGCAACAAAAAAAGCAATGGGCCGCCGTTTTATTTCGCGGCCTGATTCAACCGGCTGTTTATTCCACCCTGACGCTTAAAGAACATGCATTTTTCCTGGATGCGCTTGAAAAGTTAAGCGGCGAAAAAACCCTGCCTATCGATTTAGCTAACCATTATTTACTGCACGCCCCTTTAGAGCATTTGCCTCCTCAATGGGTATTGGCCTTAAGTGATCTGGTTTCAATCTCCCAGCTAAACGAGACTATAAAAAAGAAACGCAATCCGCTGGTTCTCCTGCTCACACTGCAAAAACACCTGACCATGGGCAGCACGGATGAGGCCGCAATGGCTGATCTTTATAAGCAATTGGGGCAGGAATTGGCCTTAATCCGGCAGGATAAATCGCCAATGACACCCAAAGAGAAGGTGTTATTGCTTAATTTAGCCCAGCATCCCAAGCTGACACAATGGATTCAGGAGCAGGCAGGGGACAGCTTTATCCCCTTGGTTAAACAAACGTTTAAACAGCTCACAGCAAACACAGCCATTCTGCCGCAAAGCCTTCTCAGGGACATGCTTCTCAAACAGGCAAAAACCCCGCAGGCGGCGTTAAATCCCGAAAATCAGCCGATTTACTCCGTTCTTTTCTCCATGGCCACGCCCAAGGAGACATCGGCCCTGCTGACCCATCTGCAGCCGACACTGGAACAGGCCGCTGCCCGCCGTGATGAGGCATTCGTTAAGACCAATCATGCAGGACTGCACGAGTCCCTGCGGCGGGTGCGAAGCCTTCGCTATCGCCTCGACCTTGTGCCTTTCACAGAGCAGCTGGAGGTATTGCGTCAATCGCTGCCGCTTGAGCCGGCGCTTAGCGAATTTAAGCATCAGTTAGATGAGCTATGCAGCCTCCTGTCCCGTAAACGGCTGGAAGGAGCACCCTCTTCGGTTTTCGACTCTGAACTTAAGTCTTCGCTCAAAACAAGCAGCGACCTTTTTTCAGCCCTGGGTTTAAGAGGCGCTGAATTATTGAAAAATTCACCCTGGCCGATAACCGATTTTACTGAAATCATCGAACACATCCGCACGCTGGCGAAGCACATTGATGACGAGGAAACAAAGCTTACGGCCAGCCTGCCTGCTCAACCACTGCAGGAGCAGGAGCATTTTCTCTCACAGTTTCGACAGGCGGTCATCCAGGGTTTACTGACTAATGACCACATTGCAGAACAGCTTCCCTCGTTGTTTTACTGGTATTTTATGAGCTCTGACGCCGGCAGACACGATGCCATGCATGAGCAGATTCAGGCGCTGCGTGAACAGATTCCCGCGAAGGCCTGGGTACCCATCCAACAGCAGTTGAATCAGTTCCTTTTATTACGTCGTGCGGCATCCCCGGTTATCCTGGCATTAAACACCCTGCTGAACGACAGCCTGTTTTTTGACCTGGATGCGTTGCTTCATTGCCTTGACAAAATTCCCGCGGCCACACTGGAACAGTTTAAGGCCTATTGCGCCTTATGCCATCAGCGCGACCTGCTGTTGATTGTGGATTATGTGATTGAAAGCAAACTCCTCCAATTACCGCTGAAGTTAGAAGACGCACCACCAGTAACCCCTCTTTCCACTGCCATAGATTTCTGGCTTAAAGAGTCCCTGAACTCGCTTGAAAAACAGGCCGCCAGAGCCCTGTCTTGCAGTGCATTGATCAGCGGGTTCGATTTAAAAGCGCATCCGGTTTCTGAACTGAAGCGTTTAAATCAGGTCATTGCCGATCAGGACGTGCCCCTGGATGCCAAAACCCTGGCTATTTTTATCAGTGCGGCCACTGATTCGCTGGAGAAATCACCGCCTCACACCATAACTGATTTTATTCCGACCTTGAATACGTTGCTCAGCGCCCATCGCATCCTGATCGTGACGGAGATGATTAATCAGCTGCCCCCTTCTGTCATCACCTCGCTAACTACGCATTGCCTAGCAGGATTAAACAGCAACGACAGGGCAATGAAGCAGGCCAGCCGTGACATAATGACCCTGCTCTGCCAGTGTGCGTCCCAGTCGGAAGAGAATCTTGCTATCATTAAAGCGAACCTGGGGGCTCAGGACTTGAGTTTATTGGGTGATGAGCAGCTCATCACCATGGCGGGGCATGTGTTAAAGCAGGAACACCGCACGCTTGCTGAATCCACACTGAACGGGGTTTGGATCCAGCGTCTTCTCACCTCACCGCAATTCGTTGCAGTCAGCACGCCTGAGGCTATCCGCGCCTTGCTGGAACGCTACCGCTTTTTATCGCTGACGCTGAAACAGGCCGAATTTGAGCAACTGAATGCCCATATCAAAAGCCAGATGGTCTTCTTCAAACACCATGCCGTCAAGCTTGCCGAGGTGGATGAACAAATGGCTGCCAATGCCAGTCTTCGCGCCCGTTTATTGGAAAAACGTCAACGCCTGCTGCAATTTCGCGCCGACGACAGCATTCGTGCCCTGCTGATGCAATTGGAGGATGCCTGTTTTGCACTGCGTAAAGACGACCCGACGATGGCCAATGCGGCGCTTAACGTGCTGTATTCGCATTACAATGCCAGTTTAAGCAGCCTGCGATCCGACTGGTTATTTAAAGTCGCTGACTTTGTCTTTGAACAAAGCACAGCCAGTAAGGGTGACCTCGCGTTGGCGCAGAATACGTTCCTTGGTTGGCTGCAAAAATATTTACCCCATAAAAATTTTGAGCAAAGCGAATTGGCCCGCAAACAATCCGTTCTGCTCTACGATGTCACCGGCAAAGAAATTGGCTTTATTAATGAAGCCAATCAAGCCATGACCTTTGTTGACGATATTCCCAAACCGTTAATTGAATTGCGGGGCTACAGTGCGGGCATATCGTTTTACGACAACAACCGCTATACCCTTGGCGTTCTTCTGCCTTCCGGCGAAGTCAAACGGACGAACCTGTTTCAGAAAGAAACCAGCGCCCTGTTGTTAGCCAAAGTGCCTGTGGAACAATTATCCACCACACCCGCAACCATGGAACTGTTGCTGGCTGATGCCATCAATGAAGAATCACTTGCACGTCTTTATCAGGAGAGCGACACAGAAAAACTGGCCTGGATAAAACAACAGGTGGCCGCCTATGCGAAGAAAACCAATAAACCGCTGCCACGTGCTTTTTTTGAGTTATTGGTCCTGGAACATGGCCCCGAGGCATCGTTTAACCTGCTTGCAGCCATGCCTTTAAGCCAAAACAGCCATTCGCTGTTTCAAACCATTCTTGAACAGGAGGGAACGCGTGAGCAATTATTCAGCAACGAGCGAACGCCTGTGTTTCAAGCCTACCTGGATAAACACGATCCTGTCGTCATTCTGGCTGACTTCCTCGAAAAACATCATTCCAAACCCTATTTTGCTCAGGGGTTACAGGCTTTCGCGGACTATGCGGTTTCGCACAATCAACGCACTCTTCTTCTTCGCGCCTTAACCTGTCTTCAGGAAAAAAGACAGAAAAACGCTGTACTGGATAAGCAGTGGGATACCCTGATGACTGCTTTGATAGCAAAAGAAAACATCGCCAGACTTGTTTGGCGGGCTTTTCTCGATGCGGACATCAACTCCCCCTTAGACACCCTTGACAGCACACTGTCGGGGTTGACGGCTTTCTTCCAGAGAGCGCATTGCACACCGGTTATTGCCGCGGTTAACCGCCTAAAAATCAATGAGTTGTCCACCAGCTACCAATACCGCCTGCTGTTGCTGATTCTTCACCGCCAACGTCAGGATTTCTTTCAGCGGGTTGAATTGCGCTACAGTCCAGATCATTGGACGAGCGACGAACTGAGTGGCTACAGCCTGTTTGTCAAACGGCATTTCGGTCTCGCCGGTGCGCTGGATCACAATAAAAAAATCGGCAAAAAATTAGTAAGCGAGTTGGTCTTTCGCACCGCCAATTGCGGTAACACGTCGTTGTTTTATCATCAGAATCAATTTGATAGCCAACTGGCAGGCCTCCACTTTGAACGAAGCACCTTAAACGCCATCGCCGCACGCCATTTTATACCCCCGGCCTTTAAAGAAAAACTGCAGGAGGTCGTCGATACCTTAGCCGGCTGGTTTAATGGCGAAGCGCCGCAAACGAAAAAAACCATTCAGGAATTAAAGGCCAACAAAGCCATCATTGATTGGAAAGAAATCAATAAACAAAGCTGGGCCATGACCGATTCCTTAAAAATGCCTTTAATCAGCGCCTACCTTGCGAATTACTCCGGTGACGTGTTGCCTTTAAAAAACCTGCTTAATGATTATTGCAAGACGGCAAAAGCCGATTTGCTGCCGCTTTCAGAGGTGATGGTCAAACTGCCAAACCGCAATGTCAGCCCATGCATTTTTCAAGCACTTGAACAGTGCTTTACGGCCAAGCCCTCACGAATGGATTACACCCTGTTCAGTCAAATGGCCGTCTATCATGCGCAAAACCACCTCAAGCGTAAATCGTACACCCCGCAGCAATGCCAACTGGCTTTGATCGAGCATTTCGGGCAACAGAAAAAATACGATCTCGTCAGGCATGCCTGCGAGCTGTATAAAACAAACAGCCCGGAGAAAAAAACCAATCCAAAAATAGAAAAAATTCATTTGGAGGCCGTGGTAGAGGGCGAATTAAACGCCCATGTAGGCAGCTGGTATTTTAAATTCTGGCAACTGATTAAACGGTGGTGGCACTATGGCATTACCGGCAGTAAAACACCCTCAGCCGCGGTGGTTTTTTGTGACAGGGAAAGCCGCTATGATTCGCCGGTTGTCATGCCAAAGACGGTCACAACGCCCGAATTAAACGGAGGGCATATCGAAGCGCAATTGACCATGCACCAGAAATTAAAAAATTTAAGGCAACGCTATGACGTGTTTGTCGCACAACAACCCTCAAATAAGACGGACGCGTTACCCCCGGTGATGGATCTCAGCAAACTGTTTTTCCACCCCATTGAACCCATTAAAGTCGAGCAGGTTCAGCCGGCGTTACGTGAAGTCGTGGTTTACTGAGTCAAGGACTCACCAAAGCCAGCAGGCGCACCCAGGCTTCGGTAGCGCCCTGGATTTTTGTAGGGAGGATTAAGGCAAAACTGCCTTTGGCAGGAAGCCTGTCCGCATTCGCCACGTTTTCAACGAGGTAGCGCTCTGACCCCAGTACGATTTGGTGAACCGGGTAGCCGCCATCCGGCCTGTCCGGTGACAGGGTGTCGATGCCAAGGCCGGCAATGTCGCGCGTTATCAATAATTCCGCCGTCTCCTTAGCCACACAGGGAAAAATCAGATTGTTACGGTACTTTATCGGATCATCCCAGAATCGGGACCAGCCAGTATAAAAAACCACAAAACTGCGGGGCGGCAGCGGCCCGTGCTGTTGTTCAAAGTCGGTGAGATCGTCAGGACTGATGCGATAGCTGGCATGGGCTTTGGACGACACATCAATCATCACGCAAGGCACAAGCAAATCGCTTAAAGGCAGTTTATCCACGGTAAGGCCATGGGGAATGCAATGGGCCGGCGCATCCAGGTGAGTCCCTAAGCCAGCCTCAAGGGTAAATTGTTGTACACAAAAAGGCGGTTCTGTAGTACATTGCCCGTAATCGAGCAAAACCTCCTGCTCAAATCCAACAGTCCCTTCCCAGGTTGGGATGGCTGGCGCGATGGTGTGGGTTAAATCGATCACGTGGTAAGGAAAAACCATTTCTTAGTCCTTGCCTCAGGTCAGGTATGCTTTGCTTTAGGTATCAAACAATTCTAAATGGAAATGACTGCGGTGGCCATGCAAAATAAAACATTGCAATCCTATTTTTTCCCCTCGTTGCTGCTTTTATCGATCGTTGGCGGCGGCGCCGCGGGTTATTGGTTTCCGCAGCAGGTCAAATTGCTTAAGCCCCTGGGCGATGTTTTTTTAAATTTAATTTTTACAGTGATTGTTCCCCTTATTTTTTTCAGTGTGTCCTCAGCGATTGCCAAAGCAGGCTCTTTAAACAAACTGGGTAAAATCATGGGCAGTATGGCTGTGGTTTTTGTCTTAACCGGATTCATTGCTGCACTGTATGCCCTGCTTGTCGTCAAACTCTTTCCGCCGGCTCAAGGGGTTTATTTGCCCTTACCGCCAACCCCTGGCAGTGAAGCAGTCCATTTTTCAGAGCAGCTTGTCGGTATGTTTTCGGTACCGGATTTCAGCCAGCTTCTGTCCCATCATCACATGCTGGCTCTGATTGTTTTTTCAATACTGGTTGGACTGGCACTGACGCATCATCCAAACCCGGCTTTTTTTAGCTTTTTAAAAGCCGGCGAAACGGTTTTTATGCGGGTATTTACTTTGATTATGAGGGTTGCCCCCGTCGGCTTTTTTGCCTATTTTGCCGTATTGGTGAGTGAATTGGGGCCGCAATTGCTGAGCAATTATTTTCGCATTGCTGTGCTCTATTATGCCTGTGCCCTGGTTTACTTCGCCGTAGGGTTAAGCGGCTATGCTTTTTTTGCAGGAAAAAAGGCAGGTTTGGTTTTGTTCTGGAAAAACACACTGTTGCCCGCCACCACGGCTCTGGCGACCTGCTCCAGCGCGGCCAGTATCCCTGCCAATCTGTACGCCGCCAGGGCCATGCGTGTGCCCTCGGAAATCACCGAAACGGTTATTCCGTTAGGCACCCTCATTCACAAAGACGGTTCCGTCATCGGCGGCCTGTTCAAAATTGCCTTTCTGTTTGGTCTGTTTCATCTCGATTTTAACGGCCTTGCTGTACTGACGCTGGCTGTTGGCGTTTCCGTGCTGGTCGGCACGGTGATGGGCGCCATACCCAGCGGCGGCATGCTGGGTGAATTGCTGATTTTAAACGTTTACGGGTTCCCGCCTTCGGTGCTGATTGCGGTGGCAGCCATCAGCATTATCATTGATCCCATTGCCACCCTGCTTAATGTCACCGCCAACACCGCGAGCAGCCTGATGATTACGCGGCTGGTGGAAGGGAAAGGCTGGCTATCATCGCTGCCATGGCCCTCCCAGTCCGCGGTTGACGAGGACCCGTCGGTCGAACTGCCCGTCATTCCGGTAAGTGAATGACGCCTTCAAGATAAAGCTGGCACACACCGCTTAAAAAGACGCGGTTTCCCCTGACCTCGCAACTCAGCTCACCGCGGCGGCGCCCGCCCTGTTGTGCGGTGATGTTGTTTTTGCCGAATTGTTCACACCAATAAGGGGCAATCACGCAATGAGCCGACCCGGTGACCGGATCCTCCGGCACATCACAACCCGGATAAAAACATCGCGAATACACATCAGTCCGCGTTGACGGTGCCGTTAAAATCAGACCGCGGTAATCCAGTTGAGCCACAGCCTCAAGGTTGGGCTTTGCAGAAACCACGTCCGCTTCGTCATCGTAAACAAACATTAAATCAAAACGGCTTTTTAATACCTTCACCGGTTTTGGTAAAGCGGTTATCCCGTAGTCCGGCTGCCAGGGTATTTCCTCATAGGGCAAGGCAGGAAAATCCATCACCAGGCCTTGCGGCTGCCGCATAACGAGAAGCTCGCCGCTTAAACAGGTAAATTGAATGGTTTGCCGAGTATAATTCAGCTTCTCAAAGAGAACATAAGCGCTGGCTAAGGTCGCATGGCCGCACAGTTCAATCTCTTCATTCGGCGTAAACCAGCGCAAATGAAAACCATCCCCTTTCGGGACAAAAAAAGCGGTTTCCGACAGGTTATTTTCACTGGCAATGGCCTGCATCAGGTCATCGGGCAACCATTCCTGCAACGGGCAGACGGCAGCGGGATTGCCGCGAAAGAGGGATGAGGCAAAGGCATCGACTTGATAGAGGGTTACTTTTTTCATTGATTACTCCTGAATAACTGGGTATAGTTTAACATAGTCTATTATTATATAGCAAGCTATGCAAATAAAAGGAAATCATGTACCTGTCAACCCTGTTAAAAAAAACCAATCGGCTGCTGCTGAAACGCGCCAATGAATTATTAAAACCGCATGAGATCAATCATGCGTACACGTTTATTTTGATGGAGCTTTTAAATCAGGACGGGCTGACTCAAACCGAACTGGTGCAGCGCATTGACGTCGAGCAGCCCACCGCGGTACGAACCCTGGATCGCATGGAGCGCGACGGCTTCATTCTTCGCCAACCGAGCCCCACGGATCGGCGTGCGGTATTAATCTACCTCAGCGAAAAAGGCAAACAGACAGAATCCATGCTCGCTGACAATGCCAATCGCCTCAACGAACATGCGCTACAGGGTTTCAGTGAGGCAGAAAAAAATCAGCTTCAGGGTTTGATTCAACGTGTGCTGGATAATTTGAAAACGGAGTTGTGCTGACAGTTGAGAAGTACACGGGACCCTGATAGTCAAAAGGGTTAGGGTTATTTTTCTCATTGAAACAATCGCTTGTTCTCACTAAAATGAACCACCTCCTGTTTCAAGGATGAAACGTGCGCATTTTAAATATCGTTACTCAACGCCAAGATCATGACATTGTTGTCCTGTTTGAAACGCTTTCTTTCTTTGAAAACCAGCAGGATGAAATCTGGTATAACCACAAAAAGAACGCAGGGCATGTCCTGCACAGGTTTCTGGATTTATTCAATAGAAGTTATCCCATGGATGCGGTGGCTTTTCAGAAGGAGCTTCAGATTACAGAGTTAATTGCTGAGGAGCCTGACTCCTTCATTGAGTTGAATTACCAGAATAAACCCTTCCTCTCAAGAATTACATCCGTACACTATCGCTTGCCGCATCATCGTCTCATGGCGTTGGATTTCCTTGCAGCCATTGATGCCTACCTTGAAAGCAGGGAATTTGATCACACCGTGCTCAGCGATTCGGTTCTTTACGAAAAGGTATCGGAAGGCCAGTTAATCCAACCGCTGGAAAACCTCCTTGCACGTTCATTGCCGCGTCAGCAGGTGACACAACGATTAACAGCGACCATCCTCTCATGGCAGTGTTCTGTTCCCCTTTACCGCTCGACGCTTGATGCCCTGGCCAAAGTCGATCATTTTGCCAGGCAACAGGGCAAGTCGTTTAGTGAATGCCTGGAAATGAAAAACCGGTATCTCATCCTCTATACCTCTGCCAATAAGCTTCTTGCCTCACCACTTGATCATTACAGCCAAATCAGGATGCTGATTGAAATGACTCAATCGCTCTTGACCTACCGAAAGGTTGAATTAATCCACCTTGTCGACAATTTAGGCCTGGAGGCAAAAAAACGATTTTTCCGACCTGCGATTGGTCAACTGGCTCATGACAATGGGCATTACACCTGGAATTATACCGAATGGTGGCTGTTTAGCGACGCAGAATTCACCCTTCGACAGGATGGTTGCCTTGCTATGGATATGCCAGGCAATCCGGCCTATCGGGACATTTATGCCAAGGGCAAACCAAATCACGAGATCATCAAGCAGGAATTGTTATTTTTGAAACAATACCTGCCCCTTGAATTTCACCCTAAAACCGATTTCCACAAAACCATTATTCTTTCCCCAACGTGTTCCGCTCTCTTATTGCAGCAAGGGATTCATCTTAATAAAAATTACATTCAAAAATTACTGAAGATGAAAAACGCCATGACTTTTTTTGGCAAACAAAAAGAAAACCCCGCTGCCTTGACAAACGATCACCTCGCCTATGAAAACCTGCTTCGATTACCGCTTGAAATAACAGCCCTCATCATGGGCTACACATTCCCGGAATTGGCGCAGTCACTGCATAAAAACGACCTCATCGAATTAATGCACTACACGAACGCCCAAGCTGATTTCAGGCTGGCTCGTCAGACAAAAGCGCAAGAAGAGCCCTCTTTAGGCTTATGTCAGATCGTGTAATCCTTAGCGAATCTGTGATTTAAATATGCCCTGATTGGTACCAATATAAACGGTACCATTTTTTAACGCCGAGATGCTGTTGACCGAATCGGTTTTTAACCCCTTGCGGGCTGAAAACCAGTGTATGCCGCCATCCACCGTATAATAAACCGCTCCGCTTCGCGCAGCATCCGTCCTTGCCCCAACATACACCCGTTTGTCATCATCAACGTAAAGTCCTGACAGGGAATACGTGGTGGCGTTAAAGGAGATGGGTAAACCGCCATTGACCGCCATCCAGTAGCGACCACCATCGGTGGTTTTTAACAGGCCTTCCGAGGTGGCTACATAGACGGTATTGGCATCATGGGCTGCGAGATTGGTTATCTGCAGATGACGGGATCCGACGTAAAGCGTCGACCAATGCGCCCCGCCGTCGGTTGTTTTAATGAGTGTCCCATTAGTAGCCCACCCGGGGCTTATGCCCGCATAAACCGTATTGGCATCGACTGCATCCAGGCTTAACACCCGGTTAGGCCAGGTTTTGTAGACGCTTTGCCAATGGGCGCCGCCATCAACTGTTTTAAAAATACCGCCGCGCGAAGCCAATTTGCCCGAGGTACTGACATACAACGTGTTCTCGTCCACAACCGAAAGCGCAAGGATATCCTTACCCGGTAAGCCTTTATTGATGCTCAACCAGGTATTGCCGCCGTCTTCTGTTTTAAACACACCGGCCCCCCAGGTGGCGGCATAGACTTTGTTTTCGCTCAAGGGAACCACGGCGTTCACCAGTGCATTCTCAGGAAAACCCTGACTTGCAGCTACCCAGCTTTTTCCGCCGTCAAGCGATTTGTACACCGGCCCATTGTCATCGTTCAGGGCATCAAAGCCGCCCGCATAAATCACTGGGGTGTCAGGGACAGCCTGTACGGTTTCCATCACCCCTTTACTCAGCGGCTGCCAAGGGGATACCTCTTTTTTCCGGGTGTTGAGAGAATCTGATTCCGGTGTGGGCAGCATGTTGGTCGTCATCTGGCGATTGGCCCAATAGTGCATCATCCGTAGACTTAAGTTAATCAGGATAAGGAAGACAACAACGGTCAGTAAGGCAAATCTTCTTTTTTGGACTGTGGGCATGAGGTAAGAGTAATCAACAAAATGACCTATAGTAACCTGATCGGATACTGACAACAATAAGCAGGCAAGCTGCCATGCTGCTGATTACCAATAAACAATGGTGTTTCCTGATTAATGCCTTTATTTATAACCCTTTTAATTGCAAAAAAACTTTCGCGTGGTTTTAACGTCTTGTAAGCCCAGTCGATAATGAGTATAGTCAGCAGCGATTTGTAACCAAGAGAATATTGGAAGAAAAATGACGCAGACGAATTTGAGCCCGGCCCATCTGGCAGCAGCAGAAATTAAGACACGTGTTCCTGACTTCAGCCCAGCCATTGGTATTGTTTTAGGCTCCGGCTTAGGCAGTTTTGCTGAACAATTGGAAAATGCCGTATCCATTGACTATGCCGAGCTACCCGGCTTTCCCAAAACCTCTGTGCACGGTCACGGCAGCAAGCTGGTTCTGGGTTATTTGCATGGCGTTGGCGTAGTGTGTTTGCAAGGCCGTGCCCACACGTACGAAGGCGTCGATTACAACGTGGTGAAAACGTATGTCCGTACGTTAAAATTACTGGGTTGTGAATATTTTTTCGCCACGAACGCCTCCGGTTCATTACGGGAAGACGTCGGCCCCGGGGAATTAATGCTTATTACCGATCACATCAACCTGCAACCCGGAAATCCATTGGTTGGACCGAATGACGACGAATTTGGCCCACGCTTTTTCCCCCTGGATAATGCTTACGACAAAGCCACACGTCATACGCTGCTGCAGATTGCCCTAAAGGAACAGATTAATCTTCATCAGGGTGTCTATTTATCCATATTGGGTCCGAATTATGAAACCGCAGCAGAAATCCGTGCTTTCCGCATCTGGGGTGCGGATGCCGTGGGCATGTCGACCGTACCTGAAGTGCTGGTGGCCAACCATTGCGGCATGAAGGTGGCGGTTATTGCAACCATTACCAATTATGCCACCGGCTTAGCCAGTTGCAGCCACAGCCATGAAGCGGTAGTCATGATGGCGTCCCAAGCGGCAGAAAAATTAAACCGCTTGGTTAAAACATTCATTGCAGGACTTGCATGACCATCGAACGCGAGTACAGCCGGACACTTCAAGATCTGGAGAGTGACCAAAACAAGCGCATTGTAAGCGCTGAAGAAATAATCACGCTGCTTGATTTGACGCTGCTCGATACCGAAGCGAACGAACAGGCTCTGTCGAAATTCGTACAAAAAACAACCCGATACCCTGTCGCTGCTGCTTGTGTTTACCCCCGGCATCTGCTTCACCTGCCTCAAAACCTCTCGCTTAAGCGAGCCACGGTTGTGAATTTTCCGGAGGGTCTTCAGCCGCTGACGGCGGTTGAAGAGGATGCCCGTCTGGCCATTGACGAAGGGAAAGCGGATGAACTGGATTATGTTTTCCCTTACACCGATTATTTAAAGGGAAAAACAGCCCATGCCCTTAACCATTGCCAGACGCTCTACGAACTTTGCCGGAGCAGGCAGGTTGTCTTTAAGGTTATCCTTGAAACAGGCGCCTTCCCTTCAGTCACCACCCTTTACCGGGCTTGCCGCGAGATCATCGAGCAAGGTTGCGACTTTTTAAAAACCTCAACGGGTAAGATAGCGATCGGGGCTACACCGCTTGCGGTTTTTACCCTAATGAAAGCCATCCATGACAGCAACTCGGTCTGCGGGATTAAGGTATCCGGTGGAGTAAAACAAAAATCACCCGCCTTGGCCTACATTCATCTGGCGGAATATTGCCTGGACAAACCTGTTCATAAAAGCTGGTTTAGGATTGGCGCCAGCAGTTTATTGGATGAGCTCACGCAGTCCCCTTAGTCGCGTGGTCTTGCCTGCTTCGTCCCAGGCATCCCCCATACGGGTTTTCGAATAGTTGCCGGCCTTCGCGGGCAAGACAGCGGATGAGTCCACAGACAGGGTCATCCTATGCCTCCCTTCTTGTTCTTCGCCGCGTGCAGGCGGGCATCCATGAAAGGGGCACCGGCCTCCATAACAGCCATTTGATGAAGGCTGCGCATGCCTATTCTGGATTACTTAAGCAGGGCATCAAGGATTAACCCTACCCAAAGAATCAGACCATACCCACTGTTTACCGAAAATGCCTTAAGGCAGGCGGCTTCCTTTCTCTCGGAGATAAGCCATTGCTGATACAGTAGCAATCCTCCGCCTGCTAACCAGCAAAGGAAAAAAGGCAGGGACAGGGAGGAAATACAGGCTAACAGCAGCCATAAACCATGCAGAATGGCCTGCAGGACAGCAATGATAAATGTATCCCATTGTGCAAAATAAATGGCCGTGGACTTGACGCCTATGCGTAAATCGTCCTGTCGGTCGACCATGGCATATTCAGTGTCATAAGCCACAATCCAGGCAAAATTAATCACAAATAGCAGCGTCATGGATAAATCCACCGGGCGATGCAAGGCGGCAAATGCCATGGGGATACCCATGGAAAACGCCAACCCCAAAACCAGTTGTGGACAGGCGATAATCCGCTTGCAAAACGGGTAAACGATGGTTAGTAACAAAGCAACAAGGGCATAATAAAAACAGGCATAGGGCAATTGCAACAGAATGAATAACGCCAGACCCAGCAACACGAACAGAGTGCCTGTTGCCTGTCGAAGCGTCAATTGACCGCTGGTTAAGGGCCTTTCCCGTGTGCGCTGAACGTGGCAGTCAATGTGCCGATCGGCAATATCATTCATGACGCAACCGGCAGCGCGCATGATAACCGTGCCTAAGAAAAAATAAAGGAGCAACGCGACAGGCGGCGTCCCCTGAGAACCTATCCATAACGCCCAGGCTGTTGGAGCCCAAAGTAACAGCGTGCCAGCAGGTTTATGAAAACGCATCAAACGCAGATAAGACCAAACATCCATCAGATTACTCGCAAAAGTCCAGGCAATAAAATTTCGATTAGGTGAAACGGGTATTTTTCAGAAAGACTAAACTCTGACAGGCGAATCCAAAGCAAGGATTCATTCTGAGTCAACCCCCGATCGGGCCAATAATATTCCATGCAGCTTGAATTCACCGCATAATACTCAGTACGGACACGCACCACCTCATCCGTGTAAAAAACAAGCGCGCCTAAGGACTCCTGCCGCAATCGCGCAAAAAAAGACTGATTGTTTAACCAGGTCATCTCAGGGATGACGGTGCGCCCATACCAGCAAGGCGTCTCTGCGACAGAGACAATCACCTCGCGCTGAACAACCGTGGCCAAGGTCAAGCCCAAGACAGACCTCTCCCACCAGCCGGTCGGGACCCAGTCCTGCTTTAACACATGAAGGGCAACCTGACCCGCGGTCTGACGCAATTTGGCAGATAACTCCTCTGCGTGCGTCAACCAGGGAAGCAAAGCGTCAGGCGGCTTAAATGAACGGGTCAGTGCTGGTGAAATTTCAAATGGCATAAGCAATCAGCGGCTAACAAAACGCATGCAGTATAACATTGAGATCAGGGAGAATACAGAATGAGAATCGATGCGGATTAAGGACAGTTCATTTTACCAACGCTTAATCGGCCGCTGGACGTTATGGCTAATGAACGGGCATTGTTACCGCTGCAACCTGCAGCGGAGATGGTCATGTTCAACGCACCGCTGGTCACGAAGCCCGAACTGTCATAACTGACTATTCCCAGATTGGCGTTGACGGTTGTCCCCGCTGGCAGCGCTTCCTGGATTTTAACCACATCGGCGGCTGAATCAATCGTATTATTGTTATTGGCGTCAAGAAAAACAATCCAGCCCTGTGCCCATTGCGCACCGTTACCGCAGGCATTGAAAGCCGCATTGGCGGCTGGACAAACCGAAACGCGAATACCCCGTTTAATGGCTTCCATGCGGGCATAGCTGAAACTGGCGGATAATTTATTGGTCATTCCCACCGCCTTGTTGTTTTGAATTAACGAGTAATAGGCCGGAACGCCCACAGCCATAAAAATTCCAGCCACAGCCAAGGTGACCATAAATTCTGTCAGGGTAAACCCCGCTCGGCACGTCCCTTTCAAAATAATCACCATTTTCCGAAAATTCTGTATAAATTATAGGCTATTTTGCTGTTAAATGTAATTAACGACGCGGAGTCGGCCCAGCCGATTGATAACAATCCGGCCCAGTTCAACCCCTTGATAAGCAATGGAAAAATAACCATTGGCTGCGGCGTGGCCGAGGGCGTGGCTAAAAATCAACGCGTCTTGCGAGTGAAACCCGGACCAGGTAATGGTTAATGGACCGCCTAGCTCATGCCATTCATACACCACCTCCTGCTGATGGCTGAAACGATGCTCGCCAGGGTCTTTAAAAAGCACCATGCCCTTTGCCCAATTGCCCTGCTCCACAGGGTGTAAAATCAGGACAGAATGCTTAACCAGGGCTTGGTTGCGGGCATAGTGTATGGCTTGTGTCAATCGATGCTGCGCCACGAACAGTTGCGTTTTGAGCTGGTTATTGGCATTCATTCCCAGATAAAAACTCAACAACAGAGTGAACAAAGCCAGGCTGACTAATAACTCAACAAGACTGAAGGCCCGTTGCCTGCTGTTCGTCGCCGCTGGACAATCGTTGTTTAACCAAAAGTAAATCGCTAAATGCGTGTTTTTTATCTTTTGGATTGCGTAAAAGATAAGCTGGATGATAGGTAACTAAAAAAGGAATCGCTTGATAAGAGTGTAATTTAGCCCTCATCTGATTCAAAGGCGTAGTTTTACCCATGAGAAATTGCCCGGCAAAACGCCCCAGGGCGAGAAGCAATGCAGGCGATACCAATTCAATTTGTTTTACCAGGTAGTCGCGGCACTGCTCAATTTCGTCTGCCATTGGATCACGATTATCCGGCGGACGGCATTTTAAGACATTGGCAATGTACACCTGTTGTTCGTCCAGTCCGATGCTCTTTAACATGCGATCAAGCAACAGGCCGGCCTTGCCGACAAAGGGCTTGCCTTGTTTATCCTCATAAAATCCCGGAGCCTCACCAATAATCATGAGCTTCGCGCCGGGATTACCTCGCGAAAAAACCGTATTGGTACGTGTATCGGCAAGCGAGCACCGTCTGCAGGAAGCCACGGTCGTCATCAATTGCTTTAATTGCTTGTCGCACCCGGTGTGGCCCTCACGTAAGATCCAGGGTTCGATCCCCATCTCTTGAAGATAATAATGATTTAAATGATTCGACATGCCACCTTAAACCTGTTTTCGATGAAAAAAAGCGACAATTCTCGTGGACATAAACCGGGGAGAGAGTTTCGCAGCAAAAACCAGAATTTTATTCATTATACCGGGAATAATAAACAATTGATTGCTATTTAATCCGCTATAAGCCTTACGAGCAACTTTTTCTGCACTCATTAAACCTATGATGCCACGAGCAAGCCAGGAGCCCTGCATGTGAGCCCTTTCCATAAAAGCGCTTTCTGTTGGCCCGGGACACAGGATAGAAACCGTCACCCCCTGCGGCTTTAATTCATAGGCCAGAGCCACCGAAAGGGAAATCACATAAGCTTTCGTAGCATAGTAAACCGACATGCGCGGCCCCGGTTGAAAACCAGCCGTTGAGGCCACCTGTAATATTTTCCCTCGCCCCAGTTTGCTGAAACGGACGGCGTAATGGTGGGTCAGTTCGGTTAAACAGACCATGTTTAATTGCATCGTGGCGTTGACTGTCTCCCCATCCATGTCAACAAAATCGGCCAGGCAGCCGATGCCTGCATTATTAATCAGGCATTCAATATCCAGTTGTTTTGCTTCAAGGGCATTGATGAGATACTGCGCACTGCCTGGACGACTTAAATCCATGGCCACGATGTCAGCCTGAATGCCGAATTTTAATCGAAGCGTAGCTGCCAGTTCATTGAGCCGCGGCTCGTCCCGGGCCACGAGAACCACATCATGCCCCTGCCTTGCAAACTCAAACGCTAAGGCTTGCCCTATTCCCCGTGATGCCCCAGTAATCAGTGTCCTCATAGTGTTCATCCGTGTAAATGAGTTCATCCCCCTGCCCCTTAGCGACGGTCTGCAGGGGCTCCTCTTTGTTCTTTAAGCTGTAACAAATAACGCGGGCCGTGTTTAGATTACCGGCCTGGAAGGCTTTAAACAATCGGTTAGCCTGCTCAGGAGTTAAATCCCAGTTCCCATAGAACACCGATTCTTCAGTCATGCATTTGTTATTGAGAATGGCTTCAAAGCATTTCAATTGCTGGCATTGTTCCTTTAACGATTCAACATTTAACCTCGATGTGATGTGTTTAAGTATGGCAAACAACACATGCACTTCGCCATTGATTTTAAGCAGCATATCAAGGCTTTGATGGGGATTAGTCAAGGCAAAGGAATGCCTTGCCATTTTATAGATTTTCAAGTCAGCGGGCTTTTTAAACACACCGGTAGGCAATTTTAAAAAAATGGGAAACAGGCATTCAAAAATCTGCATGTTGCACAGGGTGTTGACACGGCGAAGCCAGGACGAAAGGCCTGAATTAAAAAAATCACTGTCAATGGCAGACGGTACCCTTATTGGTGCTGGCCTGGGTTCCGGGAAATGACGTTCGCGAATCTCGTTCAATTTCTCAGCCGTCATCCCCCGTTTCAAGGCAATGGCGGCCAGACGCTCAAACCAGTCTTTGCGATTACGAAAGCAGGTAAAATAAAGCGCCTCTTCGATACTGGCAAAATTGGCATACATGTATTCTTCGTTACGCGCCTTAACCCCCTGGCGGGTGTGGTAACGTGGGGCAATGTAATTCTTTACGGCCTCCTCACCATTTTTAACCAGCATCACCTGTTCTTCCGGGGTAATATTAAATTGGGTGGCTGACACATTCCCTGTAGGCAAGAGGACCACTTGATTACTGTGCTGCATCAGCCTTAAGCGATCCTGCTCCCAACCGCTGACCGGGTCTTTCACCCCGGTTAGGAAACCATAGATCCAGTTCCAGATAAAATTTTCCCGATAGATACGATCCACCAGCTTGTCGAGTAAGCCCCGTTCACAGCCATTGTCAAATTGGAAAGCAAGCAAACTTAAACAATTGCCGTATTCTGAGGTCAGTAAGGTGGAATGATTGTCATGAAAGACATTGGTAGGGAGATTGTTTAATACGCCACCATCATTGTACCGTTCGCCTTCAAAAATGGTGGGTTTAAAAACCACGGGCAGGCTGGCCGAAATGGTCACTGCCGCACTGACTTCAAGATCCGGCGAGGTCGTGCTTGAGAAATAACGGGTTTTGCGTTGCGGCATATTGGTGGCGGTAACGACCAGCTCATTACCGAGTCCACAATCCGGGTAACGTTCTTTAAGCGCTTTAAGCGAAGCAAAGGTGATTTTATTATTATAAAGCACTTCTTCGGAGAGGAATTTTCGGCCTTTGGCGGTGGTGTCAATTCCATAGCGTTGAATGATTTGATTCACTTTCTGCGTCACCATAAAATCCAACGCCCCTTTCACTGCCTGGGTGTCTGACATCCCTGAACTGTCAATGTCGAAGTGAATCAGATTCTCCTGCCTGAACTCTTTAAAAAAATTCAATATCTCCTCGGAGGAATAACCTAAATAACACAACACCGCCATGATGGCACCAGCCGAGCTTCCAGCAAAACGCGTTGGCGTAATACCGGTCTCTTCACAGGCTTTATAGGCCCCTACGTGAGCAAAAATTTTGCCGCCGCCGCCGCAAAACACCATGTTGTCCAGCTCAGGACGTTTTTCGGTTATCAGGATTTCACCAGTGGATGGCCGCTCGGACACAATCACGTCATCGTCTTCAATGAGCGGCTGATAATTTTTTTCCCGGAATTTGAACTCTTCCAGTTCATACTCGTTATTGGGCTTTTCGTACCAGGATTTAATCCAGCGCCACACGCGCTGGTACCAGGTTTGCGTGGTGATAAACCGCTGTGTCTGACGGTATTCGTACATCTCCTCCATACGCTGGTTATGTAAAGGAACACGAATGGCATAAGGGTGCGGATTAAAGATCATCTCATCATAATCGAGGGATCCAGGATCTTCATTGATTAAATTTTCTACTAGCCTGTCGGTTAATATCAGGCGTTTGGCGTTGCGCAAAGGGGTTAGCTGATTATCCTCCGGATCGCGGTATTTACTGCCATTATTTTCAGTGGCGAATTGTTTAAGGCCAATCAACAGGCCGTATTTATCAGGACAGATGTCGATGCCTGTTAACTGATAATTTAAGGTTAATTCCAGCGGCGTCAGAGGCCAGTGGTAGGCTTTGCGACGATAATAGAGAAGATTGGTGATACGGCCCCACCAGCTTAAACCGACCTCTGCCGTATATCCCCGGTAATCATTCGTCGCCACCCCGCTTAGAAAAGCCTTTTGGGCATCCTGATAATGCGGCATTAAAAACCAGTGGATAAATTTTTCTTTCGCTTCATCGCTCAGGCGGGTGTAATCGAAAATGATACGCTCGTCATCAAGCAGGTAATCCCCCAGCGTATAATGGTTGTCTGGGGCCAGGCCATTGATTCTAAACCAGCCACGATGAACACAAAGGAGTATTTTTTGAAGAAGGCGCGTGTTGGGATGTTCAGCACAATTCCTACGCAACAAATCACTTAACACATTTTCTCGAGCCATAATAAATCCCTTTGTTATGTGATCGTATGAACCACGTTTTGTCCAAAGTGGCCTGACTGCTAAATTATTTATCCAATTTAATAACTAACATAAATCATCGTAGAATTGAATACAGGAGGGAGAAGTTTATTAAACGATACACGTGCCTGTTAATAAGACACGTGTTTATTACTCAGCCAGAGAGGCTAAAATGTCAGCGATCACCTGATCTGGATTAGGCGATCGAGTGATGGATCGGCCCATGACCAAGTAGTCACTGCCCATCATCAAAGCATCCCTGGGCGTTACAATGCGTGATTGATCATCGGCCGCATCGCCAGGCAGTCGAATGCCGGGGGTCACGGTTAAAAAATCAGCGCCACACAATTGCTTGACGATGGGTGCTTCCAAAGCAGAGCAGACAACGCCATCCAGTTCCGCCTGGTGTGTCAGATGAGCCAGACGGTTAACCTGATTGGCAATGGAGGTATCGACGCCGATTTCAGGCAATTGCAATGAATTCATACTGGTTAATACCGTCACTGCAATCAGCAAGGGCTTGTCTTTGCCGAAAGCCTCCAGTGCGTTTTTTGCCGCGCGCATCATGGCCAACCCCCCGGAGGCATGGAGGTTCATCATCCAGACACCCATTTCCGCTGCCGCCGCGCAGGCACGCGCAACCGTATTGGGTATGTCATGAAATTTCAAATCCAGAAACACGTTGAATTGCTGATTAACCAGTTTTTTAACAAACGAAGGTCCAAGCAGGGTAAACAGCTCATTGCCCACCTTGAGGGCGCAATGAGCCGGGTTTATCTTTTCAACAAGCGTTAACGCCTCAGCCTCGTGATGAAAATCAAGGGCGACAATCAGTTCGGTCGTCATCAGGCGACTTCAACCGATAAAGCAATGCACCGTTTTACCGCATCAACCACCCTGTTTTGTTCTTCCATGGTCAAATAAGGGTGCATAGGCAAACTGACCACACGTTTGCTGGCGGCTTCTGCACAGGGAAAATCGCCGGTTTTGTAGCCTAAATACTGCAGGGCTTCCTGCTCGTGCATGGCAACCGGGTAATGCACCGCCGTTGGAATGCCCAGAATCTGCATTTCTTTTTGGAATTTTTCACGATGGGGTACTTCTATGGTGAACTGGGCATACACACTGGTGTTGCCTTTTTTAATAACCGGCGTCTGGGCAATGCCATCCAGTAATTGCATGTAACGTTCGGCCACCTGCTGGCGCAGTTCAATTTCTTTGGGAAATAACTTCATCTTTTCAATCAGGATAGCGGCCTGTATGGTGTCCATGCGGCCATTGATCCCTATGCGGCGATGGCAGTAACGGGCATTCTGGCCATGAATGCGAATTTCAGCCAGACGCTCAGCGAGAATGTCATCATCCGTAAAACAGGCACCGGAATCCCCGTAACCGCCCAAGGGTTTTGAGGGGAAGAAACTCGTGCAGCCAATGGTGGATAACGCGCAGGAATAATGGCCATTCTGGGTGGCGCCAAAACTTTGCGCCGCGTCTTCAATCACCGGCAAACCGTATTTTTTGGCAATCTGATTGATGGACGCCATATCTGCCGTTTGACCATAGAGGCTGACTGGCATAATCGCTTTCGTGTTGGGGGTAATCGCCGCTTCCAGTTTTTTAACATCGAGGTTATACGTTGCAGGATCAATATCGACAAAAACGGGTTTGGCCTGACATAAGGCAATCACTTCCGCTGTCGCGAAGAAACTGAATGGGCTGGTAATCACTTCATCGCCGGGTCCAATTTCAAGCGCCAGAAGCGCCATTAACAGCGCGTCTGTGCCGCTGGCATTGACAATGGCATGGCGGGTACCAACAAAGTCAGCCAGTTGACGTTCCAATAGACCAATCTCGGGTCCCATGATGTATTGGCCATGATCCAGTACTTTTTTAATACCGTTTAACACGTCGGTTTCGATTAATTGATACTGCTTTTTAAGGTCGATAAATTGCATAATGTTCTCGTTAAAAGCGATTTAAACCAGAAATCAGGATAAAACCTAATCTCCCTCTAATCCATGAACAGGCTTCATTCTACCCCACTGCTTACAACTTGGGCAATGCCAATGTAAGTGTTTACCGCCAAATCCACACTGGGTACAGCGATAAATGGGTTTATTATCAAGAAACTTGCTGGTGATGTCATAAAGCATCTGCAGCTTGTCCCGCACTTTGCCATGGGCCGTTTCAAGGTGCCAGCAAATCAGGCGGTTAAGTCCCTTGATCGATGGGTAGGTGCTCAATTGTTCTGATACAAAATCAATGGCGGCATCCATGCTTTTTTCCCTGCGCAGGTAATCCCCGATCACAAAGATGGTGGACGCGCGAGGATGATCGTTTAATGTGTCTTCCAGATACGCCACGCATTCATTCATGCAATCCAGATGGCGATGGCAAATGACCAACGGTTCAATGATTTCACTTAAAAACTCCGGATCCTGCTGGGGTACCCGTTTGAGTGACCGAATGGCCTGCTTGAAACGGCCCTGCTCCATGTCAAAAGACGCCTGCATTAAACTACCGCGAACTGACATTTTATCTATCAATAGCGCTTGTTTAATCGCATTCTGTGCTTTTTCCAGGGCACTGGTTTTCAAGGCCTGCGCGGCAATTTCACAATAGTAATGAGCGGCCTGCATGTGCATGCTCTGCCCGGTTGACAATTCCAGCTTTTTAATGACATCCAGCGCATTTTCCCAGGATTTTTCCTGTTGATAGATGGCAAGCAGCCCTTGCAGACTGGAGGTTTCCCGCGAGCCACCAAGCTCGACCACTTCAAGGAAAATGCGTTCGGCGCGATCAAACACACCGGCGCTCATGTAATCCTGCCCCAGGGCCATGAGGGCTTCTTTTCTTTCCACAAGACTCAGTTGCGGGCGGGCAATTAAATTTTGATGAATGCGGATGGCACGATCCACTTCGCCACGGCGACGGAATAAACTGCCCAGTGCCAGATGGGTTTCAACCGTTTCACTGTCGACTTCCAGCAGTTTAATGAACACATCCACTGCCTTGTCGGGCTGCTCATCCAACAGATAATTAAGACCAACGACATATTCTCTTGATAAGCGGTTTCCTGCTTTCAATTCTTTGCCAGCAAAGCTTCGATTAGCAACCCACCAGCCTGACCAGGCTGCGGCGGGCAATAACAATGGCCATAAATTAATCATCAACGGTCTCCATGACGAATAATCAATCGATTGAAATCATCACAACGGGGCGGTTTTATCTTAATTTCTGAAACGCTGTCAAACCTTCGCTTCAATGTTGATCTTTTAATGGTATATCCCTTAAATTTTTAATTTCTTTTTCAGTCAGACGTAACTGGTTTCTTACTTTGGCTAATTCGCGTTTAAGCCGCCAATAGCGCAAAAGAAATAGTAAAAAGCCAACCAGAATTCCGATTCCGAGCATGATTGTCATTAAAATGGAGATGGGCATTGTCACCGTGGTCACGTAAAAGTTCACTTCGACAGAACTGGCATTTAAAGCCGCAAAGCTCACACCGACCAAAATCAACACCAAATAAAACAATATCATCAAAAGACGCATTGCATTTATCCTTATACGCTTTTACATACGCTTTTATGCTGAATCCTGAACACACATCAATGTTGATTAATCCAGCCAGGGTATTTAAATGAAGTGCTCTAAGTGAACCACAAAAAAAAAGCGTAGTAAACTACGCTTTTTTTACTTACCGATGTTTATTCAACATCTTTGCTGGCCATTTTCTCTTTCAAGAGATCACCCAGAGTCGTGGAGGCCATTTCGCCGCTACGTGAGTATTTCTTGATTGCTTCAGCCTGGTCTTGTGCGTCTTTTGCTTTAATAGACAGGGAGATGGTGCGATTCTTTTTGTCAACATTGACAATTTTCGCTTCAACATCATCGCCTTCTTTAAAGAAGGTGGTCGCATCATCGACTTTGTCTTCAGATAATTCATTGACACGAATGGTTCCAATTACATCCTGCATTAATTCAACAGTGACTGTTTTTGGATCAACGGCAACGACTTTACCTTTGACAATAGCGCCTTTGGTATTCTCTTCAACGTAGCTTGTGAAGTTATCACCTTCCAGTTGCTTAAGACCTAAGGAAATGCGCTCACGCTCAGCATCAATCGCAAGAATAACGGCTTCGAGCTCCTGACCTTTCTTGAATTGCTTGACTGCTTCTTCACCGGGTGTATTCCAGGAAATGTCAGACAAGTGAACCAGACCGTCGATTTCGCCGTCCAGACCGATGAAAATACCAAAATCAGTGATTGATCGGATTTTACCGGTAACTTTTTGACCCTTGCTGTGGGTTTGAGCAAATTGATGCCAGGGATTGCCGACACATTGCTTCATGCCCAGGGAAATACGACGTCGTTCTTCATCAATCTCAAGAACCATGACATCGACCACATCACCCATGGAAACCACTTTGCTGGGGTGAACGTTTTTGTTGGTCCAATCCATTTCAGACATGTGAACCAGGCCTTCAACGCCCTCTTCGATTTCAACGAAGCAGCCGTAATCAGTGATGTTGGTCACTTTACCCTGCAACTTCTTACCGACAGGATAACGCTCAACCAGATCAACCCAGGGATCATTCCCCAGTTGCTTCATGCCTAAAGACACGCGGTTACGTTCGCTGTCAAAGCTCAATACTTTCACTTTGACATCCTGGCCGACAGACAGCACTTCACTTGGGTGCTTGACGCGTTTCCAGGAGATATCGGTGATATGCAGCAGACCGTCAATACCGCCGAGGTCAATGAACGCACCGTAATCAGTGAGGTTTTTGACAATACCGTTCAAGACCTGGCCGTCATGCAGCGATTCCAGCAGGGCCTGACGATCCGCACTGCTTTCTTCTTCGACAACAGCACGTCGGGAAACAACGATGTTGTTTCGCTTCAGATCCATTTTGATTACTTTAAACTCAAGCTCTTTGCCTTCGAGGTAGGATGGATCACGTACAGGTCTGACATCAACCAAAGAACCTGGCAGGAATGCACGGATTGTACCGATTTCAACAGTGAAACCACCTTTAACCTTGCCAGAAATCAAGCCGGTTACTGTATCGTTGTTTTCATGGCACTTGGACAGTTTGCGCCAGGCTTCCTGACGTTTGGCTTTTTCACGGGACAGCAGGGTTTCGCCATAGCCGTCTTCGACTGAATCCAAAGCCACTTCCACCATGTCACCGACATGGACTTCCAACTCGCCATTCTTGTCCTGGAATTCTTCGACAGCGACAATCCCTTCTGATTTCAGACCCGCGTTAAGGGTGACGAAATCGTCATCGATATCGATTACTTTTGCAGTGATTATTGCACCAGGATAAAATTGAGCACCAACGATACTTTGCTCAAATAATTCTTTGAAACTTTCAGACATGTTTAATAAACTCTTTAGTAAAAAAATGGAAGTATGAGGTCCACTCAACTTCCCCCCTTGTTCGCTTTTAGCGAAAAAACGAATGGTGTCCGATTAATTTTAAAACATTATCGAACACTTGTACAATCGTTAATCCAGTTGTATCAATCCTCACTGCATCCGCTGCCGGTTTGAGGGGCGCATGCGAACGCTGTGTATCCCGCGCATCGCGTTTAGCCAATTCATCAACAACCTGCGCGAGGCTAACATCAATTCCCTTTTCTTTCAACTGAAAATATCGCCTGGCTGCTCTTTCTTCTGCTGATGCATCCAGATAAATCTTCAAAACAGCGTCCGGAAAAATCACAGTGCCCATATCCCGACCATCTGTAACCAACCCTGGCGGCTGGGCAAACGCGCGTTGTCGCTGCAAAAGCGCTTGCCTTACTTCAGGAATCGCGGCAATGACGGAAGCATCCTGACCACACTGTTCAGAACGCAACTGATCATAGACATCCTCGCCATCGAGAATAACCCTGCTCTGTTGATGAGGGTCAGTCTCAAAGCGGACATCCAGAGCGTGTGCCAACTTTACTATATCCTGAATCTGATTAAAATCAATCCGGTTTTTTCTCAAGGCATAAGCAAGCACCCGATAAATGGCGCCGCTGTCGAGCACATGCCAGTCCAAATGATCGGCCAGCATGTGACAAATCGTGCCTTTACCTGTACCGCTCGGCCCATCAATGGTGATTACTGGAACCATTTTATTGCACTTCATCAACGTATTCCTCAATCGACATGGCGATGGCTCTGGAGGTTTTAACAAAATCCGGAAACGAGGTTGCCACGTTGTCGCAATGCCTTACCTTGACTGGTCCGTCAGCGACAGCACCTGCAATGGCAAATGCCATGGCAATACGATGATCATTAAAACTTTCCACTTCACCACCTGAAATTTTTCCACCTTTTATGAAGACCCCGTCTTCAAAACCCTGAGCATCCACGCCTAAACGCTGCAAGCCCTCCACCATGGAACCAATGCGATCGCTTTCTTTCACCCGTAACTCTTTGGCGCCGTGAAGTCTGGTCTGACCATTGGCACAGGCTGCAGCAATAAAAATAACGGGAAACTCATCAATGGCCAGAGGCACAAGGGCTGTGGGAATATCTATTCCCTCCAGAGGCGCGTATTTTACATGCAAATCAGCAACGGGTTCCTCACCGCACAAGCGTTTATTTGTCATAGTAATATTAGCACCCATCATGTCTAATATTTGGATAATTCCTGTGCGTGTAGGATTAATGCCCACATTACGGATAATCAAATCGGAGCCTGGGATAATGGACGCGGCCACAATAAAAAAGGCTGCGGAAGAAATATCACCGGGAACAATGATATCACAACCAATGCACTCACTCTCTGAATTGACGGTAATGCCGCTTTCAAGTTTTTGAATGGGATAGGAAAACGTAGTCAACATGCGCTCGGTATGATCACGGGTATGTCCCGTCTCGACCACTGTCGTTTCCCCTTCGGCGTACAGTCCCGCCAGCAGAAGGCAGGATTTCACCTGGGCACTGGCTTCAGGCATTTCATAGTGAATGCCGCGCAGTGGTTGACCGCCACGAATATACACCGGCGGTTTTCCTTCCGTTGTCACTAAATCCGCACCCATTTGCAGCAGGGGCCGGCTGACGCGCTCCATCGGGCGTTTTCTTAAACTATCATCACCATCGAGTTCAGAATCAAACGGCTGAGCAGCCAGAATACCTGCCAGAAGGCGCATGCTGGTTCCCGAGTTCCCGCAATCAATGGGTTTTTCCGGTTTTTTCAAGCCGTGTTTCCCAACCCCATGAATGACCACCCGTCGCGAGACAGGCCCTTCGATACGCACACCCATGGCCTGAAACGCTTTCAGTGTGGCCATGCAGTCATGCCCCTCCAGAAACCCGCTGACGGTGGTCGTACCCTGAGCAATCGCGCCCAGAATAATTGCACGATGGGAAATGGATTTATCGCCAGGAACGGTAATGTCCCCCGTCAGGGCAGTCACCGGCTTACTGATGAAATGTAAAGCACTCATAAAGGATGTTCCTTAGCAAAATCACTCATGAATTGAATCAGGGCATCAACCCCCGCCATGGGCATGGAATTATACATACTGGCGCGCAATCCTCCGACAAAGCGATGGCCTTTTAAAGCCAGAAGGCCGCGGGTTTTTGCCTGAGTCAGGAACAACTCCTCCAACGCACTGTGAGCTAATGAAAAGCAGACGTTGACAATGGATCGGTAAGGGGGGTCAATTTTGCACTGATAAAAGTCAGACGAATCAATGTAGCTGTATAGCCGCTTCGCTTTTTCCAAATTGCGCTGATACAACACCTCAACCCCGCCTTCATCCAGTATCCACTGGAACATTTTATCCGCCATGTAACAGTTAAATGTCGGTGGTGTGGCATAGAGGGAATGGCTTTCGGAATAGGTACGGTAATCAAGCATCGTGGGTAATGCCGGGTCGTTAATCGATTCCAGCAGGCGATCACTCAGAATTACCAGTGTCAGGCCCGAATTGGCAATGTTTTTTTGAGCGCCGGCAAAGATCAAATCATAATCGGCCACATGAATGGGCTCGCTCAGCAGGCAGGAAGTCATGTCTGCGATCAGCGGAATACCATGGGTTTTTGGGGGGTCTGGCAATCGGATGCCGTTGACGGTCTCGTTGGGGGTGTAATAAATGTAGGTGCTGTCTTTTTTAATTTCCCACTGATCGGCTGACGGAATAGTGGTAAATCCTTCTGATTTACCCGAGGTGACACAGTAGGCCGCTTTGAGTTTTTTTGCCTCGTCAAAAGCAAATTCTGACCAGATACCGGTCACTAAGTACCCGCCAAACTGCTTTTTGCCTAAAAAATTCATGGGAATGACTGCAAACTGCGTACGGGCGGCTCCTCCCATAAAAAGCACATGGTAATTATCAGGAATGCCGATGAGTTGACGCAAATTACTTTCAGCACGCTTCATCAGGGTATCAAACTCCTGAGTGCGGTGACCGGCTTCCATCACGGACATTCCGGTACCCTGCCAATCCAGGAATTCGTTCTGCGCCTCAACCAATAAGGGCTCCGGCAACATCGCGGGGCCGGCGCCAAAATTATAACCTCTAGTCATTGCTGTCTTCTTCTACCTCATTACCCTGCTCTAAACCTTCTTCATCCTGTTCGCCGTCTTCGCTGATTTCTTCGATGCGCTGCATGCCCACGACATGCTCACCCGAACTAACGTTAATCAGGCGAACGCCCTGGGTGTTACGACCGATAATCGATAATTCCTTGACGCGGAAGCGAACCAGGGTTCCCTGATCCGTAATCAGCATGACTTCATCGCCTTCATCCACCTGCAGGGCACGCACCACTTTGCCATTGCGCTCATTGACCTGAATGGAAATAACGCCCTGGCCACCACGGCCTGAAATGCGGTATTCACTGACATCCGTCCGTTTACCATAGCCTTTTTCTGTTGCTGTAAGAATGGTGCCCTCGGGCTTGGCCACCACTAAGGAAATGACAGACTGGTCTGGTGCGAGGCGGATGCCGCGGACGCCTCTGGCAGTCCGGCCCATGGGTCTTACCAGTTTTTCATCAAAGCGAATGACTTTACCCGCATCAGTGAACAACATGATGTCTTTACTGCCATCGGTAATGTCCACACCGACCAGGCGATCGTCATTGTCCAGATCGACAGCAATAATCCCTGTGGATCGCGGGCGGCTGAAGGCTTCAAGCGGCACTTTTTTGACCGTACCGTGGCGGGTGGCCATAAACACAAAATACCCTTCCTGGTACTCCCGAACCGGCAACATGGCATTGATGGCTTCATCTTCGGCCAAAGGCAGAATGTTCACAATGGGTTTGCCTCGGGAAATACGGCTTGCGAGAGGTAATTGATAAGCTTTCAACCAGTACAGTTTGCCATGGTTGGAAAAACACAGCAGTGTATCGTGGGTACTGGCAATGATTAAGCGATCAATGAAATCCTCGTCTTTAACATTCGTCGCGGATTTACCCTTGCCGCCGCGGCGTTGCGCCTGATAGGCGGAGATGGGTTGGTATTTGACATAACCCTGGTGCGACAGAGTCACCACCACGTCTTCTTCTGTAATTAAGTCTTCAAGCGTGATGTCCTCCTGAGAGGCGGTAATTTCAGTACGCCGCTCATCGCCAAACTGGCTTCTTATTTCGACAAACTCCTCACGAATGACTTCCATTAAGCGCTCAGGCGAAGCAAGGATGTTAAGCAGTTCCTTGATTTCCTGAAGCAGTTGCTTGAATTCATCAATGATTTTATCCTGTTCAAGCGCGGTCAGACGATGCAGGCGCAGCTCAAGGATAGCCTGGGCCTGATTGACAGAAAGGCGATAACCGTCAGGCATGAGGCCAAATTCAGGCGCCAGATCATCGGGTCGACACGCGTCGCTGCCGGTGCTGTCAAGCATGGCTTTCACCAGACCGGGACTCCAGGTCCTTTCCATCAGCCGCTCTTTGGCATCCTGTGGCGTGGGTGATTTTTTGATCAAATCGATCATTTCGTCAATATTGGCCAGCGCAATGCCCAATCCTTCAAGGATGTGGGCCCGGTTGCGGGCTTTCTTTAATTCGAAAATGGTGCGGCGGGTCACTACTTCGCGGCGATGCTTGATAAAATAGTCGAGAACCTGCTTGAGATTGAGGGTTCTGGGTTGGCCATCCACCAGGGCTACCATGTTAATACCAAACACATTCTGCATCTGCGTGTGGGCATACAGGTTATTGAGAATGACTTCAGGAACCTCACCCCGCTTCAGTTCGATGACCACGCGCATCCCGGATTTATCGGACTCGTCCCTAAGGCCTGAGATGCCTTCCAATTTCTTTTCGCGTACCAGGTCGGCTATTTTTTCAACAAGCCGCGCTTTATTCACCTGATAAGGCAACTCATTAATAATAATGGCCTGGCGTCCAGTCTGGGGTTCCGTTTCGATTTCGGTACGGGCGCGAATCAGAATTCGTCCACGGCCAGTCCGGTAAGCCTGAACAATCCCCGCCTTGCCGTTAATGATGGCGGCCGTTGGGAAATCAGGGCCTGGAATATGATTCATCAGGTCATCGATGCTTAACTCCGGATCTTCAATCAGCGCGATGCAGGCATTGATGACCTCCGTGAGATTATGAGGCGGAATATTGGTGGCCATCCCCACAGCAATCCCTGAGGACCCATTGACTAAAAGATTAGGCACGCGGGAGGGTAAAACCACGGGCGCAAATTCGGATTCGTCGTAGTTAGGGCTGAAATCGACGGTTTCTTTATCGAGATCTGCGAGCAGCGCATGGGCTACCTTGGACATCCGGACTTCCGTGTATCGCATGGCGGCTGCAGAATCGCCGTCTACCGAGCCGAAGTTACCCTGTCCATCAATGAGCATGTAACGCATGGAGAACGGTTGTGCCATACGGACGATGGTGTCGTACACCGCCGTATCGCCGTGGGGATGGTATTTACCGATAACGTCCCCGACCACACGGGCGGATTTTTTATAAGGTTTGTTCCAATCGTTGCCCAGTTCGCTCATGGCATACAATACGCGGCGGTGAACCGGTTTCAAGCCGTCGCGAACATCAGGCAGCGCTCGCCCGACAATAACGCTCATGGCGTAATCCAGGTAGGATTGTTTCAGTTCATCTTCAATATTGACTGGTATGACTTCTTTGGCTAAATAAACCATGGCTTGGAGGCGTCCTTATGCAATCATCGAATAAATGACCATAGGAAGATAAACTTTCCTTCTGGCCGGTCTACTACGTCACTCAATTTAACGTGTAAGGATACCATAAGCCAGCCTTTATTTGAATCCAGCAGGCGGACAGGACCGTGATTAAGGATGAATTTTTTACTATTTTTATTCTTACAACAGGCAAAAATGGCCCGTGATGATATGATTAAAAGAGGGTGACTTGTCAAAAAGGTCCTGGCGACCTCATATTCCACTCTTTCTGTAAAGATTTAATGCAATGATAAATTGACTGTGAAGGTGCGTTTTAATATAGTTTCGCAACTGATGTAAGCGTGAGGCTCCAGAAGCCAAGCACCAAGGAGACATAATGACAACAAAAACCGCACAACTGATTCTTGACGGACATCCTCCCGTTGAGTTACCGGTCTACACGCCAACTCTCGGAAAGGATGTAATCGATATACAGAAATTGGGATCAGTGGGGGCGTTTACCTATGACCCTGGGTTTGTTTCTACAGCATCCTGCGAGTCAAAAATTACTTACATTGACGGCGACGAAGGCGTCTTACTGTACCGCGGCTACCCCATTGAGCAATTGGCTGAGAAAAAGGACTTCCTGGATGTCAGCTACTTGTTGATGAACGGTGAATTGCCCACAGCAGACGAAAAAAAGAGCTTTGTCAGCCTCATTAATAATCACACCATGGTTCATCAGCAGATGTACCGGTTCTTAGACGGGTTCCGTCGGGATGCCCATCCCATGGCGATCATGGTCGGCATTGTCGGTGCCCTGTCCGCTTTTTACCATGAATCCATGGATTTAACCAATCAGCATGACCGCTACATTTCAGCCATTCGTCTGATTGCCAAGATGCCTACCCTGGCGGCGATGAGCTACAAGTATTCTGTGGGACAACCCTACATGTACCCTCAAAATAAAATGTCTTATGCTGAGAATTTCCTGCACATGATGTTTGGGGTGCCGTCTGAGGAGTATGTGCCCGATCCCACGATCGTGGATGCCATGGACAAGATTTTTATCCTGCATGCCGATCATGAGCAAAATGCCTCCACGTCCACCGTCCGCCTGGCCGGTTCAACTGGAGCCAACCCCTTTGCCTGCATTTCCGCCGGTATCGGCGCACTATGGGGTCCTGCCCATGGCGGCGCCAATGAAGCGTGCCTCAACATGCTCAAAGAAATCGGTGATATCAAAAACATCAACCATTACATCAAACGCGCCAAAGACAAAGACGATCCTTTCCGACTGATGGGATTTGGTCATCGTGTTTACCGAAGTTACGATCCACGCGCCAAAGTCATGCGGGAAACCTGCCATAAGGTCCTTGAAGCCGTCGGTGCCCATGATGCACCCATCTTCAAACTGGCGATGGAACTTGAGCGCATTGCTCTGGAAGACGATTACTTCGTCGAAAAGAAACTCTACCCGAACGTGGATTTCTATTCCGGCATCACCTTAAGCGCCATTGGCATTCCAACCAACATGTACACGGTTATCTTCGCCCTGGCAAGAACCGTCGGCTGGATGTCGCACTGGATGGAAATGGTTGCCAGCAAATCGAAAATTGGCCGACCCCGCCAGCTATACACCGGCGAAAAACAACGGCAAGTCCCCTAAGGGCAAGCCCTTTATCCTTCGGACATCCCTGCTCCAGTGGTAGATCCTGTCTCCCCCGCCTGCGCGGGGGAGACAGGGAGGGCGCGGGGATGGCAATCAGGCCGCGGGATCACAGTTGAGGGTACGGATGGCCATCAGGGCCGCGCAGACGAGTATCTATCCCCAGCTCAATCTCTTTTTTCACACTGTCCTAATCATCCGCATGGCATGCAGCCAGCCCTGAAAATCACGCTCGACTGTCTCTCGTTGATTGCCAGGTGAAAATTCCAACTCGGCATGCCAATTGGCTTCCAGCATGGACAGCGATCCAATCTGGCCAACCCCTAAGGCAGCCAGCAGTGCCGCACCTTGGGCTGTGGTTTCGATATCATGGGGCCGTTGCACCGTCGCCTGGCATTGCGAGGCTAAAAACTGCAGAAACCATTGATTGACCGTCATCCCCCCATCCACTCGTAATGGCGAAATACGCAGGCCGCTGTCTTCCTCCATGCAGGTCAGCACTTCCCGGGTCTGATAACACACCCCTTCAAGCGCTGCCCGGGCAAAATGGGCTCGCGTGGTATTTCGAGACAAGCCAAAAATGGCCGCGCCGGGCGTCGACAGCCAATAAGGAGCACCCATGCCGTTAAACGCCGAGACTAAATAAACACCCTCATTACTGGGCAGGCTTCTTGCCAACTCTTCGGTTTCAGCCGCATTGACCAGCAGTTTCATCTCATCACGTAACCATTTGACCGTGGTACCGGCCTGATAAATGCTGCCTTCGATGCCATACATGGTCTGACCCTGGATTGTATAGGCAATGGTCGTCAGCAGATGATGATTGGACAGGACGGCCTGTTCGCCTGTGTTCATTAACAAAAACCCTCCTGTACCGAACGTGGCCTTGGTCATGCCTTCAGTGAAACAGCGCTGGCCAATCAATGCGGCCTGTTGATCGCCGGCGACGCCATGAATGGGAACCGTAAAACCCAGATGAGACGCATCGATGTCCCCATAATAGGCATCGCAGGCTTTCACCTCCGGTAGCAATGCATCGGGTATAGCAAACAGTTTAAGCAGATCCGCGTCCCATTGCTTGTCATGAATATTAAAAAGCATGGTGCGGGAGGCATTGGTGATGTCGGTGAGATGCGATTTGCCTTTAGTCAGACGCCAGATTAAAAAAGAATCAATGGTGCCAAAGGCCAAACGCTTCTGCGCCAGCAGAGCGTCCACGTTGTTCGTGTGCCGGAGCAGCCAATGCAACTTGGTTGCAGAAAAATAAGCATCCACTAACAAACCGGTTTTTTCGCGAATCATCTCCTGGTACTCGGATAAGGATTCACAGAAAGCCTGGGTTCGTCTGTCCTGCCAAACGATGGCCCGCGACAGGCACTTTCCAGTTTCTTTATCCCAAAGCAACGTGGTTTCACGCTGATTGGTAATGCCGCAGGCAATTATTTTTCCGCCCTCGGCCTGCCCCGCCACATCACGAAGGGCAGTTAAGGTTTTTTGCCAGATTTCTTCCGGATCGTGTTCAACCCATCCTGGTTCTGGATAGTGCTGGGTAATGGTGTATTGGCTGGTTGCAACCAGTTCAAATCGCTCATTATAAAGCATGGCACGTGTGCTGCTCGTTCCCTGATCAATGGCCAGAATATAATTCATTGCTTTCTGCTTCCCTATCGTGATAATTAGAAAGAGATTTTATACGCTTTTTGCGGAGACCTGAACATGGATGAGTTTTTTGATGTGGCCATTATTGGCGGCGGCATTAACGGCTGCGGCATTGCAGCCGATGCCGCCCTGCGGGGTCTATCGGTGCTTTTGATTGAAAAGGATGATTTGGCCTCCAAAACGTCTTCCAGCAGCAGCAAATTGATTCACGGCGGCCTGCGTTACCTTGAGCAGTATGATTTTTCACTTGTCAAAAAAGCCCTCGATGAACGACAAACCCTGCTTAAAATCGCGCCCCATTTAGTTTACCCGCTGCCCTTTGTCTTACCGTATCAACAAAGCATGCGTCCAACCTGGTTATTGCGTACCGGGTTATTTCTCTATGATCACCTGAGCCGAAAAAACCGTTTGCCGCGAAGCCGTTTAATCCGTCGCTCCCAAGCCATCAATGAGCCTTATTTTTCACCCTTGACCACGGAATACCACAAAGGCTTTGTTTTCTACGACTGTGCCACGGATGATGCGCGCCTAACCATCAGCAATGCCTTACAGGCCCGCGAACATGGCGCCATGGTACTGCCCCGCACTGAATTGATGAGGGCGGAGGTGGAAGACGAGTTATGGCACCTCCATGTGAAACTGCAAAGCCGACGTGAGGTGATTTTTAAAGCGCGGGCGGTCATCAATGCCGCAGGCCCCTGGGTTGAACAGGTGAATCAACGCTTAAACATCGCCAACCGGTATAAAATGTCGCTGGTCAAAGGGAGCCATCTTGTCGTGCACAAGCTTTATGAAGGCAATCACGCCTACCTCTTACAGAACAAGGACAAACGCATTGTGTTTGTTATCCCCTACCACGGCAATACCATGATTGGCACGACAGACATTGTCTTTAAAAATAATCTGGACCATTTCAGCATTTCACCCGAAGAAATCAATTACCTGCTTGACCTGACGCGATTGTACTTCCGGCCGTCGGTTAAAAAAGAAGACATCCTAACCACCTGGAGCGGTGTTCGACCCCTGTTGTCATCGGACGAGGAAAAACCTCAGGCCTTGAGTCGTGATTATGCCTATCATTATTCCACTCATCCCGCGCCAGCGGTAGCTATTTATGGCGGCAAAATAACCACTTATCGACAGCTGGCCAGAGAAACCGTGGATAAATTAAGGGCCATTTTCCCATCCCTTCCCCCCACCCTGTCGCATAAAACTGTCCTGCCTGGGGGGCAAAGCGGCGATTGGGACTATAAAACGTACGTGATCCATGCCAGAGAAAAATACCACTGGCTTGAAGACAGCCTTCGTGAGCGACTTTTAAGCACCTATGGCACGCGCGCCGAATTGATTCTTGGGCGCTTGAACAAAACCGCCGATTTAGGCGTCCATTTTGGCCATGGACTTTATCAGGCGGAAGTGGACTATTTAGTTGAGCAGGAATGGGCCGAAGCCTGTGATGACATTTTATGGCGGCGCAGCAAGCTGGGCTTACAATTTACAACTCGGGAAAGGGATGCGTTACGCCAATACCTGGAAGAGAAGGTCATTCACGCCGAGTCTTGATTCATTTCTCTAGTGCGGATTACGGCTTGCTGAGGCCGTAATCCGCAGGTGCTTATTGATTAAACGTTTTTTTAAGCCAGGCTTTTGCTTCGTGACTCAAGCCCTGCTCCTGCAATGCTAGTGCAGGAATGTCGGCCTTTCGCTTCTCCTCATCACCATACATTTCCTCCATTAATTCATTCCAGAGCCGCAGCACCTGGGATGAAGGCGCCTGGCCTGCCTGGGATAAAACCTGATGAAGGCGCTGACGCCAGTAGGCATCCACTGCTTTCTCCATCCAGGCAATGAGCTCAGGGGTTAAACCATGCTCTAAAAGCCCCTTGCCTTCACCAAACCCTTTTTCAAATTTTTTGGTGCGCAGATGAGCATATTGCTTACCGTAGAGGTTATTCACCCAATCCATCCACTTCTTCCCAAGTGCAATGCCAACCGCTGAATCAGGGCTGTGATGAAGGTTGCTTTTCACTTCGTCGACCAGAGTAAACCAGCCTTGCTCAAATGCAGCGCGTTGCTCCGGCGTCGACCCTGCTTTCATTTTTGCTTCAAATTCAGCGTATTGCCGTAACTCCTCCGCCGTGAAAATGTCATTAACCCAGGCGTCTTCGAGTTGTTGTGTCATATGAAATACCTCAATAAGTTCTATTATTTGTTGCCATGGAATGGATTCCTTATCGCTGCAACTCGAAGTAATGCGCGTTATAATCGCCCTGGCTTCCAGCAGGGCCTGTGCTTTTTTTTGTAAAAGCTCTGCCTGCATGATCAGACTTTCGAAAACAGTGTCCTCTCTGGTCAGTAGCGGCTTGATTTGGGCCAGTTCAAAACCAAAAAATTTAAGCGCAATAATCTGCTGCAGCGTGAGTAAATCCTTCTCGGAGTACACACGATAATTATTACTCTGCCGTAAACTGGGTTTTAACAGTCCTAGCCTGTCGTAATGGTGCAGGGTGCGCACCGAGACTTTCGCCAGTTTACTGAATGCTTTGGCATGCCAATGTTTCATCGTTTATCCTCCTTGCTACCAAGGTTGTGGTATGACGCAACGTCAGGGTCAAGCATTTTCTGACGATTATTGTCCTACTCCTCTCGCCAGGCTTAAGAAATATGTCTATATATAATAATGATAGGGTTTGATAATGCGAAACAACGCGTCCTTTTAATGAGGATTCCTGCACCCGTGAGGACCTATGATAAATCCCGTTGAACTGGAAGAAGAACGGCTTGCTGCCTTGTATGAATTACAGATTCTGGATACCCCGCCAGAAGAGCGGTTCGATCGCATTGTCAATCTGGCCGTAGGATTTTTAGGAGTGCCCATCGGCTACATCGCCTTAATTGATGCTCATCGCCAATGGTTTAAAGCACGCTGCGGCATTTTCATTAATCAGTCTGCACGCAGTGAATCCATTTGCCATTATACCATCCAGCAAAATGAACCGCTGGTTATTCCTGATATCCTGATGGATTCACGCTTTGCCGATAAATACGCGGTGTTTGGCGAGGACAACCCCATTCGTTTCTATGCCGGCGTGCCCTTAAGCAATGCGGCAGGATTGAAGGTTGGTACGCTGTGCGTGGCCGACAAGTTGCCTCGACAATTGAAAGAAGGCGAATTGAAGCTGCTTTGTGAATTAGCGCGCCAGGCAGAAGATGAATTGGCCCTGTTGACGGTCACTAAATTAAGAAAATCATTGCGTGAAACCAATACTGCTTTAAACGAGGCTAAAAATCAGCTTGAACTGCGGAATGAACTGCTGTTGAAAATGTTCAACTCCTACATGTCTGATGAAGTGGTTAAACAATTGCTGGCTTCGCCCAAACCTCTGCAACTGGGGGGTGAAAAGCGGCAACTAAGTGTCCTTTTCAGTGATTTGCGGGATTTTACCTCGATCTCACGAACGTTACCGCCTGAAACGCTGGTGGATTTGCTCAATCATTATTTCTGCCGCATGGCCTGCGTCATTGAAAAATACCAGGGGACCATCAATGCGTTTATCGGTGATGCCATCATGGTGATTTTTGGCGCCCCGCAGGACATGGAAAACCATGCCTTGTCAGCCGCAGCCTGTGCCATTGAAATGCAGGAGGCACTGAAAGACGTTAACGAATACACCCGCAAAAATCATTTGCCTGAACTGTCGATGGGAATCGGTATCAATACCGGGATAGCGGTTATCGGCAACATTGGCTCAGACAAGCGGCAGCAATACACCGCCATTGGTTGTGCGGTCAATTTATCATCCCGCATCCAGTCGCTGACCTCAGGCGGTCAAATCCTGATTTCCGAACACACGCTTCAGGATGCTGGAAATAACCTGATCATTAAAAGCCACTCCAGCGTCCAGGTTAAGGGTTTTGACGATCCAGTCAAAATTTATGAAGTGGAAGGCATTGACGCCTCGACCCTTTCTCGGCTCAAGCAGAAATAAGTCTATTTTGACTGCCGTTCTTCTTCCATTTTTGTGCGAATTTCGGTCATGTCGACCGTTAATGCCTGCTCAGTCAATTCTTTTAAAGCGGATTCAGGCATGTTTCCCGATTCCGAATAAATGATAATGCCTTGCTTAAAGACAATCAGGTGGGGAATGGAGCGAATCTGAAATGCTTCAGCCAGGGCTGGAGCGGACTCCACATTGATCTGGGTGAATTGAATGGCCGGGTACTGTTCAGCGACCCGGGCATAGACTTTGCCAAATTCTTTGCAGGGTGCACACCACTCGGCCCAAAAATCAATGAAGACGATGTCGTCAGAAGTCACCAGAGTTTCCAGTTGTTCCCCACTGACTATGTCCTTCAGCATGATAGTTCCTTGGCATTAATGGCAGAGAGGATATTGGTAAAAATAGTGTCGACACTTCCAAGCCCGCTCACCCGATGGAATCGTGGAGCCAGTGGATCCCGTGTATTGGCCCAACTCTGGTAATAATCAATCAGAGGCTCGGTTTGCTGGTGGTATACATCGAGACGTTTTTGAATCGTGGCTTCGGAATCATCCGCACGCTGGATTAACGGCTCACCGGTTGCATCATCCAGCCCTGCTTTAAGCGGGGGATTGAATGTCACATGATAAACCCGGCCTGAGGCCACATGAACCCGCCTGCCGCTGATTCGATTAATGATTTCGCTGTCGGGTACGGCGATTTCAATGACGTGATCCAGTTTGATACCGGCCGTTTTCAAGGCATCAGCCTGAGGGATGGTGCGAGGAAACCCGTCAAACAGAAATCCTTTCCGGCAATCACTTTGTTGCAGGCGCTCCTTCACGAGCGCGATAATGATTTCGTCCGAAACCAGTTTGCCGGCGTCCATGATTGCTTTGGCATTTTTACCCAGTTCAGTTCCTGCGGCAATGGCAGAACGCAACATGTCCCCGGTGGATATTTGAGGGATGCCGAAGTAATTGATTAATTTAAGGGCCTGTGTGCCTTTCCCAGCACCCGGACCACCCAGCAGCATTAAACGCATTCATTAACTCCTAATCGAATTAACCTTCTATCCTACCTTGAGATGGCAGCAAAGTCATTAGTTCTGGTCATTATTTAGACCAAAAGCGCGACGCAGGAACCGAACAACGACTCAATTGCGCCTGATAAATCTGGGCGCGGGTCTTCACCTTTCGAGCCACCTGAATCAACCAGGGCTTTTTAAGGTAGGTTTTACGCTGGTATCCGCCTACTCCTTCATGGTAAGCCAGGTAAAGATTATAAGCATCATAACGCGGAATATGGGCGCGGCGATTGGCCTGATTAGCATACCACCCGATGAAATCCACCCCATCGGTGAAACTGTCTCTGGATGCCCAGAAATTACCGCCGTCCTGCGATTTTTTGTACAAAGCCCAGGTTGAACGCAGAGCCTGGGTGTAGCCATAGGCACTGGAAGGACGCTTCCAGGGAATTACCCATAACAATTTACCGCGGGGCGGCGTGGCTTTGGCATCGAATTTGGACTCTTGATGAATAATGGCCATTTGCACCGGCACTGGAACCCGCCAACGTCGTTCAACGTCTTTACTGGCACGGTACCAACCGGGATACTGTTTAAAAATATTGCAAACGTTATTCACATCCGAAGGCTGACGGGTTGCGCATCCGGCCAAAACCAACACCAAAGAGAGGGTAAACAGCTTTAATTTCATTATTCTGGCTACTGAGTTCAATTAAACGGCTATTAGTAACAAAAAGACGGAACAATTTAAATATTTATCATTAAATTTCCTTGGCATGAGTTGCTAATGAACCCTCACCATGCCCCCCTTCCCTGTCCTGCCCGCGCAGGCGGGCATCCATTTGCGTAGCAAGTACCTGATCAAATGATAAATTGCGCGATTACGGGCATCACCACCCGGGATTCAACGCGTTGCCATTGAGGGCATCACTTCACGGACTGAACCAGTTGCAATTTCCTGCGTGTTAAAGAATACTAGCAGGGCAACCCTCTGCATTTCCCATTATTTCTTTGATTACCGTAGGTTAGCGCATGAGTATTCTGGTGTTTGATATTGAAACCATTCCCGATCTTGAAGCCGGCCGCAAACTGTACGATTTGCAGGGCCTTTCGGACGAAGACACCGCAAAAGCCATGTTTGCTTTACGACGTGCCAAGGTGGGGCATGATTTTTTACCCCATTATCTGCAAAAAATCATTGCCATTTCCCTGGTCATCAACCAGGGCAACCAAATCAAAACCTGGTCTTTGGGTGACGAACAGTCGGATGAAAAAGAACTCATCACCCGTTTTTTTTCCGGCGTCGATAAATACTCCCCGACCTTAGTCAGCTGGAATGGCTGCGGCTTTGACTTGCCGGTGCTTCATTACCGCGCCCTGTTGCATGGCGTCAGTGCCCCAACGTATTGGGAAACGGGTGATAATCAGCAGCAGTTTCGGTGGAATAATTATCTAAACCGCTTTCATTATCGACACATTGATTTAATGGACATTTTAGCGGCCTATCAGAATAAAGCGTTTGCGCCATTGGATGAGATAGCTTCCATGTTGAATTTCCCAGGGAAAATGGGTATGAGTGGAGCACGGGTTTTTGACGAATATTTAGCCGGCAATTTAAAAGCCATTCGTGACTACTGTGAAACCGATGTCCTTAATACGTATTGTGTTTTTCTTCGTTTTGAACTCATGCGCGGTGTTTTTAGTCAACAGGATTACGATCAGGCCTTGTCAAAACTAAAGGATTATTTAATCAGTGAAACCAGCCGACCACATCTGCAGGAATTTTTGAGCCGTATGGCCTAGCTGGGACGGCTTCGTATCTTGCTTTTGCTGCCCCAGGTCTATAGTTATAACAAAGACCCTTAAATGGAACAGACATGCTTAATTATCTAAAAAAAGGCTGGAATGGTCAGTTAACGTTTGGGCAACTTTTCTTTAGTCAGGGAGGGGATTACCTCCTGGAAAGTGGTCTTGCCTATATCGTCTTTTATGTTTTTATACTCACAGCCCTGTTCACAGGCGGATTGACACTCGAAAACCTCTGGCTGTTGCCTTTGATGGTGTATGCTGTCGGATTTTACATCTGGTTATTAAAAGCATTCTGGGGTTCAGCCAATCAAAGCAGCAATGCCTTCACCGCGACAATGATTCGGGTTTTTACCCTATTACTGCCTCTTGTCTCTATCGCGTTGTTTGTTTTTATTTTACTCTATTATTTTATCACCGCCCTGTTGGAATTACTGAATTAATCATCATGTTGAACTTTATCATTACCCCTATTGATGACGAATACATTGACAGTTACTGGTCCGCTCTCGATAGCGTGGCGCGCGAGCAGCACTACCTGGCTTTTCTTAAAGGCCCACCGCTTGAAATGACCCGCGATTTTGTCAAACAAAACAGGGAGGGGAACTGGCCGCACCTGATTGCTCTGCATGAAAATGAAGTCATCGGCTGGTGTGACATTTCAGCACTTGATCGCCCTGTCTTTGCTCATAGTGGGTCTCTGGGCATTGGGGTTCGAAAGGGGTATCGTGGCATGGGGGTGGGTAAGGCTCTGCTGACTGAAGCCCTGAGACGAGCACGTGAAAAAGGATTAACACGCATTGAGCTCACCGTGCGGGAACACAACAAAGCCGCCATCGCCCTTTATCAGCACGTTGGCTTTGTCCTCGAAGGTATTCATAAAAACGCCGTTCGCATTGATGGGCGGTATGAAAACCACTTCTCTATGGCGTTGCTTTTTGAGTAGACTTAGTCCTCCCCGCCATGTAACGGCTGCCCCAGTCTCGTAAAGCAAGCAATAGAGGCTCCAATTGAGCGCCGTATTCCGTTAGCGAATATTCAACTTTGGGGGGGGACTTGAGCATAAACTTCGCGATGAATCACGTCGTCTTTTTCCAGTTCGCGCAATTGCAGGGTTAACATGCGTTGCGTAATGCTGGGTATCAAACGCCTGAGCTCATTAAATCGTTTAGTGCCCGAAAGCAAATGAAAAAGGATTACCCCTTTCCATTTATTGCCAATGACATCAAGCGCTGCTTCCACAGCACAACCATAATGGCAATTATTTTGTCGTCGACTGGGTTTCATCAGCAGGTCTCGGTATATTTTTTGTAACTATATTACAAAAATGTGCATTCTTGCGCAAACTGCAGGCATGGCTACACTGTTGCAAGCTTAACAACGAGTACTATCATGACTAAATCAATGCGTTTTTTCCTCGGATTTTCTTTAGCTTGCAAGGTGATTTCAGCGGCTGCGTGGTCATCGGTTTCATTTTTTGCTTCTAATAACACGGGCATAATCCAACCGGAGCAAGCCTATCAACGGTTACTGAGCGAAGCGCAGGGGCAATTGAAAAACACCATCATCGACATCATGCAAACCCATCACCTGGAGCAGAGCCAGTGCGAAGACAGCATCGGCCTTTATCAAATGGCGGACAGCGGCCGTTTAACCGCGGATAATGGCAAGATTTTTACAACATCGCCTTATCAAACGCTGTCCGATGACACAGTATTTTCTCTCTCTCAAGAGATGGCGAACGCCTTGCAACAGGAAAGCGTAGCCGTTTTTATTCCCGATGAGCAGGCCAAAACCGCTGATACCACCGTCTATCTTAATTCTCATTATTACAATCTGGCGCAAACCCTTAAACTGATTAATGAACGGCTCCCAGCCGATTACTCTCAGGCATTTACCCTTCATTTTGACAGTAAATACGGAGGGTTTGACCAGGCAACCATTGCCAGCATTGAATGGTTGGGCAATCATATCGACCCGATGGTTATTCAAAACGCCTTTCCTGGAGAAAAAATGGCGATGAAGCATGGCAACGCGTTTTTGGTCTACAACGATGGACACATTGTTAATTTTTAATCATCTGCTTCTGCATAAGATTTGGGCTGGCTCAGCGACAAGTCGGCCTTTTTATCATGTTGCAATTATTTGGCCAACCTTGTCAGGGATAAATCATTGTATTTAAGAATCATCCTGTTACAATCTCGTGCAGTTAATACCGTGAATGAAAATATGATCAAATTAACCAGCCTGTTTATTGGACTCACCTTACTGAGTCAGCCCCTTGCTGCCTCCGATGTCTCGACCGTCACTTTTTATGCGGCTAATAATGTTGGCGAAGTTGCCCCAGCCGAAGCCTACAAAAACCTGTTAAGTGAAAAGCAGCGTCAATTAGAAACCACCATGGTTGATATCATGCAATCTCATCATCTTGAGCAAAGTCAGGGTGAGGATATTCTGTGCATGTATCGAGCGGAATCTGACGGCCATTTGGCCGCGGAAAACAGTAAATTGTTTACCACTTCACCTTACCAATCCATTGCCGAAGATGAGATATTCACTATCTCAAAAGAACTGGTCAGTACCCTACAACAAGAAGCCGTTGCCGTCTTCATTCCCAACGAACAGGCTGACATTGGCGATACCACTATTTACCTTAACTCACACTATTACACAGTCGACGAGGTTTTAAAACGCATCAGCGAAAAATTGCCCCCGGAATACAGGCAGATCTATACCTTGCATTTTGACAGCACGTACGGTGATTTTCATAAAGCTCGAGTAGGTCGTGTTGAATGGTTAGGTCATCAGATTGATTCGTCTGTCATTGAAACGGCTTTCCCTGACGATACGATTGAATTAAAAAATGGACAGGCTTACCTTGTACTCAAAGACGGGCAAATAGTTAATTTTTAATTTTTATCACATCAGAAAACATGGGCTATACAGGGTATAGCCCCCATCAGCCAACAATATTTACATGAGATCATTAAGCAAGGCGGCCAAACGACAGCCGGCCAGAGCGATTCGTTGCTCAGCCGTTTCCTTCACCATGTCCTGATATTCATTGCTGGGCTTTTCGCCATGTTTGATTTGATACGCCTTGGCAATAGCCAATTGATAAGACTCCTGGCTCCAGGCCTTGGCATCAAGTGTCATGTTATTCACATGACAAGGCCAACGTTGTTCAATCTTCCACGCCTTGGCATTCAGTTGTTTATTGCTTAATTTGGCTGTTTTGAGAAAACCCCCGCCGTTATCCCAATACGAATGCAGGTTAGGGCCTATGGAATTTTCCCCCAGAATAACCAGATTCCCTCCCATATCCCCCTGCGGATGCTGAACGCTGAATTGGCTGATGGCGTGCAAGGGTTGATGGATGTCGCCCACCACATGCAAAAGAATTCTTAAACTGAACCCTTTGTTAAAAAAGCTGGCCTTGGGATCTTTAAGTACCCTTTTCGCCTTTTCAATGGCGTAAACCGCATTAATTTCATCGGGTTGAATCAGTTCAGTGCCATCGACAGAATAAGGAATATCAATGTAATGCATGGGTTGCAGCCACAGATCATTCATGTAACGCAGCCCATCCATCCAGGGTGCGGCATTCACCAGCGATTGCGATTTAAACACGCTGTCCAGTCCATGGTTGTAACGGACATACTGGGAACGGGCTTCCTTTTTCAGGTGATGGTAAGCAATCTGAGCGACCAGACGGTGTCCGGTCGCATTCCAACTGTAAGCTGTGCCGGCAGCCGCCAACGCAGCCATGGCAACGAAACGAACAACTCCTTTTTTCACTGCAACTCCCTTCTGATGGTTTATTAGCCTAAAAACGGTGACCAGGCTGGCTCCTGCACATCGCCTTCACGTGCCGGTAAACGCATGTGAATACGGCCATCGAGAGAAACGATACCTAATACACCCTTGTCATTATGACGCGTGGCGTAAAGAATCAACCGCCCATTTGGGGAAATGGAGGGGGATTCATCCAGGGTGGCGAAAGTCACCTGCGTGACACGGCCATTTTCGTCCTGGACGCCGATATTGAAACGGCTGTCCTGTTCTTTATGCAGCATGACAATGTGCCGTTGATCCGGGGTATAGGAAGCACGCGCATTGTAGCTGCCGTCATACGTGACACGTGACACATTGCCATCGGCCAGTGACAGGCGATAAACCTGAGGCGAACCGCCGCGTCCCGAGGTAAACAGCAGGCTGCGTCCATCCGGAGCAAAACGAGGTTCGGTATCAATGGCATCCCCAAAGGTCAGCTGTTTTAAACGGCCAGAGGACAAGTCGACAGTGTAAATTTTAGCACTGCCGCTTTTTGAAAGCACAACGGCCAACTGATTGCCGTCAGGCGACCAGGCAGGCGCCCCGTTAATACCGGTGAAATCAGTCACCAGACGCCGCTTACCCGTTTCAACAGAAACAATAAATATCTGCGCCTTTTTCTTTTCAAACGACACATAAGCAATTTGCCGTCCATCCGGCGACCAGGAAGGCGACATAATGGGCTCAGGGGAAACCAGCAGACTCTGGGGATTAAACCCATCGGCATCCGCCACCTCCAGAGAATAACGGGGACGTCCACTGTTGCGTTGCACCAGCACATAAGCAATGCGGGTAGAGAACACACCGCGCTCACCGGTCAATTTTTCATAGACCAAATCGCTGATATGGTGCGCCAAAGCCCGGATGTCGTTGCTGCCCACCTGAAAACTTTTGGTTAACAGACGTCCATTGGCTACCGCGTCAATCAAATCAAAACTGACATCATAGCGGTTAAAACCCAGTTTGCTGACCCGTCCGGTCAATACGCTGTCAGCACCGGCGCCGCGAAGAATGCTCACCCCTTGTGCACCGTCAGGCAGTCCCGGCGGTGTAGGAATGATTTTAAACTGGCCAGACAACTGCAAATCATGGTTAATGATCGTGGTCAGCTCAGAGCCGGCACTGTCATAGCCAAAGGAATTAATAGCAATGGGTAAAGCCGAGTTTATCCCTTGGGTTAACTCAAGATCGAGTGCGAAGACACCACCCGAACAGGCAGCGAAAAATAGCATTAACAGACGTTTTAACACGGTTATCCCCTCACGTTTTCTGGTCGTACGGTTAAACTGATATCGCGAAATATATCAAACGTTGCCGGATCAGTCGGTACCGGCAGCGGCGATGCTTTATAAATCGCGGTTTGTGCAGAGCGATCGAGAATTGGATCGCCGCTGCTGCGGATTAAACTCACTTCAAGAACCGCGCCATCGGGCGCTAAGCGAATTCTGAATTGACTGGACAATCCGCGATCGACATTATCGGGCAGGATCCATTGACGACCGATGGCATTGATAATCAGCGCTTTGTATTTATCCACTTCCCCGGCAAGGCGTGCTCGATTGGCCGCGGCCTGGGCGGCGTCTGCAGCCGCCTTCTCAGCCGCTGCCTTTTCGGCGGCCGCTTTTTCTGCGGCGGCTTTCTGTGCCGCCACTTTCACGGCCTCTTCCTTTTTCCGCGCTTCAGCTGCCGCCTGATCGGCCTTTAATTTGTCGGCTTTCGCTTTTTCCTCATCCTTTTTCTTTTGCAACTGGGCCAGTTTGGCGGCCTCTTCCTGTTGTTGTTTCTGAAGTTCTTTCTGTTTCTTTTTAAGCTCTTCCAGACGTTTGGCTTCCTGATCCTTTTGCAAAGCCAATTGTTTCAAGCGTTTTTGCTCTTCTTCCATCTGTTTCTTTCTGGCAATGGCGAGTTTATCCGCCTCTTCCTTTAATTTGGCAAGACGCTGCTGTTCCTGCAGACGTGCGCGCTTTGCCTGTTCGGCCTGTTGCGCTAACGCTTTCTGGCGGGCCTGCTCGGCTCTGATTTGCTGAGCCCGCTGCTCTTTTATACGATTCACCGTCTCCATGACTTCCTGGTTGTTCACGCTGACGGCTTTAACGATTTCTTTTTGTGGGGCATTGGCTTCTATCGGGGTCATCTCACCGGGGGTATTTTTTGCCTCATTCACCAGAACGGGACGTTTGCTGGACGACTCCGTCAACAATAACAGGGCTAACAATAAATGCAGCGTCAGAGCCGCATAAAACGCTTTGCGGTAACTCTGTTCAATCCTCATGCTTGGTTCTCCGAAATGGCCTCAGACGAATCGGTTAATAAACCCACCTGTTCAGCCCCTGCCTGTTTCAGCAAGGACATGGCGCCCACGACTTTGCCATAAGGCACACCCTGATCGCCTTTCACCAGGACATTAACAGGCTGGTTATTCTGTTTAGCCAATTCAAGCTCCGCAGCCACCCTGACCATGAGTGCTTTGGGCTCCATGGGCAAATCCGGCGCCGTGTTGATGTTTAAAAAATAATCGCCGCGCAAATTCACCGACACGATGATGGGTTCACGCTCCGTGGGTTTCAGTGACTGACTTGCAGCCTTGGGCAAATCCACCGTAACCCCCTGCGTGAGCATCGGGGCTGTAATCATAAAAATAACCAGCAAAACCAGCATGACGTCAATGTAGGGCACCACATTGATTTCCGCGATCGGTTGAGACGATTTGGTTTTTTTTCTTAACATCGTTTATCCTCTCACGGGCACAGCGCTTTGTTGTTCAATCAATGACACCAGTTCATCCTGAAACAGTTCGTATTGCTCAAGCAGATTGCCGGCACGGGTGCTGTAGCGGTTATAGGCAATAACCGCAGGAATCGCGGTAAACAATCCCAACGCCGTAGCCACCAGCGCCTCAGAAATACCGGGTGCGACCATGGCAATGGTTGCCTGCTGCGCCTGGCCTAAAGCCTGGAAAGACGTCATGATTCCCCATACTGTGCCAAACAGGCCGATGTAGGGAGAAATAGAGCCGACGGAGGCAAAAAACGGCAGGTGTTTTTCAAGCCGCATCGCTTCCTTGGCATGGCTGATTTGCATCACCCTCTGGATGGGTTCAAGCACAACCGCACCCTGCTTTCTTGCACGCACGTATTCTTTAAATCCCGCATGGAAAATAGCGGCTATCCCCTGTTTGTCATCCGCATGGCTATCGATATCAGCATACAATTTGCTCAAATCGCCGCTATCCCAGAAACGGCGGGTGAACTGATCGCACTGCTGTTTTTTGCGATTAAAAAACCATGCTCTCTGGATAATTAATGTCCAGGAGACGATGGAGGCAGAAAGTAAAATCAGCATCACGGTTTTAACTACCAAACCGGCTTGTAAAAAATAACCTAAGACACTGGCATGGCTACCCACGTTGATTCCTCCTACTTGTCTACTTCTTCTTAATTGTAATGGGGCGGTATACGCTGTATTTTCATTGCACTGTCGACACAGACAACCTTGACCTGCGCCTCGCAAAGCAGAGTATTATGCTGATTTCGCAGGCTTTGTTCAAATAAAACACTGCACGAACTTCGTTTAACAATGTCGCTGCTGACTAAAAGCAAATCATCAAGCTTTGCCGGATGCAGAAACTGCATCCTGACGTCGCTGATGACAAAATGCCGGTCATGCTCTGCCGCCATGCGGGTTAACGACCAATTTTTTTCACGCAACATTTCGGTTCGCGCCCGTTCAAAAAAACAAAGAAAATTGGCATGATAAACAATGCCCATCATGTCCGTGTCTTCAGCATAAACGCGAAAGCTGCTTTGATAACTCATTTTTATAACTCATGCTCAACCGGTTGCAGGCCAAAATGGTGATAGGCCACATTGGTCGCTATTCTACCGCGAGGCGTTCGCATGAGATAGCCTTGCTGGATAAGAAAAGGTTCAAGAACATCTTCAATTGTCCCTTTTTCTTCGCCAATCGCTGCGGCAATGCTGTCTAAACCCACCGGGCCGCCGCCAAAACGCTCGATGACCGTCAGCAGTAATTTTCTATCCATAACATCAAAACCGAGTTTATCGACATCAAGCATTTGCAAAGCCTGATGCGCCACATCGCGGTTAATCCTGCCATTGCCTTTGACTTCGGCATAATCGCGCACACGACGCAACAGCCGGTTGGCAATCCGTGGGGTACCCCGTGAGCGCATGGCGATTTCACGCGCGCCCTCTTCGTCTGTTTGAACCTTGAGCAGCCGCGCGGAACGGGAAACAATGTGGGTTAAGGCATCGACAGGATAAAATTCCAAGCGTTGCACAATACCAAATCGATCACGCAGGGGTGAGGTTAAAAGGCCGGCGCGGGTCGTGGCCCCGACTAACGTAAATGGCGGCAATTCCAGCTTAATGGAGCGCGCGGCCGGTCCCTCGCCAATCATGATATCCAGCTTGTAGTCTTCCATGGCAGGGTAAAGGATTTCCTCAATCAGAGGGCTTAAGCGATGAATCTCATCAATAAACAGCACATCATTTTCTTCAAGGTTGGTGAGGATAGCGGCCAAATCGCCTGCTTTATCCAATACGGGACCTGAGGTCTGGCGCAGATTCACCCCCAGTTCATGGGAAATAATATTGGCCAGTGTGGTTTTACCAAGCCCGGGAGGCCCAAAAATCAGGACATGATCCAGGGCATCGCGACGGTTTTTAGCCGCGTCAATAAAAATCTGCATCTGCGAGCGCACGACGTCCTGGCCAATGTATTCCTTAAGGCTTAAAGGGCGGATGGCGCGGTCAATCGCTTCTTCGGAATCAGCGGGCGTGGCGCTGATGAGTCGATCACTTTCGAGCATGGAGGAGTCATGGATTAATCATGGATGCAGCCATTCTAACACAGCTTTTTAATGCTTTCTCTTGTCATTTGGTTTATTAATACCTGTCCAAAGCATCTCGCGGGTGCGGCAAATGCGGGAGCGAACCGTACCCAGCGGACATTTGAGGTAAGCGGCCACTTCATCATAACTTAAACCGCCAAACACGTGCAGGAGAAAGCACTGCTGCATGCCCAAAGGCAACCGGCCAAACAGGACATCCAGGCGTTTCCCTAATTGAAATTCAATTAACAGGGCCTCTGGGTTGGCCACCGTATCGGACGGCAGGCACTCAACGGCCGCCTCACGCTCAGCCATTAATTGCCGGCTTCGGTAATAGTTTTTAACGGTGTTTTGAATGATGCGATAGAGCCAGGTGGTGAAACTTGATCGGCAGTCAAATTGCCGGATATGGCGAAATAATTTAATGCAGACATCCTGTACCAGATCATTGACCGCTGCAGCGTCGTGCACCTGCAGCCTGATTTGCAGGGTAATTTTTTGGTAATAGCGGGATATCAGTTGGTTAATGGCCTTTTCATTGCCATTAAGTGCACTATGAATTAATTGATAATCCGTTTCCCCTGATGATAGGCCCATGATATCAATATCCAACCATATTGGATAATATATCGACAAATTTGGCGCATTCTTTAATGCTATTTCACTTTTTCAATGATTTTCAAATGCCTGAAATCCTCTGGACGAAGCTGATCACAAAAAATGACCAGTACCTTTTGGCTGTCCTCAGAAAAAAATTTAATCAGCATGAACAGGCCTGCATGCAGCAGCAGGCGATGCCGGGCCACTGTTTCCGTGGCATGAGGACTGAGCAAGTGCCAGGTACCGCCCTGATGAATGAATTCCCGGTAATGACCGGCCGGATAAGGTGTCCTGATTCCCAGAGCGAGTACTATCAGGAGAATGATTATCAATGGCAAGCACACAGCCCATGGCAACCCCGAATGAATCAGCAGCCAGGAGGCGGCTGCATTGAGCAACACCAGCAAGTACAGATAATGGGTGGATTTATTTAAGGTAATCCTGTAATTGAATTCGTCTGACAATGTCTTCCACGTCCCTATTGGCTGGTGCGCTGCCCATTAACCAGCTGTAAAGGACTGGATCGGGCTGCTGCAGCAAGATTTCAAATTGAGCAAGTTGCTCCTCATTCAGCTGGTCCAGCTGGCGGTTAAGAAATTGGTTCAGGAGAAGATCCAGTTCCAACATCCCGCGTCGGCATTGCCATGTCAGTTTTGCTTTTCTGGCTGCGTCCATCATGGTTATTCAGTTGTAAAAGCGGTGAATGTTACACTAAACTTGCAAACTATCGCAATCATAAGGCAATTTCAGGTCATCCTATGAATCATAGCGCTTACACTATCGCAAACCGTACTTACGAAACCCGACATCCTCTTGCGGATGAAGTTCATTTTGATGCCGCTGAAAATTATGTTTTTCATCTGCCCGATTTAGCAGTCCTTGCCGTGGAAGGCGCCAAAGCGGCTGATTTTCTGCAGGGTCAGGTGACCTGTGATGTGCGCCTGGTCACTCCTTCCACCGTGCAGCGGGGTGCCTTATGCAACCTGAAAGGGCGCATCATGGCCTTGCTTGACGTGATTGATTGGCAGGGTTATCACCTCGTGTTACAAAAGGATTTGATTGATGACACTAAAAACAGTCTGGCCAAGACGGCCATGCTGTCGCGCGTAAGCCTGCAGGTTAAGACGGATTGGCATGCAGTTGGTTTTTTAATCAACAACAGCAGCCAGACACTGCCGCGGCTCACCTTGCCCGACGAATCAGGTCATGCCGCCGCCGCTGATGATTACTGTTGTTATTCCCTCGGCAATAATCTGTTTCTGGCACTTATCCGTCAGGACAGAATAAGCCATTACCTTGAGGGCTTCCCTGCGTCACAGCACCGCGGTACGCTCGGCTGGCATTATTTGCAGCTTTTAAACCGTCATGTGACCATCTATCCTGAAACCCGCGGTCTGTTTCTCGCGCATCGCCTTGATTTGCACAAACAGGGTTACATCAGTTTTGACAAGGGGTGCTACAAAGGGCAGGAAATCATCGCCCGCACACACTATAAAGCCAAATTGAAGCATGGGCTTAAGGTGTTCACCGTCTTCAGCGACAAGCCTCTGGTACCTGGCAGTCGTCTTTTTAATGAGGGAACCCAGCAAGAAATAGGTGAGCTGGTCGATTGTTGTCCCAAAGGCAGCGATTGCTACTTAATCGCGGTGAGCATTCAGTTTGAGCATGCTCAGGTGGTGACTGTCGAAAACCAGAGTGAACCCCTGACTTTGCTTGATGCCTTGGAAAACCCAAAGAGGCATTAAGCCGGATTCCGCCTTTGAAGGTCGAAACCCGGCTTATGCCTTTCGATCACAGGTGAGGCGTATCCACATTCCGGCGCCCAGGCAACATGCGTTGCACAACGCCATCTTTGTCAACAAAGTAATGTTTCAATGCACCGGCCACGTGCAGAACCAGCAGCGCAATAATAATCCAGGCGATAACCTCATGCACTTCCGCCAGAAAATGAGCCAGCGATTCATCTTTAGGAATACCGGGCAACGTTAACGTAACCAAGCCAAACAAACGCGGCGGCCTGCCGGCAGCCACTGACATCACCCAGCCCACAATGGGCATGAGAATAACAAACACATACAGGGCATATTGCACAAAGCGAGCAGCAAAGACCTGCCAAGCCGGCACTGACGCGGGCAAAGCCGGTTTGCCGGTGCGAATTATCCAGATGATTCGTAAAATCATCAAGGCCAGAATGGTAATCCCGAATGACTTGTGCATCATGTAGGCCATGCCTTGCCATTGCTCCGGTACATCATCCAGAAAAAAACTTCCCGCCAGCATGAGAATTAAAATCAACGCCACAGCCCAGTGAAAAAATTTGGAACCGGACGAATAGGCCATTACGGATTTACCATTGTTCAATTTTCAACTCCTTGTCATGATTCACGGCTACCGAAGTAGCCGCTTTGTTTTAGGCTGTGACTTCCTTCTCGGACATCTGCAAGGTCGTCTGGGTTAAATCAAGCAATTCTCTGATGGCCACAAAAAACATGGTGTAGTTCAGAGACTGGCTTGAACGCAGATCAGCCAGAATATGCCGCCAGCGTTCAATCAGGGTGGTATGGTTTTCAGCCCAATGAGCGAATGATTTCATTGAATCTTTTTTCTTTTCATCCAGGCTGATAATACCCACTGTCAATTGCCGTTGCTGCCAATCCAAATCATCCCGCAAGGCTTCACGGGATAAAGACTCCCAGTTATTTTCAGTGGGATGAACAATAACCTGTGAACGGATCCAGCCTAAATCAAGGAATTCACCGATAGCAAAGTAAGCCTGCGCCACCTGCGTGACACTCAACTCCATTTTCTGCGCCACTTCAATGATGTCCATGGCGGAGAATAAGGCGCGAGTGATGGTCAGCTCATGAGCAAATTCCTCATCAATACCCAAATCAATGTAATGTTGATATTGCTCTTTGTATTGGGCAAGGTTTCCTTCACTGTAAATCGTGGGGATGGCCTTTTTCAATTCCTCCACTCCCGGACCGTAGAGTTTCACGGCTTTGCCAATGTTCAGGCGCATACGCTGACTGCGCAAGAACCAACGGGTTACCCGACGCATTAACCGTACATACAGCATGACAATATCAATCTGACGGGACGCATTGACAAAGGATTCCAGGGCGCTGATTTTTTTCAACACACCGTCAATGTTAAGCACCGTTCTCGCAATCATATAGGCACGGACAATCGCTGAAACCGGCGCGCCGGTTTCATCCTGCATGCGGTAAATGAACGTGAAGCCCATCTCATTGACGATGATGTTGCTTAATCGGGTCGCGATAATTTCGCGGCGCAGAGGATGCTCCTGCATCTGGGTGCTGAAGCGCTCCTGAAGCGGCTTTGGAAAATAGCTGACCAGGAATGTTTTCAAATACGCGTCTTCAGGGACATTGGTCGCCAGTATCTGTTCTTTAAGAATGGTTTTACTGTAGCACAATAAAACAGCGATGGATGGCGGCACAAGCCCTTTACCGATCAGTTTACGTTCAGCAAACATCTTGTCGTCTGGCAGGAATTCGAGAGACCTGTCGATTTTTCCAGTGCGCTCCAATTCATTGATGTAGCGCATGTGCAATTCAACCGATTTTAACGCCTGAGCGGCGGTATAGCTGATGGCCCGTGGTTGGGCAAAATTATCCCTCAATACCAGCGCGGCGACTTCATCCGTCATTTCAGCCAGCAGCTCATTGCGTTGTTTGGGAGTTAAATCACCGGCAGCGACAATGCTGTTTAACAGAATTTTGATGTTAACTTCTTTGTCAGAACAGTTTACACCACCTGAATTGTCAATGAAGTCAGTGTAAATTAACCCCCCTTCCATCGCGTATTCCACGCGGGCCAACTGGGTTAATCCGAGGTTACCTCCCTCGCCCACCATTTTACATCGCAACTGCTTGGCATTGATGCGGGTCGCGTCATTGGTCCGATCGCCAACGTCTGCGTGGGTTTCGCTTTGCGCTTTGACGAAGGTTCCAATCCCCGCACTCCACAACAGATCCACCTTGGCGCGAAGGATAATGCGAATCAGTTCATTCGGTTCAATCTGAGTCTGTTTGATGCCGAAAACCTGCTTCATCTCCTTGCTGACCGGAATGGATTTGGCGCTGCGGTTAAACACGCCGCCGCCTTTGGAAATTAACTTCTTGTCGTAATCGCTCCAGTTTGAACGCGGCAGATTAAACAGGCGCTCACGTTCTTTGAAGCTGAGTTCAGGATCGGGATCCGGATCAATGAAAATATGGAGGTGGTTAAACGCACCCAGCAATTTGATATGCCGAGACAGCAACATGCCGTTACCGAACACATCCCCGGCCATGTCGCCAATACCCACCACGGTAAAGTCATTATTGATGTCCATGCCGGACTCGTAAAAATGACGTTTGACGGATTCCCAGGCACCGCGGGCAGTAATACCCATTTTTTTATGGTCATAGCCCACGGAACCGCCCGATGCAAAGGCGTCTCCGAGCCAGAAGCCGTACTCTAAAGAAATGGCGTTAGCAATATCAGAGAACGACGCGGTTCCCTTATCGGCGGCCACCACGAGGTAAGGATCGTCTTCGTCATAACACAGGACATTGGCCGGTTTTTCAACCACGGAGCCCTTGTAGTTATCGGTGATATCAAGCAGGCCGCGGATAAATTCCTGATAGCAGGCAATCCCTTCCGCCTGAATGTCTTCACGGCTGCCGTTTAAAGGCAGGTGTTTGGGCACAAAACCGCCTTTTGCACCGCTTGGCACGATGACCGCGTTTTTAACCTGCTGGGCTTTCATGAGGCCTAAGATTTCGGTTCTGAAATCTTCTTTTCGGTCAGACCAGCGCAAGCCCCCGCGGGCGACTTTACCGCCGCGCAGATGCACACCCTCAAAGCGGGGCGAGTAAATGAAAATTTCAAACATGGGATAGGGTTTTGGCACACCCGGAATCGCCTTGCTGTTGAGTTTGATGGAAATGTTTTTCTTGGGATTTCCTTTGGCATCCACCTGATAATAATTGGTCCTCAACGTGGCAGAAATCGCATGCACGTACTGACGGATGATTTTATCCTCATCCAGGTTGCTAACATTATCTAAAGCGGTAAAAATCTGATCGATCTGACTAGTAAACTGGTCTTCGCGATGAGTGTTGGGCTCGGGATTAAAGCGGGTTTCAAACAACTCAACCAGTTTTTTAGCAATTGCCGCATTATTATGCAAAGCCAACTCAATGTATTCCTGACTGAACGTCAAGCCGATTTGTTTAAAGTACTTTGCGTAAGTACGCAAAACCGCCACCTGACGCCAATTGAGACCGGCCGCCAGTACCAGCTGGTTAAAGCCATCGTTCTCAGCATGACCAAACCAGACGCTGGCAAAGGCATTCTGGAACAAGTCCTTGATGCCATCGATATCGAAACAGGCGCCGCGGATGTATTGCAGAGCAAAATCATTAATCCAGGTGATGCTGCCGTCTTCAAATTTCAACACATACGGCCGTTCACTGATTGCCCGCATGCCGAGTCGTTCAACGATGGGCAGGACATCCGACAGTGGAATGGTGGTGCTGTGCTGATAAATCTTAAGGCGGAAACTGTCAGCCACTTCATCCATGGGACGATAAAAATTCATCACCAGCGGGTTTTCTTCCGACAAGGCTTCCACATGCTTGATGTCATAGACTGCGGTTCGCGGCGAGAAAGTGTCACAATAAGAAACCGGAAATGCACCACGGTATCGGGCAAACAGGTGATTGGCCTGTTCTTCGCCGAAGGTTTCCACCAGGAAATGCTGCAATTCGTCATTCCATGAGCGGCCAACCTCAATCAGTTTCTGCTCAATTTCTTTGAAATCCCATTGCGTTTCATCCTGAGGATTGGTTCGGATGATGAAATGAATACGCGCCAGCACCGATTCTGAGAACCAGGTGGAAAAGGTGATTTCTTCCGCATTAAAGCTTTTCTCAAGGATATGCTGCATGGCCTGCCGCAATTCAGTGTTGAAACGCTCTTTGGGAACATAAACCAGACAGGAAATAAAGCGTCGATACACATCCACGCGCGCAAACATACGAATACGGCGGCGCTCCTGCATGTAATAGATGCCCATGGCAATTTCCAGCAACTCGTCTTCAGAGGCCTGGATTAAATCGTCGCGGGGCAGGGTTTCAAGAATATTCAACAACACTTTACCGGCATGGCTTCGCGGCACCAGTGTCGAATTGTTCATTACTTTAGCGACTTTATGGCGCAGGAACGGGATGTGTTTGGGATTGGTGTTGTAAGCGGCCGAGGTGTACAGGCCGATAATTCGCATCTCCCCTATCACCTGGCCCTTTTTATTAAAGCGTTTAACGCCGATATAGTCCGTGTAGGCCTGGCGATGAACTGTGGCTTCGGTATTGGTTTTGAACATGACCAGGGCTCGGGAAGACAGGGTGAGTTCACGCGCTTCAGGGGTCATGGCCGAAATGCTTCGGGCGGTGGATTTGCTAAGGCTTGGCCGCAACACCCCCAGTCCGGTTTCCGGCAGAGGCTGTAGAATTGTTTCATGCCCTTTTTCAATCAGTTCGTAATCGCGAATGCCGAGGAAGGTGAAATGATGGTCTTCAATCCATTCCAGGAATGCCTTGGTTTCTTCCGCTTCCGCGGGATCAAGAACTTCTGGGGCATCGTCAAGTTCAGCAATGGCTCGTCGTACCCGCTCACGCATCGCCGGCCAATCTTCAACCACGGCGCGATTGTCTTCAAGAACGCGGTCAAAATTGCGATGCAGTTCCTCAAGTATTGCCGGATCCGTTTGCCGGTCAATTTCCATGAAAATCGGTGCTTCGACAAAAATGCCTTTCTTCTTATCCATTGCAGGATTGGTGCTGCGGGGCAATACCTGCACCACCTGATTCTTGTCATTCCGTTTAACGGTAAGGCCACCCATGTGGATGACCAGATGTGCTTCAAAGCCCATGCGGTTGACGACCATTCGCAAGGAATCAACCAGAAAAGGCATGTCGGTGGTCAGTACCTCGACCACCGTGTGGGTTGTTTGCCAGCCGTGTCTTTCAAAATCGGGGTTATAAATACGTATTTTGGTTTCATTGGGTGCGCGGGTCTGGATGAGAGACCAGAAATTAATCGCTGCCCCATAAAGATCTTCAATATCCCATTCGCACAGGTCTTCCATGGCAACTGTGCTGTAAAACTGCCGCACGAACTCGGAGCACAATTGGGCTTGCTCGGGTTCCATTTTACGTTTCAGTTTATCAACGATGGCATAAATGATTAAATCTTTACCTTCTTCGAATTTGTAAGACATTCAATCACCTCAATTAGGCACAAAAAATTAGCTGCCGCGCATTATATACTGGTGTTTCGCAACTTACACGGCAATAGTGCAAATTTATTAAACTATTATTCAATAAAGACCGGGGTACCCACGGCAACCCAGTCCGCTACTTCGATCATATCCTTATTGCGCATGCGAATACATCCCCGGGAGCCGGGGGTACCCAGAGGCGTTGAGTCGGGTGTGCCGTGGATATAAATGTAGCGTTTTAGGCTGTCGACGTCACCGCCCTGATTGCGCCCTGGCTCCATACCATCCAGCTGCAGAATCCGGGTTAATATCCAGTCTCGCCCCGGGTAGCGCGCGGCGAGGGAGGCATCGTAAATTTCACCCGTCCATTCTCGACCTACAAACACACTGTTTTCGGCAGCATCCAATCCAATGCGGGAATGAATACGGTGCCAGCCGCGGGGCGTGCACTCACTGCCCATGCCCTCACCCAGGCCATTTTTTCCGGTGGACACCGGGTAGGTTTTCCAAAGCGCATCCTGCTCATAACAGGCCATGCTTTGCCTTGCGGCTGAAATGTAAATGTATTGCTTCATCGGGACATCACTTGATTGCTACGGTTTTAATATTAACAAATTCCAAAATACCCTCACGTGAAAGCTCCCGCCCATAGCCTGAGTGTTTTATGCCGCCAAACGGTAATCTCGGATCGGAAGCTACCAGGGCATTGACAAAACAACTGCCGGCTTCGATGCGGTTTTTGGCAATGTCTTCGCCGCGCACAATGTCACGGGTAAACACAGCGCCTGCCAACCCATACGGGCTTTGGTTGGCCAGACGAATGCCTTCTTCTTCACTGTCCACCTGAATGACTGCGATAACCGGACCAAATAACTCCTCCTCAAAGGCCGTCATGCCGGGTTTGACATTCACCAGCAAGGTGGGCGGATAATAAAATCCTGGGCCGGCAGGCAATACGCCGCCTTCCACCAGACGTGCGCCCTGCTTCACACTCTCAAGAACCTGTTGATGCAGCGTATCACGCAGATCCTCACGCGCCATCGGACCCAACGTGGTTTCAGGGTTGCCAGGCTCACCCATGGCGTAGTGTTGCAGGCGTTGTTGAATTTTGGCCACCAGTTCATCATGAACGGAAGCCACGGCGATAATGCGTTTGGCTGCAATGCAAACCTGACCGCAATTACTTAAACGAGATTTAATGATGCAATCCGCCGCCAAATCGAGGTCCGCATCATCAAGCACAAGGTAGGGATCGCTTCCACCCAATTCGAGTACAGATTTTTTCAAATGCGACGCCGCATTGGCCGCGACTACACGGCCCGCTTTCTCGCTTCCGGTAAAGCTCAGGGAGGCTATTTTCTTATGAGCAATGATCGCAGCCGCTCCCTCATTATCAACAACCGCCTGTTGAAACAGGTGGGGAGGGAAACCCGCCTCAATGAACAATTTTTCAATCGCGAAACCGCACCCCGTGGTCACCGGCGCGTGTTTTAAAATCACGGCATTCCCTGCCATGATGGCCGGTATCGCGCAACGATAAACCTGCCAGAAAGGGAAATTCCAGGGCATGATCGCAAAAACAATGCCCAGCGGTTGGTAATACACCGTGGATTTCTGCAATTCGGTCTGTATGGTTTGCGGCTTTAAATACTCGTCTGCCTTTTCGGCATAATGTTCACCAAGCCAGGCGCATTTTTCTATTTCCGCCTCACCCTGAGCAATAGGTTTACCCATCTCACGGGCGATTAACAGGGCGAGTTCCTTTTTTTTTCGGCGAAGTAAATCGCTTAAGGCAAGCATGTGCTGGCGTCTGAATTCAAAGGCGGTTTCGCGCCAGCCGAGGAAGGCTTTGTCTGCCCGTTCAAGGAGAAGATCCACGTCTTTACTGGAAAGCAGAGGGTATGCAGCAAGTTTTTCTTCGGTAGCCGGATTGATTGTCTGAATGCTCATGGCGGTGTGGGATTCTTATTAATTTAAAAGAGTTTAGACTATCTCTGCGCGAGTGCAACAGTTTAAAGCGGCACCGCCAGAAGTTGACACCCGCAATGGATAATATTTAATTCAGTTTTTATATTTTTATTCATAATGTGTCCATTCTAGCAAAATAATCAATTCGTGTATTACTTTCAGTGGTTGCCTAGAGGATTTGATTGTTGTTACTATTTTCAGAACGATAGGCGGATACGTACACTGTGCGTCTGCATGAATTTACTTTACTCCACATTGGGATAATTTTAATGACAAATAGAACTCTAGGCTACCACCCCGCTCATTACCTGGTTGCCTGGGCCGTCCATGCGTTTACCGCCAGCGCAGCCTGCTTTGGACTTTTAACGCTGGCCAAAATTTACCAGCATGATTATGTACAGGCTCTGTGGTTCATGGCTATAACGGTTGTTATTGACGCCCTCGATGGCACGCTGGCACGGCTGGTCAGAGTAAAAACCGTATTGCCGAATATTGATGGGGCGCTGCTGGACAATATTGTTGATTACCTCAATTACGTCATCACGCCCTGTTTTTTCCTGTTCGTTAAACCGGACATGCTGTCTGCGGATGTCAAATTGTTCATTATTGTGGCCATTACAATCGCCTCATCCTATCAATTTTGTCAGTCCGATGCGAAAACGCCTGATCATTTCTTCAAAGGGTTTCCCTGTTATTGGAACATTGCCGTGTTTTACATGTTTATTTTCAACACGTCCATGTCCACCAATGCCCTGATTCTCACCCTCCTGTGCATTCTGGTTTTCGTTCCGATTAAATACGTTTACCCGTCACGACTTGATTACCTGACGGAATCCAGAACCCTTAAAATCATGATGCACAGTTTTTCGTTGATTTACGGCATCAGTTCGGCACTGATCTTGTGGAACTACCCTCAGATTAATCCCGTTTATCTGGCAGTTTCACTGGGTTATGTCATCATGTACCTGTCTTTAAGCGTGTACAGGACCTACTCTCCCATGATCATTTCCCGCATGTCTGCGCATAAAGAATCATAGAATCATTCACATTTGCCTAAAGACTGATTAATATAATGCGTTTTCAATGTGAGGATTGAGGTGAGTATGTCTGTTTACCGTTGTACGTTTACTGTGTTGGCAACCTGTTTATTAATGAACACCGTGTCGCATGCCGAAGCATTTCCCCATGGTTGCGAAGTCAGCGGCTTTGGTTACAGTAATTACCACCTGATTGTGAATGAAACCGGTGATCAAGCCTTTTACCTCATCCAGAATCGCAGCGACAGAACCATCGAACTCCAGCGCATTGAAACGCGTGAAGTGTTTATGAGTCCTCCGCTGACTGCCAAACTTGAACCAGCGAATTGGGCCGCCTTTGCCTCGGACATTCGCGAAATGCATTTTCAATGCTTCTACACTGAAAATGACAACACAGCCAAAGTGAATTGCCGCGATGTCCTGGATGTTTGCCAATATCCCCGAGTTAAATTTGCTTTGAGTAATATGGGAAATTACTGGGTATCTACTAATAAATCACAACGACAGGTCATTAATGATGCCGCCGCAAAAGGAATTTACTTACGATGGTAAGGTACCTCTCAGTACCCACAATAAATTATTCGCGCTGCTTGGCGTTCTAGGCAGCATTGTTTCGCTTCTTGGATTGATTAAAATGCCGGCGCAATTGTATTTTGTCGCTGGCTCGACGCTCTTGTTATTCACTGCCCTGCATTTCAAACTGGTTTATTTTATCGCCCTGGAATTGATATTAATTGCCGGACATGGCGCGGTCCTTCTCGGCATTGGCCCTGCTCTGCAATTAGCCATTCCCATCCTGCTTTGTGTGCAATTATTGTTTTTTTACTCCTTAAGCGGCCAGTTAACCAATTTATTTATTCTCATCGGGATAACCGGCATCGCGCTGCTGTCGATAGGGCTTGCTTATGAAAATCAATGGGTTTTTTTCAGCGGCGGTAGTGCAGTGGCCTGTTATGCGTTCTACAATGCATCCAGTAAAAAAGCGGCGTTAATCTGGGCGATACTGAATTCATTATTTGCTCTGATTGCAATCCTGAAAATACTTGTTTTTTAATTCTGGAGATTTTATGGCTAAAACACCTTCTACCATGTCCCCACTGGGAACCCAGGCCCCTGTTTTTTCGTTGACTGACGTGGTATCCGGTAAAACGATCAATCTCAAGCAGGACAACAAAGCCAAAGCCACGGTGATTATGTTTATCTGCAATCATTGCCCTTATGTGAAACACATCAACCGGGAATTAACACGACTCGCCAATGATTACCTGCCCAAAGACATACGCTTTTATGCCATTAACTCCAATGATGTTGTCAATTATCCTGATGATTCGCCCGACAACATGAAGCGTACGGCAATAACAGAACAATACCCCTTCCCCTATCTTTTTGATGAAACCCAGGAAGTAGCCAGGGCGTATCAAGCAGCCTGCACGCCCGATTTTTTTGTCTATGACAATCAGCTGTCGCTGATTTATCGTGGCCAATTTGATGACTCCAGGCCAGGGAATCCCATCCCGGTGACAGGTGAATCCATTCGTTTAGCCCTTGATTGCGTGCTGGCGAATCAAAAAGTGAGTGACACACAAAAACCAAGCCTGGGGTGTAACATTAAATGGAAAGCGTAATGCCCGAATTTAAATTGTCGTTCTATGTGCCGGAAAGTCATCTGCAAGAGGTCAAGCAGGCGTTGTTTGACGCAGGGGCCGGCAAGCTCGGAAATTATGATCAGACCTGTTGGCAAACCCTGGGACAGGGGCAATTTCGTCCGCTGCAAGGCGCAAACCCTACGCTGGGTGAGCGATTGGAGCTGACCTATGTCACCGAAGTCAAAGTGGAAATGCTGTGTGAAGAGGGTCGTTTGCCGGACGCGATTAGGGCATTGAAACAAGCGCATCCCTATGAAGAACCTGCCTATGATATTGTCAGGCTTGAGCAAGTGAAATAAAAAAGCCTGCTGAAGCAGGCTTTTTTACACGAGGCATCCTTATTTGGAAGCAACCACCTGAATTTGAAGCATCGCAATCACATCGCTGTGAACATGAACTTCAACAGTGAAATCACCCACAGAATGGATAGGACCCTCTGGCATGACGATTTCGCGTCGGCTGACTTCAATGGATCGCTCCACCAGAGCATCCCGGATTTCATTCACGCCAACCGAACCGTACAGCTTGCCTTCGTCACTGGCCATGGCTGAGATAACCAGGGTGATGTCGTTCAACTTGGCTGCACGTTGTTCGGCAACAGCCTGAGCCTGTTGTGCTTTCTTCTCAAGCTCGGCACGACGTTCTTCAAACAATTTAATGTTTTCTGCAGTAGCGAATACGGCCTTGCTTTGTGGAATCAGAAAATTTCTGCCAAAACCATTAGCAACATTCACTTTGTCGCCAAGTTTGCCTAAATTTCTAACGTTTTCTAACAAAATAACTTGCATCTCTTACCCCTTGTTCTGATTTTCGCCCGCTAAAAACAAGCGGCGCGCTCTCAAATTAAATAAACTATCGATTGATCCAAACAACACATACACCGGCAGCATAATGTACGGCACCACAACGATGGGCATCAGTAATAACACCCAGAACGCGAGACGACGTTTTTGAGCCAGTAGACTGAGAATTAGACTAATCCCAGCCGCCATCAGATAGACAAAAAATAACGGTAAACAACTTAATAACACGGGGTTATGCTGATAGACCCCATAAAGGCATACCAATAGCAAAACAACCGCGGCACTGTTGGCACGAAACGCCATGACTTCCCTTTTGAAACCGCCAGGGTAAAAGAGCATGGATTGTACGGCGCGTGCCACTAACAGCGAAAAAACCGCTGATAACAAGACACTGATGGCCTTAATGCCTAACAGATAATTTGCGAGACTGACCTGGTTTTCAGGCGGTTGATGCTCAAGCAGGCTGGCAATGACATTTCCCTGATCAAGGGCTTTGAGCATTTCCTGAACCATTTTATATTGGGCAAGGATAAACTCGGAAGCCAGGCTATGAACCAGAAGGATAACCACTGTCGCCAGACTGATGATAAAAACAGCCACCTTCTGCCAACTGGCGGTTGCGCGCAGCAAGCAGGCCCCCATGTAGCAGGTCAGGTAGGTCAGGGCAATGGTTGACAGCAGATAAGGGCTTGAAGTAGTCATCTCTGCCATGCAGAGAGAGACTGTCAGCCCGATGATCAAGCATTGGCAACCAGAAGCCCAGCCTTTACGCAGGGTGACCAGGGCCATAACAGACAAGGACACCCAGGCGGTAAACGGAATTACCGCCAATACGGCCGTCAAAAACCAGGCATATTTCTCATTTTGCAATAAGAAATGGCCCTGTTTTTGTAAAAGTCCGCCCGTGTGTTTCATTTTTACCGATGGCTATCGCAGTATGGCAGTAAACCCAGGAAACGAGCGCGTTTAATGGCAATGGCCAATTGACGCTGAAAACGGGTTTGAGTGCCAGTTATACGGCTTGGAACAATTTTACCAGTTTCGGTAATGTAGTTCTTTAACATGTTCAGATCTTTGTAGTCGATTTCAAACGAATCTTCACCGCTGAAACGACACATTTTTTTGCGACGTGAATAAGCTGTCATAAATAAATCCCCTTAAGCTGCTCGGTTGTCTTTTTCTTTTTTCATTAACATGGATTCCGTGGTAATCGCATGTTTCTGACTGATAATTAATTCACGCAAAATCGCATCGTTGAATTTGAATGCGTTTTTTAATTCATCAAGGGCAGTTTGATTACATTCGATGTTCATCAGAATATAATGGGCTTTATGAACTTCTTTGATAGGGTAAGCCAGCTGTCTGCGGCCCCAGTCTTCTTTACGATGAATAGCCCCGCCATGCTTGGTAATGATACCTTCATAGCGCTCGACCATCGCAGGAACCTGTTCACTTTGATCGGGGTGAACAAGGAATACAATTTCATAATGTCTCATGAATTTTCCTTATGGATAATAGCCTTCTTTAACTTAAAATAAAGTAAGGCAAGGTTAAAAAAACGCTCGATTGTAACTGATTTAGAACCTTATAGCAATCGAAGGTGTGGTAACCGATCAAGCCTTGTTTGCTCATGCAGTTTAAAAATAATCTATGGACGTTAGGCCTAACCCGCTATCTCTCCTGTTCAGAGGGCAGACAATCAGGCTAGCCTCCCCTCTGTGCCGGACAAAAACGCTTAAAGAGATGAGATATTATAAATAACTCGCTGATTTTAAATGTATTTCATATAATCATTTCGTCTAAAAAAGGATGTAAATATGAAATATATCAGCGAGTTGAGTGGAATTTTAAGCCAGAGATTGAATTGGCACAAGTCACGCATTGACTGTTTTGCCCAAATGTTATTAGCCTTGTTTATGGTGAGAAGTGTTAATTTAAGTGAAATTGCGGTTGCAATGGATGGTGATAGAGCGAGCATTGATTCCCGCTACAAAAGAGTATACCGTTTTTTTTCAAAGTTTGAGGTAGATTTTACCTGGATTGCTCGCTGGATATACTCTCTGTTTTTTAATAAAGCTCACAAGGTTTATTTAGCCATAGACAGGACAAATTGGTATTGGGGTAAAGCCAAAATCAATGTGTTTATGTTGTCTATTTGTTATGAAGGAATAGCCATACCCATATTTTGGCGACTGCTAAAAAAAGCAGGAGGCACGACGGGTAAAGAGCAGATAGAATTATTATCTCGATTTATTAATACGTTTGGTAAAGAATCAATACAAGGCATACTCGGTGATCGAGAATTTCCTAACAAAGCACTCATAGCTTGGCTTGTAGCAGAGAATATTCCCTTTTATTTACGGATTAAGGGGAACGTAGACGTGTGTATTGGCAAAAAGAAATTTAAAGCTTCGGCACAGTTATTCAGCCACTTAGCCCCTTATCAGCACCAAGTATTTGGTATGAAAGTCCATGTTTTTGGGCACTCACTTTATTTGACCGGAAGCAAAAATTCTCGGGAAGACTTGATGATTGTTATCACAAATCAACCACCCAAAAATGCAATTGCTTGCTATTTGCGCCGTTGGGAAATAGAAACGCTTTTTGCCTCTTTAAAAACAAAGGGATGGCGATTTGAAGATACACGAGTCATTGAGCCTAAGCGCATCGAAAAGCTCTTGGTTTTACTCGCCTTGGGCTTTGTTTGGGCACATCGAATTGGCGAGTGGAAAGCATCTATCAAGCCTATTCCTCTTAAAAAATTACGCAACCAAAAAAGACCAAAAAATAGCTTTTTTCGATTGGGCTTAGATCATCTCAGAGATTTGCTCACCAATCACAGAATCAATATAAAATTGTTTGCTAAATTATCAAATTGGATTCTGTTTGCCTTAGATGAGACTGTTTTTTAAAAAATTGTCCGGCACAAAGTAGCCTCCCTCTAAACGGAATTTACTTAAGGTTTAGTTAATATTCAAATGGTAGATTATGGCCTTTAAATAAACAATTGAACTTAATTATGCCAACTCCATCGCCTCAATTAGAACAGCTTCGTCAGCAAATTTATGCACGACATGACTACCTTCGCAATCATTTGTTTTATCTTAAGGACATTGAAAATAATAAGGTTAGTGAAGAGGACGTTAAGTCCTACCTGGAAGAAATCTTTGAAATCCCGGTCGATAAAGAGATCAAACACACGATTAACCAATTAATGCTTGTTGTTAACGAAAGGCTGGCTTTTTACCATAGACTATGGGAAGCCTCGGCAAATGATAACGAAGATCAGGCCTTTTCTTTAGTCAATCTTTTAATTGAGCAGAATTTACCGTATTGCGCCCAGTTCAAAGCGATTCTTACATCAAAAAAAATTCCTACTCGCGACAAAGTCCAGGCTGCGTTTAATGACCATGATCTTCTCAAAGAATTTCAAGGCCTCATTAAACCGCATCTTCCATCCTCTTATGCCACACTGCAGCGTCTCATCAAAGTATCCACAAGCCAAAACACCTACTCCATGCAAAAATGGGAGCGCAGAGAATTTAAAAGCGTTGTGACAATAAACTGGGAACCCGCCATTAAAAGTTTAAAGGCATTTATCCAGCGCGTAAGCGGCGACTTAATGCCTGGTAAAGCGAAAGGCCCTCTCCCATCAAAACAGAAACTGGACTCCATGATTGACGAACAAGTGTCTGAGATGAACGGAATTGACGGATTCGACGACACGACGATGGTGGAATTGCCAAAAGCGTTGCGCGATTTATCAAGCATCGTCGAGCGTGTAAAAGAAAACGCCAGGCCCAATCAGGATCCGTGCACCGTCATCGAAGAGAACGTTAAATTATTCTTCGCTGTTCAACCCTCGCTTAATTTTTTACAACAGTTAATTGATTCATGGGAAAGCTCGGAAAAAGCGGCTTTGAAATCAAAAGCGGAGGTCGATGCTAGAAAGAAGGCGGAAGTTTATTATCCTAAAATCTGGATTCAGATTACTTCATCACTCACTCAACTGAACAAGCAGACCGAAGCGTTAGTTTCTCAAATCGACAAAATTGATTTTGAGATGACCATTGAAGAACACCACCTGTTGACTGAACTCACGCATGAATTAGAAACCATTCAAAGCCAGATTGACTCACTAAAGACAGAATGGCCTGAAGCGTGTCCGCAGAAAATCAGGAAGATTGATGACATCGATGATCTCGAATCAGACTCCTATCGCAAGCAAAAAACAATGGAGAAGCAATTAATCGCGCTTAAACAAAGGATCGCTGAAACCGAAAAACAGATATGGACAAATTATAATCAACGATTAGAGTCGATGATTAAGAAGAACAAAGAAGAATCGGAAGAAGTCGATAAAAAATCCCAGGCTTATTTACAGGAAAAATCTGAACGTAACAAGCAGCGACGAGCTGAGATTGAACGCAAACGGGAGGAAAAGCCACCAAGGAAGATAGTAAACCACAAAGAAAACCTGTCATTTTTTAGCCCGGAATTTCAAGTGGATTCCCACATGGAGCAGCGATTAAAAAATCTAAACGCTAAGCGCTTAACGTTGTTAGAGCGTATTCTAAACAAGGAATCACCCATTAATGCTAAAAAGGCATATAAATTAATTGAACACTTAGGCGGCCAAATAGAAGAAATTGGTCATGGCAGCTCGCATAAACGTATTCGCCTTGGGAAATACTATTTTGAATTAATTAAACAGGATGACGGCAAACAATCCTCCTCATCGATTGCCACAGGCGGATTTTTCAAACAACATGGTAAGCAACATACTTCCAGTGATTTATGCCCGTTTAATGTGAAGCTGATCGCGGCCACGTTCGAGCGTGCCAATATCACCCTGGAGTCCCTCCAAAAACTCAGGAACACAACACCAGTCATCGAACCCAGTCAATCGGCCACCATGATGACCTTGCAATAAACAGTCAGGAGCCAGGTCGCTCAATGAGTTGCCTGGCATCCATTGAACATTAAAATAAAATGACTTAAAACGATTGTTCATGCAAAATTCATTAACTCTCTGCATTTAAAATTTACTTGCATTCGTCAAGTGATACGGCTATGTTATCGCTGTCAACGGTCTTGATTTAACAGCGTTTTTTAGAATTAAACAATGCAGAACCAAGGAATAGGTATGAGTAAAAACATTGCAATAGAGCTCGCGAAAAACATTTCAACGGGTTGTGTAAAAGCGGCCATTGATTCTAAATCAATGGAACAAACGTTCTTGAAGATGCTGGATCGTGTGGAATCAGCAATCTTAATTAAAATTGCGCATCATTTCACCAAAACCGATCAGTTAACAATTGCAATCGATCCCACAAGTGATACCGTTGAACGCTTAAGCCTTGGAACGAGCAAGGACATGACGCTTTATCAAAAGGGCACTTTGTATATTGCAGGAAACCACAGTGACGATATAGAAAAAAACCGAGTTATTACGCAAGGCTTTTTCCTCCATGGCATTGTCCTGTTCATTGCTGATGTTGTATTTGATAATGATTTTTCTTCGCTAAAAGGCCTTGAGGAATGTCAATCGGAGGGCGTTGATGAGCCAGCCCAATTTCTTTCTAATGCAGTGCAACTCCTTTGGACAGGGAACGGTGATCATTGCAATCCTAAAATAATTGCATTTTATCAAAATCAATTTATACCCGCCTGTGAAGCGCGTTTGAAACAATTGCAACACCAAAGCGCTCTCAATAAGCCCGTGTCAACCTCCGTTACCCAATTTTCTATTTTTGATTCAGAAGCAAGCAAGAAAGAGCCTGATTCCCTTAATCCTAAATCAGAGATCACCCCTTAAGCTTGACCCAAACATCCTGGCATGCCATTTAAGAGGCATGCTCTTTGTTTGATTGGTCATAGAATCTTGAAGAGCCAAATTGCATTTAGCCCATTCATAGGATATAACAACAAAAAAGCAAAAAATTACTTATGGAAATCATTAACGTCTCGTTTGAAAAACCCTTTACCGTTATAGTCAAGGGCGAAGCGATTGAAGTGGTTGTTTTTAAAACACTCGAAGATGGCAATATTAAATTCGGCATCAAAGCACCACGTTCGGTCAACGTGCATCGTGAAGAAATTTATCACGCCATCAAACAAAAAGAGCAATTGCTTGAAAGCGAATAGTCCCCTGATTGATGATGAGAGCTGCCTTTTTCCCTTGCTTGCACTCGCGTTGTTGCTGTCGTTTTCCTCGCTGTTGGTGAATCATTTTTTTCTGCATTTTCATGGTAATAACTATTTCCCCAATGGCAGTTTTGGCATGGGAGTGACCTTGTTATTGATGATGCTGGGTTGCCGCTTATTGTTTTCTAACGAACACATCAGTTACCTCATCGCCCGCAAAACGGTGTTATTTTTTATTGTCATGGCGGCATTGGCAACAATGACCAATGCGGCCCAATACACGCCCTTTCCTCCCATCGATCACTACCTGATTGCCTTTGAAGCCCTGTTTAACATTGATATGGCTGACATTGTCGCCTGGACAGCCCAATACCCATCCTTTAAACAACTGCTGGTCTACGCTTATGCCAGCATCGATTACCAACTGAGCTGCCTGCCGCTGATTATTATTTTTTCCCGTCAGTTTGATGTGGTCAATGAGCATTTTTTCCTGCTGCTGTGCAGTTTTATTTTAGGATTCAGCTTTTATTATTTTTTTCCTACTGTGGCGCCGGCAAGCATGGTATCAAGCCCTTATTTCTTTGCAGAGCAGCATGCCACCGGCATTAAATTCATGGAAATTCAAAACCACCAAATCCCGTCGACCCTGTATGGCGGAATGGTTGCCTTTCCGTCGTTTCATGCCGTGTGGGCCTGGTTCAGTGTCTACCTGTGCCGGCGGCTGTGGGTGGTATGCCTTCTACTACTGCCCCTCAATCTGCTGCTTATTGCATCCTGTGTGCTGCTCGGCTGGCACTATCCCGTTGACCTTTTAGGCAGCGTCATTTTAGCGGTGCTTTGCCACACCGCTTACCATTTTTGCCAACGCCGCCTGCTTAAGCGGTAATTTTGACGGGGACGCCGCTTGGCGAGCGCAGTTCAGTGCCGACAACCTGCTGGTTCAGTGATTTTTTAAGTGCGTAGCCGCTCAGTTTATCCTCTAAAAACGCATGAAGATTGACTTTCTTTTCGTCCGTTAAGGCAGGATGCACCTGCAAATACAATTGCCCATTCATTAAACCGAGCTTTAATGGTTCATTCATGACCGTGACCGGTGTGCCCACAGCAACCATGTCGAATAATTGCTCAATGTCTTCCGGCATCATGCGAATACATCCTGCGCTGACGCGAGAACCAACGCCGTCGCGGCGATTGGTTCCGTGAATCAGGTAGGTAGCCCAGCCCAATCTTAGTACATGGCGGCCCAGTGGGTTGCCATCGCCGCCAGGAAATTCATTGGGAATGGGGGTTCCATTTTTTGCCGCCTCTGCCCTGACGTTGGCTGTTGGATGCCACACCGGATCACGCTCCTTGACAGTGACCCTAGTTCTTCCCACTGGCGTATGCCAACCCTCGCGGCCAATACCTACCGGCATGGTGACTACTACATTGTCTCCGGGCGGATAATAGTAAAGGCGGTATTCCGCCAGGTTAATCACAATGCCCTCGCGGGGTCCTGGCGGCAGCAAATACTGCGAAGGAATGACAAGGCGGGTACGCAAAGGCAAGGGCCTAAGGGGGTCAACCTGAGGATTGGCTCTGACCATTTCGAAATAGCCAACATCATAACGAATGCCGACATCGCTTAAGGTTTCACCCGGTTCCGGGGTGGTGTATTGAATGTCGCCTACTAAGTCGCCTGAGGCGGGAATCACAAAGGTTGTTGAAAAAGCGGGGCTTAGGAATAACGAAAAACCAATAATTAGGAATAGTCGCACCATGGTAATAACCCTAATAAAGAATAATGGCAGATACTCTCTGCCATTATTAAAACACGTGACGCGAATGAATTACAAATCGCTGTTTGCCTTGAAACGCGAACCGTATTTGGACTCGAGTTTGGCAAACAATTCATTGAGTTTGTCATGGCCAAATTGCTTCGCATAATTCATGGGACCGCCACGGAAAGGCGCAAAACCGGTGGCGAAAATCATTCCGCCATCCAGCAGGTCGCTGTCAGCCACCACCCCTTCACGCAGACAGGATGCGGATTCATTGACCATGCGCAGAATCAGACGATTCGCAATGTCCTTACCGGATTTGTCGGATTTCACTTTTGGCTTAATCGGCTTACCGTTTTTATAACGGTAGAAGCCTTCACCGGTCTTACGCCCGAGCTTGCCCTCTTTCACCATGTCACGAAGACGCTGCGGTACCGTCCCGCCAAAATGGCCGGTCAGGTTTTCAGCCACGGCCAGACACACATCCATTCCCACAGTGTCTGCCAATTCAACCGGTCCCATGAACATGCCAAATTCCTCGGCCGCGTTATCAATCACCGCGCCGCTGTACCCTTCTTCAATCAATTGCACGCATTCCATCAGGTAGGGCATCAATACGCGGTTAATCAGGAAGCCGGGACTTGATTTAACCGGTAAAGGCAAACGGCCGATTTGTCCCACAAAGGCACAGGCGTCCTGCACCACGGTTTTGGAGCTTTTAGCACTGCTGACCACTTCCACCAGTTCCATTTTAGCCACGGGGTTGAAGAAGTGAATGCCAATCAAGCGCTCGGGGTGCTTCATCACCTGGCTGATTTCATCCAGAGGAATACTGGAGGTATTGGTCGCGATGATGGCCGTCTTTTTCGCTTTTTCTTCCAACTGTTTGAAAATGGACTGCTTCACTTCCAGGTTTTCAAATACCGCTTCGATAATCACATCTGCCCTGGCAATGCCATGACCATCCGGATCGGGAATCAAACGATCGAGAGCCGCCTGAATCAGGCGTGGTTGCTTGAGCTTTTTCTTATACAGGGTGTGTGCCCGACCAATGGCAGGGGCAATCTGTTGATAGGATTTATCCTGCAACGTCACTTTTAAACCACGCAGGGCACACCAGGCGGCAATGTCGCCGCCCATAACGCCTGCGCCAATGACATGGACGTGCTGCGCTTTAAAATTGGAATCCTTGGCAAACGCCTTCATGCGCTCGCGTAAGGAAAACACACGAATAAGATTTTTCGCCGTGTCGCTTTTGCTTACCAATTGCTCTACTGAATCCACTTCTTTTAAGTAGGCGCGCTCACCGTGACCGCCCTCTTTTTCCCATAAATCAATGATCGCATAGGGTGCGGGGTAATGCTGCTTTTTTACTTTTTTGGCTAATTGATAACGCATTAAAGGGGACAACAGCATGCGCACCCACGCCCAATTGGACAGCGTCTGGAAAAATCGGGGCTTGTGTTTGGCCGGTTTATTTTTAATGTAGTAAACCGCGGCACGCTTTAATTGCCGCCCAGGAACCACCTCATCCACCATGCCCAGTTTTTTTGCCTTCTGTGCCGCCAGCGGCGCGCCGGTCAGAATCACTTTGGAAATGGCATCAAACCCACCGATGAGGCGCGGCAACCGCACAGTGCCGCCCCAACCGGGATGAATACCCAACATCACTTCCGGCAGCCCCAGGCGGGTGTCTTTGTCATCCGTGGCGATACGGTAATCACAGGCTAAAGCCAGTTCCATGCCGCCACCCATGCAGAATCCATCAATCATGGCCACGGTTGGAATCGTCAAGGCTTCAAGGCGTGCAAAAACAGACTGCCCTTTTCTTAAGAAATCCACGGCCTCTTCAGCGGTATTGAATTTGGAAAACGCATTGACATCGGCGCCGGCAATGAAGCCTTTGGGTTTGCTGGAATAAATCACGACACCGGCCGCACTGCTGTCTTTGGCAATTTCCTGCAACAGGCTGTTTAATTCATTTAATACTTCATCGTTTATGGTATTAGCCGAGGTATCGCTGCGGTTGATAGCCAGCCAGATAATGTTGTCGGCGTCTTTCTCCATGTCCCAATGTTTGTAGTTATTCATTATTCGCTCACCTCAGTCACACGTTCGAGATACATTGCCCCACCCTGGCCGCCGCCGATACAAATCGCTGCCATGCCGCGGGTTCCTTTTGTCTGTTCAAGAGACTTTAAAACATGCAATACAATACGAGCCCCGCTGGCACCAATGGGATGCCCAGCCGCAATAGCGCCGCCATCCTTGTTTAATTGATCCAGCGAAGGAGCACCCAGAGCATGCTGCAGGCCGAGTTGGGTTTTGCAATAGTCGTCATCATTCCAGGCAGCCAGACAGCCCAGGACCTGTGCAGCAAAGGCTTCGTTAATTTCCCAGCAATCGAGCTCTGCCGGTTTGAGTTTTTGCCGTTGCAGAATCGGCGTGGCAGCATGAACAGGCCCTAACCCCATTTGTGAAGGATCAAGAGCCGCCCATTGAGAATCGACGATGCGGCCAATCACGGGCAGTTTGTATTTTTTCACAGCATCCGCACTGGCCAGTAACAATAAACAAGCCCCATCAGTAATCTGGGAACTGTTGCCGGCGGTAACCATGCCAAATTTTTTGTCAAAGAAGGGTTTGAGTTTGGCAAGCTTTTCAACCGTTGAATCCGTACGTATGCCATCATCCTGAGGATACATTTTCCCTTTCTTATCAATGATGGGCATGACTTCAGTCATACGACCGTCTTCATAGGCTTTAGCCAGACGCAGGTGACTTTGTACAGCAAATTCATCCATCTGCTCACGGGTAATACCAAAACGGTAAGCCACTTTTTCTGCTGTCTGTCCCATGTTCAACCCCACGATGGGGTCGGTGAGGCCACGCAACAAGGCGATAACCGGCGCCAGAAAGGAGGGACGAAACTGCGTCATCAGACCCAGACGCTGCCCGGTGCTTTTAGCAGAAAACCAGCGACCTAACCAGGACGCCATTTTCTCATTAAATAATAATGGCGCATGACTCATGGCATCGGTACCACCGGCCAAAACCAGATCACTGCGACCGGAAGCAATTTGAATGGCCGCATTGTCCAGTGCCTGCATGCCGGAGGCACAATTACGCATGACGGTAAACGCAGGGACTTTATCGCCACAGCCTAAACGCAGGGCTACAACGCGAGCAATATTGGCTTCATCAGGCCCAGGCATGGCCGAACCAATAATAACCTCATCCAATTCAGCTGGAGTAAATGGCTGACGATTCAGCAGAGGAATCCCTGCCGCCACCGCTAAATCCGAACCGGTAAAAGGCCCGACATCCTTTGCTTTTAAGAAAGGAGTTCGATTGCCATCAACAACATAGACCGCCCTGCCCTGCAAATTTGATCGTTGCTCCATCACGCCTCCTGATGCATGTCATGCTGATTAAGTCAGCCATTTTTTTAATTGTAAAAGATAGCAGTAATCCTAACCATTTGGAAATTTTGTTAAAAATTATTTTTATTTAAAATCAGTGTTGACGATAAACAAATACCTGCTATACTGCCGCTTCATTGGACGGAGAGATGGCCGAGTGGTCGAAGGCGCTCCCCTGCTAAGGGAGTATGGGAGAAATCCCATCGAGGGTTCGAATCCCTCTCTCTCCGCCAGACAGAACGACGCGCCCGTAGCTCAGTTGGATAGAGTATCTGGCTACGAACCAGGGGGTCGGAGGTTCGAATCCTTCCGGGCGCGCCATATAAATCAAGGACTTACGTGAAATTTCGAGTGGCGTAAAAAAGGTGATGTAGCAAATTTGTAACACTTTTTTTACCCTTTCACGTTTCCAGTCACCCATTTACTAATCCCAATGTGTTAATCGTACTTGCCGCAGCTTTCAGGTGGTCACTTGATAAATGCGCATAACGCAACACCATCTCAAAACTGGACCATCCACCTAACAACTGAAGCTCTTGCAAGCTTGTTCCATTTTGGACATGCCAGCTCGCCCATGTGTGCCTTAAATCATGCCAACGAAAATTTTCAATCCCGGCTCGTTTAAGCGCATTTCGCCATGCTTTAGTATTGCATTGTTGAATAGGTTGATCATTATAGGTAAAGACATATTTTGGATGACTCCCTATTCTACTTTTCAATACTGCGATGGCGTTATCATTTAAAGGGACAGGAATTGCTTTTTTTGTTTTTGCTTCATCAGGGTGAACCCATGCGTGTCTCTTTTGCATGTCCACCTCCTGCCATTGCAGCCCCTTAACATTCGCAGCCCTTAAGCCTGTTGCCAGACTGAATGCAGCCATATCTCGGAGATGCGAAGGTAGCTCTTTAAGCAATCGTGCTGCTTGTGAAACAGTTATCCAACGAATTCGTTTATTTTCTACGTGCCGCATGCGAATCGCAGGAATCTTATCAAGCCATTCCCACTCCATTTGTGCCTTTCTCAGTATTGCTCTAATGACTTCCAGCATACGATTAACGGTTGTTGCTGTAACACCGGTTTCTTGCTTTTTATCAGCTATTGATTCGAGCAGGTCACGGTTAATTTCATGCAATTGGTAATTTTTTAAATAACCATCCAACCAACGCAAATGGGTTTTATCGTCATTAATACTGCGTTTATGACCGTTTTCCTTAAGCCATCTAAGAACTGCATCTCGCCACGAGTAGACAGCCTTGCTCTGAAGTTTTGCCAAACTCCATAACTCGGCCTTGAATTTATCGTGATACTCCTGAGCCGCTAACTTATTGGCAGTCCCAGTGCTTCTCTGTATTCTTTGTCCATCGTGGGTAATGCTGATCCACCAAACCTCGTTCCTTCTGTAAAGCGCCATTGTTTACTCCTATTTATAGCGCCTTGCGATGTAACACGGTTAGAATACTCAGATCGCATATACACAACAAGATCCTGTTCGATAAATCGCCATCCTCGGCCAATTTTTACAGCGGGAATTTTTCCTGAGACGGCCAAGGGCGGATGGTTTCTTTGTGGGCGCCGAGGAAAAGTGCAGCCTGGTCTATATTGATGGTTTTAATTGATTGATTCTGAAATAAAAATTTCTCCGCCATAACCATATTGTGCATATGCCTCCATGCTAAAGAAACAGCTGAGAACAGAAAGTTTTCTTGTTTTTTTCGCATTTTATTCACTCTGTACTTAGAACCACACACGAATTTGAGTACCATTTGTATGCCTAAGCTATGCCTCGATTTAGGGTTTTTGTACCTTTTATATTTAATTGCAACAGAGCCTTTTACGATTCGTCGTTCTTTGATATTCGCAAGCCTATTCCATTTTGGAAATGGCGTATGCCTAAATTTTTCTGTATTTTTGAGTGATTATTAAATAAAGTGGCAAATTAATAACTCAAATTCCCCTCTGTTTTGGATAGGTTCTAAGTCTTACAACCCAGTATTAATACGGAGCTGATGAAATGAAATTAACTACAAAAATACTCGATAAAGAGGGCAATCCTGTAGAGTTTTCCGTTGTAAATAAATATGGATATGGACATAATTTTAAACTTATCGATAGTGAAGGAATGCAACTGGGTTATCTGCACCTTGAGGAAGAGAGCTTGGGTGCACCGACCTTTAAAAAATATTTCATTATTAGTCAGTTGCATAATACCTCTCCCAACCGAGAATACAGAAATGTTGGAACCGCCTTGCATGAACTGGCATTTAGACATAGTTTTTCAAGCTACTTTAAAACCAATGGGAATATTAAGGTCGATATAGGTTACGAATCCCTGCTTTTTCACTATCATTGCGGATTTCGATTGCACCCTAGGGCGGAATTTCATTGGGATTATTTGATTGAAGATTTCTTAACTCATGAGAAATTTGGTAAGGCAGCTTATGAACGATGGTGTTTATCGCATTTTGATCCAACTGCAGCCTCCAAATTACTGGAAAAATCATCAGCGAATGATGTACTGGCCTTTTACTACTCCTTATATGCTGAAGATAAAGATCCAACTAATCGCGCCTATTTACGTGAGAATTTAGCAGAACTGGGAGGGTTAACAGGGTACTTATCCCAGAGTGCGGTACTTCAGAAGAAGGAAGAGTTTTCTATAGACATTGAACCAATTAGCCAAACCTCTTCTGTTGCACCAGGTACATTTTTTTATTCAGCGGGTTCAATTAGCGCGGCAGCCAAGGTTATAAAAGATGATAATAATAATGATGTTCGAGTGAATAATGCTCAACCTGGATAACTTAATTCCTTGACGTGGTCAACCAAATTTGTACACTCCAGTTAAGCCACTTTTTTCAATAGCCCCCAATAGTGGTTTTCAAATTGATTTGGGCTTTGATAATCCAAAGACGAATGTAATCTTTGATTGTTATAAAAGATAGTAATGTAATCGAGGATATCCTGCTTTGCCTCCTTCCGGGTTTGATAATTACGCCAATGTACTCGCTCGTCTTTCAAGCGACCGAAAAAACTTTCAGCAACGCTATTGTCCCAGCAGTCACCTTTTTTGCTCATGCTGCCCACTAGACCATATTGATTGAGAAGGTCACGATATTGTTTACTGGCATATTGTGAGCCTCTGTCGGAATGCACAATAAGGCCTGAACTTGGATTTCTCTGCCAAATGGCCATTGTTAATGCATCACAAACCGTATCAGTCTTCATTCTCGAACTCATGTTCCAACCCACTACTTTCCGAGAAAACAAATCAATCACCACGGTCAGGTATAACCAGCCCTCATGGGTTGATATATAAGTAATATCGGACACATAGGCACGATTGGGCTCATTGACCTGAAACCTCCTGTTTAACACATTATCAAAAACAGGTTGCTTGTGATTGCTGTTTGTTGTCACTTTGTATTTCTTTTTATATCGAACAAAAATACCAGCCTCACGCATCAAACTACGGGTTTTTCTTCGACCAACCGGATAACCAAGAGCATTCAGTGCTTTCCTTATCCTGCGATTTCCATACGAGAACTTGCTGGATTCCGAGATTTTTTTAACCCACTCCAATAGCTCTTGATGTTCTGGTTCATTGTTCGGGTTTGTTTGTTTCCGCTTTTGATAACTATAGTATCCAGAAGGAGTAACGCCCATGAGGTGGCACATCATGCCAACCGGCCAGGTCTTCTTGTGTTGGGCGATAAACGAATATTTTATTTCGCTTCTTTCGCAAAGAAGACCGTGGCTTTTTTTAGTATTTCTTTCTCCATTGTCAGCCTTCTGACTTCTTCTCGTAACTGGCGAATCTCAAGTTGCTCTTCCGTCAATTTACCATTTCCACGAAAAGCATTTTCATTATTCTCTGCTGCCTCTCGAATCCAGCGACTCAAAATATTCGAATTAATTCCCAAGCTCCTGGCAGCGTCTAAACATGCGTATCCTTGTTCAGTTACTAAGCTAACCGCATCCAGTTTAAATTCCTTTGTATATTTTCTTCTTGTAGACATTGTGACCTCCAATTAAGCAAATTATCTCTTAACTGGTATGTCCAAATCAATTGAACCACATCAGTTGAACGCGGCGGGGATGTCACGGTGGAAATGGGTTTTTTCAGTACCGCCTTCGCCCCCTCGGATGACGAGATGTTTAATGCGATGAACACGGAGCTGTTTAATGCAGGCGGCGGAACCGGTATTGTCCTGTCTGATTTGCGCGGTAAATACATTGCTGGGATTGCCTCCAAACCCGACGAGTTTGAATACCTGGTTCCCCCAACGCAAATGCAATGGGTCGGGCATTACCAAACGGAAAACGGCAGCCATTTTTTCCATGCCAGACCAGTACAAACCTTAACGGGACTCACGGCAGAACAGCAAAAGCGAACCGCTCCGGCGAACGATTCAACGCCTATCTTAAGCACAGACTTTAAAGCCCGGCTTAATGATGTGAAAAATGCGGACGGGGACGAAGTCAAACAGCCTTACAAACCCTCCTGACCGGATCAACGTGCCGCTTCCGGTTATTTTTCACTTCGCGGGGCAATCAATTGCACCATGGCCACAGCGCCAGCTACCGCAGTCAACATCGGCATTAAAAGATCAAACCGGGCCTGGGTCAATTCAAACAGCAGGACAATGGCAGTGATCGGCATGTTCTGACCCGCCGCCAAAAAAGCAGCCGCTCCGACAATGGCATAAGCATTGAAGCTGTTTTCCAGCCCCATTAAATTAAATGCCCCGCCGAAGACCACGCCCAATAAAGCACCATTGGCCAGGCAGGGCGTTAACAAACCGCCCTTTGCCCCTGCACGCAGGGACGAAGCGACAATAACCACACGTAAACCAAGCAACAACAGGCTTAAACCCATGCCGATTTCATTACTAAACTCAAGCCGTGCGGGGCTTTTGCCATTCCCCAGCAAAGCCGGAAAATAAATAGCCAATAATCCAATCAGCAGAAAATTAATAAAACAGGTGACCCATAGCGATCGGTCTTCAGGGGCCTGTTTCCTGGCTATCGCGGTCAGGCGAATAAACCCATGAGCGGCCAAACCAAACAGGGGCCCGGCCAGCAGTGCCCAGAGAATGAGATGAGGGTGGAACGTGTAAGCGGCGATTTGGTATTGGGGTTCGTTGCCAAGTCCTATCCAGGACACCGCGGTGGCAATGACCGAGGTTGTCAGCGCCGGCAATAAAACAGACCAGTTCCAGGTGCACAGCAAAACCTCAAGCGTAAACAAGGCGCCGCTTAAAGGCACATTATACACCGCGGCAAAACCAGCGCCTGCACCGCAGGCCACCAGAATACGTAACTCCTCAGCCTTTAATCCCGCCTTGATCGACACCTGTTCTGCAAATACGGCGCTTATCTCGCGCGGCGCCGTTTCACGGCCCAGCGGTGAGCCCAAACCAATAGTGACCAGTTGCAAAATGGCGTGAACAAGGGTTGAGAAAACCGGCATGGGCTTTTTACTTTTCAAAGCCTCAGCGATACTGACCAACCGCTGCCCATAAGCGGACAAAGCCCACCACCCGAAACCGGCAATTAATCCGCAAAGGCAAAGAATCATCACACGCCGCAGCGGGGACGAGGCGCTGACCCCCTGCAGGAACGTTTCATTGCTCACCAGTTGCAGCGGGCTATAACCGTAAGCCAGGTGCTGCGCTGATTTGAGCAAAAGCGCTGAAAACAAGCCCGCCACACCGGAAAGCACACCTACCCCTAACACCAGTAACAGCCATTGGATCGGCGGCTGAACGGTTTTTCCTGCAGCGATACGTCCCTTGGTCGTTGCCATGATAAGCCAGAATAATAATGGATTCTTTATGTTACTTCATGTTGCCGCCAACCAAAATAGCGGATTTAACAGCCGGTTTATCCATTAATCCTGAGGTTCCGCCCAGGCTTTCTTCATGATTTTCAATACCCTGCTTTCAATTTACAGGCCATCTGCTATGATGATTCCCCTGACTTTCGCTTCAAGACAACAGGATAGCCAAAGTCAGATTCAAGGCTTTCGAAAACGACAGTACAGGGATTAGTAGTCACCATGATTTCAGCACCCGCATCGCCAAGCGCCCTTTTGCCTGCCCATCTTGAACGTCTGGAAGCCGAAAGCATTTACATCATTCGCGAAGCCATGGCCGAATCAGACAATCCGGTCATGCTTTATTCCATTGGCAAAGACAGCTCGGTCATGCTGCATCTGGCTCGCAAAGCCTTCTACCCGGGCCCTCTTCCTTTCCCTCTGCTGCACATTGATACACGCTGGAAATTCAGCGCCATGTATGCTTTCCGGGACAGCGTGGCTCGGGACAATCAAATCGATTTACGGGTTTACACCAATCCTTTAGCCATTGCCAGAAACATTAATCCGTTTGATCATGGCTCCGCCCTGCACACCCAAATCACCAAAACCGACGGACTTAAGCAGGCCCTGGATCATTATCAGTTTGATATGATTTTGTGCGGCGCACGGCGCGATGAAGAAAAGTCCCGGGCCAAGGAACGTGTTTTCTCTTTTCGCAGTAAAACCCATCATTGGGATCCGAAAAATCAGCGCCCTGAGCTCTGGAATCTGTACAATACCAGAAAAAACAAAGGTGAAACGTTTCGTGTCTTTCTGTTGTCGAACTGGACTGAGCTGGATATCTGGCATTATATCCATCACGAGAACATTGCGGTTGTACCCTTGTATTTCGCAAGCGATCGGCCCGTGGTTCTGCGCGATGGCCAGCTTATCATGGTGGACGATGAACGCTTTCGCCAGCGCCCGGACGAAACCGTCAGGGTAAAAAAAATACGCTTTCGAACCCTGGGCTGTTACCCTTTAACCGGCGCCATTGAGTCCGCTGCTACGACCGTGCCGGAAATACTTGCCGAATTAGCCCAAAGCCGTTACTCCGAACGGCAGAACCGGCTCATTGACAAGGATGCCCCGGGCAGCATGGAACTTAAAAAACAGGACGGGTACTTTTGATGGACTGCGAACTCACGGCGGCCATTGAGCGCCCAGCGTCAACAACCACGGAACAGGCCGACGGGCTCCTGCGCCTTATTACCTGCGGCAGCGTCGATGACGGCAAAAGCACCCTCATTGGCCGCCTGCTCTGGGAATCGTCACAACTGGCAGACGATCAGCGTCAGGCATTGGCTTTCGAATCCAAAAGGTACGGTACCCAGGGTGAAAACCTCGACTTCGCCCTGTTGGTCGACGGTTTGATGGCTGAACGCGAACAAGGCATCACCATTGATGTCGCCTACCGTTATTTTTCCATTGGGAAACGCAAGGTTATCCTTGCTGACACGCCCGGGCATGAACAGTATACCCGTAACATGATCACCGGCGCCTCCACGGCTGATGCCGCCATTTTGCTAATTGATGTCCGCCAGGGCCTTCTCCCCCAGACACGCCGCCATGCCTATTTAGCCCATTTGCTAGGCATACGTCATCTCATTCTCGCCATTAATAAAATGGACCTGGTGGATTTCAGCGCCGACAGGTATCACCCGATTCAGCAGGAATTTCGTCAATTTGCCGCCTCCCTGCGTTTCAGTTCGGTGGCCGCCATCCCACTGTCGGCGTTAAAGGGAGACAATATCACCCAGCTATCGCCCCATACACCCTGGTATAGCGGGCCACCACTCCTGAGCTGCCTTGAACGCCTGCCGTTAAAAACAGACAATGACGCGGACTTTGTCTTTCCGGTGCAGCTCGTTACTCATCCCCATGCCGGTTTCAGGGGATACAGCGGCACGATCACCCGTGGGTCCCTGGCAGTGGGGGATGAAATCAGGGTGACCAAATCCGGTCAACTGGCCCGCGTCGCTGACATCCTTCGCATGAACGCCCGCCCATGTCGTGCCAAAGCCGGCGAAGCCGTCACCTTAGTCCTCGATAAAGACCTGGATATTTCCCGCGGCGATGTGTTGACTTTAAGCCACGCGCCACTTGAGACCACCGAACAATTCGCTGCAACCATCGTCTGGCTGCACCAAGAGGAAGGCTTGATTGGCCGAAGCTATGATTTGAAACTCGCCACGCAATGGACGGGAGCATCGATAACCGCCATTAAACAGGTCATTGACATCAACACCCTGACTCAGACACCGGGCAAATCGCTTCAAATGAATGACATGGCCTTCTGCCATCTCGCTGTCAGCAAGCCATTGGTGTTTAACACCTATGACCAATGCAAAACCCTAGGCAGTTTTATTTTAGTCGATCGTTTTTCGCATGCGACGGTAGCCGCCGGCATGATAGCCTACAGCCTGTACCGCGATAAAACCATTCACCGGCAGGCATTGACCATCAGCAGGGCGCACAGGGAACGCTTAAATGGGCATGAGGCGAAAGTCATCTGGTTGACCGGGCTTTCTGGTGCAGGAAAATCCACCTTAGCCAATGCGTTGGAAATCGCGCTTTATCAACAGGGGAAACGCACTTACCTCCTCGATGGCGATAATGTACGTCATGGGTTAAACAGGGATCTGGGGTTTAGCAAAGCCTGCCGGGTAGAAAACATCCGCCGTGTCGCGGAGGTCGCCCGCTTGATGATGGATGCCGGATTGATTGTGATTGCCGCGTTCGTTTCGCCTTTCCGGCATGAACGACAAATGGTCCGCGATTTGATTGGCAAAGCGCGCTTTTTTGAGATCCATGTCAATACTCCCCTCGCTGTGTGCGAACAGCGGGATCCCAAAGGTCTTTATCACCAGGCAAGGCAAGGGAAATTACCCAACATGACAGGCGTGCAAAGTCCCTATGAACCGCCAATCAACCCCGATTACACGGCGGATTGCCATGGGCGAAGCACAGACGAACTGGTGGCAGAATTACTGATGCGATTGGCTGAGCATGACTGAAGCGCGCTACCGGCAATTGCTCGTTTCCTTAGAGATTGACGAATACCTCATTCCCAAATACCTCTCCGAGGGCCAATGCCAATCCCTGTACCGAATACTTAAACGATTCAATCCCGGCTTCATTAAAGAACGTTGGCAGTTAGGGGCACTGCTCTGGGATCGATTTTTTCATCCCCGATTCGATCGCCTTGATCAATTTGGCAATCACCTTGGGCATTATGCCGCTTTAGCCGGTAACAAAGGCGCCCTTGAATTAATCAAAGCCGCCTCCCCCATGATGCTCAGGCAAACGAACCAGGCCGGTAACACCCTGGCGCATTACGCGGCCATGGCCGGTCATATTGAGGTACTTGAGTGGGTAAAAAACCAGTGCCCCTCCCTGCTGACCCAACTCAGCCATGAGGGCTTCACCCTGGCTCATTTTGCAGCCAAAGCTGGCCAGATCCCTGTTTTGCAATGGATTAAAACCCATTACCCTGGGCTTTTGACCCTTAAAAGCAATACCGGCAGCACCTTCGCGCATTGCGCGGCCCTGTCTGGGGATGTGCCTACCCTGGAATGGATTAAGCGCAACGCACCGCAGCGTCTAAAAGAAAGGAATCATCAGGGCGATACGCTGGCCCATTGGGCCGCCGCCTCGGCTAACCCGGCCGCCCTGGTGTGGGTAAAACAAAATTGCCCTGAATTAATCCGTGCTCTGAATCACAAGGGCCAAAGCATTGTCCATTTTGCCGCCTTGTCGGGCGAGGCTCAACAATTCAATCTGGCTCTGTCGCTTATGGGAAACGCGTCACCGCTCAATTTAACGGCGTTTAGTGCAACCCAACTGAAAAGCCACCGGTTTTATGCGATGATTGATGCAGCGCTTCAAACCAACCATACCCTCACCGAACTTCGCCTTCCTCCGGGAATAACGCTGACTCAGACCTTACAGAACCGGTTGGCGGAGAATAAACAAATCAAGAACGTTCTAAAGACCTACACCCTCTTCTGCCATGCCAAAGATCATGCCATAAGCCGTTTACCCAAGGACATCCTTTTCCGCCTGTTCAGCGGCTCCATCACGGGCGTGACTCAACGCATATCCCCTCGCCTGACGGCACGCCTGTTTGATAAAATTCATAATGGCAGCAAACCCCACCGGCTCACGGCGGCCTGGATGATTGAGAAACAACTCATCACCTTAAGGCACCAGTTGCAGCAACCTTCGCATCAAAACCGGGCCCTGGCCATTGCAGCTGAAATCGATGCCCTGGTTGCCCTGAAACAACTGGTTCTGTGCACTAATCAGCTTACCGAAGTTCAGTTTAAGGACTGGTACCAGGCTCATGCCGGAAGTCTTCGTAGCCCACAACAGGGTTTCTTCAGTTTTTTTGCTCCAAAAACACTCATGCAATCCCTGTGTGCTCTGTTTGGCTTTAATGAAGCCACCATCACAGCCTTAGCGGACAGGGAGAATGAAACAATCCCTGACTCAGAAGAGACAGTCCCTGGCCGGGTCTGATTAACTTACATCCGAAGCACGTCTTCCACGGTTTTATGACAGCGCGCAATGGTTGTGTTTTTAATGGTCTCTAACCCCTTCCTGTCAAGGGTGTCCTGCGTCAGAAGGCTGTCACAATACTGGAAGGCCGCCTCGCTGGTACAACGTGTATCCACATTATCGCACATCATGGCGGCAATCAGGTCTAATACCGCCTGTTCAATCAGGGTGGGCCTGACTTTATGGGTCTTAACACGCACGGTCAATGCATCGACATGGACAGTAAACAACTCGGGGAATAGCTGCATGGCGACAAGACCCATCGCATACATGTCCCTGCAATAATGGTCCCCTTTGAATCGCGGATCAGCATAAGCCGGGGTAAATGCAAAGGATTTTCTGGAGGCCTGGCGGTGGGAGCCTCCGAAATCAATCAATTTCATCGACAAGGCATGGAAGTCAAGGATCACATTCTGATCCTTGATGTCGCCATGCACCCGCGCATGGGCATGCAGCGTATTGAGTTGCGACAAGGCGTCGCGAAGGCAGGCCAGGCGTTTTTGCATGGGCGCTTTCTTAAGTTCATCCGCGCTGTAACGATGCAAGGCTTTACCTTGTTGCCAATCAGCCACAATAAAGGTACTGCCCTGGCGGGTATAATAAAAAGCCTGCCTGCCCAGCAAACGATGGTGCTTAATTTCGCGAACGGCTTCCTTTTGCGCACTCTGCTCGTCTTTTTCGTATAATTTTTTAATGCTGTAAACCGGTTCTGGCGCATGCAGTGACGGATACCCTTTTTTGACTTTCCCAAACCCCCCGCTTTCACAGTGTTTATCGTGCCCGGTGAAAAACAAAGGGCCGTCAGTCACAGTGATTTGCGACCGGGCAGCACCCGATGCTTTACGGCTTTTTTTATCAGCCACTGCGTCGTTGACAGGCGGTAATTTTTGACTTACCCGTTGCAGGGCTTCTGTGAAAGAGGACTCATTGAGGAGTTTATAATCGACAAGACGGAGGACTTGATGGCGAAGTCGCAGGGTATTTGCCGGGGACAGGGCAAAAAGGGTCGTCAGTTGCGATGCGTTAATGCTAAAGGCCACTTCATCCAATTGCCTGAATAAATCAAGCAACGCGCGTTTAGGACCCGGCGCCGGACCTTTAGGCAGCAATTGCAGGCAGGACTCAAGCGATTGTTGAGTTAATAGCCCAGCCCTTTGCAAATAACCAATGCTTCCACCCAGATCATAGCAATCGATGGTATTACTCACAATCCGGTTCAACACTGCGCCATTGTCTTTCAACAGGGAGGCCGCAGCCAGAATATCAAGGATTTGCTTCAATGAAAAAACGTCATTTTTCAACACGTAATGCCAGATCGGCGTGGTGAGCAAACCGTCTTCGCCAAGCCGCTTCAGCACTGATTTTCTTACAAAAAAGAATTTGAAATCCTTGCCTAGAAGGTGGATGAGTATGTCTTTCGTTAAATTCACTTTTGCTGGGTTAATCACCGGAAGAATCTCTACCAGGTATTTTAGCGACGCGCTTGAGGCGATGGCATCAAGTAATTCCTGAGTCATCGTCAGGTTGAAACGAGGCAATAAGTCAAGCAACTCATCCACCTGATACAGCGATTCACAGGCGGTTAACGACGCATAAGCGGCTTCATTCAAACCATCCATCCGGTCTAAGGCGTTTAATGTCCTGATAAGGCAATGCGCCTCATGCCCCTTGCTCTCGAGCAAAAGCAGGGCCGCTGGAGTCAATCCATCCCTCTCCTTAAAAAACCTCAAGCATTGCCCCATCTTCTTGACAAACGGGGATTGCCTGGCGGCCATGGTCAGAATGATGGGCAAGGTGTCCTTGTCAGGTGAAACCTCGCACAGAAAATCCACCAGGTGCTGCCTGCCTGTAGGGGAAAGATGGTAAATCTCGGTAAAATGAGCTTCGGTCATCACGTCTGCGTCATGGAGTACGCTATAAATCCAAAACAGAAAATGATTATCCAGTCCAGCCTTGAGTTGCTCCATGGGTTGCAAATCGCGGTTGTCGCCAGTGAGTTTGGGGATGGCTTTTAACAAATCCAAAACATCCTTCGCCGTTAATTGGTACTCGTCGTCATAATCGGCGAACTGTGTCAGATAGTTCCGCAGCTGCTCCATACGGCGGTATCTGCGCAAGTGAATTTTTTTATCGTAGTGATGGACTATCTGCCGAATCTCATAAAGCGTCATGGGGCATTCCTATGTCAACCTGGAACTGATCCTGAATCCCGATCGGTAATGATTTACCTTCAACCAGGTCCACACTTTAAAAGAAAAAAACCAACAATACAATTATTCGCGCAGAATGAGCCAACCAAAATCAAACCGATTAAATAATCCCCTTATCCCTGAATCCCCATGTCGCGATCGGAGATGCTGTATCCCCCGTCGATGGGTATGGCTGTGCCTGTTATAAAATCCGATCCGCTCGAGGATAAAAACACCGCCAACGGTCCAATGTCCGGAATCTGTCCCCAACGCCCCAGAGGCGTGCGTTTCTTAATTTCTTCCCCGCGTTCAGATTGGGGTAAAGAGCCATTAATTGCCGTTTCAAACCAGCCGGGTAAAATGGCATTGACCTGGATATTCCAGGGTCCCAATTCCGCCGCCAAAGCCCTGGTTAAGCCAAGGATGGCTGTTTTGGTGGTCGTGTACCCGATGGAATGAGGATGCCCGAACAGAGAATACATGGAGCCTAGATTGATGATTTTTCCTCGCCTTTTCAGCTTCATTAGACGTGCCGCCTGTTGCGAACACAAAAACACCGAGGTTAAATTATTGCTTAGGAAACGGTCCCAGGCCTCACGCGACAATGCCGTGATCTGCTGATCCTCGTAGATGCCTGCATTATTAATCAGGATATCGAGGCCTGAAAATTCATCGACCAGTTGTTTAAACCCTTCACGAATGGCCTGTTCGGAATTCAGATCCACTTTGGCAGACATGAACCCTTCCTGATGCGCCTTCTCAAGCTTGGCCTCATCCCGTCCCCAGATCACCACATTGGCCCCCGTCTCTTTCAACGCGCGCGCCATGCCCAATCCCAAACCGCCATTGCCGCCGGTGATTAAGGCCAATTTATGCTGTAACTGCTTTTCGTTGTTCATAATGATGGTGAACCTTCCTTAGAGCCGTGCAGAAATCGTCAATGTCTTCGTCAATTAAGGTGGGCGACAGGGCGATATCAATGTAGGAACTGATGTGCTCAGCGCTGGCCGCATGCCGGCTTTTAATGGTTTCGCGGCAGGACGTGTCAAACAGATAAGCCCAATCCCAAAACCGCCTGACATTGACTTTTCTACAATCACCCAGGGCTTTGGCATCAATTCCTTCCGCGCAAAGCGCCTCGGCAAACCAGCAGCAATCATCAATTGTGCCCTTCATTTTAAGCAGCAGATTATCACCAATGGGCATGACCGTCTCATCCCATCCGGCCCGCGGCTTAACGTAGGCCAAATCCTGAATGCGTTCAAGAATATGGCAATAATTTTTCGATAACCGGTCAAGCCGGGCGGTTAATTTTTTTAACTGGCTAAGCCCTAATGCGCCGCGCAACTCATCAAGTCGAAAATTAAAGACGGGCAATCGCGTAAAATCAATGGCCGCCTCATTGGCACAGTGTTTTTCATACAGGCATTCATAAGCCCCGGACATAATGACACAGTTTAAATAAAGGGCTTTATCATTGGTTAAGATAAACCCGCCTTCCCCGGTGTTGAGTGATTTGTCCGATTGCGTACTGAACGCGCCGGCCAAACCGTATGTGCCTAAAAATTTATCGCGCAATTTACATCCGAGACTGGGCACCGCGTCCTCAATGATCGGTACCCCGTAGCGATCGGCCATGGCCTTAATGGCAGGCAAAGGGGCTGGAAATCCCCGCATGTGCACGACAATCAAGGCTTTTAATTGCGGCAGTTTTTTCTCAAGATCCGCCAAATCCATGTGCAGATTGGCATCGACTTCGATTAACAGGGGTTTTAATTTGGCCTGAATGATGGCGCTGGGCGTTGCGGTAAAGGAATAAGCCGGGCAACCCACAAGGGCATTGTCAGGTAATTGAAGTGCCATCAAAGGCAGCGACAAGGCGGCTGTTCCTGAACTCACGGCCAGCGCATAGTCCGTATTGAAATACTGCTTTAACTCGCTTTCAAACTGCCCGACTTTTGTGTCATTAAGGCAGCGATTGTCATATCGGAACAAGCGTTTGCTCTGCATCACGTCGATTAAGGATTGGGCATCCTCCTCATCGAGAACAACGTGCCCCTTGTCGTAGGTAGGCCACGGTTTTCGCCGGACAGGTTCACCGCCATCCATAGCCAATTGATCCATCTCAATCGCATTGCTTTGCATAAAAAACTCCTGAGTGCTAGGAATTTGACTTGTCTTTCTCTTGCCGTAACCGAAATTTTGCCAATCCCCGGTAACCGCCCAGCAGGCGGACGACGACTAACACAACAAACCCTTTGAGAATCTGCATTCTGGATCCTTTCCGAATCCAGAAATCGCACACGCCCCCTTTAGTCGCCACGAATAACTGGTCATAAAAAATAACCTCAGGAAGCGGGTAGGCGAAGTAATTATTGACGTTTTTCCCATGGGTACCGAAAATCAACGGCGCCGATCGAAGCTTGAGCATGTCAATCATCATTCTTAAAAAGAAATAAATGACCCAACTGGAATGGCGTGAAGCCGGTTCTATCCACAGGCAGCTGATTTCATGGGGAGGTGTTTTGTCAAAATGATGGGTTTGGCAGAGCGTTTGCAACTGCTCAGCATTTAAAGGGAGAAAGGTTCGGTAAATGGCTCGAGAGTTAATGCAAAAACCAGCCAGCATTTTTTCTTCAGATTCTCGATAGAAAATACGAACTTTGGCCTGTTTAAAATAATCCAAACCAACCTGATTTTTTGCCAGGTCCACGTAATTTTTCTGAAATAATTCAAGTAAATTATCCGTTGTGATAATTTTGGTCTTTATCATATTGAAATAAACTTACCCAAACCGCAATACTATTAACTATAGTGTATATTTTTTAAATTTGTTTCTTTCGGCCTTTTATTACCTCGTTATTTAAAGGGTTTGATTTGTGAGGTCGATTCCTTCTGATCGGCTTCTTTCAATCCTTTTAACTTCGATTTAAGCTCGTTTAAGTAGTTTTTATCATGAAAAATCGCATGGGTAGCCAGGGATTCCTTCACTTTATTGCCGTACTCGCCATTAAAATCAACATGATACAATTCCCTGAAAAAATCCCTGGCTTTTTTAAGGTTATCCCCTTGCTTCGCCAGAGTATTCTCCATGATGTTTTTTCGTGTCGCGCCAATGGATCGAAGCTGGACATTGAGCAGTTTTTCTGTATCGAACTGATACGTCTTTTTAAGATCGGGATAGTGACCTTTTTTCAATAAATCACGCAATAATCCCATGGTTTGCGTTTCATCGCTGTTATAAAACTTAAGGGGGGTATGGTGCTGGCAGGCGGCATTGCATAGCGCCACAAAATGGGTTGCCTGTTCAACCCCTTCCCGCACAGGACCGCTTATTTTCTTAGCCGTCATTTTGGCCAGAAGATCCTGCTGCAACTGTTCAAAATCGTGTTCAAGGCCTGTTTTTTTCGGTAAAGACTTCGTGGATTGATCGGCATGGATGTGCCTGAATTTTTGATATTCTTCCTGTTTTTCATAGTGGATTTTGCGTTGATTTTCAGGAAATTCATCCTGAAGCAATTGGGGCGTGACGTTCAGGCTGTTTCTTCGCCCCAGAAGGTCCACATCACGAACCAGAAGGTAACTTCGCCCCTCTAGGGAGTCAGTCACCTCAACGACATTCCCCGGCACCCGATAGTCGGTAATGAAATAGCCGCTCTGTTCAAACTGTTCAAATAATTTCTTTTGTGGCCCCTCGTCAATGAGATTATAGCCTTCATCAAATGACACAGGGCTACCCCCTATGTAAGGCATGTCCATAATGTCTTTTGAATTCTCAAAAGGCCTGGCCGTTGCCAGATCGGAAAATCCGCCGTCATAAATGCTGTTGTACATGCCGTTGAACGTGTCTATTTTACGTGCAACACCCCCGTAAGCATTGGACTGCTCAGGGTGTACTTTTTTAAGCACCCGGTATTCCCCTTGATCGTTCTGATAGAGGTACACTGCTTCGGCAAACCCCCCGCCCTGTTTTTTGCCGCCGTCTTCCATTAAGGGAACCGCCTTGATGGGCTTACCCTGAATAGTGATGGTTTGTGCATTGGCCAATTGATTGAGTAATGCGGAATCGGGGGTTTGAATCGCCTTGATGAGTGCTTTCCTGACCATGATGACCTCGCGGTGCTGTCCTTTGTTATATTTTAAAACAATTTGGATTTTATTGTTTCTGTCACGCGCGAACTTTAAACTCTCTTTACACTTGTTTTTTTTGACCAATACATTGACGCTCAGCATTTAAATTTGAATAATAACAACACCTGTCTTGCCAAGGACGTGCAGATGCCCCAGCTTAAATTGTTTTTTACCGCCCTCATTACCTTTATTCTTCTGGACATGGTCTGGCTTGGTTTTATCGCTAAACCACTGTATTTCCACCATTACCGCGAATGGCTGCGCCTGACCGATGGGCAATTGCAACCCGTTTGGTGGGCAGCCCTTATTGTCTACCTGCTCTTAGCTGCCGGTGTGGTGTTTTTTGTCGTGCCTCTGTCCGCTAATCAACTCCTTCATGCCGCGGGTTTTGGGGCCTTGCTGGGCTTAATAACCTATGGCGTTTATGATCTGACCTGCATTGCCATTCTTAAAGACTGGCCGGTAGGGATGTCGCTGATTGACTGGCTATGGGGCATCGTTTTGTGCACAGCCAGCGGACTGGTTACTGTGTTTGTCCATGCGAAATGACCGGTGCAATCATGTTGTTCGGACTGGTGACTTTCATTGTTTTTCTGCACATGACTTTAGTCTGGTTGTGGTACCGCGCTACCAATAATCCCTCGGTTGTTGATGTAGGCTGGGCTTTAGGACTGACCATCAGCGGACTTGTCTTTTTAAATGCCACTCCGCTGTCGCCGCGAACCCTGTTCTTAAGCGTGCTGCTTTGCCTCTGGGGTTTACGGTTGGGTCTTTTCCTCTGGCTGACCCGCATCCGCAAAGGCATCGTCGATAAACGCTACCTGACACTCAGTCAGGATTGGAAAATTGCCAAACCGCTGGGGTTTTTTCTGAATTTTCAACTTCAGGGATTCTTTATTCTGCTGCTGTCATTACCCTGGCTTTTCGTAGCCCTTTCGCCGCAAACGAAGCCAGGTTGGCTGGATTATGCGGCGGCATTACTCGCCGTTGTGAGTTTGGGCGCTGAAACCCTGGCTGATTATCAACTGCAGGTTTTTAAAAAAAACCACCCCGGAAAAGTGTGCAATCAGGGCTTATGGTCTTATTCAAGGCACCCTAATTATTTTTTCGAATGGCTTATCTGGCTTTCTTTTTCGCTGTTTTCCTTCTCTCATGCTTTCGGCTGGCTGGGTCTCATTTCACCCTTAACCCTGTATGTGCTCATGACCCGCATTACCGGCCCCATGACCGAGGAAGGCTCACGCCAGGCACGGGGACAGGCTTATCTGGATTACCAGAAAAATACACCGTTCTTCTTTCCATCCTGGCTTAATCCCTACTGGTTGCTGCAAAAGCACAAAGCGAGGCGCTGATCGCTAACCGGAGCCTAAGCCGTTCTAAGACTCGATCTGACTTTGAGCAAACTCAAACAAGCTGCTTTCGGGAAAATGCCTGCAAAACAGGATGTACAATCCTTTTGCGGCCTCCGCCCCCCCGGATTGGCGAATAAGATCACACATTCGCAAGTAATTTTTCTGCATCAGCAGCTGAGCCTCCCCCTGCCGTTGCTTTGCCGCACTGAAATAACACCAGGCTGCGTCCTGATAATGATTTTGCAGGCTCAACTGAGCGCCCAGTTTATCCAAATCATGATCGTTCAAGCCGAGTTTACTCTTATCTTTGCTAAAGAAACGGAACAGTTTGACTGCCTCTGTTCCCCGATCCTCGGCCAGGCACTGTTGCAAAGCGAGTTTGGCCTGTTGAATGGCTTCCTCAGGATAACCTGCCTGAGAATACAGGTAGCTTAATGCCAGCCCTTGATCCGTTGTCGCCTCTTCGCTTTTAATCTGTCGAATGTGCGCCTCAGCTTCCTCCTTGGTCATCTGAGGGATTGTCCTGATTAAGTCTTCATAAACAGAACGCGCGTTGACAGGCTTTTCTGATTTGTGAGGTCCCTTTGAAGGGGAAGAGGCTTCTACCCAGGCTATTTCGTCTTTTGCTACCAAAGCCCCGCTGAGCCTTCCAACAAGAATAGGCCCCAGTATGAACGGTAGATAGGAAAGCGCCGCGTTGAAATAAAATCCCGCGCGAATGGAAACGGAAGAAACCAGAATTTGCAAAGCCACGATGACGACAAAAAAGGTCAGCAGAAACAGCACAATGCCCCCAATCGTCTGCGAGCAGTAACAGGCGAGATCGGCACGACGCTCATGAAATAGCCACTGCCAGGGCTCCCTGCTGAACACTTCACGCAGAGATTCAGTATAAACTGCAAGGGCTGCGGCCAGCAAAGGACCAAAAAAACTCAACATCACCAGCAAGGCGTAGCCGATACCCACCCAGCCAAAACCAATGCCTAATTTCAGGAAGAAAAACAATCGCAAGGCATTATCCGAATGCGTTAAGTAAAGACCCAGGGCAAGAGCCGGTAAAAACCAGCAAAGGTTATATAAGAGAGCACGACCCGTGTAGGAAAGCAGTTCAGCAGCGGAGTAAGCCTCACTGAAAAAACCGGCATGAATATCGCCTCGACTGGCGGCTAAGGCAAATCGCCCTGTCATCCATAGCGAGATAAGCACCGTCACAAGCCATTGCATCACGTCCAGGTAACGTTTATCGATTTGATTGTGTAGAAGATAGATAACCAATGCCAGTACAGACCAGACAAGAATGATTGGCAGGGCGCTCAAAAAAGTCGATCCGCTCAGGTACTTTCGAATAATTTCCCCTGCCAGTCCATTGTACAGTTCAGAGTGTTCCATATTCTTTCTTCCGTTAGGAATTAATCATCCTCCTTTCACTGTAGCATAAACGCTTTATTAAAACCCATTGAGTGGAAATGGCTCTCCGTCTGTGCGGGAGATAACGGAGGAGCAACAAATGACACGGGAACACTTAAAGCCTGTCTTTCCTGTAAGGCGGGAAACCCTGGTTTTGATGGAATCTGGCCAATAAAGTATTAAAAATAGATACTATTGGTATTAATAATATGAAACAAAAGCAATAAAGTAGAATTTTTTATTAATTCACCCTACCTTGTATCCAGAAAACAACTTGGAGACAATGATGATTAAAAAAGCCCTCCCGCTGATTCTTTTAACCACAACCGCCTTTGCCAGCGGCGGTAGCGAGGCCTCGGCGGCCAGCACTGATTTATCCGCGCAGGGTATAAGTCAGGTCGTTGATGGCAGCGCCAACCTGTTTGCTGCAGCCAGTCAATTGGTGATTGTTGCGGTAAAAACTGTCGGCGATGTCACTTACATCAGCCTGAAGGCGGCCGGCCAATCCGCCGTGACAACCATTCAGGTCTCAAGCCATGTCGCAGGACACAGTCTGCTCGCAGCCGGTCAATGGGTCAGAGTAGTCACCACCGGCACCGGCATTATCTTAACCTCTGCTGGACGTTTGATTGCCTATGTTCCCAATGAACTCGGGAAATCGTTCCTTTTCAGCAGTCAAATTTAAGGCTTAACCGATGACTAAATTAGCCCAATTAACAGCCTGGTTGATGTTTTTCGGCAGCACAACCAGCACCCTCGCTGGAACTGTCTGTAAAAATGACAACGCCACGGTGGATGATTTTTACAATGCCAGCCGCACATCGCTCGCCGTTTCAAAAACACTGGATCACAGCGGGGCGAAAGTCGCCTTGTTGGCCCGGGTGGGGTCAGATTTGAGCCGCTACGGGCTCCGTTACAGTCATGTGGCCTTTGTGGTAAAAAATTATCCCGGTCAACCGGGCAAATGGACGGTGATTCATTTGTTAAATGAATGCAACAGACCCACCTCCTCGCTGTATGCTCAGGGATTGATGAACTTCTTCATGGATAATCTATACAGTCAGGAGTATCAAATCACCATTCCCGATCAACGCCTGCAGGCTCGACTGTATGAAGCCCTTAAACCTACGCTTATTGAGCGCCTGCATAGCAACCAATACAGCATGATTGCCTACCCTTATTCAAGCCGGTATCAAAACTCCAACCAATGGGTTCTGGAAATGGTAGCAGATACCGATAATCCCAACGCTCGCCACACAAGGCAATCGGCTCAGGATTTTCTGCAAAGGACAGGTTATCAACCGTCAATGGTTACCATCACTGCGACGGCCAGACTCGGCGTTTCGCTAACCAATGCCGCTATCCGGTTTAATGATCACCCTGACATTGAAAACCGGACGCATCGCTATTCCATTGTCAGCGTGGATTCGGTAATCGCCTATCTGCACAGGAGAGGACACCTGCAAGTGGTACAGGCAGACACCAAAAGGCGCATTAATTAATACCTTATCGGTATGAATAGTATTAATCAACGTATAAGATATAATTTTGTTATCCCTTTCTGGAGACAATAATGAAGTTAAGCCAAATCAAAGGATTTTACCCCTACCTCTTTCTGGTGTTTTTTAATACCTTCATTGATTTAGGTCACAAAATTCTATTGCAGGACACGCTTTACCAAACTGCGGACGGTTCCGCCTACACGGTCCTTTCCGCCATCATCAACGCGTTGATCCTGCTGCCCTATCTGATGCTGTTTACACCGTCAGGATTTATTGCTGACAAATACTCCAAGGCGCGGGTATTGCAGGTCACCGCGGCAGCCGCCATCCCCCTCACCGTGTTAGCCACCTGGTGTTATTTTACCGGCTTTTTCTGGGGGGCATTTGCTCTGACCTTACTGCTCGCAGTCCAAAGCGCCTTGAATTCTCCGGCCAAATACGGCTATATCAAAGAGGTGTTTGGTAAGGAACAGCTCTCGCAGGCTAATGCCATTGTCCAGACATTGACAATCATTGCCATTCTGGGGGCAACCTTTGCGTTTACTTCCATTTTCAGTTATTACGTCAATGCCGCCGGTTTGCAACACAGCAACGACAAAAGCCTGCTGCTTAAGGCCTTTGCCCCAGCCGGCTTTTTGATTGTCTTATTTTCAATTTTTGAAACCCTGATGAGCTTTCGCCTAATCAGGAAAGACGCCGTTGACCCGCAATCGACATACCATCCCGCCAATTATTTTACCGGCCACTATCTTAAATCCTACTTAAACAAAACCCTGCATCCACCGGTTATTTTGACCTGCATCATCGGCCTGTCCGTATTCTGGGCGGTCAATCAGGTGCTGTTGGCCAGTTACGGGGCTTTTTTGAAAGAACACATCGGCAATGTCAGCGTGATGTTTGCCCAGGGATCCCTGGCCTTGGGCGGTATTGGTATCCTGTTGGGCGCTTTATACGCGGGAAAAGTATCGAAGGGGTTTGTAGAAACCGGATTAATCCCGGTTGCCACCTTAGGCATTGCTGTTGGCCTTTTTATTCTGCCTCACCTCACCAGCCAATGGGGTATTGTTCTACTCTTTCTCGGCTATGGTTTTTTTGGGGGCATGTTAATTGTCCCCCTGAATGCGTTAATTCAGTTTAATGCGCCGCGTCAGGAAAACGGCAAGGTGTTGTCGGCCAACAACTTTTTACAAAATGCATTCATGTTGTCTTTTTTAGGCTTAACCGTTGGTGCGGGCCTCGCTGGAATCGACAGCCGGGTTTTACTCTATTCGCTGTTTATCATCGCCTCCGCAGGCGCCCTCTACACCTTAGTGACGATGCCACAATCGCTGGTGCGTTACGTGCTTTACTTCATTACCTCCCAGTTTTACCGTCTAAGTGTCTACGAGCTCGATAATTTACCTTCTTCCGGCGGCGTGTTGCTGCTGGGTAATCATGTCAGTTTCATCGACTGGGCCATTTTACAGATTGCCTGCCCGCGCCCTATTCGTTTTGTCATGGAGCGCTCCATCTACGAAACCTGGTATCTGAACTGGATTCTTAAACAATTCAACGTGATTCCCATCGCCCGGGGTGCAAGCCAGGACGCTCTGGTAGAAATCAATCAGGCTTTGAATGCCGGAGAGGTGGTCGCTCTTTTTCCTGAAGGACGGCTGACTAAAAACGGGCAGATGGGTCTTTTTCGCAGCGGCTTTGAGCGCAGTGCGATGAATGCCAATGCCGTGATTATTCCCTTTTATCTCCATGGCCTGTGGGGTTCAAAAGTGTCCTATGGTCATCGCTACAGTAAAAAAATCAAAAGTGGTCATCATCGCCGCATTACTCTCGTTTACGGGAAGGCCCTGCCGATTTCCAGCAACGCCAAAGCAGTGAAGCAGAAAGTGACTGAATTATCCATCAAAGCCTGGAAATACCACATTGAAGCCATCGGCTGCCTGCAGGACGAATGGCTTTATCAGGTTAAAAAAAATCCTTCTCAAACCGCCATTATCGAAGAAAATGGCCGGGAAATATCCACACACCAACTGCTTGGAACGGTATTGTGGGTTAATCGACAACTGAAAAAGAGACTGATGCACCAGCACCATGTGGGTATTCTTCTACCCACCAGTACTGCCGGAGTGGTCGCAAATTTAAGTCTGCTGACACTGGGTAAGGTTCTGGTTAATCTTAACTTTACAACCGGTGAACCCGCACTTGAGTCTGCCATTCGTCAGGCCTCGCTGACGACAATCCTCACATCCAGGCTGTTTTTAAGGAAACTGAGCGACCGGGGCCTTGCCCTGGAAAAAGCACTGGCCCCCTGTGAACTCATCTATCTCGAAGATCTCCTTTCAAATCGCCGCGCAGTCCTGCCGGGGTATATTCTGCTGGCGAAGGCATTACCGGCAGCTCTCGTTAAATTCTTTTTCATTCGGGCGACAGCCAGCCAAAGCATCGCGGCAATTCTGTTTAGCAGTGGCAGTGAAGGTGAACCGAAAGGGGTTAAGCTGACCCAGGCTAATCTGTTAAGCAATATTAATCAGGTGGCCACCGTATTGAGCCTGCAGGAAGACGATGTCCTGATTAATGCGCTGCCTCTTTTCCATGCCTTTGGTTTAACGGTAACCACACTCATGCCCTTGCTGAAAGGCATCCCCATGGTGTGTTACCCGGATCCTACCAAATCCTTAGTCATTGCCAAATTAATCTGCAAATACCGCGTCACCCTCTTCTGCTCAACCTCCAGTTTACTCGGCCTCTATGCACGCAATGCTTCCGTGCATCCGCAGATGCTGCGCTCAGTACGCATGGTGGTTGCCGGGGCTGAAAAATTGTCGCCTGGGGTTTGCAACGCCTTTAAAGAAAAATTCAATCTTGAAATTTATGAAGGATATGGCGCAACGGAAGTGGCGCCGGTGGCGAGCTGCAATTTACCTGACGTGATTTCAACCCAGGATTGGCACATTCATCAGGCTCACAAGCCAGGTACTGTGGGCCTTCCGCTGCCAGGCTGTGCGTTTCGCGTCGTGGATCCCGTGACATTCAAGGATTTACCTCTGGGTGAAGACGGTCTGGTGTTGATTGGCGGCACTCAGGTGATGGACAGTTATTTAAACCAGCCTGAAAAAACGGAAGCGGTTCTGATTCACGAGGACAATTACACCTGGTATAAAACCGGCGATAAAGGGCATTTAGACCAGGATGGGTTTCTCACCATTGTCGACCGTTACTCCCGATTTGCCAAAATTGGCGGTGAAATGATGAGCTTAAGTCAGGTCGAACAGGCCTGGCAGCAAGCACTCGACGGCAACGAAGTCGAATTGATGGCCCTCGCCTTACCCGATGATAAAAAAGGGGAAGAACTGGCTCTGCTTTATTGCGCCCCTCTCTCTGAAAATGAATTGAGACAGCATCTGCTTGCGACCGACTTGCCCAAAATCATGCTGCCGGGATTCATCCGGCAAATGGCGGAATTGCCCAAACTGGGTAATGGCAAACGGGATTATGTGACCGCCAAACAGTGGCTGCAGGCGCAGCGTGCCACCTGAGGGACCTGCCGCGGCCCCTCAATTACTCTTCGGGGATTTGTCGTTTCAAGTTGTCGAAAATACGTGGGACCCAGGGTCTCATGGCAATAATTAAGGCCGTGCCATGGCGTTTATCGATAGGCACATCCACTGTATCGCGGCAGCGCTTAACGAATTCATTGGCGGTGTTATGCAGGGTTTGCTGGAAAATCCGGTTGTCCTGCTCGCTCAGCATGCCGCTGCGTACCAGAAAAAGTTCCGTTGGCTTTTCAAATTGACAGTCAAAAAAATCATCCTGGATGGTCTGCTGAAAAAACCGCTGGATAGGCCCGTCCGCAATCCAGTGAAAATCAGGTGCAATCAGGCGCTTGAAGCGATTCCCCGGCTGCAATTCAATGATTTTCATTTTATCAAGTTTCGCCGCATAACGGATTAACTCATGCTCGGAAATGGTATAAAAGCGGAGAATATCCTCAAACGTCCAATGATTAAGCACACAAATAGCCACCAGCAGTAACCTTAACTCACTGACCAGTTCCTTTTCCTGATTTTCAGTCAAATGCACAATTAATTTTTTATCTTTCTGAAGCAGTTCAAACACTTCCGATAAGGACAAATTCAGGCAGGCGCAAATCGATTGCAGGCGGCTTAAATTGGCATCCTGCTGACTGAACAGGCGTTTAATACTGGCCTCAGACAGGGATAATTTCTGAGCCAGCGTTTTGTAAGTAAGTCCCTGGGCTTTCAGTTGCTTTTTCAAAATTGAAAATAAATCAGAAATCTGGTCGGTCATGATGCTTAGGCTCCAATAAGACCTGATCAGTCTACCTGTTTTTGTAAAATAAATCGCTCAATGGATGCTCTCATGCTATAGTCAGTCGTTAAGGGATTGATGATTAAGGAGAATCAATGAACAGACCGTCTTATTCCATTCCATTGTTACTGATCCTGCTCCTCATGGCCAAGGGCGTTTTCGCTGTCGATCCTGCTTCGTTTAAAGCCTGTTATGACAAAGCAGCCACCACCTTAGCCATTCACGAGTGCGCCAATCAGGAATACACTTATTATGACAAAATATTAAACAACACCTACCGCTCGCTCTCCACCATGCTATCCAAAGACAACAAGGCGGCTCTCATCAGCGCTCAAAAAGCCTGGCTGGATTTCCGCGCCAAAGAGTGCAAATTCACCGGTTTGCAACACGAAGGCGGCTCCATGCAGGCCATTGACGAGGTGGATTGCTACAACACATTAAACAAACGGCGTATTGACGATTTAAACGAGTACATCAAAGCCTTTGGTGAACAATAGCCGATTTCTTTAAAGGGTCATGGGAGAGGGGTGGTTTTCCTCAGCACTCTCCCGACGGTATTCTTTCGACTCCTGACTCGTAAGGACAAGACAGCTTTCAATGGCGTCAGGCTCAAATGACAAATCGCCGCGGTAAACACGCGTAACACCGGTTTTCAGCAACTCAAGACGGGATTGCTGCTCGCTGGTTAACCGCACCTTAAAGCAAATCGCTACGTGATGATTGTCCCGAGGCACACACTCAGGGGCGGTATAGAAATGCCGGTAGATGTTTTTAGCGGTCAAGTAAGTCCATAAATGCCCACTCTCCTTCATCTTTTCCAGATTTCGCGGACGTTCAACCCAGGGAATATAAAAGCAGCCTTGGTCCTGAGGGGCTACTTCTGCGGATTTTTTAAATAACATGGCAACTCCTTGTGCTTATTTTCTGCAGTTAATACGCAGTTAATCTTTATATCATATGATTACCCACAATGAATAACTTTCTTTCTTTGTGATTTATGAAAAGCCAAAATGATTTAAGTGCTCTGTTGCGTGGGGATTTTGAGATCCTTAAATGCAGAGCACAGAGCGACGTGGGATTTTATCACCGCACCGGCATTCTTTCGTTTATCGATTCACTGCAAAAGCACCTGGATTTGAACCGTTTTATGAGCCCTGACCAATTAATCAGTGCCCTCGCAATCCTTGAAAACATCGAAATCAATACCTCCAAATTCCGTTTTATGCACGAGTTACTCAACCATGAACGGTACCGTTTATTGCACGACATTGTACCGGATGCCCCCAAGGCTTCGGGTGGTCTTAAATGCCCTTACGTCAGCCTCGTTGCGACGCTGCGGAAGCTGCATTGTGTTTTGCTAGGCCAATTGGAACTCTCGCTTGTTCATATTGCCAGAGAATTGCCTGTGAGCAAGGTTGATTATGAACAAAGCATGCTGGACGAATCCCAGGCTTTTCACGATTTGGAAAACACAAGCAAAGCCCCGCATTTACCGGACAAATCGACATCGGTAAAGGATTTTGCCCGCCGCAGTGTGACGTTATATGGAACGGTGGTGTACCCATTACACAGTAACAATGACAAGGATCCGGCCATTATTCAAGCCATTCAAGGATTTGGAAACAACACCAGCATTGACTATGAAGGAACGCCTGCCAATAAACTTTACCAGTTCGGCGGCCAATTCCTTGAGGCGATTATGCTCAATGAATTCAGCCATACCACTGAATTTAAACAGTCGGGTAAACAGGGAATACAACCCGGTCTGGTCAAAGGCCATATTAACTGGACGAAAGTAAACAGTAAAATAGTCGGTCAGGTCACGCTTGATGTACTGACTTTCAACCAATGCGATCTTGACAACAAGGACGCCATGCCAACATTTTATGCCATAGGCAGCGATGGGATTTCCTTACTGGAAATCAATGACGATGAACTGGAGCTCGTGAATAAACGTTGCACTGATGAAGTCAGCCGCGCTACCAACGGTCAGGTCGTTCCAATTTGTACCTTATCCGCAACACTGTCCATGCCAGTGGATACCACCACAGGCAAGCATTACCTTAAGGTGAGCGCTTTCACTGTGCGATTTAATACCGACGAACTGCGCTCAACCCGTGAATACGATTTCAGGAAAGCCTTTGGGAACCGAAACGATTTCTGTTAACGCCTGACTTACCCTTTCCCTGAACGAGTGTGCGACGAGGTTAGCTCACTGTCTGCCTCGCTTGGTCTCGGATCATCGGCGTGCTTAAATACACCGACATGGGATAACTGCCTGGCAGAAACTCGATCGCTCGCTTTAGGCGTTACATCCTCCTTGAGCGCGTTGACCTCTTCCCGATCATGCCGTTTGGCTTTTTCCTTGCCTTTAGCCGTGGGCGGTCCTTCAAATTCCTCATCCTCTGCTTCAGGGCTTTGTTGAGAAGCAGAATCCAAGTCGCTGGTGATGTCGTCCTCGGACACATCCAATTCGTCTGCAAGCGTCTCAAAACGCTCTAAATCAACAATGGCTTCGGAAAAAAGAGAAAGTTCTGCTTTGACACTGGCACTGATTGTTTCGGGAAAATACTTCGCCAGCGTGCGCCTGCCCACAGCGACGGGGAAATCGATTTCTATCAGGTATTCCCCATCGTCTCCCTGAATCAGGGCGCCGGTTTCTTCTTCATACACCCGTGAGAGAGCAAAATTCTGCGGGCTTAACTTGGGCCTGACTAACAGTTCCGAGCGGAGACTGTTTTCACGGGCATCGAGGTAATGCAGGAGTTCCTTTTCAAAGAGCGGAAAATCACTTTCATTGATTCGTAGGGTTACGATTTCTTTTTGTTTATAAAATTTAGACGATAAATACTCATCCAGGTTGCTATACATGGCCCTAAAGCGTGTCGCCTCAGTCTGGCTATGAAACAAAACCCCTTTACCCACAGTGGCCTTGCTGGCTTCGTCATCATCAGTGACCAACCATAATTTAACCAGAGGACCGGCATAATTGCTTTGGGCATTTTTCTTCATCTGCGGTTGTTTTGCACTGTCTATGCCTTCATAGAAGCGGCCATTGTTTTTACCCACATTGGCAATCCCATTATGAATTTCCTTGACGGTATGCGTGCTAATATTCATTAAAGTCAGGCTGGGATTTACCATGCCTTTGCTGAATCCAGCCCCCGCCAGTGCAACCATGGGCGCGGCCTTAAGCAGTTTTTGTGACGCCGAAACCAAATCGCTGACTTCCCGGTCCCTGAATCGTTGACGTTGCGTATTTTCATTAAGCCATGCCGTGCTTAAGTACACTTCTACCATTTTCATGAGGATACCCTTTAAAATAACTGTATAAATTTAATTATACATGTATAAATTTAAAACTAAGGCGACAGATAAAAAACTTGAACAAAAATTTACACTTTACAAAGGCTTAGGCGGGGGGAAAATGGGAGAAAAATAAATCGTTAAGGCAATTTGCTGACATGACTGTAATAAAGATCGCCAAGTCTTTCTACAAATTCAAGCGACAACTCGAAGTTATGACGGCTGACGTGTTCAATGTTTAAGCCCAAAGGCACCTGAATTTTTTCCTTGTGCATGAATTGCAGAATTTCAAGGAGATTATTGGTGGCAATTTTCAGGGAACGCCAGCCAATGCCGATGTCGGCTTTAAATAACTCATCCTCCACGGTTTTGGGAATAAAAACCCCAAGCCAGCGTAAAAAATGAAGATCCTTGTGACTGGAAACCGGAGCGAAACTTAAAAAAATGCGTTTGGGCTCAATCCCTTCCTCTCGGCAGGCGTAAGCATAATCGCGCAATAAAAATTTCATACTGATGGGATCATAGATGATTTGACTGGTGAAAAATTCCATGCCATTTAAGCTTTTAGCCAGGAGACGATGGGGTTCATCCCTGACGGCGTCATGAGAGCGCCGGGTTTGAATGGTGATGCCGCCGCAAAACAGGTCTTTGGTATAGTGAGTACGGATGTATTGCAGCATCTCAATCACCGAAGGGCCGATGTAGTCAATCTTGCTGCTGCTTCCGCCAACCAGAATGAGCGCTCGAAGATTCGTCTGATTCGCAGAGTGTTCAAGCCATGCCTTCTGCTCCTCCCAGCCCTCATAAACCGTGCAGTGATTGAGAACCACATTGATGTTGCGATAAGCCTGCTCCAGCCGTTCTGCAAAATGACGCGGATCCATTTTTGGAACAAATTCATCCGTGCGTTGCTCCCCCTTATTCTCATCTCTGATTTCAGGAATATTAACGCCATCGATGTTCACTGGCGTACTGGTTAACAAATCAATGGCACAATCAATGTAGGCATCAGTATTGGCTGCCTTTTCGCCCGTCGGCGGCAACAATTCATAAAAAATCACCGGCTGCGAAGCCTCCATAATTTTGTCGCGAAGCGTCTTCATACCGCTACCCCGCTATCGGCTGTTGAGAAATTGTTGCCGCACACGTTTTGCAGCCTCCACCATGTTCGCTAATGCGGTGTTCACTTCCGACCAACCCCGTGTTTTCAAGCCGCAATCGGGATTGACCCACAGGCGCTCAACCGGAATCAATGCGGCCGCCCGGTCAATGAGCTGCATCATTTCCTCCACCGTCGGAATGCGCGGCGAATGGATGTCATAAACCCCGGGGCCAATGGCATTGGGGTAGGAAAAATGTTTAAAGGCATCGAGAAGCTCCATCTTTGAACGCGATGTTTCAATGGAAATGACATCGGCATCCAGGGCTGCGATGGCTTCAATCACGTCATTGAATTCGGAATAGCACATGTGCGTGTGAATCTGCGTGCTCTCTTTCACCCCACCCGCGGTCAACTTAAAGCAGCGCACAGCTTCCGTCAGGTACTCCTCCCAGTGACGGCGGCGCAACGGCAATCCTTCGCGAAAGGCAGGCTCGTCAATCTGAATCACCCCAATGCCGGCCTGCTCCAAATCCATCACTTCATCGCGTAATACCAGGGCTAACTGGCGGGCAGTGTCACCAATCGGTTGATCATCACGCACAAATGACCACATCAGAATAGTAATCGGGCCGGTAAGCATGCCTTTGACGGGTTTATTGGTCAACGATTGCGCGTACTGGCTCCAAGGAACGGTCATGGTCTCTGAACGGGAAACATCCCCATAAATGACAGGCGGCTTCACGCAACGGGAGCCATAGCTTTGCACCCAGCCATGCTCTGTGGAGGCAAACCCTTGAAGCTGATCGCCAAAATACTCCACCATGTCCGCACGCTCAGCCTCACCGTGAACCAGCACATCCAGGCCCAACGCATCCTGACGGTGAATGACGTCACGGATGACCTCCTTCAAACCGTTTTCGTAATCAGCAAGACTAATCCTGTCCTGCTTAAAATCATGACGCAGCCTGCGGATTTCAGGTGTCTGTGGGAACGAGCCGATGGTGGTGGTCGGCAATATTGGCAACGGCATGGCGCGCTGTTGCGCGACCTGCCTTTCAGGGTAAGGAGGGCGTTCGGTATTCAGATCGCCCAAGGTGGTAAGACGTGCCTGAACCCCGGGGTTATGAATCAGGGAGGAGGTCTGCTTTTGCTCCATGGCGCGTTGATTGTCGGCCAGAACGGCTTTGACCACATCCCACCCTTCGTTAAATCCACGCGCCAGACTGGCAAGCTCCAGGCATTTTTGTTTGGTAAAGGCCAACCAGGATTTAACCTTAAGATCGAGGGATGTTTCCAAATCCAGATCCATGGGGGAATGCAGGAAGGAACAGGATCCCCCTATCCATAACCGTGATTGCAAGTGCTCATGCAGCGGCTCTAAAAACTGTTTAGCCTTCATCAGGTCGGTTTTCCAGATGTTGCGGCCATTGACAATGCCGACGGAAAGACAGGTATCCGGCTGCAGACGCTGCATCAGCGCCTTGACCTGCTCAGGCGCCGTTACGGCATCGACATGCAATCCACTGACCGGTAAACGGCAGATCCAGTCACCGTTTTCCTCCACCCCTCCAAAATAGGTTGTAAGCATCAGCTTACAACCACCGGATTGAAGGCTGTCATAAGCCTGCATGAACGCATGCTGCCAGGCTAAGGGGAGATCCAGAACCAGAATGGGTTCGTCCAGTTGTACCCAGCTTACGTTTCTGGCACTCAATTCAGACAGCAGGTGCTGGTAGGCGTCAAGCAAAGCCGGCAACAGCGTCAGCTTATCAAATGCAGGGTACGTTTTCCCCAGCCATAAATAACTCAAAGGCCCGGGGATAACGACTTTGACAGGATAATGGTGAGCCTCTGCCTCGTCGATCTCCGCAAAAAGCCGTCTGGTGTTGACCACAAAGGATTGATGGGGTGAAAACTCCGGCACAATGTAATGGTAATTGGTATTGAACCATTTGGTCATTTCACAGGCGGCAATGGGCTTGTCCGGTGATGAGCAGCCTCTGGCCATGGCAAAACAGGTCGCCAGTTCCGTGCCAACATGCGCAAAACGGTCAGGAATAACCCCTAAAGTCATCGACAGATCCAGCATGTGGTCATACCAGGAAAAATCACCAACAGTTACCCAATGAAGACCAGCCTGGGACTGCATCTGCCAGTTTTCCTGGCGTATCATCCTGCCCGCCGCTAAAAGATCCGCTTCCGAGAGCGTCCCCTTCCAATAGGATTCAACAGCAAATTTCATTTGACGGCTGCATCCAATGCGTGGAAACCCAAGGCAGTGCGCTGTGATCATTGACTTCTCCCTGTAATAACCCCATGAGTCGGATGGGGAGTACCTCATTTAACTTTAGACGATTAAAAACAGGATGCAGTAAAAATCGCGATTTTGCAGGCAGGCATCCCCCGCTTCACAGCGGGAGACCTTAAGGTCATTTCAATAAAAGCCAACACTCCGTTAACAGTTCGGTTTCAGCCACTTCATGGTCAAAATTGTAGTAACAAAAGACGCAGGGCAAATCACCCAGCTGCTCGCCGCTGGCAGGCAGCCAGTCCCGGTAAAGCGCATACACGGTATCGCCGATGCTATCACGTGAGCCATAATGCATAGCCGACGCATAACGCCCTTGCGGCAGATACTTTTCAACTACCCCCTCAAGCATTAATGAGTCAGGAACCTTGATGCCTAAATCCAGACGAAACTCAGAAGGCGGGGTGATTTTTGGATCATCATAGCCCAAGGCGAAAGCCTCACCGGGTTTTGGTTTTACATTGATCACCTGTGCTTTGGCCCAGGTCACCAGTTGATTGACGCTTTCCCCAACGCGCCGAGGATCGCCGCGATGCTCCACAACCGCCAGGCGCGTGCGTGGAATGGTTTTAATGTCTACTTTCATATCAGTCAGGCCTCGTTCAGGCAAACAATACGGCGGCTCTTCCCAGTGGGACCATCCAGTTCCGAGGCGATATTGGCTCGGGCTAGAGCCGCAGGCCTTTTTGAATGCCCGGGTAAAGGCTTCGTGGGATTGGAAACCCGCATTGATTGCAATGGTTAAAATGGATTGTTGCTTGTCCACAATCAGTTGATGGGCGGCCCGTTTCAGGCGCAGCCATTTAATGTATTGGGACAAGGACAACCCGGTAAAGACAGTAAATAAACGATGAAAATGGTATTTCGAAATACAGGACACTTCGCTTAATCGCTGAAGCGACAAGTCGTCATCCAGATGCCTGCCGATGTAGGCTATGGCTTTCTTAAGCCGGGTTTCGTATTTCATGTTTCACTTTCAGTTTGTTACCATCAAACACTAGACTAACGTGCGGCCTTCTGTCTTATTTGACCATTTTTGCTTAAATTTGCAATTCCTGTTGACAAGTCGGAAATAAAATAATTTGCTGTATAATGTTTTTTTTTCAGGGAACGAGGTGAGTATGAATTCTTCAGCCAATATCATGGTGCGGGTAGAGCAGGACAAAAAAAACTATTATCCAGAGGCCATCGTGAAATGGCAAAAAAAACTTAAGGATAATAAGGAAAGTCTGGAATCCGCTTTACGCAGTAACATGAATACACTGACTAATCCAGCGTTGAGCAGCGAGGAAGTCGAAGACCGTATCAAGAAGATAATGGCCATTCTCGCCGCGCCAACCTCCGCCATGCCGGAAATGATTGCCGATAACGTCGATGATTTATGCAGACGCTTAAACGAACTGGTTGATCTTTACAGTCAGATGCAACCAAGCTACATCTCGAAAATAGGCATCCTCTCCAGCCTTCGGGAAACCATTAAAAGCCACTTAAATACTGTCGGCATTCGTGAAACCATCGATCCTGCCATCAATGCTTACCTGCATACCCAATCCCGGCTTTTGGCTGAACACATTGCCTACTTTCGTGCAGTTAAACAGGCCGAATGGGTTTCACAAACCAAAAAAAGCAACCCTAAGGCTTCGGTAGAGGTATTGATGCTTCATCGACATGAAGTCTGCTCTACACTGAATAAAGGCATGGGATTGAAGGAGGACGCGGGCCTTGATGCCCTTACGCTCGGTGCGTCGCAATCCAACTTTAACTTAAACCTGGCCCAGCATTTCAAAACAACAGCACTCCATTATTTCACGTTATTTCAACCCATGGAAAAAGTTGAAATGAAAGTCTCTCCTGTCGCCCGCGCCTATCAAACCGGCCTGTATGCCAGCTTTTCTCCCTCGGTCATCAATGAGGTCACTGTTGATCCGCATTATGCGGAAGTCCAATACGATACAACGTTCATAGCCAGTGGACGTGCATCGCGTCATTGTTCCGATATTGCAGCTGATTTTGAAAAAGAAGGCTATCGTGCGGGATTTACAGAAGATCATTTCATTCTGGGTGAAAACGGTTTGTCGTTTATGAAACGTCTTAATATCGCCTACAGCCGAATGGTTGGAAAAAAAACGAATTCGACGGATATGCGCATTGTCATGGGCCATGGCACGATGAACATGCACCTGCTCAAACACCTTCGCTATCACACAGCCAGCCATAACATCCCCGCTGATCCGCCCACGCTGGATTTCGGCGGTTATTGTTTCCTGCTGATTACCCGACAAGAGGACCGCATCGTGTCCGTGGATTACAAGGGCAGTTTTGATCGCTATGGACAACAGGCCCAGGAAAAAAAACCGCTGACCTCAATAAAAGCCCTTTCTGACACCGCCTACCTTGAGCGACTTGACAAAGAATACATTCCGCAGGCGATTACCCCGGAACTCAAGGCCAGCCTGTTATTTCATCGCTGCCTCCTCGACCCCAGTGAGGAAGCGGTCAAAACCGTATTTAAAAACCCGGATTTTGTTGATGTGATGCTGGACCACCTCAGTCTGCTGCTGGACTTCCATCAGCTGAACCCGTCTTTTTTCATCCTTAAAACGCTCACAGCAACCCAACTGCAACGTCTTGAGGAGCGTATAAAAAATGAGAGTGGATATTCCTTCACTTCCTTCTTTGCTTCGGTCAAAAATGCAACCACCGGCAAGCCGCCTTCGCCTCAATTCCTGATTCTTAAAGAATTAACAAAAATTCTCGGAACAATGGAAAAAGAGAAAGAAAGCGGTGATTCGTTGTCGGTGTTGGAAGAATTGGGGAACAATTCGCTGACGACCTGCTATGAAGGCAAAGTAACCAATCTGTGCCGAGCCGTACGGGATTGGGCCATCTGGCGCAAACAAAACGAAAAAAAACCTCCATGTTCAAATGAAAAGGAAGAGAAAGAAGAAGAAAAAGAGGACGACAGCCATTCCTATGAGGAATCGCAAGCGTTGGATACGGTTTACAAAGGGTAAGCTCGTCTCGTGTTAAACCCCTGGGTATCGACTATTATTGTTAAAAAGCATGACGAGGATCATCCATGACCGTCACCACAGGGTTATCGGGTAACGAGATTTTCTGCTTAGCCGCCAAGGGTTATGCTCCGGGCAATATTGTCGTAGGGAACAGCACGCATTCCCTTGGGATTTTAGGCAGTATTGGCTCCGGTCTTAAATCCATGCTGGGCGGCGAACTGACCCAGATTACCCAATTGATTGAGGAAGGCCGACAAACAGCCTATCAGCGTCTGTTACAGGAAGCGAATAATCATGGGGCGACCGGCATTACCGGTGTGAACAGCCATTTGATTTTTCATGGCTCCAATATTGAATTTCTAGCCATAGGCTCAGGTGTTCATGCCACCAACGCGTCCCCCAATAAATTCTCGACGTCGGCCGATGGTCAGGAATTGTATGCCCAGCTCGATGCCGGTTATCGGCCGATCTGTTTCGCTTTCGGCAATGTCGCCTATTCCATGGGGATAGGCCGGGGGATCCTGGGTGGTTTGAAAACCTTGGGCCGTGGAGAAATTAAAGAGTATTCTCATATTTTCAACCACACCCGACACTTAGCCCTGTCACGGATCGTCGCGCATGCCATCGAATACAATGCCAATGCCGTGCTTGGAATCCGAACCACCATTTTGCCGTTTGGCGGCGTCAATGAAATGCTGATGATTGGTACTGCCTCACACAGCACCCAATTGTCCGGCGATAAAATGCAAGAACCCATTACCAGTGACATGACCAACATCGAAATGTGGAACATGGCCAACCGGGGGTATGCGCCCCTGCGCCTGCTGCTGGGGACATCGGTGTATTCCCTGGGATTCATTGGCGGCATCACGTCGGCATTAAAATCCTTTGTGCGTGGCGAAATCACCGAACTGACGACCCTGCTTTATGATGCCCGTGAAAACGCGCTGAATATCATCAACGAAGAAGCCAAAGCCATCGGCGCAGACGACGTGGTTGGCGTAAAAACCTATGTTTATCAACTGGGTAACGGCCTGATTGAATTTCTTGCCATTGGTACGGCGGTCAAGAAATTAAGCACCGTCAAAACAGAATCTGAACAGCTTCTTCCTCAGGCCATTGTTGTGGATCAGGATACCTTTTACAGCTCCAACGAAGGCCTTGGCAGTGTCAATGTCAATCGTGGTGAAAAGCCCATTAATGCTGGCAATCGCATCAATTTCACCCTCATTATCGCCATTTTAATTTTTACGGTGTTTTTTCCACACATTGTCAAAGCGTTGTTCCATTAAACCACGGAAACCGCGGCCACGCCGCGGTTTTCCCAAGCCTATCGTCCATCCACCGCACCCGCAGGCAGCGAGGATTGGCCTCCTGGACAGAAAACAATCTGATAACTTGTCCGTGTCGTTGCGCCGGGATTGCAGGTAAAGGAACTGGATGGATCATCGAATTGATAAGAATAGGCAGTAGGACAGGCTTTCTTCAACCACAAAATGGCATTCTGTCCCGTGACTTCTGTGCCCGCTGTCGTTGTCCAATCAGCATTGGTACTGGCGCAATTAGAATTTACCGCTGTAGGGACACTGCTATTTGGCCAATCGACACAACCGCAGCAATTGGCCAGGTTGGGAAGGCCGCTGTTGTAGCAGGTATTGGCTGAATCATTGCTGGTGACCTGGCAGGCCAGGAGATTACCAAAAATGGCTGGATTGCCGCCAAAGGTACCGTAATTTTTTGCCGAAATGGTCGTCATGGGGGTACCGATATCATACTTGGTGTAAAGGTTTTGACTGCCCCACTGACCGTTTAAAGGATAGCCGACAAAATTGGTAATGGCCGTGTAGCCGATGAAGTCACCGCAGCGGCGGTTAATCGGGGCATTGGCAGGACCACTGTTAAATGCCATGCCGCAAACCTGCCCGTTAGAACAGTCACTGTCGCTTAAACAGCCATCATCAGCACCGGCACTGACCCATACCACATCCACCGGCGTCACGCCGGAGAAGGAAGGATCAAATGTCCAGGGGCAGGAGCCCAGGCTGTTGCCCTGCGGTTGCATCAGCGCACCCGCGCCGGTGCATTGGAAAGGAGCACCCGCCGACACAGGCCCAAGCCCTTTAATTTCGACCGGCACATTCATGCCATTGATGACCGACACATCGTACACGCCATCGGTGGCCGGGGTTGACTTGATGGTAAACTCAAACTTGGTATAGGGCGGTGACGGCTGATCCAGTGTTCCGCCTCTCACCACGCAGGTCCCCGATGTGGCTGACAGTGTATTGCACATGCCCGTTTCACAGGCGAAATTGACCCCATCCGACGCACAACCGGTTCGTGGCCAGATGGCGCCATTGACGTAAGCACTCACCGCGATATCAATGGTGCTGGGCAATTGACCGGTCACCTGTTTGGGAAGCAGGTAAGAACTCGCTGGCGCACCACTGCTGCTCTGGCTTCCCGGGGTTGGATCCGGTGAAAACATACCGCCCGACCCGTTGGCAATGCCATACCAGACATTAAAAGGGCACTGGTTAACAAAATGCACGGTATGACTGCTGTTGTTATTGGCACGCACGGGCGCTGAAGTCGATGCCGTGGCCGTGACGCCGCCGGCCAGAACACTCGCCTGTATTTTCATTTCCTGAGCCGTGTCCTGGGGAATAACCGACGCAATCACATAACACTGTCCCTGAGCCGGCAAGGTTTGGCCTGAACAGGTATCATAAATCGGCAACACCGTGGTCGTGGCCCTCTGCCCGCTGTTCGGAGTAAAACTGGTCGTCACCTGCACCTGACCTAAGGCCGCGGCGCGGGCGCTGCATTCGTTTTCAAAAATGAATTTAACCGTATTGTCGCTGTACTGGTAAGTGACTGCCGGCAAGGGCAATGCCATCTGACCATGCACGGTGCAGCTGCCGCTGCCCTGCTCAACGACGGCAGAAGCCCGCACCTCTGCCGAACGAGTACCATAGGTAAATAACCCGCGCAAAGCCAGTTGCCCGGTGTGGGTGGGGGTGATTTGTCCTGTGACCGTGCAGGAAGCATGCGGTTGCAATACCACAGGGACTCCCGGCGTTCCGCAGTTATTCTCCAACACAGCCACATTGGCAACAGCCGGCGTCACAGTAACAAGATCAGTACCCATGGCATTGCCGGCAAAACCCGTGATCGCCACCTCACTGGTGTTGGTGTAAGTTAATGTAAAGTCAGGTGTTTGCAGTGGGTTTAACGTCATCACCGCCGGGAGACCGGCGATACTGCCCTGCACCCCGCCTGTTGGCGCGCCTGTCCCTTGTGCCCTCAAGGTGGGCAAGGGGATGCGGTTATTGTGATAACCGTAGGTTAACTGCAGGGTGGATACTTCCACTTCGGAAGGAGCGAACGCAATGGTGATATTGCAATGCGCGTTGGTCGCCAGATTTTTGCCGGCACAGCCGTTCACTACTGAAAAATTCCCCCCGGTGGACGTGATGGATGTGTCAATTGTAGCTGCCAGAGGCAAATGATTGGTTAAGGTGTATGTGACATGCGATTGATGCCCCACCTGCGTGGGGATGAACCCCCCTGCCGGAGTCAATGTCCAGGAAACGGGATCGGAAGCAAACGCGGCATTCAGAAACAGGGATAACACAACACGTAATAAACAATTGGTTTTAGACATGGCAGAATCTCTTATTTTGATAAAGGCGCTGTGGATTGGCCAAACAGATAAGTCACAGTGATCAAGCCTGAATGGGTACGGTAATGCCCGGCATTCAACTGTTCCTGCGACCAGGTTAATTCACCGGATTTGGACGTGAGGGTGCCCCAGTCTCTGAATTCATACCCGAACGACAGCATGATTTTGTCTGTCAGAACAACGTCAATGCCTGCCCCCAGGCTATAGGTGAAGTCCGTCGCGGTATGATGACGAAACATTGGGCTGATTCTTGGCGTCACACCGGAAAAAGCGGTTTCCCGGTAATGCGACGCTGTATTCCATGCCGATCCGATACTGCCGTCCAGATAAGGCAGAAAACGCTGGTATTGCCTGAGATTCGCGCGTGCAAAAATCGCCAACACCTCACTTTCAACTGCCCACGTGTAGCGGTAATTGGCGAATTGCGGTAAGGAATATTGCGTGATTGTGCCGTTGATTTCGTTGCTGAATAAATGCTGGTAAGTTAACCCTGCACTTAAAACAGGCAACCAGGTCTGCTGGCGAGCCCAACGGTAGCCTGCTGCCAGATTAACGGTTGTTGCCGTTTTTTTGCGGGTTGAATACACATCGTTGTTCAGTGGGGCCGGGAAACCGGAACCATTATTAACGGTCATGGTGGAATGGAAATCAGGTTCGCCAAGGCCTGCGCCTGCACGAACAAACCAGCCCTGACCCTCCGACATCGCCAACGCCGGCGAGCTCAGGAGCAAGCAGCCGGCGCCCAAACAGAATTTTAAATACGTCATTGTTTCATCCCTGTCTTCGCTGCACGAGTAATCCTTTTCTGAACGGTTATCTTATCTTACTCTGCCAACGATTGCAGCATGCCTGCCTTTTTGTTTTTGATTTCCAAACAGGTGAATACAAAAGAAGCCGCTTTTACAGGGTTAAACCGCCGCCGGCAGGAAACCGTTTGTCCAATTCACCTGCAAATTCAGCAAACGGCGTCGCTTCTTCTTTGAACAGCCTTAAGGACGGGGCCTTAAGCGCTGCAGACTGATTAAAAAGCCATTGACCGAACCCATTGCTTTTCGTTTTAATCCCCTGGATAAAAAGCTCCCTGTCCGCATCCGGCAAGGACTGAAGGTATGTCAGAGCCGCTTCCCTCAGGGCAGCCGCATCCATGCTCTTAGGGATTTCGATCGCCGGGGGTTGATTAAGCAGCATGATGGCCACCCAGTCCCATTTTTTTCTATTGATCGCAAGCGACAGCGGTGTCACCCCCTGAGCCGAGGATTTCATAAAATCAGCGCCATGACGAGCAAGCGTTTCAATCATACTCGCCTCGATCTCCCCCCTCATTAGCAGATGAACGGGGGTTTCACCGCGAGAGTCAGCCCGATTCACTGATGGAGGATCCAGTTCAAGAAGCGCAACCAGAACCCCAAGTTTCACCTGCCTTGCCGCCTTAAAAATCAGCGACTCGCTTTCTGGCAACCCGGCCCATAAGGTGCCATAGGGAGCGAGGGGTTTGATGAGATGCGCGTGGTCATTCAGGATAATTAAATCCATGGGAGAAAAACCCAGGGCCGTTGCTTTTATCAAGTCACTCCTGTGTTGTGAGGCAAGGAAGGTTATGGCCTCTTCATGCCCATACTGAGCAGCATAGAGCATGGGGGTATAACCGTCATTGTCCTCAACCTGAAGGTATTTTCCGTTTAAATCCGCCAAGTGCCTTAAGGTCTTCACATCGCCGTGCATGGCTGCCACATGGGCAATGCGTGTGCCTCCGGTTTGCACCGCGGTTTTTTTGGTTGCTTTCTCTGCGTCGTCTTTGGTTATTGTCCGGAATTGCCTGAACTGATCAAACTGCGCGCGCACGGGCTTAAGGCATGGGTTTTTTGCAACCGTAAAAACCTGCACTTCAAAGGCGCTGTTCGTTTTGTCATGAAATGCACTGATTATCTCAGACGCCAACTGCCTGGAAGGGATTTTTTTTGTGGGCAATTGATTGGGATCGGTAAAAAGCCAAGCCTCTTCGGCCGGGAGGTATTTGATGCGAAGGCGATGAAGAGGGCTGTAGAGGCTGATGGAAAGCCGGGTATTGGTTTTGTCGCCAGCGTTCTTCTCATACTCGGTTAAAACCTCGCTTAAGCCGTTTAGATAACGCTTTAATTTTTTTTCGTTACCTATAAACGGTTCGGAATACACTTTTTCCACACCGCCCCGTGCAGCGATTTTTTTAGATCCAATCACGTCGGATAATTGTTCAATGTCCGCTTTGGCGATAAATTCACCCAAAAAATCCCGATACCGCTCGGTATGATGGGCAAGCTCTATGCCGGCAAAAAACGCATCAATGCCCATCATCCGTTTTTCAAAGGACGTTAATTTGTTGTGTTTCTTCACTTTATCACGAATCAGTCGCAGCATTTCCCTGACATCGGTTGTGCCTTCATACGTTATTTTTGCGGCGTGAAGTTGGTTGATTAACTCGATGCGCTGGTCAAAGCGTTCTTCTTCATCAACCAACTCCGCAAAGGCCATCATGCAGATTAAGCCCGCGCATATCCCTTGATGATTTGCGGTATAGCCAAATTTTCTCATCAACGAAATCAGGGGGGCCTGGGTGGACGGCATCATCGTTACTCAATACAGACTTTTCAACAGTATAATACATGAGGCCCTCTCTGGTTGAATAACACCATGAAATCTGTCGATTAATCGTAGCGAACCACCCTCCGGGCACCCCTTGAAGTCATCAGACCCATCACACTCGGCCGGGACGCCAGCGGTTATTCATCCCGTTCTATCCCGTCTTGTTAAACAGGCAATAATCTTTTATGATTACCGCGCCTAACGCCTTGATTCGTCATAAAAAATGGACATCGCCCCTTTACAGGAAGTAAAAAAAAGCAAGCCTCCCTTTCTGGCGCTTTTACGTCTTGCCTTACCAATCAGTGTAAGCCGGCTGCTTCATGTTTGCGGTCATTTTACGGTGATGATGATGGTTGCACGGCTCGGTGAAGAGCAACTCGCAGCCGGTTCTCTGGCCATTTCAAGCTACATGGTTATCTTAACCCTGACCACCTCCATCTTTTACGCTACTGGCATCCTTATTCGCTCGCAGCCTGAGCCTTCCGACTACCCTCAGCGACTCCTTGTGAATGCCTTGTTTTTAGCCTCAGCCATTGCCCTGCCTGCGGCCTTAAGCCTGGTTTGTATGGATAAATTACTGCTCTTATTTCATCAGGACGCCGCCTTAGTCGCATTAACGCGAGAGTATTTCTTCTTTTCAGCCTTGGGTCTTTTTCCCTTATTGTGGCTTACGGTTATAGTGCAATTTTATTTAGGGACCGGTAACGCGCGGGTGGCGTTATGGCTTGAGTTGGTCAGTATGCCCTTGACCCTTGCCGCCGCTTATGGGCTGGTACCGCATTGGGGTCTCGCCGGGGCGTCTCTCGCCAGTTTATGCGTACAACTCCTGATGGCGTGCGGCCTGTTTTACCTACTTTGGCGCAAGAACAAACGGTTATTGAACGAGGCTCAGACACCCGATTGGCGGTTGTGCCGCGAGATTCTCACTCTCGGGCTGCCTATCGGCATCCAATTCGGCGGGGAACTGGCAGTCATGGCTTTTGCCACCTACCTGATGGGTTATTTTGGTGTCAATGCCCTGGCCGCACTGCAAATAACCAATCAGTATGCTCTCCTCTTTTTTATGCTTAATTTTGGTTTATCCCAAGCCCTGGCACTAAAAATCAGTGAGGAACGACGAAAGCAGCAACCGGCCTTTCCAGACATTCTTCTCGCAGCCGTGTGCCTTTTTGCGGCATACATGCTGCCCGTTGTTGTATTGTTTTCGTTTTTTTCTAACGAACTAACCCGTTTTTATTTTGGCAAAGCGCTGCTGCCGCATTCATTTTATTCCCTGTCCAAGGCTTTCTTTTTGTTGAGTGCCAGTTTTCTTGTCATTGATGGATTGCGTAATCTGCTCTCTTCTGCCTTGCGTGGTTTGCATGACTCAAGCCATTCGAGCCGCATTAATTTGCTGGCTTTATGGGGCGTTTCATTGCCCTTCTCCGCGGTAGCCGCGTTTCCCCTGCACGGCGGCCCCATTGGTCTGCGCCTTGGGTTTTTAAGCGGTTTTATTCTGGCGGTGATGTTGTTGAGCAGGAATTTGTTGCACAAACTCAAGCGCACCCGCGATGTTAATCCATTCACACGAAAGGAAGGTCGTTATGCCTGAAACCCAAGGTATTTTCTGGTTGGCTTCGTATCCGAAATCTGGAAATACCTGGTTTCGCATTGTCTTGTCGAAATTATTACAGCCGGCTTCCCACTTAACCGTCATTAACGAAATGGACAGTATCCTGGGCTCGCCGATGGTGGCCAACCGCGGATGGATGAATAAAGCCTTAGGTTTTGACAGCGCCGCGTTAAGCGATGATGACGTGGACAAGCTACGTCCCAAAACCTATGCGTCTTACGCGGCGACGCTTAAGCGCCCAGTGTATATTAAAGTCCACGATGCCTACACGTTCATCGATGAACATCAGCCGCTCTTTCCGAACGAGGGCTGTCTGGGTGCGATTTATTTTATCCGCAACCCCCTCGATGTGGCCATTTCACTGGCACATCATGTGCAATGCCCACTGGACTGGAGTATCCACATGATGGGACAGCCCGGTTTCGAAGTCCCCCTTCCCGGCCAACGTGACAAACAACTACGCCAGAAATTATTGTCCTGGTCCCTGCATGTTGAAAGCTGGACGCTGCTGCCGGATTTCCCGGTGCTGGTTCTGCGTTACGAAGACATGTTGATGGACCCAGTGACCTCATTCAGCAAGGCATTGCATTTTCTGAATCTTCACTTCACCCTGGAAGAAATTACTCAAGCCATTGAGGATTCGTCGTTTGAAAAACTGCAGGATTTTGAGCGGCAATTTGGTTTTAAGGAAAAACAAAACGGGTCTTTCTTCCGTAAAGGCATTGCCGGCGATTGGCTCAATACGCTGACGGAAACGCAAGCACACCAGCTTGTGAAACAGCATGCCGCAATCATGCAGCAATACGGGTACCTCGATGCGCAGGGCCGGCTGCCAGCCGGCCCTGCAACCACAGCAAAAATCGTCGATCCTGCCTAGGGAAAGGGAATTTTTGCAAGGTAGGCATTCTCACGAGTAATGTTTAACGCCCTGGCATAGGTGTTATCAATATTAAGTCCATTATTGAGCGACATGTGGGCAAAGAAATCCGGACTCATGATTTTGGTAACATGAAGCCCCAGCGCCTCATCGTAAGCATGGTAATAGAAAATATCGGTACTTAAGGTGCTTAAAGCCGATAAGACCTCTTCATACCGGTATTCTTTAAGCGCATGCACATCATCAAGGGTTGCCACTTTACACGGAATCGCTGTTTTAAAAAACGGGATCGTTTCTTTGATTCCGGCATGATTGCATTGCTGAAATTGAAGGTGGTATCCAGCGCCGGCTTTATTGGCCAAACCTTCCGAGCATTCCATGTTATACAAAAAGGTATAACACTGATAAAGCTCCTCGAGGGAAGAGGTTAACGCTTCCGTAAGCGTCAGGCCGCTGCTTGAACCGATGGAATACTGCACCATGTCGTTCGGGGAATGGGCAAAATAAAACAGGATCACCGTATGGCCTGGCAGATGATTGCCATTGGCAAAAATGAACAGGTTCCCGTTATCGAGCAAACGCTCTGTCAATTCCCTGTAGGGCGTGAGTTCTTTCAGTAATTGCGGGTCGATGGCATAGTGACACCGCTGTGAAAGCCAACTGCCCAGGAGCGCCTGGCGCTCAATGAATTCCATCAGCGAATTGTAAAGGGCTTTTTCCCGAACAGGGTGAGACGCACAGGCGCAACTGTCGCTGAAATGAAGGTAAGGTGCATCCTCTTTTCGCCCATTTAACGAAATGGCATTATGGAAATAATCAGTGGGCGTGTTGTCAAACAGATTATACACCCGGGTAAAGGCAAATTCATGCGCAAGGCAGGCCTCGGCATCCCGGCTTTCCTGACACAGGGACAGTAATTTTTTCTGCCAGGAAAGCGGTTTCACGTCGGTCAGTTTTTTCTTGGCATCCACAGGTACTTTGGTAAACAAATGATTGCGTTCATAAAATTCGCCATAGGCTTTTCTGGGGAGGTTAAGTCCAATGCCCGTACTCCCGCCATAGCTGATGATGCCGTCTATCACCGCTGATCGCGGCGTGGACAGGTTGCTGTCCATGCACAGCTTGAATTTCGTGGCATGGTGAATGGAGGCATGGGACGCTGAGGCATAAGGAAGATGCTTTTGCCGGGTTAAATTCAAGTCAGTCATTTGACGCACCGTATCCAAATAATTGCATGGTTAAAGGCAGGTAGACCGTCGGATCCAAATCCAGTGCGTGCATTAATTGATGATCACTGAAGGACGACCACACCGTGCTTCGCAGGCCCAACGTCTGGGCTGTATGCAACGCCTGCTGATACATGGATCCCGCTTCCATGACCGCATGACGATAACCGCGGTAGCGGTATTTAAACAGAGCTTTGCCAATGTGAGCGATATACAAAACAGCAAAGGCAGGACAACTCTCCGGCGTCATTAATCCGTGCAGTAATTGCTCAAAAAAAACAGCGCTCGACAGAGTCTTTATGCGTTGCAATGTGTTGCTGATTGGTCTGAAATGATAAGCGCCAGAGGTGACTGAGGCAGAGTGAGTGAGTCGCTCCTCAAACAGAAACACCAGCGGTTCAACCGGGTACAACCCACCTGCCGAAGGATAAGGGCGATGATTGCTGTCATTGGGTGAAAACGAATGAATCAACAGGGTTTCAATCAGCGGGAAATCAACTGCTTTTTGCGCAAAACGCGTGGTGGACGCCTCGCGGGAAAACAAGGCCTCTTCCGGCGTTTGACAGGCCACGTCATGGTGATGAAATGGCGAAATTTCACATTCAGTGAACTGAACCCGACTGATGGCGCGCTGATCCACATTGGTAATGGCCAAATTACCAAAATCCAGCATGGTAATGCTCTCTTTGGCATGCGTTTTCAGAATATCCTGATAAACCTGCGCGTCCAGATGCCCTTCCACTAACCCGCTGATAAACGGCTTTTTAAACGTGGCGCTCATTCAACACGCTCCTCTTGCCGATTGGATAAGTCAAGCCGCCTGTCTTCTTCGGCAAAGGGCGAATGCACAGCGATTTCCTGATGCACGGTAAAACTGCTCAAATCCACATGCCAGAACCAATTGATTTTATCGAGCGGGGTTGGCGCGCCCCATAACTGGGTGAACTGCGCGGCAAACTGGTGCAGGCAGTAAGCTATATACCCTTGCTGGCAGGCATTAACCGGTGAATCCGGGAATTGATCCGCTCCCTGTTTTAGCAGCTCGCGGTAAAACAATAACCAATTGTTTTTTGTTGCAGGGATGTCGCTTTTCAGGTAGCCGATCAGCTGATGGAGGTTTGAAAAATGGCTGGGTAACCCGCTGTCTTTAAAATAAAGATTATCAATGATAAGCAGCTTGTGCAGCACACCGGCGGTAATGAAATAGACCTGAGACGGCATCTCCCGATACAAGGTTTTAAAATCAGCATGCGAGTAATTTTTACGATAAAAAATCACCAGGCTTGAGGGGGAGTAGTGATGAGGATGCGATGCCGTTACAAGATGGCAATCGTATTCTTTTTTCAGCGTGTCCTGAAGTAATTCCGCCACCAGGGTGTCGTCGCTGTTAATGTAAATCGCGGGAAACTTCCTTGCCTGCATGGGTTTTAACACATTAAGCTGGCTTATTAATACTTTTTTAAGGGTGTCTACATCAACCCCATGATTCACGGCAAGGGCTGCCAGATGGTCCTGGCTGATTTCAAGCCGGGGTTGATTTTTTAAAGCATACAACACCGCCTTTAAGGTTTGGCTCGGGATCTTGATGCCCTTGCCGTAGTTACTTAAATACAATTCCAGATCTGTTTCGATTAACTCATAGTCATTAATGATATACACCGCATTCATCCTTATACAAAACGTCAACGATTGGCCTTTTAAATCAGGGTTTAGGCCTCTTCAGTGCAGGGTCTTTTCGCCGCTGCCTCAAGTTTCTGCCGCAGGACACTCTTGAAAATAACCACTTTTTTTTCAACCAGGCCTTGCAAGGCAAGCTGTTCATTGGCTTTAAACTGATGATAATAAAGCCCTTCCCTGGACTTAAGCCGCTTAATTAATTCGATCGCCAGCGGATCCGAAAGGCGCTTGTTTAAGAAACTGCGGTGGTATTTTAATTCGAAGCCCCCCTCCTTCGCTTCTATCGATTGAATCGCGGGCGTGAGCTGCACTTGAACTTCATTGAGCAACGCGTTTTTCTTTTCCTCACTCAAGGCAAGCCGTCTGCCCCGGTAATAACAGGCTTCACATCCGTTGATCGCAGCAATCAGAAAGGCCTCATCGGCTGAAACATCAAGCCTTTCCTGCCCGCTATCGACATACAGGACGGTATGGTTCTCATCCATGGCGAGCGTCTGTTTCAGGAATCGCGACACAAAAGCCTGCAGGCGTTGCCGGGCCGGCGAAAAATCAGGGCGAGACGGTAACGAGGCTGCTGTCGAATAAACCATCACGTGGCGGTTCGCATAGGCGGTGTTTACGGCAGTTTTTTTGGCGGTAAACCCATACAGACATTCCTTATCAGCGGGTACGTCCATACCGCCTGCCGTCAACAGCTGCATCAATTTTCTGTACAGAAAATCATCTGCCTGCGCCACCGACAATGGCTTTAAAATATCGGTTATTTTTTCCTGAGCCAGAATCAGGCGTGGACGCCAGGACAAGGCGTAGGGATTGTCGCAGGCCAGCCAGTGCAAGGCGGCATTTACCCAGAAATGCAATGCATTTTCATGATGTCCTTGCGCCTCGTAAACAGCGCCCAGGTTCATGCAGTAATAAATCTGATCGTAAACGGTGTAGCCCCCGCCGCTGATTTCTTTATAAGCCAGCTCATAATAGTGCAATGCGTCATCGAATTGTTTCGCTTTTTTGTACAAACGGGCAATGTTAATGAAATTCACGTAATTTAAGCCCGTAATGGTTATCTGATGGTCTTCAATGAACGTTTTAATGCGCATTTCCAATGCTAATGCGGTGTCTTCTCGGCCTTGAAGAACCAGAAAGAGTGCATAAAGATTGAGACGATAGAGCGAATTTTCATCCGTAAGCGGCATGCCTTCATGAACCTGACAGGCTTTAAAATGGCGTTCAGCCACAGGAAGATTGCGGGTCAGCGTAGCAGAGTAGGCCTTGATAAAATGCAGGCTTGCGGCATCTGCCGGACTGAGGCTCACCAGGACATCAGGAAGCGGTTTGGCGGTGACCTCTTCATACTGGTGGGCAAGAAAGCGGGTCAATAACAGGTGCATCAGCAGGGTTTCCCGCTGGGGAGTCGATAAATGATAACGCGCCAAAACGTCATCCAGGACACGGCCCCCTGCTTCAGGCGCACCGGCCTTAAGGCAAACCCAGGCATAACCGATTAATTTTTGCACTTCTGCTTCGGTAAGCGTCAACGCATTCTCAAAATTAAAATCAAAACCCACCGCCTCAAGCAAAGTCTGAGGCACGTCCTGACACGGGACGGTAGGAGTCCAATCGGTTTGATAGTCAATGTCCCAGGACGCTTCCCCGACGGATGACAGGGTCTGCTTAAGTTTCTGCAGGTGTTCAGGCTTTACATAAAAAACAAAGCGCACCCTGACTGAATGGTTTAAAAATAAAAACAGGTAGAGATTATCGCGACTTAACCACCCTTCGTCGGTTTGCACATGCAATTCCAGCGAATTCACCTCTTTTGCGCGAAGCAAAGCCTGTACCTGCAGACTTAAAGCCTGCGCCCGAATGGCAGTAGGCTGGCCTAAGGATTCCAGGTTAATCCAGTCGTTGATGGTGGTCAGTTCACAGACTGGAGTAAAAACCTGCATCGGCAGAGCGGGTAAAGGCGACAGAGCTTTGGCGATATCAACGAACGCCTGGAAAGGACAAAGAAAATTGCCATTAAGGCTTACAGTTAACTTCATGATACACCGTCTTGGAATGAATAAAGGCGACACCCTTTGCAAGAAGGGTGCAACGGGCTTATAAGGGAATCTGTTTTATCCGACCAAAAAGCCTGGCTGATGACCAGGCTTTTCCGAGAGATGAAGTCAGAGACTTACTTCGCAGCATCCGTGGTATCAGCCATCTCTGAAGTCGCCGCGGTGCAACAGCAGCAGCAGGAAGACAGTGAAGGCTCGAAAAATTCACTGTCGTCAAACAAAACTTCCGCTTCGAGAGTATCCTGACGGTTTAAATTGTCCATAATGTTAGCTTCCTTAGGTTAATTAAACAGGTAATGCGTAGTTAATGCCCAGACTTAAATTCAAATCACCATCACCAAAGGTTCTGCTGACCGGAATTTGATATTCCAGATTGAATTTCGCACCAAAATTATTAGCGAAGCGGTACATAACAAAGCCTTCAACCAGAGGGTTAATCTGAGTGCGGCCCTGGAATGTTTCTGATACCGGGTTGTCAGCGGAAATATGGATTCGCGCTTCCCCTTTATTCAAGGTCTCAACAATCGCACCGCCACCCAGTCCATAAGAAAGCTGATTAATATTTCCCCATACCTTGTCGGCGGTGAAGGCCAGCTTTGCAGGTTGCAGTTCAATGACCGTACCCGCTGCGTAATTGGTCTCTTCCTTACTCTCATAAAGGCTGTATCTAGCATTTAGCAGCCAGCTTGGGAAATAAAAAGACAGCCCCATGTAACCGCCCCAGAAATTTTTAGGGTAAAAATTGTTGGGATTGATTGAAAATCCAGCCGGGGTTACGGGCGTAAAGGATTCAGCGAAAACCGCGTTGTCTTTATAGAATGCATGGGTAAAAGCCAGACCGCCTTCGATTAGAAAAAACTTTTCTGATGCAACCACAGGCCCCATGGTTCCTGCAAACACTGACGTTGATGCTATAGCCAGAGCTAAACCGATTTTACTTTTCATTCAGAGTCCTTCTGTGATGATATTTAATACTTCGGAGAATTTCAGAGGCCGCCTATTTGTCCCAATAGAGCCGCACCCACTCTGATCTGTTTCAAAGATCATTAGCCCATTGTAAAGAGCAAAAAAACCTTTGTAAACAAATACTTCACTGGCCGTATTTTCCACTGTTTTTTGAGGGCATTCCAATAAAAATTAATTCAGAATGACTAACAAAACAGCGTAAGCTGCCTTACAATTGTATTATCACGGCAATTGGATTTTTTATATGTCAGATTACAATGTCAGGCTGCAATGGCAACGAACAACGCCTGATTTTCAATACCACTCTTATGATCGCAGGCACGCGGTCTATTTTTATGGTGGTCCAAAAATTGAAGTCAGTTCGTCCGCCAATCTGCTGCGCAATCCTCAATACCAGGCTCCGGAAGAATTGTTAGCCGCCTCTGTGGCCAGTTGCTTCTTACTCACGTTCCTTGCCCTGTGCTGCAAACAGGGTTATGTGGTAGACCATTACAGCGACCAGGCCACCTGCAGTCTCGATGAGAACCTCATGGCTGTCTCTGAAGTGATTCTTCGACCTGAAGTAAGCTTTCAGGCCGATAAAAAACCGGATGAAGCCACTTTACAACAGTTATTCAAGGAAACCCATACCGCCTGTTTTATTGCCAATACATTGAAAGCCACACTATCAGTCAATCCGGTGGTTGACTAACGAGGAATAGACCATGCTCAATATCGCCGTTGTCGGTTGCGGTATTGCGGGGCCCGCGGCAGCGCTGTTTCTTAAAAAAAGCGGCGCTCAAGTCACGGTTTTTGACAAAGTCAGCCAACTGGCACCAGTCGGTGCCGGTTTTCTCCTGCAACCCGCCGGTCTTCATGTTCTTTCAAAGCTCGATCTTGTCAAGCCATTGCTTGAAAAAGGTGTTCCCATCCACGGGCTGCACGGCAGAAACCATAACAACAAGGTGGTCCTGGATTTAAAATACCGGGATTTGGTTCCGCATCATATGGGATTAGGTCTGCATCGTGCCGTGTTGTACGAGGAATTATTCAAGGCCATGCAGTCGCAGGGGATCGTCATCAAAAACCCCTGTGAAATTACCCGCATTGACAACCAGCCTCATCATGCCGCCCTCTTCGATCGTGAAGGCAACCGCTATGGTCCTTATGACTGTGTCGTTCTGGCAGATGGCTCGCGTTCCACGCTTCGCCAGGGCCTGACTATCCCCGCACGGGTTAAACCCTATGAGTGGGGTGCTTTATGGGCTATTGGAAACGATGAGGACGATCGATTTAAGCACACGCTGGAACAGGTTTATCACCGAACCGAGATCATGGCCGGCATGCTGCCGATGGGGTATAAGAACAACCGACGTTTAATCAGTTTCTTCTGGAGTCTTAAGCGGGAACAATTCAGTCAATGGCAAACTACGCCATTGACGCGCTGGAAAGAACAGGTTGTCACGCTCTGGCCGCAACTGGCGGCTTTTCTCGACCAATTTACCCGTCATGACCAGTTTGCCCTGGCCTCTTATTTAGACGTCAGGATGTATCCCTGGCATGAAAAACGCGTTGTCCTGATAGGCGATGCAGCCCATGGCATGAGCCCACAACTTGGCCAGGGTGCCAATCTGGGATTAATTGATGCCTGGGTGTTGGCCCAGTGCCTGGCGGAGGGTGAGGTGCCGCAAGCCTTAGCCTGTTATTCCAGAGCACGTCGGCCGCAACTGCGGTTCTATCAAAACGCAAGCCGGTTTGTGACTCCCTGGTTTCAATCTTCTCATCCCCTCATGGGACGATTAAGGGATGCGTTGCACGGGCCTTTTTGCAAAACCCCCCTGTTAAAACAGCAAATGCTTTTGACCTTAGCCTGCATGAAGACAGGGTATTTTTCCTCAACCCCACTGCAGGCGTTTCCGCCGTTGGAATAGGACTGCTCGCACTAGAAACGCTCCGATTACCCTGCCCTGCTCACGTCCCTTTATTGGTTTTTCCTGGACAAACTCAAATAGGACGCCTGATCACTGAGCATTTGTTCAAAGGCTTTTTCTGAAGAGGTTTTAACCCAAGGCAGCCATCTGAAGAAATGAGTGAACCGATCCTGTGCCATGGACAACACCTGGAACTCTGCGCTTTGACGCAAACGCCCTGAGCATTGTTTAAGACCATTGTCGCTATTGCAGGCTTCAATTTGTTGTTTAAAATCAGCGAGAATGGCCTGTTTTAATTGATCACCACGAAGGGTTGCAAATCGGCCCTTGTCGATAGTGGCCGGCCAGAAATGATGGCGATTGGTATACAGGTAATAATGGCTCACAGCCGGTAAGGGATGGGCAGGTTTTGGAATTAACGGCTCCTCCTCCCAGTCGGAAGAACGCGTGGCCTGCGCGGCGTAGGTTTTTTTATTCTCCTCTTCCCGTTTATGGCCTTTTTCGATTTTTCTCCTAATCAGCGCCGGTGAGAGTTTTCCCTGTTCGTGCTTTTTCAAGGAGAATTCAATCAGGGAGACTTTCTCCCCCACCCTTGAAACCAGGGTCACCGCGAGCTTCTCTTTATTTTTGTTGAAAATAACCTGCTCAATTGCTTGCTCAGGGACCGCTTTTTTAATCCGTTCCTCCAGAGAAGCATCGATATCCATGCGCTTAAGACGGTATTCCCTCACCAGATGCAGCATCAGATCATAGAAAGAAGAAGTCGAACGTCTGGTCTTTAATTGCTCTAAAACGGATAATTCGTGGTAGGCATCCATTTTTTCAAAAATGGCCTGTTGCCAATTGTGTTGTTTTTCTTTCATGCGGGCGACAAGCACGTCAATGTTTTTCAGGTATTTCGTATCGTTTCGGTAACGGCGCTGTAATTCGGATAATTCGGACAGAACCGCCAGCAACCGTTTGTCTGAACGCGCGTGTTCGATCAGGGGACCGTAGACGTCATCCTGCATTTTTTGCGAGACAACGGGTTTAAGCTGACGGTGAATTTTTTGTTGTTCGACACCACGCCGTTCCATGGATAACTGTTTGGGTTTCGCCTCAATGGCCTTCAGCGAGTCTTGAGCGCGAAACGTATTTTCGGGCCGGTCCAGCTCTTTTTTTAAATCCGCCACATCCATGATCAAATGCTCGCGGGATTTTGTATGCAACTGCCCATTGCCGCTTAAAATCTGCCGGTTTAAATCTGATCGTCGTTTTACCGCCTCAGGCGTGTGCGCTTTGATCTCCCGCATTTCGATTTCCATCGCGCTGATTTTTTCAGAGAGGTCCTCGTAGTCCTGCGTGGTCAGAAATGCACGAGCATGCCCAAGCTGTATTCCTTCCAGTTTGCCCTCAATGCCGATTTGGGTCACCAGCTCCACCCGCATGCCAACGTATGGCGTGCCCTTCAACACCGGACTGGTCACTGTATGCACAGCAACCGCAGTAAACCCCTGGCGATATAATCGGTAAGCCAGTTCGCGTGCATAACAAGGCTTTTCAGCGGAGTCGTTTAAGCCGGCTTCACAGGCAATCAGGTACAAATCCTTCAGTTCGCCGCGCTTCTCTTTGGGGATCATGTCGGCAAAACGCTCAGCCATCTCATCCGCCGTCAGGCTGCCTAATGTCTGTTTTTTGCTTTGCCACAGGGCATAATCGTAAATGACTTCCTGCGTATGCCCAAGGACCACAAAGGGCGACTTGGCGCTGCCAAGTGAGGGCAACGAGTCCTCATCGAGGACCACAGCATCCTCACTAATCCCAAATTGCTCCTTGGCTGCGTCACAACTTTTTTCTTCGATGTCCTTAAATAAAAAAAGAGGCATTTTTCACCGGTTTAAGAAAGCCTTAAGCCCACTATATAATTTCATGACAGGAAATCCAATAATTAAACTTCTGGTTGTCTATATTTAATACATGTGTACACTTCGGAGTGGTTATGACATCCGAAAAGAAAGAAAAAGAGGCCCCGCCTCTTAAAAACCCGTATTCCCTGATTCTTGCGCAATTGATGATTGCCAGCGCTGAACGCCACCCCCTCGCCGAAAGCGCTTCCCAAACCCGTTTAGGCCAGCTTATTAAAGAAAAAAACCTCAAGGAACTGGCTTATTGGCTTCATTTTAACTCGTTTATTAAGTACCAGCTTAAGAAAATCATCGAACCTCATGCCATTGATGCCGACAATCCATCGCAAGAACTGCTCAATCAGGTTAACACAGTGTTGACGGGTTATATTCGGGAACAGGAATTAAAGCGCAGTCTACCTAAATACGTAGTCGATGAGCTTGGCAGCAGCGACTACCTGCACCTGGAAAAAACCTATAAAACCCTGCTGTTTCGGCTTAAAGGCGAGCACAAGCTCATTGAAAGCGACGTTCTGCCGCTGATCATGGCTAAAAACCGTCGTTTTGCGATGCTGGGGCGGCATGCCAATCTTGCGGTCATCCGTTGCGCCGATTATGCCTCCGAATCCACAGTAAGAAAAATGGCCAAGGCGATTGCTAACCTGGCCAAGGGCGAGCGAAAACAATTTTTCTATTATCATTTGAATGAGGAACATGCCATTGGCTTTGATGTTGAGCGTGACTCAGACGGCAATTACCGGGTTTTTTGCTTTGAGTCAGCGGGCGATCCCAGGCATCTCGAAGCAGTCAATCTGTTGTATAAAAAGCTGAGCAGCATGGGACTGCCTTTCGAAATCAAATCCTGCCGTACCGGTTTGCAGCGCGACAGCTATAATTGCGCCGTGTACACCCTTGCGGCGTTGGGGGAACTTGCCAAATACGAGCATGTCTTTGACTATTTGCCCGCACACTACGAGGAAGATAAAAATTTAGCCGCCCTGCGTCAGGTTGAAATGCCCGGCAATGCGATGAATCGAGGCAAACGGCTTATTGCTCTCGACGTCCAGGATAAAATCAGCTGGGTCAGATTAAGCGACATGCCGACTAAAATCATCGCCATGAGTCAATCCTACCAGACCATGGAAGACACCCTGGCGCAAGCGGCTGATTTCGATTTGCAGCCGTCAGCTTTTATCGACCTCCATAAACAGAAATATCGCTTCGATCAAAACCGCGAACAGTCCACGAAATACATTAACCAGCGGCGGAAACAACTCTTGAGTCATCTCAATGCCTCGCAACAGGACATCATGGAAAAAGCCTACAGAGAGTATGTCAGCGATTTACCCTGGTTGAGCGACATTGATCGCGGTAAAGTCCCTGATTTCCATCAGGAACTGGCTTTGAATGACCAGTTTACGCTGGAAGAAAAACTGACCCAGCTGGAAAAGCTGTTTTTTGCCATCGCCAATCGTGCCAACCTCAGTAAATACGTCTGGAACGATCCCTTGGAAAGCTTAACCCCAACCCAGTTTCAAGCCCTGCTGGCTATCCGGGTGACTTACCTGCGGCTTCTGGCTCAAAAACCTTACTCTGAGGCCCATGCCTTCCTTACAGATGAAAATTCCATGCTCGCCTACCGGCTGGAGCAACACGCAGACGCCTTTATCCCCTCCGTTATCCCGCCGCTCTATGTGGTGTTCAAGGAGGCGTTTAAACGGTCTGACGTAATTCGTTATTACCGTGAATCGCACACGGATTTAGGCGAATTAAAAATCAAAAATGCGTTGCCAGGGCGATTTCAATCCTCCTCTCCACCCACAACCGAAGACGTCTTAAACTGGTTGTATGACATGGCCCATGCCTATCAGACTGAGGATGGAAGCTCCTATTTTGACGTTCATCAACAATTTACCTTTCTGGAAGAAGCATTAAGCAGCATTAAGCAACCCAAACGCACGGTCAGTTTTATCGCAGCACAGGCACCGCTCGACAGGGAAGCCTTGGTGCAAACCACCCCGGATGACGGTGCTTATGTCTTAACCAGTGATGACAAAGTGTATTATTTTGATAAAGCCACGGCCACTGCGGTTGAAATCGACGTCACGCCCGTGCAACTGAAAAAACTCACGGAAATCATTGAAAAAAGCAGGGAAGGGAGCGATGTAGACGCGGAGGAGGCTTCCTCCCTGTCGTTTGCAAAACCGGTACAAACACACATTAAATCCCTGACATTTAATCAATTAAATGCCATTACTTCCGCCATAAATCACCACCCCTACTCTCCCCCTGAGGTGGAAAACTTTCAAAAAATAATGACATTGAGAGCCGCTTTTCTTCAGGTGATGGCGCAGGTGTTTAAGGAAAACACGTTTTCGGCCATTTACAAGCTCCATAACAAAAAGGAATTGTTATTCAATATTCCTGATCTGATTGCCAAAGATGCCCCTTCAGGCAGGGATTTGCTTAAAGCCTTCTTTTCCAAAGAGATGTTCCTGTATTGCCAGTTGTTTTTTGAAAACGACCCGCCGGAGGTTTTTAACGGTTTACACGTTGTCCTCTGCAGCGAGGCGATTGATGATAAAAAACCCTTGAGCGCAGAAGAAATAACCAGGCAACTCTCAGCACTCCAACAGCAATTCATCACCTTTCAGAGCGAGGCCCTGCTGAGCGAGGAAAACCAGATTAAACTTCTGATAGACCTTGGACACTACGTGTTGTCCAGTCCTTTAAGCGTCAAGGAAAAGAGCGAGTATCTCGAGGCGATCATCACGGTGTATATCACCCTGCTTAATACCTCAAACAGGGGTTACTTTAATACCGCCGAACCGTTGGATCAGCTTGTCCTCTTTCCCCTGCTGGGTGATGTAAAACAAAAGCCCATGACAGCCAATGCTGTCATGTTGCGCCTGCAGGGGATAAAGGACATCTGTCTCAAATTAAAGCTCCTGGATGAAGCCTTTGAAGTGATCCAGTCCTCTGAACAGTATACTCAGAGTGAATCCACTTACACGGAGCAACAGATTGCGGATCTGGTCGTCCTGCATGAAGCCTACCTCGAACTGCTGCGTCGCGAACCCTATGATCCTTCGGCGAAATACACCAACAGCAACCTTGTCTACCTGGTGAGCCATTCGCCGCTTCTGCAACTTGCCGCTTCGCAGAACAAAAAAGACAATACCGCCATCAAGGCTACGCAACTTGCCCAGGGTAAAGGCCGTCCTGTTATCAAAAAAACGGCGGTAAGCAATGAGAATAATGCCAACAAAGACACCTTTTCTTTTACCCGCACCGTCGGGGCAGCCGTTAATCAGGTGTTTACTCTCTTTAAACCTGAAAAGCGCCCTACTGAAAAACAGGGCGCTGATAATCTGAAGGGGGTAATCAGCGCCTATTACCGCAAATCTTCGCAGGGGCTGGATATGGAGGAAAAAAGCTATGCGAGGGAAGAACACCCGGCCCTGAATCTGAAACTGCGTATGTTCCACACGTCAGACATGATGCCTCAAGCCACCCGCTGGCTGGTGTGTGAGCGACACCATCCCCCCATCAAGGCCATTGATGAACTCGACTGGAAGTTAAACCTGGCCATCCACAAGGATGATTTGGAAAAAGCCTTTGTGATTATGGCCTCCTGTGCGAAAACATTCAATCTGGGTGTGTTTAAAATCATGGCCGAGGGGCAGGCAGAGCTTACCAGCAGGGATCCAGGCAGACACATGATTGGCCGTGAAATCGTCATTTATTGCAATGCCAACCCGGAGAAACAAGCACAGGAATGGATAGAAGCCATTGTCGCAATTGAAGAGGCCTTTAAGGAAGCAGGAATCCGCCCTTCCACGGACGTGTCGCCTGAGTCCAATCAGCGAATCGGCAAATACACAAGCTACACCCATGGCGCCTGGACAGCGAAGCGCATGGATATCCCTTTTAAACAGGGGATCAAAGAAACAGCGCTTGAGGATGAAGACCTGTTTGCCGCCTATGACTACGATGAAAAAAAAGAAGGCCCTGTTCTGCGTGACAGCGAGGAAAAATCCTCCCCGTCAGTTAATTAATGGCTTGCTGTTTAAACGCATTGATCCACTGTTGAACCTGAGGTTTCTTTTGCTTCCAGTTTAAAATAACGGCTTTATTGATTGCTTCGCAATGTTCGGCAAACCAGGGGGCCCAGAACAGAATTAACGCAGGCAATTGAGCAGAAACACAGGCCTCCACTTCCCTTTGGGCAGCGTCTGAACACAGATTACCATGATCCTTAAGGCAGGTTTGTTGTACCTCATTCACCATTGCCTGCCAATTGTCAGGCGGGTCTACCCCAAGAAACGCTTTATTCATTACCCTCGGCAACACGGCGTTTATTCCTGAGCGCACCCGTTCCGCGGGAAGCGGTTCAGCACAGAGTGTATACTCCACCATGCCTTCTAATTCCTTCAGGATAGCCTTGCCTTTTTTATAATCAAAGCAACGTTCGTCGCTGTGAGCCGCCGCACTGAGGATAAAAAAAACAACCGCGTAAAGTAGCTTTTGCATGCCTTCCCCCTTTTTTCTCCCCATTATAATGCTTTTCCGGGTATCTCAAAATCGATATAGTGTATACTTTACACAATATCATCCTCTAAGCGTTATCAGTCATGAAACGGGCACACAGTCTCGACTGGGCTCATCCTTTGGTCCGCGAATGGTTTATCAATCAGGTTGGCGAACCGACCGAACCGCAGCGTCAGGGTTGGCCCTCCATTCTCGCCGGCAAGGCCACGTTGATTTCCGCGCCAACTGGCTCCGGGAAAACCTTTGCCGCTTTTTTAGCCTGCCTGGATCAATTAATCCGAAAAGCCTTAGCCGGCACATTAAGCGATGAAACCGAGGTGCTTTACGTCTCACCATTAAAAGCCCTGGGCAATGACATTCAAAAAAACGTAATGACCCCATTAAACGGCATACTGGCACTGGCTGAAACTTACCAGCAGCCCATGGCTCAAATCAATGTGTCCGTCCGAAGCGGCGATACGCCAGCAAAAGAGCGCGCCGCCATGGCCAAAAAACCGCCGCACATTCTGGTGACCACCCCAGAATCACTTTACATTCTGCTCACCACGGAGAAAAGCCGTGAAATCCTTCGCAGCGTAAAAACGGTCATTATTGACGAAATCCATGCCTTGGCCGACGACAAGCGCGGCAGTCACTTAAGCCTTTCGCTCGAACGTCTGGAAGCACTGACCCATCAACCGCCACTGCGCATTGGGTTATCCGCTACCCAAAAGCCTCTGCAGCGGGTGGCTGATTTTTTAATGGGTAACCGGGAAGACAAGGCGGTGATTATCAACATTGGCCATGCGAAACACCTGGAGTTGACTGTGGAAGTGCCTTCGTCTGAACTGGGGGCTGTGGCCTCCAATGAGATGTGGGATGAAATTTATGATCGCCTGGCTGAATTGGCCAGACAAAACCGCTCCACCCTGATTTTTGCCAATACCCGGCGGGTCGCTGAACGCGTGGCTCATCATCTGGCCGAGCGTTTAGGCGCGGATCAGGTGGCGGCTCACCATGGCAGTTTAGCCAGAAAATTACGCCTGAAAGCGGAGAATCAATTAAAAAATGGCGAATTAAAAGCCTTGGTCGCCACCGCGTCCCTGGAACTGGGAATTGACATCGGCAGTGTGGATCTGGTCTGCCAGTTAGGCTCACCACGGGCCATTGCCGTGATGCTTCAGCGGGTAGGACGGGCAGGACACTGGCATGGCGCGGTGTCCAAAGGCCGCCTGTTTGTCACCACCCGCGATGAATTGTTGGAGTGCGCGGCCCTGGTTTACGCTATCCGTGACGGGGATCTGGATGAACTTATCATTCCTGAGGCCCCCCTGGACATTCTGGCTCAACAACTGGTAGCCAGTTGTGCCACCGATGAATGGCAGGAAGACGACTTATTCGCCCTGGTCAGGCGCGCCTACCCTTATCGCGCCCTGTCAAGGCAAACGTTTGATGTGGTGCTTGAGATGCTGGCTGAAGGCATTGCCGGTTCACGTGGCCGCTACAGCGCCTATTTATTCCGTGACCGGGTCAATGGTCGGGTCAAAGGCCGCCGCGGCAGCCGCTTAACCGCCATCACCAATGGCGGCGCCATCCCTGAAAACGGCCTGTTTACCGTCATCACCGAACCCACCGGCGCCATGGTGGGGACACTGGATGAAGATTTTGCCGTCGAAAGCAATCGCGGCGACATTATCCTGCTTGGCAGTACGTCCTGGCAGATTCGCCGCATTGAAAGCGCAACCGGCCGCGTGCTGGTTGAAGACGCACATGGTGCACCGCCCACTGTGCCCTTCTGGCGCGGTGAAGCCCCAGGACGAACAAACGAACTGTCACTGCAGGTGTCGGCCTTACGCCAGCGCTTAAGCGACCTGTTGCCGGCTGAGTGTTTGCCGGCTGCCCCGGCCAGTGAACAATTGACGCTCACGCAGGACGCGCTTAAATGGCTCATCGATCATTGCCAGGTCAACCGGGCAGGTGCTGAGCAATTGGTGGAGTATATCCTGCAGGGGCGAGCGCTGTTAGGCGCTGTACCCACGCAACAGACCGTCATCGCCGAACGTTTTTTTGACGAAGCCGGAGGGATGCAATTGATAATTCATGCCCCCTTTGGAGCCCGTATCAATAAAGCCTGGGGTCTGGCGTTGCGCAAATGCTTTTGCCGCTCGTTTAATTTTGAATTACAGGCCTCAGCCACCGACGACGGCATTAATATCGCCCTGGCTGAACAGCACAGCTTTCCCTTAGCGGATGTCTTCGCCTTTTTAAATCCCAAAAGCATCACCCGGGTCCTGACCCAGGCCGTTTTACAATCCCCCCTGTTCGCTACCCGCTGGCGCTGGGATGCCGGCCGCGCCTTGGCCCTGATTCGTTTTCGGAATGGCAAAAAAGTACCGCCCAACATCCAGCGCATGCTCGCCGATGATTTGCTTGCCGCTGTTTTCCCAGATGCGGCCGCATGTCAGGATAACCTCGGCGGGCGCGACATTGAATTGCCGGATCACCCGCTGATTAACGAAACCATCAAGGATGCCTTGACGGAAGCCCTGGATTTGCAGGGGCTAATCACTGTGCTCGACCGCCTCAAACGCGGAGAGATCAATTACCTGGCCGTCGATACGCCGACCCCATCGGCCTTTGCCCATGAAATTTTAAATGCCAATCCCTATGCCTTCCTAGACGATGCCCCCCTGGAAGAGCGGCGCGCCCGGGCAGTCACTTTAAGGCGTATTCTGCCTGAGTCGCTGCTGGATGAGATAGGCCAGCTCGATCCAGACATCATTGCCGAGGTCAAACAACAGGTCTGGCCTGATGTCCGCGACAAGGACGAGCTGCAGGATGCGCTGCAAACGTTGATTGCCTTACCGGTAAGGTTTCTGCAAACGCTTACGCTTCATGAACAGTGGCCGATTTTTTTTAATGAGTTACGGCAGGAAAAACGAGCCGGTTCTGCGACGCTGGGAAGCGAGACACTCTGGTTTGCGGCTGAAAAAGCAAAAACCTTTGCCCATCTTTACCCTGAGGCCGTTATTCAGGATGCCCTGCCGGCCATTGAAGACAAGCCGCTGCTGCGTGAGGAGGCGTTGATTGAGTTAATCCGTGGCTGGATGTTCTCAAGCGGGCCCATCAGCGCAGAGGAATTAGCCAGGATTCTTTCGCTTACCCCAAGCGAAACGGAGCAGGCGCTGCTCCGTCTTGAAGCAAGCGGCGTTATATTGCGCGGGTCTTTTACTGGTCGGAAACAGGAATGGTGCGAGCGACGGCTCCTGGCCCGTATTCATCGCTTAACCCTTGGCAAACTGCGACGGGAAATTGAGCCGGTGACTGCCATTAAATTCATGCAGTGGCTACTCACCTGGCAGCATGTCACACCGGGTACGCAATTACGGGATGAACAGGGGTTGATTGAGGTAATAAGCCAGCTTCAGGGTGTTGAGATTCCGGCTAAAGCCTGGGAAAAGGATATTTTTGCCAAACGCGTCGCGCACTATGATCCCGGTATGCTTGACCGGCTTTGCCTCATGGGTATTATTGGCTGGGGCCGTCTATCAAAGACCAGCGACATGGCATCCGAAAATAAGCGCGTTATTCCCACCAGTGTGGCGCCGATCACCTTTTTTGTACGCGATAATGCCGATTGGATGCCCGCCATCAAACCGGTGGAACAGGAGGATGAGTTATCGCATCTAAGCCATGTTGCACGCCTCGTTTACGCCTTTCTTAAACACCAGGGGGCCTCGTTTTTCAATGAGATAGCCGAAGGGGTTCACGCCTTGAAATCAGAAATTGAAATGGCTTTATGGGAGCTGGTAACCGCTGGATTAACCACAGCGGATGGGTTTGATAACCTGCGATCACTGATTGATCCAAAACGCCGTTTAAACAAAAAGCGTCGTCGCCCCTTACGCCATCAGTACAGCACCGGACGCTGGAGTCTCCTTAAAACACCCCAGACCAACCCCGACAACCAGACGGAAGCCCTCTGCTGGCTGTTGTTGAAACGTTACGGGGTTGTCTTTCGTGATTTGATTGCACGTGAAAAATTAATTCCTACCTGGCGCGAGTTACTCCTTGTTTTCCGCCGGTTGGAGGCACGGGGGGAAATCCGCGGCGGCCGCTTTGTCAGTGGCTTTTTAGGCGAACAGTTTGCGCTTCCCTATGCCGTTGATTCATTACGGGCCATTAAAAACAAAGCGCCTCATCGGGAAGCCATTCACATTGCGGCCGTTGACCCGCTCAACGTTGTCGGTTTTATCCTGCCTGGTCAACGCATTGCCGCCCTGTCAGGGAAAACAGTGATCTTTCAAGGGGAGCGCTATTATGAAGACAGCCTGCCGGCTGTTTACAATGATGCTTTCCCTGATGAAAGCTGACCCTTTACCCACAAACCGCATTTATTCACCAGCCTGGCGGCATTCATTTTTTGCATTGTCCTGGCAGCGAGAAACGCAATCCGGGTCCGCCTGTGCCGTTTTACAAGCCTCATGGCAACGATTCATCAGATCCTGCACGCAGCGTTCCTGATCGTATTGCTGGTCGACAATGGCTGATTCCGGGGGTTCAACAGCAACTGCAGAAACGGTCCACGCCCACAGCGCCATCAGTAAAATTTTTTTCATACAGGCATTCCAATACCCTGGCTTTCCCATTAGCATAGCAGATCTTGACGTCCTGACGCATTCACCCTGCCATTGCGCGTCAAACCCACCCCGTTGTATTAATAAAAGTAACGAGTTTTTTATGTCTTTTAAACGATTTAGTGTATTTTTTTTCGCAATAGCCTCATTGACCTTAACTGCCCATGCCAGGGATGAATTGCTTTCCCTGCAACAAAAACTGGCCGCACTGGAAGCCTCTGCCGGGGGGCGCCTGGGCATTGCCGCCATCAATCAGGCCAATGGCATGACGATTCAATACCATGCCCGACAAGCGTTCCCTCTGTGCAGTACCAGCAAGGCCATGAGCGTGGCCGCTCTTTTAAGCCAAAACATGAGGAACAAGACCCTGCTTCAGGAAAAAATTCATTACAGCAAACAGGATCTGGTGGTGCATTCGCCGGAGACGGAGAAACACCTGGCTGATGGCATGACACTGGCTGAGCTGTGTGAAGCCACGATCACGCAGAGTGACAATGCAGCCCTTAACCTTATCTTAAAAAAAATCGGAGGCCCCGGGGCGGTGACGGCGTTTGCCCGATCAATTGGCGATAAGCAATTCAGGCTGGATCGCTTTGAGCCGGACTTAAACACCGCCATTCCGGGCGACCCAAGGGACACCACCACACCCAAAGCCATGGCGCTCAGTTTGCAGAAGCTCACCACCGACACACTGGCCGCACCCGAACGTCAACTGTTGATCACATGGCTTCGCAACAATACCACGGGCGGCGCCCGCATTCGCGCCGGATTGCCCGAGGGGTGGGTAGTCGGTGATAAAACAGGAACCGGCGACTATGGCACCTCCAATGACATTGGCGTCATTTGGCCGCCCCATTGTCAACCGGTGACGCTGGCGGTGTATTTTACCCAACCGAAAGTGGATGCAACCCCCAACAATGACGTGATCGCCGCCGCAACCCGCATCGTCATCAGCGCCTTTGCCGAACAGGATCCCTGCCTGCAAAAGGCCCTGGCTGCGTTTCCCTAGAAACAGTCTATGTCGACCCAACCGGGTCACACGGCCCTCTCCCGATGGGAGAGGGATTACCCCACTGTCTAACCTGTTTGGAACCACCCACTCCCTTTCAATGCAGGTCCTTCATCGAGCGGTTACCCTGTTTTGCCATTAAAAACGCCTTCAACACCTTCTTTTGCCACATGATCCTCGACTGCTTTTTCAAGAAGGCGGCTGTTGCCAAGAAACGAGGCAATATGAAAGACGGATTTTTTCTCCAATGCCTGCCTTTCTTCAAGGGTAAACGGCTTTTTTTGATCCTTGGCATGAGGCTCCAGGTAAGGCCCGAACAGTAAACCACTGCGCTGTAATAAGGCAAGACTGCGCGCCGCTCCCCGGATTTTGACAAACTCGCAGGCGCCCTCGTCTTTGATGGGACTATGCGCACGGGAAAGCAACCCGCCTGAGGACTCCGCCAGTTTCAAGGCGTCGAGCGGTTTCGCGATTAGGGCATCAAAAATGTCCTGATTTAACCGGGTACACGACTTGTGAGAATTTAACTCTTTCACTGACGCGTTGGCATTATTTAAGGTGGCGCAGGCACTGGCAATGGTTTTTAGATAAGTGGCCTTCATACTGAGTTTAATGATGTTCGTGTCGGTCAGGATATTCGCTGCATCCAATGCGACAAGTGCTTTATGAAGATGAGGGTTCATCAGATTGTTTTGATAAAGGAAACTCACCATTTTTTCAGTACACAACCCACTTCTTTTTAATAACTGAAAAATAGGCTGTGCCGCTTCAGCACTCTCCGGTTTACTCATCACCAGCCTGCAGAGTTGCTCAGTGAAGACCGCTGTGTTACTTAACTCAATCAACGCGCAAACGATTTTTTCAGCAAAAGAAGGATGCTTTAATAACTCACCAGGAGTCACAGGGATGTTTTTATCTTTTAAATGCGGCCACTGGGTCAGTGCAACCGCCAGGGTATGAGCATGCGGGCAGGAGCTTAAAATAAAAATCAGATGCTCTTCAGTCAGGGCATTTTTCTCTTTAAGATGGACAACACCACTGACTATCGTTCGATGATGCGTGCTCTCTGTCTTCACCGCCTCCAGAATCAGGGGTAAATAGACAGCTTCAACCGATAATTTAGCCATGTTGAGCACGGTATAGTACAGGTTGGCATCTTTTATTGCCAACAGGTAATCGAGGTAGTCGGCTATTATCCATTCCCGCTGCTTGAATACACTCAGTGTTTTCTCCATCACCCCCGGATTTTGGTTTGCCAGCGTTTCGGCATGGGCCATCAGTTTTTTGCCAATTTCAGGGGCCGCAGTTGTTTTACTTTTTATGCATTGTTGCTCAATACCCTGCAGGTAATGCTTGAGATTGGTCGCAGTTACCGCGTTGAAACTGAATAATGTTGTCACCTCGCAAAAGGTCGGCGGGAATACGTCTTTATGACCAAGACTGGTTAGAATTTGAAAAATGGGCTCAAGGGCCTCAGGATTTTTTGATAATGACAAAAGGTTTGCGTCGTTGAAGCTGTTTTGGGCATTCATTAAGCGAATCAACTGCTCAGCAACTTCCACGTCCTTGCATTTAGCAATCAACAAGAGCGCGTTCTTGCTTAATAGTCCCTCCTTTTTCAGACGACTCAAACAACCCGTCTTGTTGTACATGCTGACTAAATCAAAAAGAAGAGACTCCTCCGACAAAACACTTAAAGGCAACGGGGGGACACTTTGTGATGAATAATCCAACAGGATCGCAAGCCCTCCAATCTCCTGGCTGTTCCTGCTGTGAACGGAGACAGTATTTTCCAAAAATGCAACGTTTTCTGCCGTTAAGCCATTTTTATCAACCAGATACTGATAAGCTTCTTTGCCGCCGAACTGTTTGAAAATTTCAGTAAACACATCGGCACTTTGGGAATCATTCCAATTTTTTTTGCCGAGTGCTATGGTCACGAGTTTGAGTAATTCGTGGGGATTAAGATCACGATCGCCTGCTTTGTCGCCGCCCAGTTCATTATAAAAGACTCTTAACTGACTGATGTGGGTTTCATCTTTCAGTACCCGCAGATACCCCTTGTTTTTATCATAATTGGTTAAGCAATTTTTAATGAATGAAATTTTCATTTTGGCATCCTGTCAATTCAAAGCTTAGAAATAATACATTCATCTGAACTGTTTTTACTACTGCCTGGGGTGCTTTTTATGCGGACTGATTATAAAAAACAATGCCTCTCGGAGAAAAACGCAATTCAGACTCATAAATAATCTAATTGTCCGATTATTTGAGCTATTCTTAACAGTAGAGTTTTAAATTGTTTTACTCCAGACAATTGCCGTAATTATTTCTAAACCCAAACCTGTTTTTATGATTTTTTTGTGCCAAAAGAGCTTATCAGCACGACAATCATTAAGAACAGACTTAATGAGAAGGACTTAACCATGAAACGGATTGCACTGACTTTATTCACTGCCGCAGCACTAACCACCACTTACGCGGATACGTCTGGCGCAGGGACGTCGTCAACCGGCACCTCCACGACGGGCACGGGGACAATGAACACCGGCACTGACACCACTACCGGAACCGGCACAGGCACTGACACCACTACCGGAACCGGCACAGGCACCGACACCACTACCGGAACCGGAACAGGCACCGACACCACCACCGGAACCGGCACAGGCACCGACACCACCACCGGAACCGGCACAGGCACTGACACCACCACCGGAACCGGCACAGGCACTGACACCACCACCGGAACCGGCACAGGCACTGACACCACCACCGGAACCGGCACAGGCACTGACACCACCACCGGAACCGGCACAGGCACTGACACCACCACCGGAACCGGCACAGGCACTGACACCACCACCGGAACAGGGACAGGCACCGACACCACCACCGGAACAGGGACAGGCACCGACACCACCACCGGAACAGGGACAGGCACTGACACCACCACCGGAACCGGCACAGGCACTGACACCACCACCGGAACCGGCACAGGCACTGACACCACCACCGGAACAGGCACCGACACCACTACCGGAACCGGCACAGGCGCTGACACCACCACCGGAACCGGCACAGGCACCGACACCCCCACCGGAACAGGCACCGACACCACCACCGGAACCGGCACAGGTACTGACACCACCACCGGAACAGGCACAGGCACTGACACCACCACCGGAACGGGTACTAATGGCGGAGCGTATTGATGAATGGCCAGGGTTATCTCAGGTAACCCTGGCCGTCTCTTTACCCTGACAATCACCCTCCAAAACACCAGTGAACGAAGCAAACGACGTTCTCCAAACCGTGCAGAAAGTCCGCCAGCAGTCTTATCCATTAAGACAAGACGGCTGCTTCTTTTTTCGCCTTTCGCTTATCCTGCCAGGTTTGTAGCAACACGTAAAAAACAGGGACAAACACAACTGCCAGGCAGGTTGAAGCCAGCATGCCGCTGCAAACCGCCACGCCAATCGAGCGTCTGGCATTGGCGCCTGCACCGGTCGCAAAAACCAGGGGCATGACCCCCATAATGAAGGCAAAAGAAGTCATCAGGATGGGTCGGAATCGGGTTTTCGCCCCGATAACGGCCGCTTCCATCACTGATTTTTTATGAATGTGGTGTTGCTCATGCGCCACCTCCACAATCAGAATGGCGTTTTTTGTCGCCAACGCAATCAGCAATAATAAGCCAATCTGAGTGTACATGTTGTTGTCCAGTCCCAGCAGTGACAGAGCCAGTACGGTCCCGATCAAGGTGAGGGGTACACTGAAAAGAATGGCGGAGGGAATCAACCAGTTTTCATATTGTCCCGCCAGAATCAGGTATACCAGCACTAGGGACATGGCAAAAATATAATAACTCATGTTACCAGCGACCTTTTCCTGATAGGCAGTACTCGTCCATTCATAGGAAAAACCAGGGGGCAGCTTTTTAGCCAATTCTTCCATGGTTTCAATCCCTTCCCCGGAACTGTAGCCTTTGGCAGCCATTCCGTTGACGTTACCTGACGGATACAGATTGTAAAGCGATATGATTGCCGGACCGACATCCGGCTTGATGTCAGTCAGGGTACCTAACGAAACCATGGAGCCCTGCTGGTTTTTGACATAATAATTGCGTAAATCGTCCACCTGCCCGCGCGAAGACGCATCCGCCTGCACATAAACCGGAAAGACCTGACCAAATTTGGTAAACAAATTGACATAGGAGGATCCAAGATAGGTTTGCAGGGTATTAAATGCATCGCCGATGCGAACACCCAGACTCTCGGCTTTGGTACGGTCAATGGGTGCAGCAACCTGCGGCACACTGGCGCGGAAGGACGTCATCAGGTTTTGCAGATCCGGCTCACGGTTCCCCTCACTGATTAAGCCGTCCGTCACGCGCTGCAATTTTTGATAGTCAAACGTACCGTCCTGTAATTCCACCTGCATCTGGAAGCCGCCCGATAAACCCAGACCCTGAATGGGCGGGGGAACGACGGTCAGGATCCTGGCATCCAGCGTGTTTTTAGCAATGTCATTGATTTTAGTGTAAAGGGCCAGCAGATTTTCAGACTTTCCGCGCACGCTCCAGTCTTTAAACATGATGTACAACACGCCCGCGTTCGCCAGGCTGGCATTGTTATCAAGCAGGGAAATGCCATCAATGGCAATGACGTTATCAATGCCGTCAATTTGCGAAACCTTTTTAGTCAACTCGCTCATGACTTTGTCTGTGCGCCCCAGAGTGGCTGCATCAGGCAATTGCACGCTTAAAATCAGATACCCCTGATCTTCAATGGGGATAAACCCCGTTGGGATTCGGGTTAAACCAAAAATAGCCAGGGCCACCAGCGCGGCGCCGAGCAGGCAGACTGCGCCGCTGTGGTGTACCAATTTATCCATAAATTGAATATAACGCGCTTCAATCGGGTTATAGAGATTATCAAAAGTCCTGAAAAAGACATTTTTGGGTTTGTTTTTATCGATGGGTTTAAGCCACAAGGCGCATTGCGTGGGCTTTAAGGTCATGGCATTGATGGCGCTGATTAAGGCCGTTGCTGCGATAACCAGAGCAAATTGCGCATACATCGCCCCAGTCAAACCCGGCATAAACCCCGCGGGTACAAACACAGCCATCAACACCAGCGTAATGCCAAGGATAGGTCCAAACAATTCTTTCATGGCCTGAATGGAAGCTTCTTTGGGTGATAACCCTTTTTCAATATGCTGAGTGACGCCCTCCACGATCACAATCGCATCATCCACAACAATACCAATGGCGAGTACCAGCGCAAACAAGGTGAGTAAATTAATGGTATAACCCAGCAGCATCAAGGCGAAAAAGGTCCCGATAATCGTCACCGGTACCGTCGTGGCCGGGACGAGCGAGGCGCGGAAATTCTGCAGAAAGACAACAATAACCAGCAAGACCAGAATACCGGCTTCATACAGGGTTTTATAGACCTCTGAAATGGAGGCTTTCACAAACACGGTGGTATCAAAAGGAATCGAATACGTAAGGCCCGGAGGAAATTTTTTCGCCATTTTGGCAACGGTTTTTTTCACCTCGTCCGCCACTTGCAGCGCATTGGCACCCGGTAACTGGAATATGCCAATGGCTGCTGTCGGCTTGCCGTTTAAATTAGCCAACTGGCTGTAACTTGAAGACCCAAGTTCCACCCGCCCAACGTCCTTAATGCGTACCACCTGGGCTGAACTGCTGGCATTGGCATTTTCATCCGGTTGGGTATCGACGGTTTTGATAATAATATTACCAAATTCGTCGGGATCAGCCAGTTGACCCGGCACGTTCACGGTGAGTTGATACGAATGCGACCCCAAGACCGGCGGGGAGGCAATCTGGCCCGCTGACACGTCTTTATTCTGGTAACTGATAGCATTTAAGACATCGCTGGGGTTTAACGAATAGGCGAGCATTTTTTTCGGATCAAGCCATACCCGCATGGCATAGCTGCCGGACCCGAACACCAGAACATTCCCCACCCCGGGGAGACGCGCCAGTTCATCCTGCATGTTGATGGCGGCATAACTGTTAAGAAATACTCCATCGTATTCGCCATTCTCCGAGGTTAAGGTGATGAACTGCAGAATGGCCGTTGATTTTTGCTGAACCACGACCCCCTGCTTCTGCACATCCATGGGCAATTGCGCCATGGCCGCCTGTACACGGTTTTGCACCAGAACCTGGGCAAAATTCAGATCCGTGCCAATGGCAAAGGTAACAATCAGCGTGTAAGCCCCATTATTGGAACTGGTGGACTGCATGTAAAGCATGTTTTCCACCCCATTGACCTGTTGCTCAATGGGTAAGGCCACGGTGTTAATCAGGGTTTTGGCATCCGCACCCGGGTAAGTGGTCGTCACCTGGATGGTGGGGGGTACAATGGCCGGGTATTGCGATACCGGTAAAACCAGGATTGCGATTAGGCCAATGAAAACCAGGAGTAAAGCAATCACATTGGCCAGAACCGGCCTTTCAATGAAAAATTTGGAAATCATTTCTCGCTCTTCTCAACGTGCATCAATTTCATTCAATGGCATCCCTATCCAATTGGCTTTATTCACTTTCTTTTTTTGGAGTAACCTTGTGCGAGGGCACGGCATTCTGAATGCCGTTCACCACCACCCTGTCGTCAATATCGAGACCTTTGTTAATCGCTCTCATGCCTTGATCAAGCGTTCCTGTGCTCACCCGTTTTAATACCACGGTATCGGTTTTATCCACCGTCAAGACATAAGCGCCGATCTGGTCGTATTGAATGGCGGTATCGGGAATAGCGAGCCGTGGTGAGGGTTTGCTGATAGGAATGCGGACCTGAACAAAAAGCCCGGGCAAAAGGGGGTAATCCTTGTTGTCGAGCAGCGCACGGAACTCCATGCTTCCAGTGGATGCGTTCAACCCGGTGTTAACGAAATCCAGCTTGCCCTGATGGGGGAAATCACTTTCATTCTGCATGCCGACGTACACCGGAATTTTATGCAGTTCATTGGGTTTAAACCCCCGCGCCCGTGCCGCTTCCCGCAATTTAATTAAATCCAGTTCATTTAAATTGAAATAAACATAGATGGGATTAATCTGTTCAATAGTGGCCAATTCGGTTGCCTGCCCATGACCCACGAGATTGCCGACATCCACCAGATGCCGCCCAATGCGCCCATCGAAAGGGGCCTGAACATGGGTATAGCTGTAATTAATCTGTGCAATTTTAACGTTGGCTTCTGCCTTGGCCACTTCAGCCTTGGATTCGTCGCGCTTGGCAGACCATTTTTCCACGTTTTTTAACGACGTCGCATTCTCTTTGTACATCTGTTGCTGGCGCGCGTATTCTGCCTGATCATAGGCATAAGCGGCTTTTTGAGCAGCCAGGGTATCTTCTGCTTCATGCAGTTTTTGCAGATAAGGTTCAGGCTCGATGATAAACAGCTCCTGGCCTTTTTTAACAAAGGAACCATCAACGAATTGAATCGCGTCCAGGTAGCCTTCCACCCGGGCGACTAAATTGACAGAATTGTAAGCAATGGTATTTCCTGTCTGCGTGATGTAATCAGTCATTTCCATGCGGGTGGGATGGCTTACGATCACGGCCGGTGCAGGCGGCGCGGGCGGTGTACTTTGAGAATAGTGATGAATAAACCAGTAAAGCAATAAAAGGACTATCCCACCCGCTGCAATTTTTAAAATCAATGATTTATTCTCGGCTGTCATCATAACCCATCACCAGTTTGGTAGGTAAAGCTGTTTAATTTGCTGCTCGGTCGTGGTTGGGCGCTCATGGTTTGGTTGTTTGAGCAAACTGCCCCAATTGGTTCGTGCAGCCATTTCCTGTTTTATCGCTTCTGGAACGATATCATTGCCCCTTCGGATTTGCCAACCGCCGCCTAAGGCGCGATAAAGCGCGACCAGCGATTTGGCAATCTCGCCTTCCGCATTGATCAATGATTTCTGTATACGCAATTGTTGCTGCTCCGCATTCAGTACAGCGGTGTAATTTGCTTCTCCCTCGCGATAACGGATGAGAGCAAGACGCGTGGTTTTCGTGGCCGACGTATTCGCAGAACCCAGCAAGGCCGTGGTTTTTCGTGCCTCAATGTACTGGGTGATATTGTCCTGCACTTCCTGCTGCGCCTTAAGCACCAAATTCAGGTAATTCAACAAACTTTGCTGAAACACGGCATCCTGCTCGCGCACCGCATTGGTAATCTGTCCATAATTTAATAACGGCCAGACCACCGAAGGACCGGCAATCACCGAACGATTGGCTGGATCAAACAGGTTGCTGATAGAGGCTTGACCAATGCTGTTCGCCGAATAAGAAAAGGAACCGCTTAAGGTCAGCGCCGGATAAAGGTTGGCCTTAACCGCACCAATGGATTCGGATTGGGCTACCGCCTCCATCCTTGCCTGGTAAATGTCAGGGCGGCGCGCCAACGCTTCTTTGGGAATGCCAATTGCCACCGACGCGTTGGCACGCGGGATGCCGCTGCCTTTTTTAAGCAAGTCATCGACTTGCGTAGGAACCAAACCTAATAGAACTGCCAGCGCATCTTTTTGCCGTTGCAGCTGGGAGACCAGATCCGGCAGGGATGACTGGGTTTCAGCCAATTCAGTTTCTGCCTGTTGGACATCCAGTAAACTGGTTTGCCCCCCGCGATAGCGTGACGTGGCAATATCAAGGCTTACCTTCTGCAGGTGGATATTGAATTGAGTCGTCTTAATCTGCTGCTGCAGGGTACGGATCGAAATGTAAGCATTGGCAATGTCGGCGGTTAACGAAACCAGGGCATTGTCATAAGCTGCCAGTGACGCCAGGAAGGCGGCATCATTGGCGCGAATGGCGCGGCGGTATTTGCCCCAAAAATCAATTTCCCAACTGGCAGAAAGGCCGACAGAGGCCGTATCGAACTTGTCAGGCAAAATCCCCTGCAACTCCCCTCCCCCGGTACGCACATGGGTATAGCTGCCATTCAACACCTGTTGTTGCGGGTAAAGTTCCCCAACTGATTGCGCCAGTTTGGCACGGGCCTGAAGCACACGCACGCCGGCTATCTGTAATGAAAGATTATTGTGGTAACCGCAGTGAATTAAGTGCGTCAGGGTTGGATCGTGAAACACCTTCCACCAATCTGCATTATTGATTGGCGCCACTTTCACAGCTGGGTTTTTCTGCAGCCAGTAAGGGGCTACATTTTTTGCAGGCTCCTTGTAATCCGGCCCCACCATGCAGGCACTTAGAAACAAGCAGACAGCGAGTAAAAGAATCTTTAACATGGTGCCAGTATTTCCCTATACCTGATATGGATGCTGCAGCAGGATGACGATAGCGAAGCTTTCATATTAGCGATGAAAGGCGAATCGAACAAGAGTAATCTGTAAAGCAGGAAAATAATGACCAGAGGTTGACCACTGCGCTTTTGACACGCCTGAGCGACTAAGGTTTTAACAGGTTTCGCGTGTCCCTTTCAATCACCTTATAGACCTCCATCGTCGATTGATACCTTTCACGGTAACTTTCGAAAAGTTTGAATTTAGGTTGCAGGGCTTTCTCAGCAATGCCATGAATCGACTGCATGAGTTGCGTGGGATTCCCCCCGTTTTCAGCCTCACTACACTTTTTATAAATTTCGTAGAGGTGGCCAGGAATAGGTTTCATCTTCCCATTCACTTCGATTTTGGTGCGGCTGCCCCATTTCCCCACCTGCCAATCCGATGTTTCGATGAATTGTTTAATGTCCTTAAGCGCCGCTCTCGCCAGGTTATCAGAAGCGATGGTTTTATCTTCTTGAATCGACTGGCTTTTAAACGTCTCAATCCGGCTGGCATATCCCCGGTTTGATTCGGCGACCCTCATGGAGAAATCCACTATATCTTCACCTTTTTTATAAGGCACTTGATAAATGCTCATGAAATTAATTAACGATTCTTTTGAGCGGGCGATAGCAGAGGACATCCCCTGATTGTTGTCAATTCGGGCAAACTCAGCCAGTTGCGCGTCGATAAACCGTTGATGCCATTCCCTGGCGGTAAAAACCGGGGGTGTTCTTAAGCCTTCATCGAGCCGATACAATACAGCGTGCATTTGCACGGGGACTTGCCGTAATGCCAATGGCGCGGGGGTATCCTTCGAAGCCACCAGGTGAAAATCGCCTGTCAACTCCCGTTTTCCCAGATCATTGTCGGTATTGTACATATTGGGCAGGTAAGAGGTTTCATCGGTTACCTCCTTGTCGTCGGAGAAAATTTTTTTACTGGGGCCATCATGACCATGCACTAAGGCCAATTGGTAGCCATTCTGCTGCATTGGAAGCTCGATACCGTAGAGCGACTGTTGCTCTCCCGGCTTTTCTGCCATCTGTTTATCCACATCGCCACGGTTCCACATCAAGCGCAATAAAGGCAAATCATGGGGAATGGCAATACTGCCAAGCCCCATAGTCCATTCCTCTAAAAAGCCTCGATGATGGTCGTGAACTGAATGTTCAGACAGGTCCTGGTGGACTCTTTCATTAATCTGATCAATGGTTCGGCACAGGCGGTCGATGGAACTGTCGTCATAGGGTATACCATACAAATCAGCTAAACTTCGGATTGTCTCTATTCCGACCGGCGCATGCGTATACAGGGTTAATCGAGGCGGCTGCACGGTATTATCAATGCTGTAGCTTATTGCTTTTAATGCCGGTAAATAATGGTCCTTGACGATGCTTGTGATTTCCTCAGAATCAACAAGCCCCCTCTCAAGCAATGTCCCTAAATTATGCATCGACCTGGCGTTCTCATCACCCAGCAAATCCTCTGGCTTTTTCAATGAGCCACGATGGTGGTTATCTAAAAACTCAGCGCTGTGGTTAGAGAGCAGAATTTCGGTTCTGACGCCGGCATCGCCCAGGCGTTTTAAGATTTTTAACGTGAAATAGTCATTTTGACCTCTATCGGCCAACTCATCGCCAATGAGACGAAGCATTGCAAGCCGGTTCAATGAGGCGCCATCGAGAATACGGTTAAATTCCTCCAAATCCGCTTTCGTCAATTGATCGGCTGGCGTTTTGTAGATCGCTACAAACCGTTCGTACAATTGCTTGGGGGTACGGCCATCGATGGGGTTAAGTTTTAATGCGTTTTGCTTTACTAAAATCCAAAAAAGCTTTAACGAATTACCATGTAAATCCCCAATGGTCAGTGAGATGTCTTCTTTAATCCTTTCCTTTTCGTCTGCCTCACTGCTGAAAGGATATTCTTCGAGGTTAACGTCTTTCTCTTTAACGACAGTGTGTGTCATAGCCTACCTCTATCAACAATTGATGTAATTATAGCCTTTAAAAGCCATTAGTAGCCAGAATGTTCAACCAACAGCTATTATTAAAGTAAGGACGTGCAGTAGCAGGACTTATTGTGAGCGAACTATCGAAACGCCTTGATGAATTGAGAGCCGGCAATAAATCCATCTGGCTTGTGGAGAATGACGGCACAACCCATCATTTGAATGCCGCAGGCAATTCTGTCAGCATTATTGATGGTAAAGGCAGCGAATACATTGAAGTAACCGACGAGAGAAGCACGGTTCTTTATAATTTGAGCGGTGTCAAATTGATTAGAATCAGTTAGTTACCGTACTTCCCGCCAAAAACTCAGGGTGCCATCAGAAGGTATTCTTATGGCCCTTGTGAGCAGCATTGTACCAGACAAGAGGCAGCGATTCCGTGGGCTGCTGTTTGAGTAAGTCCATGCGCAGACGAATGACCTCGTCCGCATAACGGACAGCCGATTGTTCGAATTTCTGGTCGGCACTGGCCGCTTTGACCTGGGTCAATGCATTATCGAGGTTAACAAACAAGGCCTCTGCACTGGCTCTGTCATTGTCATTAATGCTGATATTGTCTGGATCAGTCAAGCGTAAAAAACCAATCAGATGAATCAGCAATTGATCCACACCGTCATTCTTGCCGCCTTCGAGATCCTGCAGCTTCACAAGCCTCTTTAGAGTAAAATCCTTGTCATTAAAAGCCGCCTCAAAATGGTCGGCATTCAGCACACTGTCCCAATTTTTCCACATAAAAAACCCCTTATCCCCGCCATGTTTTCCTTTAGCCATTGTTGTTCCTGTTCATTACTTTCATTAAGTATAAGCCTATGATAACCGGAATAATGAAAAAATTAAAAATATATTGTTCATATAATAGTCAGTTGCGTTATACTATACGAAAGATTTGAGGAGTAATTCATCATGCCACCGCTGGACACCTTGAATAATGCCAACTCCAAAGAGGAAATTGAGTTACCGGCCCAAACCACGAAAGACATTAATCTCCCAATGCATGGGTTCCATAAAATCAGGCATCTTGGTGGGGGCGCATTTGGTGAAGTCGCGCTCTATCATTACAGCGGCTCAAATCCAGCTTATCGGAACATGTGCAACAGCCAGGGGCAGATTGCCATCAAACTTCTCCTGGAACCCGATGAGCACGAAGAAGCCACAGCCAAGGTGATTGCCAAACACAGTGAATCAGGACAACTTGATTTAAGTGCTATTAATAAAACCTTTCCCCTGGAAATCGACGGCCAGGTGGTGGGTATACTGACGGAGTACGAATCGTACCTCGACATAAAAGACGGCCATGTGACCTCATTCTCATCCAACCTGTATTCCCTGATTGCCGACACCTTTCATCCCCTTGAAGCGCACCAATTTCCCGGTGCCGGAGTTGTTCTGGCGTTAAAAAGCAATCCGGCTGTCTTTTTAGCCCAGATTGCCTGTGGTCTGGTTAAGGGCCAAGAGACTCTCCATCAAATGTCCATACTGCATCAGGACAGTGCCGCAAGAAATTTTTTAATCCGCACTGAGCGCGACAGCGATGGCAATGTCCTTGGCATTGTGCCCAAAATCAGCGACTATGGATTGACCTCGATCCTGGCTGAGGGTGAACAGAATGGTGTCTATCCCAACCTCAACAAGGTTCCTCTTCGTATTATCGACAGCGGGGTTATAAACACCGGAGGAAAGACCAGCCAGCTTACGGATTATTACGCCAGAAAAGCAGCCATGATGAGCATTTTAGCCCAGATGCTTACCGCCTTGCCTGGAGAACTTGCCGCGCTGTCACTGAAGCCGGGTACAACCCAGCCTATGAAGGAATTTTTAGCTGACCGCATGGGAAAATTTTCAGATAACAACACTGCATTGAAGCAATTGTTAAACAATGTCCTGGCCTACCTGGAACAAAACCCGGATAAACACCTTAAACAGGAAGTAGAACTTTTCATCCAATGTTACGAACCCTGGCTGACTTTTTTTCCTGAAGGCGCTGACTTAAAAAAAGCGCGAGAGCAGGAAATGGCGGTTTTTAACGAATGCAACAGCCGATTCGTCGAAATGTATTACGAACACCTGATTTTAAATAAAAAAAACCACCCTGCAGAGAACTTCCTCCTCGGCTTACAACGCCTCAATCGCATTGAAGTCAACAACCCCATCCGATCCATGATTCAGGGGAATATTCGTCAACTTGAGCGGGATATGGCCAAAAAAGAGCCGCCGCCAACGCCTGAGCACCGGAGCATGACCCATGGGGAAAGGACAATGGCACAGCCGGTTGGCATGGATCATTACGGCAGAATCCAGACCGTGCAAACAGCACCGCCCACCGTCGACCAGGATGACGGGGAAACACACTACAACAACCTGTTGTCGAAAGAAGCCATTACCAGCCAGCTTAATCAGGGTAATTTACCCTCACAAAACCCAGTGGAAAATCAGGACCCGTCGTCTCACTATGCAAAGACCTCCATTCCTGTCAATGCGCCGGCAACTGAAGACAATGACGGAGAAACGCATTACATGCGCATGATCGCTAAGGAACGCTTAACCGGGACGACTGCCCAGCAAAATCGTCGTCCAAGTCAAAACCCGCAACCGTCAACTCCGGCTCAGGATAGCCATTACACCAGCTTAAGTCGGGCTCAAGCTCAATCGGCGCGGGAAACCCAACCGGTTTCACCCCACTACACCCCCCTTTCAAATCCCGGTAACACCCAGGCCAGAGGGGATTACTCGCGGGTCATTGGTACCCATACCGCCCCTGTCAATGTGCTGCCGCAAGGCCATGCGAAGGAAACTGACACCACCCGTAAATTAAAAACGGCCACTCCGGAAACACGGGAAACCCATGCCTCTCATAGAAAGGCAGCCATTAAGGCAATATGGTCTGATTTTGTACACGAAGTCGAACACCACCTGGAAAAGCTGTCGCCCAAAGACAATGTCGAGGACATGAGGAAAAAATTTAAAACATTATTGAAAGAGGCACAAACGAACATTAAAACCCTTCTCCACATCAAGGAACCAAGTCCCATGGATTTGCCAAAGGATGAGGATGAGCACGAGGACGACAATGAGTCCCTGCATCTATAATACCCCGCACAGCGGCCGTGGAGAACACGCCACGGCCTGATGGATCGCAGCGGCTTGTCCACTTATTCAAGCACATTCCCAGCAATTACCCCCTTTTTTTTTACCATTTTTGCTATTTTGGATAACTTTTGCTCCATTTGTTCTATAATTAAATTCCCTGGGTTTGGAGGCTAACCATGCAATCCATGGAATTACTTATTCTTAAGGAGATCAACAGCAATGGAATGGGCATTTGCTTAAGACCGAAAGTACACCCCGTAATCACCGTGTCTTTAACAAAGGAAATCCGGCAACTTCAAGACTCAATCGCCGAAAAATATTATCAATCCCCCTGGGAAGGCTATTTTTATCTGGTCTGGTACCTGGATAACAGCATGAAAACCCCCTGGGTAGGATTTGATTTTAAATTCATTGCTGATGCGTTTAAAAATCACCACGAGTCCGAAGCCGAAACCTACATTGATCGTATCTTTGATATTATTTTCCTAAATTACATCGGAATGGGCCTGCCGCTTATTAATTGTTCTATTCTCAACAAAGACGTCACCAGTCTTTCCAGGGAATTTTTCCTTTTAAACGCCATCTCCTTTGTGCATTGCAAACAGAAAACACAAACGCCGTTCATACCGGTTTCCATTGGTCAGGAATTTAAGCACCTGACCTTTAAAGAAACCATTTACCAGAACAATCACTGTTTTTATTTTGACTCCCTGCGCTTTGGCACCATGCGGCGGATTATTCAGTCAATTGACAGGAAACCTCTGACTGATGACGACATTAAAACCATCAAACAGGAGTTTGAGGAGGTGAAAAAAAAGACCATCACCAGGATTTATGACATCGCACGCCATCGTCGCGCCCTGTTTTCCTGGCTGGCTAACCGTCAGGCTGCAGCAGGCACGTCGATCCTTTCGCAGGCATTCTCTTTGGATTAAAGGGGAGCAAAACAGTGCCTATCATCAACAAACACAGGTTGTCAGGGGTTGAACATGTCTGAATTACGACAGCTGGCCTTAATTGCCGGCGAAGGGGATTTACCGGTTGAAATTGTTAATGCCTGTCAAAAAAAGCACATCGACGTGCTCATTATCAGGGCCTCGGGAGAAAAACAATTTAAATTACCTGCGGCACACCATGCCGTCAGCCTGGCCAATCTGGGAGAAACCATTCAACAAGTCAAGGAAGCCGGTTTTTTAAACCTTGTTTTCGCCGGAAAAATCGACCATACCTTGCTGTTTGATAATTACGGCGGCATGCGTCTTCAGAATTATTTAACCGCGCCGGGTGAAAGCACCAGTTTGGGCGACAACAGTTATTTCGCCGGTCTTGTCCATTTCCTCGAAGCGCAGGGTTTTCACGTGGTCGGTGTTCAGGAAATCCTTGCCGAAGCCATGACACCGATGGGACTTTTAACTACCGCGCAACCAACGCTTAAATCCCTCGAGGATGCAAAGCTTGGCGTGAGTATCGCTAAACGAATAGGCGAAATGGACATCGGTCAAGCCCTCGTCATTGAAAACCGCTATGTCCTTGGCGTGGAGGCCGTGGAGGGAACGGATAATCTCATCAAACGTTGCCGGGAATTTAAGTCACCGCATAAAGAAGGGGTGTTGGTTAAAATTAAAAAAGGCATGCAGGATAACCGCATTGATTTGCCCGTAATCGGCGAGACCACGGTACGGCATGTGGCGGAAGCCAATTTGGCCGGAATTGCATTGGAGGCGGGTTGGTCCATACTGATTAATAAAGAAGAAACCTTAAAACTGGCCAATCAGGCAGGTATTTTTATAATGGGCTTATAATTGACTGGATGGGCAGGCGATGCCGAAAACAGCATACAGGACGTTTTATCTGGCTTATGCCATGCTTTTTCTTATCAGCTTAAGCGCCAGCATTATTCCTCCCCTGGTGGGTCCGCTTTTTCTCAAACAACCTGGCCTTTTACCCGGCGAAAGCCTTTCCCTGCGTTTAAACGCCTACAGTTTTGCCGTCGGCATTTACGGTATTGGCGCTATTCTTGGCGGTATGCTGTGGGGAATCGTGTCTGATCAATCCGGTGAAAAGAAAACCTTGTGGTATTGCCTTTCCGGCTCGCTGTTGGCCTGCCTGTTATCGATAATCAGCTTAATCCACGTCAATTACTGGCTTTTTTTTACAAGCCGCGCCCTGGATGGGCTGATGTCGGGCAGGCGTGCGGTGATTCTTTCCCTGCTGATGCACACGGAGTATCCCAGACACCACCTGTTTCGTGTGGCTGAAATAATCAATGCGCTCGGTCTTTGCCTTGGCCCCTTACTCTGCGGCATTCTGGTGAATTTTAAAGCGCAAGTACCCCTTTATTACTACACTTTGCCTTTTTTTCTGATTTTGCTTTTAACACTCATCAATCTGTCATTCCTGCCGGCACTCCCTGTCAAAACCATTCAACGCCGAATTGAAGGAACCAAAACGCAATGGACGGATTATCTGAACGTCCTTTACATTGAATTCTTTTTAATGCAGGTCGTGTGGGCCCTTTATTATATTGCCGTACTGCCCTTTGCCATCCTTACCTTTTCCTTTTCAAGCTATGCCATTGGGGTTTTGTTTTCGGTCATGGTGTTGTTGTATATCCTTTTTTTAGCCAGTGCCCAAAAACTTCTCTACCAGCACATGAGCCTTAAACGGGCTAAAACCCTGGCTATCCTGGTTTTATTCTCAGGCTTTATAAGCCTTGGCCTGTGTCAGGGTAATCTCATTGTCTTTTTCATTGCCAATTTCTGCATTATTTTTGCTTTTGCGATTTTAAACCCGGCCTATTCCAGCGCGATATCACAAGCCCATACCGCCACGCATCAAGGGGAGGCCATGGGGCTTTTAACCAGCATCAATGGCATGGCGTCAGCGATTACCGCCTTAACAGCCGGTTCCCTGCTCGCTGTTTCACTGTACCTGCCCTTTCTGCTTGGCGCCGCGCTGATTGCAGGCATCTATCTAAGCCAACTCATTCGTCAAAAGACAGGCAATGTCTGATTTTATCACGGACTGCAAGGGCATGCGCCGCATGGTCATACTGGGTGCGTGGCCAGAAAAATCCTTTTAGTCCATCCTGTTTGTTTCGCGGCACAATGTGCACGTGCAGATGGGGGATGCTCTGGCTGATGGTATTATTCATGGCAATAAAGCTCCCTGCCGCCCCCATGGCTTTTTCCACCGCCCGGCCCAGTTGTTGCGTCAATAAAAACAAGGGCGTGACAAGGGCTGGCGGCACCTCATACAGGGTGCGGAAATGGTGCTTTGGCGCAAGCAGGGTGTGTCCCGGGAATAAAGGGCGGTGGTCGAGGAAGGCAATGAAGTCAGAGTCTTCAAAAACAAGGTACGCTTCTTCTTCGTGGGCGGCAATCAAATCAATGAGACAGGCCTCTTTGCGCTCAGGCATCCTTTTCTCCTTTTCATTACAAGAGCTTGCAACAGCCTTTCGTCTCTTCAAAAGACACAGGAAGGCTTGCGGAGGGCTCTGATTTTTCCTCAGTCCGTGCTTTTAAAGCGGAAGCATGAAGGCCTAAGGCACTTAAACTGGCAATGGATTGTTTATCCCGTTCACTCAATACCGCCCGTTCCGGGAGCATGTTTTTGTGGCCAGGCCGGTTTTGCATGTCGGCACGGTATTTAGCGATGTGCTCCTTGACGTATTGGGCATTAAAATGCAAACCGAGGGTCATGACGTGTTGAGAGGCGGCTTCAGCAGAGGGAGTTGCCTCATGAAGGTTGCCCTCTGCCGCGTCGCGTTCATTGAGTAACTCACTCGCCGCTACCCGATTGCAGCCTTCGACAAGGAACAGAAGTTCATCGAGAAGTCCCGCCTGCTCGTAAGCGATGATCATCGCGTCGAATCGGGATTGCCTGACCTCAAGGGGCAGGTTTTCATCGTATAAAAAGGCAGGGCTTTTGAATTTTAAAACCAACTTAACCGCCGCCTCGTTAAACACCAACTCGCTGACTAATTCCCTTTTTTTAAGCCTGTCTTCCTCGTCACAAGCAAAAGCCCAATTATTGGCGTAGCGATACACCGTCTGCAAATCGTTAAAGAGGGTTGCATAATGGGGTAAGGGATTCATGATCGCAAGCACCGCTTCCACGAAGGGATGCAGGGTTCGTGACGGACTTTGAAACGCCTTGGCAGTGGCATCGCCAAACAGTTGATTTGGCGCTAAAGCAGCGTACTTTCCATTCAGCCGCTCCTCCACCGAGTAGCCCCTGACCACATGAACCCGGGTTTTGACGTAAGCCTCAAAAAAGGCAATCAGACGCAGCGCCGCCGCGGCGTTATCGAATGGGATTTCATAAAGGACACTGGAGCAGGTATAGGGCTGTTCCTTCGCCTTGTTTTTTCGATCATACGAGAGCGGGCGTGCCAGGAATTCCCTGTCGGGCAAGGACTTCCTGCTGATTTGATCCCCCGTCAGGCAAGGCAATGCCTTAAAAAAATAAAAACCGCCAAGATGCATCACCGCCATGTAATTCATTAAACGGGGAAAATACGGTTTCAGGAACAAAAGCTCGCTCTGGTGAGATGGCATGAGCGCGTGCTCGTCACGAAACATCGTCTCTAACCTGTCCTTCGGCAGCACCCCGTCAATGCGTTCTCCTGTTTTATCGAGCAGGCTGTAATAAAGCGTGCCATCCAGCATTTTGACCTGGATTTGGTTTTTAGCCAATGCCTGGCCATTCATCGGGCAAAAGCCATACGCTGACGGCGTGGTGACCTCTTCAATCAATTGACCAAGACCGTTGGTTGCGGCGTTTATTCCATCGAGATTGAGCGTATCCGCATTCTCTTCAAAAAAAATACCCTGAGTACGAAGGTAGTCAATCCGTATCTCAATGACCTTATTCTCATTGACTTTAACTGATAAATTAATCATCACTTTCCTTTTTATGCACGCCGAATTAATCCTTAGAATGTCAGGCTAAAAAAATGATATGGAATAACGGGGTTGTCAATGATGAATTAACCTTTGACACACAGAATTTGTTTAAGCGTAAAGAGGACTTCCACGAGATCCTGCTGTGACTTCATGACGTCGTCAATGTTTTTATACGCTCGCGGGCTTTCATCCAGGACAGCCTTGTCCTTGCGGCATTCCACATCCTGCGTGGCGCGCCGATGCTCCGCCAGATTGATTTGCTTTTTAGCCTGGTTTCGGGACATCACCCTGCCCGCGCCATGACTGCAACTGCAATAGCTCTCCTCATTGCCAAGCCCCCTGACGATAAACGATTTGGCTCCCATGCTGCCTGGGATAATGCCCAGTTCGTCCTTTTTGGCCGACACGGCCCCTTTGCGGGTGATGTAGAGGTTTTCGTTAAAATGCCTTTCGTTCGACACGTAGTTATGGTGGCAATTGACCGCATACAAATCCGTGGTAATCGGCCTTTGTAACTGGGTTGTAAACACCTGCGTCAGGATTTGCATCATGATGTCGCGGTTACACCGGGCGTACGTCTGCGCCCAGTTAACCGCAAAAAAATAGTCCTCAAAATGCTGCGTTCCTTCCGACAGATAAGCCAGATCCTCATCGGGCAGGGTGCCGAGCAGCCGTCCCATTTCGGTTTTGGCCAGTTCAATAAAATACGTGCCGATGCAATTACCCACACCGCGTGAACCGCTGTGCAGCATCAACCAGACCTGATGACTGTCATCCAGGCAGATTTCAATGAAATGGTTGCCCCCGCCCAAGGTACCCAGGTGATTGACATCATTGATCTGGCGTCGTCCTGTTTTTCGATTGAACCCTAAGGCAGGATGACGGTTCAGAATCATCTGATACTCTTTTCGGAGTTTAGTCTGCCATGTCTTAAGGGCAATGTCTGGAAGTGTCTTATCGGCCCATTTGCCAAATCCAACGGGGATGGCTTTTTCAATGGCATGACGAAGGCTGGATAAATCATCCGGCAATTGATGAGCAGTCAGGGTGGTACGCACGGCCATCATGCCACAGCCAATGTCCACGCCGACGGCAGAGGGAATAATGGCATTTTTGGTTGGAATAACCGACCCCACTGTCGCCCCTTTACCAAGATGAACATCCGGCATAATGGCGATGTGTTTATGCACAATGTCCAGCGAGGCCAGGTTATTGACCTGCGCCCTGGCCCCGTCATCAAAGGCGACAAAACGAGTCCATGCCTTGATTTTAGGCGAAATATCAACATAATGAGGCACAACGAATCCTTAACACAATGATTATCATTCTTCTTTTTACAGTATAAATCTTTTTCACAGTGCACGCCCGTTGATTCCTAAAAACGATCAACTGTGTTATTTTTCACGCCTTACCCTTAAGGACAAGGACTTATGACAGCATTCACCCTTTCCTCCCAGGAAAAAAAAATCATCCTGCTGGCTTCTCTGGGCGGCGCCCTCGAATTTTATGACTTCATCATTTACGTTATTTTTGCCCCCATCATCAGCCGGACCTTTTTCCCGGAAACCGATCCACTCGCTTCCTTAATGAGCGTGTACGCCATCTTTGCCATCGGGTATGTGGTTCGTCCCTTAGGCGGCATTGCGTTCAGCCATTTTGGCGACAAATACGGGCGCAAGAAAACCTTTATTTTTTCAGTGATGCTGATGGCTGTCCCCACCTTTTTAATTGGTCTGCTGCCGACCTATCAGCAAATGGGCCTTTTAGCCAGTATCCTGCTGATTGCCATGCGCCTGTTGCAGGGGTTATCCATTGGCGGAGAAATTCCCGGTGCATTGACTTTTACCTGTGAGCATGTAAATCCCAGACATCGCGCCTTAGCCTGCGGCATTATTTTTTCCTTTCTCAATTTCGGTATTTTTTTAGGCGCCTGCATCAGTTTATTATTAAATCACCTGCTGAATGAGCAGCAACTCCAGGCTTTTGGTTGGCGTATTCCTTTTCTCCTCGGCGGCCTCCTCGGTGTTTTCAGTTTTTATATTCGTCGGCAAATGACGGAAAGCCCCTTGTTCATTGCCTTTCAGCACCATGAAAAAAAGGCCCGCATCCCGTTGGTGGAGGCGATTACCGGCTATTGGCCCCAGATTCTCCAAGGCATTGCCTTAACAGCCCTGGGAGCGGTTATGATCAATCTGATTTTTCTCTACATGCCCACTTACTTATCCACTATATTGGCTTACTCTAAACAACAGGCCAGCGGACTCACTACCGTTAATTTGCTGTTTTATTCCCTGCTTCTGATTTTTACCTGCTGGCTGGCTGACCGTGTCGGGCGAAAGCCGGTGCTTTTAATTGGCAGCGTCGGGTTCATGCTGTGCGGTTATTCCCTGTTTATTCTTCTTGCTTACCAAACCACGGCAGCACTCCTCACCGCCCTGTTTATACTGGCCTTATTAAGCAGTTGCATTATGGTTTACCCCAGTTTTCTGGTTGAATTATTCCCAACGTCCGTTCGTTACACCGGCATTGCCATCGCCTACAACCTGGCCTTTGCCTGTTTCGGCGGCGTCACCCCACTCATTGCCACCTATTTAATCCAACGATCAGGCAATGTCATTGCCCCAAGTTACTACTTAATCCTGAGCGCGGCCTTATGCACCCTTGCGCTGCTCACTATCCGAAAGCAGGATGCCATTGAATCTGAAACCTGCCCGCACTAGCTTCTGACGGATGCCCGCCTGCGCGGGCACTGATTGGTTCACTGAATTCTTCGTCACACCAGCCGCTCACTGCCTGACTCATGCCTAACTTTTACTTTAAACACCAACAACACCATTTAATAAAGCGCTTGTAAAATCCATGGTCACTGGACCCAACACGGGCAGACCAATGACTTTTACAGCGTATACACAGACTTATCCACAGAATTTGTGGATAAGGGCTGGGCTACTGCCCCTGGCCTATACTTACAAACACCCCTTTCAAAAATCCGCTCATGAACCATTCGACACCCTGGCTGGTTGTTAAAGAAGCGGGGCTTTATTGTGAACCGGGAGAATTCTACATTGATCCGGTAACCGCGGTCCCTGCTGCGGTCGTTACCCATGCGCATGGCGATCATGCCTGCGCCGGGCATGGCGAGGTCTTTGCGCACACCGCCACGCTGCAACTGATGCAGCGTCGTTTTGGCGAGGAAGGAGCCCGTCATTGGCATTCTCTGGCGTATCAACAACCGCTTTCAGTGAACGCGATTGACCTGTACCTCTTACCCGCCGGCCATATCCTTGGCAGCGCTCAGCTGGTCATGCATTATCAGGGAAGCAAGGTCATTGTTTCCGGGGATTATAAACGCCGCCCTGATCCGACCTGTGATCCCTTTTTAGTGGAGCACTGCGATGTCTTTATCACGGAAGCCACGTTTGCCCTGCCGGTGTTTAAACACCCCCCCATTGAAGACGAGCTCCAGAAATTGCTGCGCTCCCTGCGCCTGTTTCCGCACCGCTGCCATCTGGTGGGGGTCTATGTTCTGGGAAAATGTCAACGCGTGATTAGAACCTTAAGGCTGATGGGCTACCTGGAGCCCATTTATATCCATGGCAGCCTGCACAAGACCTGTGAATTCTATCAGCAATGCGGCATCGATCTGGGGGAATTACGCTCAGCGTTTGAGCTCACCAAAGACGAGTCAGCCGGCAAAATAGTGCTTTGCCCTCCCAGTGCCCTCCGCGACCGTTGGAGCCGACGTTTTGCCAATGTCATGATCGGCATGGCGTCAGGGTGGATGCAAATCAGAGCCCGAGCTAAACAGCAGGGCGTGGAATTGCCATTGATCATTTCTGATCATGCCGATTGGCCGGAACTGATTCAAACCCTGTCAGAAGTAAACCCCAATGAGGTATATGTTACCCATGGCCGCGAAGAAGCGCTGATTCATTATGCACAGCAACAGGGTTACAAGGCTCAAGCCCTGCATTTACTGGGCTATGACGAACATGAGGATTAGGCAATGAAAAAATTTGCCGAATTACTGAACACACTTTATTTTACTTACAGCCATCGCGACAAGATGGCTTTGCTTCATCACTATTTCACAACGACCCCTGATCCGGAGCGAGGGTATGCGCTTTCGATCATGGCCAATACGCTTGAATTTCCAACCTTCGGCCGTACTTTAATCAAAGAATTAATTGAGAAGGAAATTGACCCGGTACTCTTTGCCTATTCCTACGATTACGTCGGTGATTTATCGGATACCATTGCCCTGCTCTGGCCTACCCATGACTCAACAGCCATCCTCCCAAGGCTTTCCAACCTGATTACCACCTTTAACCAACTACCCAAACACGCCATTCGCGACTTCCTGGCAGACCTGCTAAATCGTGCAGACACGACAGAGCGCTGGGCCATTTTAAAATTAGGTACCGGCAGTCTGCGCATAGGCGTTTCCGCCCGTTTTCTAAAAAAAACGCTGGCTGATTACGGAGAGGTCGGCGTTGAAGACATTGAAAAAATCTGGCACGGCTTAAAACCGCCCTACGAACCCCTGTTTGCCTGGCTTGAAAAGAAAGCCGAATTGCCCTCTGTCGACGATCAGCTGTTCTTCCATCCGGTGATGCTATCTCACCCATTGAATGAAAACGACATCGCCCAGATTGACTGGCAGCAATTTGTTTTTGAACGTAAATACGATGGCATTCGTGTCCAGGCTGTCGTCACCGGAAACGGCAAAGCCCTGTACAGCCGGACGGGGGATGACATCAGTCATTCCTTTCCTGATTTGCTGGCTTCCTTTAAAACCCGGGTGATTCTTGATGGTGAACTGGTCATTAAAACAGAACAAGGGATCGGCAGTTTTAATGAATTGCAGCAGCGTTTAAACCGCAAGTCGCTGACAAAAAAATGGCTCACCGAATCCCCGGCCGCGATGATTCTCTATGACATTTTATCCATGGATGGCCGCGATTTGCGCGCCCTCCCCTTCATTGAACGGCGTAAGACACTGGAACAATGGTACGTGCATCACCCAGCCGATAACCTGATTCTGTCTGATTTGCTGACGCTTCATCCAGGGAAGACACTGCATCATTTAAAGCAACAGGTCCTTAATGAGGCCCACCCCGCTGTTGAAGGCCTCATGCTCAAGCACAAGCAAAGCCCGTATCTTGCAGGTCGTCCCAAGGGCCATTGGTATAAATGGAAACGCGATCCGCTGACGGTGGACGCCGTCCTGATGTACGCCCAGCGAGGTCAGGGCAAACGGTCCTCTTATTACTCGGACTATACTTTCGGACTGTGGCAGGATGACCGCCTGCTCCCTGTCGGCAAAGCGTATTTTGGGTTTACGGATGACGAATTGCTTCAGCTCGATCAGTGGATACGCAACCACACGTTGCAGCGTTTTGGTCCGGTTCGCGAAGTGGCCAAAGCGCTGGTGCTGGAAGTGGCCTTTGATGCCGTCCAGCGCTCTACCCGCCACAAATCAGGCGTGGCCATGCGTTTTCCTCGCATTAACCGCATCCGTTGGGATAAACCAGCTGCAGAAGCGGATGTACTCGCTACCCTTCTGGATTGGATTCGTCCTTAGACAACCCATATTGATCAATTATTAAACTATAATTGCTATATTCAGTCTTTATTCGCTCTTTCAGATGTCCTACGATAAGACCATCGCTTTGCTTAAAAAAGGTCCCCGATTAAAGAGTGAGGCCACTCGGGATTTGGAAAAAGTCATTCAATTCTTCCTTCATCCAGAACAGAAAGCCCAATGCCGCTTTAATTTCTATGGGGAGCTTGAAGTCGCCTTTAATGACCGGGTGTTTAATCTGAGCCAGATTCTTCTGCATCAGCCTGATTTTGAACATTTATCGTTTACAGAGCAGGTTTCGTCGCATTATGAAACCTTCGTAAAAACGGCCGTACACATTCCTTCCCTGAAGGGCAATCCGCATCTTCCCAAAAAGGAAGACTATCTGGCCGCTGATAAAAATAACCTTTATACCCAATTAACTTATGGCGAAAAATTAGCCATCACTCTGTATACCTCTAATTTTTACGAAGAAATTAATGGGTTTTTGCGAAGTCATGGACGGGATCCCCGCTTAAAAAATCTGCCTCAGGACAGACTGACGCAGGAGGTCAAGGAAATTATTCTGGCGACCTGTTTAGCGGCTCATGGGCTCACCCGCCTGCAGTTACCCGATGACTCCGCCGATAACAGCCTGCAAACGCTTTATCGCGCGGAAAGCAGCCATAAGATCCCGGCCAGTGTGTGGCAACAGCGTCATGAAACCATCAAAACCCATAAGCCCATGCGGCAGGAAGGCTTCATTAGCACCTCGCAAGACATCGCCGCCATGAAAGTAAGCGGCACCGACACGCTGCTTAAAATCACTCAACCTCGCCAAGGCATTGGTAAAAAGGTAGAAGATTTATCTTATAAGACCGATGAGCAGGAAATTTTGCTTCCTGCAGGAACGCAACTGGCCTTTAGCTCCTTTATTGAGGAGCAGGGTAGAAAAGTATTTCACGCGTTTCCAGTCCGAAGTCTCGACGGCATTCATCCCGATTCGTATTCCACCGTGGATAATGAAATCAGGACACATCTGATTGCTTTTCTGGACGAAGTACGGCATTTGTCAGCACAGGCAGTTCCTCGTGTTAAAACCTCGTTCTGGCAAACACTGCCGCATAAAATTAAAAAAAGTGAGACGGCCGAACTCCTTGCCTTAGCCGCTCAGCTGGATAAACTCATCGTCTTTTTTGCAGACAGCCGCCATAAACCCGTTGAAAAAAGAGAAAAACTGCAGGCGCTTCATAAACAAACGGCTAAATTGGCTGAACAATTTAAAGACTTAAACACCTTGCACCCATCGCTTCAACAGATGGCGACCAAGATGAATCACCTGCTCATCCAGCTTGAAATGGCCAATACCTCGCACTTAGTCGAACAAGCCGACTATGTCTACACGCATCATTTAAGTAAAGCCTACAAAGACACCCAATTAGACTCCACCGATGCTGAATTAAAACAGGACAGTCAGGTTATTCATCGCCCCAATCACGGCCTGGCCCATTCATTACGCGTCGCTGCCTCTATCCCGCTGGTAGTGGAGTATTTCCAGCAATTTGCCCAGCCGGAATTAAGAAAGCAGTGCCTTCAGTTATCCGGTGATGAACTGAAAAAAGTAGCCCTTTGCATGCTTTTCAGCGTCTCCGGGCGTGAGTCGGATGTTGCCTTTAAAAGTAATCCGCAGAAATACCGGGAGTACCGCGAACAATGCGCCCTGCAATTTGCCGCCTATGCCCACAAGAAGATGCCGTCGGATGAAATAAAAAAATACATGGAACTGATCCGCAACATGGGCAATCCTACGTATTTGACATCCAAACACATCACGCCCCAAAAAGCGGCGCTTTTCCATGTGATGAATCTCGCCCATAAACTCGATCTGATGCGCTGTTATCCATTAGCGCAATACCAATTGGCGGTGATGAAAGGCCACGATCCCCTGATTATCCCGTCAGAAGGACAACAACACCAGTTTAATCGTTTACTTAGCACCGTCAGTGATCGCATTGAAGCCACAGGGGACAGGCAATTTTGCCGCATGGAACAGGGTCAACTGGTGTCCTGCACAAAGGATTATGATTTTCCTGTTTTTGCCGAGGCCAGCACCAACCCCCTTGAATGCCTTAAACGCATTCTGGAATCCGATATTCCTGAGCTTGCGTCTGTTTCTACACCAGAGCCCTCCCCTGCCGATGACCAGGCTAACCATTGGTCACTGCCGGTTCTGTTTCTCGATACCCTGGAAAATTACACAATGCCCCTACTTGAGTATTTAAACGCGTCTGCCGCAACAGGTTTGCCGGCTATTGATCACGTGAAACAAGACAGCCGCTACCTGATACAAAAACTCACGGCAACGACAGATGGGTTTGTTCTATTGGCTGAATCAGCCTATATGGATGCGCTGCCGGTGTCTATTCCACTGCAGGCGCAGGATTTATATTATTTATTGTCGCAGATGCCGCCAGACCATCTTAATCAATGCTATCTGGCCTCCGACATTCTTGAACGGCTTAATCAATCCACGGGCAGATTAAACATCCCGGAGCTGGATAAAATGGATGACTCTTATCAGCTGTCGTTTATCGAACAGGACAGCGTCAGCGGGGACATCAAACTGACGGCGACCAGTTCGAAGTCATTGCCGCCTGTACAAACGGTCTTATCCTCAGCGGAGTTTGCTCAATGCCTGGAAAAACTGGAGAAATCCGCGGTGCTCAACCTGAAAAGCTAAGCCCCTGCACCACCGCGAGAAGGCCCATGACAGCAAAGCTGAACGCGGTGATTGCCCTCACCCAGGTCAACGAGAGTTGATTCCCCAGTGTCTTCCCGAGGAGCACAGCAGGAATATCCGCAAGCAGCATGCCCAGGGTCGTTCCTGCAATAATCCAAAGAGGCTGACCATAATGCGCGGCCAGGGCGACGGTCGCCACCTGGGTTTTATCGCCCATTTCAGCCAGGAAAAAAGTAAGCAGCGTGGTGGTAAACACCCCAAAACGCCGGAAAGAATCCTGTTCCCTGACGTCCAACCTGTCCGGAAAGAGTACCCACACGGCCATCAAAATAAAAGAACAAGCCACAAGCCCCCGCAATAATCGGGGTCCCAGAATGGACACAAGCCACGCACCCAAAGCCCCGGCGAGGCTATGGTTTATCAATGTCGCCACTAAGATTCCGGCAATAATAGGCAAGGGCCGCTTGAAACGTGCAGCCAGCATCAGCGCTAACAATTGGGTCTTATCGCCAAACTCCGCCAATGCGACAATGCCGGTGGACACAAGCAAGGGTTCAAACATGGAGAATCGAGTCAATGGAAACCAGCGACTATACCATAGTCTCCTACAGTAATGGGAATCGCCAGGCCCTTTTATTACTTGGGTAAGGGAGGGAAATGCTTATTGGCCCATTGCAGCGTGTCGACAAACTGCTTAAAGGCCTCCAGCGTGTTTTCCGCCTTTTCATTCAGATTGGCCAGGGTATTTTCAGCGAGCAGTTCGTCATTCTCTTCGGTTTCTTTTTGTTCTTCATACCGCTGCATGAGATTATGGCCCTGTAACGTCGCATGAAGGCTGCCCTCAATATCGCCGCTTAGAATAAATCCTTCACTATTATTGGTTACATCGGTTTCATCGCTATTGGCTCCAGCGGTTTTCGCGCCGCTGTCATCCACAGCGGCTCTAACCACCTGCTGAATGGAACCGGCGCCGGCGACATTCAGGATGCGCTGGATCAGGGTGTACGCTGAGCCTTCAGGCGGGGTGTCATTGTTATCGGGACGGTATCCTTCTTTTATTTCAGCAGGCATGGGCGGGCTCTCCATAAAACATGGATACCATTATACCATAATGATTAATTTTTAATCAATAAGGCCGTTTGTCCCTTTTTGTCCGGTTTGATGAACCCTTTTTTCTTTGGCAGCACCAGGTAGTCAGCCCCCACAACCTGTTTAAGCCACTGATAAGCGGGATGTCTGGCGGAAGTCACCAGCGACAGGCTCATTTGAGCGCTGCGATTTTCCATGTACGTGGGTTGATAGGCCACTTTGTCTATGGCAGTCACCCCGGCTTCTTTTTTTAAATGGAGGGACAGCAGACCGCTGGCACGGTTTTTCAAACTGCCTTGATTGGAAATGAAATTACCCAATGAGTAGGCAATAAACACCTTTTTCCCCTCCGCCGTGATGACCCACTCGAACGGTTGCACGCAATGGGGATGCGACCCCAGAACCGCCAGCGCACCCGCCATGGCAAACTCGCGCGCGAGCGCTTTTTGCGCCTTATTGGGCCGGGTTTGGTACTCCACTCCCCAGTGCGGGGTGACAATCACGGCATCCTTGGTTTTAGCAAGCTCGGCAATCAGTTCAAGCACTTGCGGCTTATCACGGTAACAGAGTAACACCTGGCGATGCCTGTCAGCGATGCCGTTCGTGTCTTGAGCGCAGGCTATCCAGGCAATCGACAGGGTGTTTTTAACAGTCACCGTATACCACGCTTCCTTGCTGTTTCGGGCTCGGGTACCGGCGTAAGCCATGTGATGCTCATTTAACGTGGCGATGGTCCGATCGATGCCCAGGCTTAAGCGATCCAGGGTATGGTTATTGGCGGTCGACAGGATATCAAAGCCGGATGATTTCAATGCCTTTACTAAATCGGGAGAATAATTAAACATGGGAAAGGAAGTATAAGCCCGGCGTTCATCTTTCGTCTCCTTGCCGGACATATCAATCATTCCTGCCGTCGGCCCTTCGAGATTGCCGTAGGTGATGTCGGCCTTTTTTAATTGGGGAATGGCCGCAGTCCATAAGGAATCAAACCCCTTCGACAATCCCTTTTTCTGTAAAGGGGCATGCAAAAGCACGTCACCCACGGCAATGATGTGCACGGTATCGGCACAGACAAGGGTACACAGCAACAGCCCAGTCACAACCGGCAGGATGGCAGGCATGGTTATCTCACTCGCGAAAGGTGTTATCCATAAACAAAAAATGTGCCAATTGCAATGTTTCACTCCACAGTTGCTGCGAACACGTTCTCAATTGTCGGCAGAGCCAGTACAATGGCTTATTCCGTTAAGGGAGCAATCCACCATGAATGCCATTTTTCATCTCGCTTTCCCCGTTCATGATTTCAACCAGGCTAAACGTTTTTACCAGCAGCAACTGGGTTTTGAGTTAGGGAGGGAATCAGCCCATGCGCTGATTTTTAAATTCGGCAATCATCAGATTGTCGGGCATAAAGTAGATGACCCGCTGCCGCTGCAAGCAGGTATTTACCCGCGTCATTTTGGGTTGATTTTTCTCGAGAGACGGGAGTTTGATCACTTTATCGGGCGCTTGAATCAACAGGCTGTCGCTTACGAGATTCCGCCCAAGATCCGCTTTCCAGGCACCACGATTGAGCACCACTCTTTTTTTCTTAGAGACCCCAGTAACAATTTATTGGAGTTTAAACATTATACTTACCCTTCCGCCATTTTTGCAGAAAAGGATGTTCATCAGGTTGGGGAAAGCCCATAAGCCTTTTACAGCACAGAACAATCAAACTGCTGTTCGTCCAAAGCGGCATCCGTACAGTAAAACTCGCATAGCGCCTGGCGGAAGCGTGCCGCCCGCGGCGGCAGGCCCTGCCGGCAATAGCGCAGGACCTGTTGATACACCGCCTCTTTAAAGCCCTGATAATCCGTTGGCGCCCCATTGAGGTTATCGAGGCTTAGACGGAAACGGCACCCGGCAGCCATTGATAAAATCCATTCCATGGCCTGCGGTTTGACTTCCACCTGCTGAAACAATTGCTGCTGCTCCTCATTACGTCCATCCGGAACATACCAATAACCAAAATCAACCTGCAAACGCCGCTCGGCGCCGGCAATTAACCAATGCGCACACTCATGCAGCGCACTGCTGAAAAAACCATGAGCAAAGACAATGGCATGCCATGGCCGCTCTTCGTCGGCTGGAAGATAAATGGGTTCCTCGTTCCCTTTGACCAATCGCGTATTATGGGATGCGGCGAAACAGTGATTAAATAACGTAATTAAGTCCTGATAATGATGCACTATCTTAAAACCAGAATAAAAGAATGATTTTATCTTGAAACAGAGGCTGCCTGTAGTCCTAACCAAGACTTTCCGACAAAAAGGTCAATAAATTTTGAACAGTGACGAAAAAGATGGAAATTCAGCGTGTTTTACAGCGTATGCACAGACTTATCCACAGATTTTGTGGATAAGCAGATTGTGCATAACTTACAAAAACCACAAAAAAACCTTATAAACACTGAGCGAATCAACAAAGATAAACGGAAATTAACAGATAAAACAGGGGAAAGCTTGAAAATTATCCACAGGCTCGATAAAGATAAAAATCCTGCAGGGGTGACCATATTAGCAAATAATTTTGAAAAATACAGTGTTATTTTAAAATTATTTTAAAATAACCGATGACACGCCATAACATGCACAGCGTCTCTCCATTCACTACACTCATAAAAAGAACCCCATACGGACACAGCGTGGATGTCTATACTACCCTTCATGCGTTAAAGCAGAATGAACAGGCTTCGGCCTGGCGTGAGGAAAGCATTTCCCGTAACAGTTGGTTACTTGTTGCAGCGCCTCATGGCGGCACCATTGAACCGTTTACTCAGGTGATTGCGCGGCAATTAGCTTACCCTCACTACAGTTTATTCCTCTTCGAAGGCTTGAGGCGGCCAGGGCGAGCCCTGCACGTGACGTCTACGCGCTTTCGCGCACCCGAACTCGCCCGCCTGCAACAGGACGCTCGCGTTACGCTGGCGATTCACGGGATGAAAGGACGCTTGCAGCGTCTGACGTTAACCGGGGGACTTAACACCTTGCTTCAGCGTCACCTCTGCGAGGCCCTGCAATCCGGAGGATTTGCAACCGGGTTGTGCGGCGGTTCTTTGTCGGGAATGAATCCCGACAATTTCATTAATCTTACCCCCGAGTACGGTGTGCAACTGGAAATTTCCCGCGGCGAGCGAGACGCCCTGCGTGAAGACCCGCAACGCTTTCACCATTACCTTGAACAACTTCGAAGGGGCATTGCGAACTACCAGGCCACCTGCCTGCATCACAGGCAGGCAATCCCATTAAACGCGCTTAAACACATCATGCCCGATAAAACGCGCCCCCGGACCCTGTGTCGCGATATGCGTTGATTGATGCGCCAGAATCGACGTGGTATCAATCATAGCCTTGCCCTGCTCAATGTTGCCGATGAAGGTCAGCACCGAACCGCAGGCAGGATAATCCACGCTGATGGTAATGGCATTTTTTACAATATAACCCACGACAGGCCGTTCACTGCCAATCGCCTCCTGGCATTCTTTGGATGCAACCGCTGTTTTGAAAGTCCCTGACAAGGTGTCTTTTGAGGTAAAATGCAAGGTTAATACTGAACCCCGCTCATTTTTGTAAGTTATGGTTTCACGGGCTGTCGATGCCGCGTCAGCACCGGCAGACAGGGTCACTAACACCGCGCAGGCTATGGCTTTACACTTCATGATATTCTCCGTAATGCGTTGTCAATCCGTCATTGACGAGGCGCACTATAACCAAATCACCGAAGCTTGTACAGGCTCAATCAGGGAGAAAGCAACTGATGAATCCAGGTGCCTTCGCTGTAGCTGAAACGGCTTACATCCGAGAGTTCATCAGTACGGTAACTGTAACAGTAAACGGTTTTTGGTCTGAAACGAAAACCGCAATAAAGCGGGCTGTGTGGAATTGGTTTATCCTTCAATTCCATCGTAAGGCGTTCTCTTTTTTGCTCGAGGACGTCTTTACTCGGGATAGGTTGCCCTGACGTGGGGGCGTAGCTTGAAAACCGTAACTGTGCTTCGCGCGCATTATTTTGCCAATACCAGGCAGTTTCCTCAGCCGACAGCCCCTGGACTTCCCCTTCAAAGCTTATCTGTCGCTGATGCAACTCAAACCAGAACGTTAACACCGCGTTAGGATTGGCCGTCAGTTCGTTGACTTTTCGGGTCCCTCTTTGAGTAAAAAACAACAGGCTGTCTTCGCTGATTTCGCGCAGAGCCACTACCCGCGCATGCGGTACCGGATGAGGCACAGAGGCAACGGTAGACAGCACGGCGTGCTGTGGATTGGCCGCTCCGGCATCCTTTTCTGCCAAAAGCCATTGCTTAAGGCAGGCAATGGGTGAAAGTACCTGACTCATCACGGAATCCCCGCTTCATCTGATGATTAACGGCGTCACTATAATCAACTCGCCAGGATTTGTACAGGCATGAAGAAAGCAAACGGATGGCACGGAGGATGGTCTCGAATCACTTACCCGAAGCCGCGATAAAAACCCGTTAAACACATTTTCATCCCCCCGTTTTTGGCATACTCTAACCACTCCAGTGATCCATCGGGAGGGATATGATGAAAGATGATAAAAGGGACAGTCGTGATAGCAAAGATAAAAAACCGACCCTCAATTATACCAAAACCTACAGCCAGTTCCCGAACTATGGGAATACCCCTTCGCCAGCCCGGACGGGAAAACTGAAAACGTACGACAGTAAACCGGCTTCCCCTGCTTTTTTAGCAAAGGACAATCAAAGCGAAGCGAAATCAGCGACGCTGAAAAGCAAATCCACGCCTCCCTTGCCGGGCAAAGAGGACAATGATAACCAGTCCATCCATGACACCCGGGTGATGAAATTACCGGAGGTGGACGAACTGCCAGCCAGTCCGTCATCCCTTGTCGCGATCCGGGATAGCGCACTGCTTGAAATCGATTTGCAGTGGCTTGGAAATCCCGATTCTTTTCGTAAACAAATCATCACCTGGCAGCAAAGCCAATTTAAAAACAGACTGTTTGAAATGATTTGCCTGTTGGGTGAGATGCTTAAAAACCCTGGCCAATACCTTTACTTCGTTGATCCATTCAGCAAACAGCACTACTCGCTGACCGATGACGCACCAGACAAGGCGGTTAAGCGGCATTATTCCTATTTTGGTATTTTAAACCAGTTGCATGCGCTTTTGCGGGACTGCCGTGAGGTGTGTGAAACCAATGCTTTGTTTGAACTTTCCCTAAATTCCGGGGGTAAAGAAACAACCCTTGAAGACGCCTTCAAAAGCCGCCCAGTGTTAAGTTTATTTGCTTATAAAGAGGCGCAAAACACAGCATTGCAGGCTTTTTTAGCTGCGATCCTCGCTAAGGAATCCTTGCAGAAGGATTTAACAAAGGCAAAAACTGCCTTGTTAAACACCCTGTCTGAAAAACAAAAGCAGGATACAACCCTCATGGACAAAACCGGTACGGAAGCCGCCAAAGTCGCCGTGTTGCTTAAGGCTTCGAGTGATCTGCTGGATATCTGCAACCGTCTGGACAGTTGCCCTAACCTAAACTCACTCGGCAAAATCAGGCATTTAACCGTGGTTCACCGACCGACGTCCACTGCCTCAGCCGAAGACGGCCATGGATTCATGGATTTATTGGGCTTCCTCAACAGCTCCAACATGCCGCACCTGGAAAGCCTTATTATTGAACACTATGACCCCCGGAACTACCTTGAACTGAGCAACCTGATTGCGGTTTTGGTGAAGAAAAACAGCTCACTTAAAATCATGATTAGCCATCATTTTCCTGAAAAAGACAAATGCTCTGTTTTCTCACCCTATCAGGACAAATACCCTGGCCTCTCGGTTAAACGGATTAATGTGCAGGCGACTATCGACGTTGAGAATACCTGCACCTTTTTCCCTGCGTCACCCTCGAATAAACGACGAAGCGCATCAGAACAATCCCCCTCGGTGCGCATTGACTATTCACCGAAATAACCTATAGCCGGAAAGATCGCTTTCCGGTAAGATCGGCGATTCTTAAACTGATCAACAGGTTAACTCAATGAGAAGGATTTTCGCTTTTTTACTTTATTTTTTAATTACCCAAAGCGTTGCCGCGTCGATTTTCTCAGCGGATGACATCAAAACCCTCAAAAAAAATTTTCTCGCCAACATCACCTCCGAGGGATCCATCATGGCGTCCCCGTCAAAAGCCAACCCGGATTATTATTATGACTGGACGCGTGATTCAGCCATTGCCATGGATTTCATTGAACATGTTTACGAAAGCAACCTCAACGCCAAAGACAAAACCCGCCTGCTGAATTACGTCAGCTGGGTAGAACGGGTTCAACACCAGACTGAGACGCTACCCGGGTTTGATATTCTCGGGGAACCCAAGTTTTACATGGACAGCCGCCCCTACCAGGGCCCATGGGGCAGACCGCAAAATGACGGTCCCGCCCTGAGGGCAATAACACTGATTCGTTTTGCCCAGGTATTACTGAACCATGACGAATCAGCCTATGTAAAAACCCATTTGTATAACCAGAGCCTGGATACGGCGAACATGGGCGCCATTAAAATTGATCTGGAATACACCGCCCACCATTGGCAGGACATGAACTATGATCTTTGGGAAGAAGTGTACGGTCATCATTTTTTTACAGCGATGTGCCAACGAAAAGCCCTCATCGAAGGCGCCAAGCTGGCCAGGGCACTCCATGATAATGAGGCGGCAGTCTATTATGAAGCACAGGCCCGCTTTATTGAACTGCGGCTTGGCGAGCATTTAGACTCTAAAAACATCCTCATCCAGGCGACGCTGCCGCCTCATTCAGGACCGCAGAAAACGCTGGAGCTTGATTCGGCGGTGATGTTGGGCGTGCTGTTGGCCAATACCCATGACGGCGTTTATGCTCCGGACAATCTGTATGTAAAAAACACAGCCGCAGCCTTAAAAAGACAGTATAGAGCGCTTTTCCCCATTAATGACAATCACTATCAAGCCGTCCTGTTCGGCCGCTACCCTGGCGATACTTATGATGGTTACCGCAATGACGGCGAAGGCAACCCCTGGTATATTCTGACAGCGACCATGGCGGAATATTACTACACCCTGGGCGACATGTTACCACTGACCCAAGCCAATGTGCCTCTGATTAAACAGTATTTCGAAGAGGGCAATGCTTACCTGAGTCTCGTTAAAGAGTATGCTGCGGATTTAAATTTAAGCGAACAAATCAACTTATACACCGGCAATCCGCAAGGCGCCAACTCGCTTACCTGGAGTTACGTAGCAACACTTCGGGCCATTACGCTGCAACAGAAGCTCGAAACCAAATTGGGTGAATTAACCTGATGGATGCCCGCCTGCGCGGGCAAGACCGGCTAAAGTGGGGGTACGGCATGCCTTGTCAGCCTCTGCCCCCGACAAGCCTCAGACGCCAAGAGGGATACCACATGCCCTGTTGTCAGACCTAACCTGCGAAAAACCCAACAAATCCTCCGTCATATAGTCAATGTGATTTCTTGCTTGCCTTCGCAGGCACGACAGACTTAAGCGGCGTTACCCCATGCCCTGTCAGGCGCTTACCTACGAGCTGAGCCTCTTTTGTCTTGCCCGCGCAGGCGGGCATCCATTTGTGTGGCTGTCTTCAAAATAACCTCTACTCTCCCCAGGGAGAAGGTTTTCACACAAAACGTTCAGGTATCAAGAAGAGTGTAAGGCCAGCAAATACGGAGATAACAAACTACAGCAGTTGTAACAGCTACAACAGCCGCTGCCCTTTTAAAAGCAGTGGCTGTCGTATTAATTAAACACGGCTTCCCCGGTATCATCCAGTGGCAGCGAAGCGGAAGATTGCGGTGCAGGTTTTCTGCCCAATTCACGCAGGGGTTTACCGCTTAGCAGGTAATCTTCAATGGACTCCAGGCTGATGTTTTTTGTTTCGGGCATAAAATAAATGGTGTACACCAGACCGAGAAAACAAATCACGGCATAAATGATAAAGGTGTATTCAATGCCAATGGCTTTATGCAGGAGGGGAAAGGTAAAAACCGTTAACGTGTTAAACGACCAATTGCTCATGGACGACAGCCCCATTCCTGCGCCGCGAACATACAGGGGGAAAATTTCAGCCATGGCGATATGCGGTACCGGACCAATGCTGATAGCAAATGAAAAAATATACACCGTCAGGCAGAGCACCGACAAATAGCCAAGCAACGAGACCTGATACAAGGAAAACACGCTAAGCGCTGCAAGGCTGATGCAAGCGCCGCTGAAGCCAATCAACAACAATTTGCGGCGGCCAATCCAGTCAACGCAGTAAATGGCGAGAACCGTCACCAGTAAATTAACAATGCCGATACCCATGGTGGCAAGAATCTGGCCCGTGGCATTGGTAAAACCCAGGTTTTTAAAAATTTCCGGTGCGAAATAAATAATGACATTAATACCGCTTAACTGCTGCAGACAGAATAAAATCATCCCCAATGACAAGACGGGCAGTAATGGTTTTCGAAACAGGGCCTTCCAGTTTTTTTCGGCCGGCTCGCGTTTGAGCGTGGTTTCGATGTGGGTTAGTTCCTCCGTAATGGACGCTTGCCGACGCAGCAGGCGCAGCGAACGCGCAGCAGCTTCGCGTCGGCCGACACTCAATAACCATCGCGGTGATTCGGGCAGGAATAGAATGCCTGCAAACAAGATGAATGCCGGTATGGCACTGGAAGCAAACATCGTCCGCCAGGCCTGATGTTCAATCAGCAGGTAATTGGCACTGTAGGCACAGACAATACCAATGGTAATGGCTAATTGATAAATGGCAACCATAGCGCCGCGTAAATTCACCGGCGCCGTTTCAGCTAAGTAAAGGGGTGTTGTGACTGAAGCAATACCAATCGCTAACCCAAGAACAAATCGCGACAAAATAAGCATCCAGGTAGCCGGAGCAAGCGCCGCACCCAGGGCGCCAATGAAAAAAAGTGCGCCGGCAAAGGACAATAACGAGCGTCGTCCCAAGCGTTTGACGTAACGCGTTCCCAGCAGAGCACCAATCAACATGGAGCCGAACAACGCACCAAACGGAAGTGCTGCGGCCATGGTCCCGACATGGGTGTGGGTGAGCGTAAAGTGATTTTTCAACAGGTCAAGCGATCCGGCAATAATGCCTTCATCATAACCAAAAAGAAATCCAGCGAGCGAGCCTATTATTGCGACTAACCATGCCATATTTTATCCTTAAAAAGTCCATGTTGTTTTTTTTTAATTTACTGCTGCAGGATGCGATGCTTTTTCCAAAGCAGTCGAGCACAAATCGGTAATGAGTGACCAGTTTTTTTGTTTAATTGCCTCATCAGGTACAACCCAGGAGCCGCCGACACACTCTACATTAGCCAGCGTCAGGTAGTCCAGATAATTCTTAGCATGAATACCGCCAGTAGGACAAAACCGCAGGTCGGGAAATGGGGCCGAAATGGCTTTCAGCATAGGAATACCCCCTGCCGCCTCTGCCGGAAAAAATTTAAAATGACTGTAGCCGCAATTCATCCCTTCCATCATTTCAGACACACTCGAAACACCGGGAATTAAGGGAACTTGACTCTGCAATCCTGCCTGCAGTAACTCGGTTGTTGATCCTGGACTAATGGCAAACTGTGCTCCGGCTTCGATGCATTGTTGTAATTGCCGACCATTCACCACCGTGCCTGCACCCACGCAGGCTTCAGCCAGGCGTTCTCTCAGTAAATCAATGGCTTTAAGCGCCACCGGCGTTCGTAAGGTAATTTCCAGCACCTTAATGCCGCCGTTTAATACGGCTTCAGCCAAGGGTAGCGCATCGGCAAGGTGATGGAGAACAACCACCGGAACGATTGGCCCCATTGCCAATACCGAAGCCGCCGATAACGTGTTAACAGAGGGCATAATTTTTTTCCATGATTTGTTTAAGATAGACGGCTGCACCTAACAACCCTGGCTGTTCAGTCGTCACGACAAAGGTCGCAATGTTGCGATTAAAGGCGGCAAAGCGTCCTTTGGCTTCAAAGCGGTGTCTGAACTCGCTTTCTGCCATCAGCGGCAATAGCCTGGGAACAATACCGCCAGCAATGTACACACCGCCAAAGGTACTGAGCGACAGGGCAAGATCACCGGCAAAGCTGCCCAGGCTGGCGAAGAATTGCAATACGGCAGCGCTGGCCAGCGGCGATTGTTGCGTTAGCGCCCTGTGCGCAATCTCTGCTGCGGTTAACGGTTCAACCGGTTGCTGGTGAAAAGCGGCAATGGCCAGATAAAGGTTTTCGAGGCCAGGTCCTGAAATAATCCGCTCGACGGACACATGGCCATAACGCGCATGCAAAAAACGCTGAATAAACCATTCCTGCTCGGTCTGCGCCGCCCAGCCGCCATGCCCTGCTTCGCCAGGCAAGGGGATGTAGCCTTCTGTTGCGCGAACTAAATGCGCCACACCAAGCCCTGTCCCCGCCCCCAGCACTACCTTGGGCTTGCTCTTATCCACCAGCCCGCATCCAATCTGCAATCGCTCGGTGGCCGGCAATACCGGCAGACTCATTGCTGTCGCCGTGAAATCATTAACCAGCTGCAATTGCTCGAATTGCAGCTGGTGTTTTAACTCCTGAATTGAAAATTGCCAGTCCAGATTGGTCATGCGGATGTGATCACAGGTTACCGGGCAGGCAATGGCAATCGCGGCGTGGCGTATATCCTGTAAATGCTGACTGGACTGATAATGCTTAAGGGCAGCATCGAGACCGGCAAATTGGGCACATGGAAAAACAGCGAGGCGATCAACCTGCAGGCTACGCAGATTCACACGGCTGAATCGGGCATTCGTTCCGCCAATATCCGCCACAATGGCGTAGGTATTCTGGTTAAGCATGAACATCGTCCTCGCTCACAAACAAACTGCAGGCACCCTCTTCGGCACCGGAGAAATGCCTTCTCAAGCTGCCGAACAGTTCACGTCCCATACCCTGATGGCAGGAAGATACCTCGTTTACCTGCAGCGGACGTGTGGCCAATTCCTCGTCACTGACCAACAACTGCAAAACCCCTTCGCGGCCGTCCACACGCAGGCGGTCGCCATTTTGAATTTTGGCAATCACACCCCCATCCATTGCCTCCGGGGTAACATGAATCGCCGCCGGTATTTTACCGGACGCGCCAGACATACGCCCATCAGTCACCAAGGCCACCCGATATCCCTTATCCTGCAGTACGCCAAGAATGGGCGTGAGCTTATGCAATTCCGGCATGCCGCAGGCTTTGGGACCCTGGAAGCGGACAACGACGACACAATCTTTGTTCAGTTCGCCTGCTTTAAACGCCGCTTCAAGTTCATGCTGGCTGGCAAAAACAGCAGCCGGGGCTTCAATCACCTCCTGATGGTCAGCCAGCGCAGAGGTTTTTATCACAGCCCGACCGAGATTGCCGTTTAAAACCTGCAATCCCCCCTGCGGTTTGAAGGGCTTTTCAGCCGAAGTTAATACTTGCTCATCAAGGGAATGCTTAACACCGCTGCCCCATTGCAGCTGATTGCCGTCAAGTAAGGGTTGCTCGGTGTAACGACCCAGGCCAAAACCAGCCACCGTTTCGACTTCCTCATGCAGCAAACCGGCATCCAGCAGAGTCCGAATGAAGTAAGCCATGCCGCCTGCCTGTTGAAAATGGTTAATATCAGCTTGACCATTGGGATAAATTTTGGCAATGAGCGGCGTTACGGTCGATAACTCAGCAAAATCGTCCCAATTGAGGACAAAGCCCGCGGCGCGCGCGATAGCAATGAGATGCATGGTATGGTTCGTGGAGCCGCCGGAAGCCAGCAGACCCACCACGCCATTGACCAGGACGGCGGCGGTTATCAATTTGCCTAAAGGAAGGTAGTCATCGCCCAAATCCGTTAACTGCACAACACGGCGGGCAGCAGCACGTGTTAATTCCTGACGCAGGGGCGTATTCGGATGAACAAACGAAGAGCCAGGCAACTGCAGCCCCATGAGCTCCATCACCAACTGATTGGAATTGGCGGTACCATAAAAAGTACAGGTCCCCGGGCTATGGTAGGACGCGGCTTCCACGTCCAGCAAAGCCTCTTCATTGACCAGTCCTTCCGCATACAACTGCCGTACTCGAGCCTTTTCCTTGTTGGCAATGCCGCTTGGCATGGGGCCTGCGGGTACAAAAAGAAAAGGCAGGTGTCCGAAAGCCAGCGCCGCCATCAACAGGCCGGGAACAATTTTATCGCAGATCCCAAGCAACAACCCTCCGTCAAACAGGTTGTGCGAAAGACTCACGGCCGTAGCCATGGCAATGACATCGCGGCTTAGAAGGCTTAACTCCATGCCTGGTTGTCCCTGCGTGACCCCGTCGCACATGGCCGGCACCCCGCCAGCAAATTGCGCCACGCCCCCTGCTTCACGGACCGCGAGCTTGATAAGCGAGGGGTAAGCCGCGTAAGGCTGATGGGCGGAGAGTAGATCATTATACGAAGACACGATGGCAATGTTGGGCTTCACCATGGCACGTATGTCGCCTTTGTCTTCGGGAGTGCAGGCGGCAAATCCATGGGCCAGGTTACCGCAATGCAGCGCTTTGCGCTGCGGGCCTTTCAGGCGTGCTGCCTCAAGGTGTTTTAAATAGTGTTCGCGGCTTTTCAGGCTTCGTTCGTTGATTCGGTCAGTGACCTGCTGAATGACTGGATGCATAACTCACCTCATTGCGCGGCAAACATCACTTGCACGTCCGTGCCAGGATGTTGCAGAAAAGCCCGAATCGGCATGGCAGTGGCTCTGTCTGAGGCCAAGGCCAGGTTAAGCACCGCCAGTTTGTTTTCACCGACTAGATGAAGATAAACATGCCGGCTTTTCAGCAGCCTGCTTTTACTCAGTGAAATCCGCGGATAAGGTGCTGTTTTCGGTACAATGCTTAAGACAATCAGGCGTTCATCATGAAGACCCGCCTCAATTTGTTCACTGCAGGGGAACAGCGACGCGGTGTGCCCGTCTTCGCCCATCCCCAGAATAACGATATCAAACACCGGCAAGGTCTTGAGGCGATCTTCAATGTCCAACAGGCGTTCGTCCTGTGTCGGTTTATCGCTATGGAGGCTGATAAACTGCGCATGGGCTGCCTGGTGCTTAAGAAGATAACTTCTCACCAGGGTTTCATTGCTGTCCGGATCCGTCGGTGCCACACAGCGTTCATCAGAGAGGGTGATAGTGACCTTCTGCCAATCCAGATCGGCCTGGGCTAAACGCTGGAATAATGCTTTGGGCGTACTTCCTCCGGAAACCACGAGATAAGCCTGTCCACGCGCCTGAATGGCCTGGTCAAGAATCCCGGTAATCTCGTTGACAAATTGCTCGTTTAATACGGTTGAATCATTAAAATGATTTAATTGCATCCTGTTAATCCCATTGATGTTGATGCCGCGCCAGCAGTGTTTGTGCCGCTTCAGGTCCTAATGAACCCGCGGAGTAAGTATGAAGCGGAGTCTGGATTTCTTCCCAGGCTTTAAGAATGCCATCGACCCATTGCCAGGCCTGCTCTACCTCGTCGCGTCGGACAAACAGGTACTGATGCCCCAGCATGGCTTCAAGCAACAGGCGTTCATACGCGTCGGCGATTCGCAGGGCTTCAAAGGTTTTATTAAAACTTAAATCCAGCTGGCTTTCTTTAAGCTGCATGGTTTCACCCAGGCCTGGTATTTTATTCATGATTTGAATTTCAACGCCCTCATCCGGCTGTAAGCGGATAATCAGTTTGTTGGCGTTTAACTCTGGGCAGGTGGCGGCAAAAATATTATGCGGTTGCGGTTTAAAATAAATCACCACTTCACTTTGTTTTTTTGCCATGCGTTTACCGGTACGCAGATAAAAGGGAACCCCTGACCATCGCCAATTATCGATGGCTACCTTCAGCGCGACAAAGGTTTCCGTCGTACTCGCAGCGCGCGCCCCCTCTTCCTGCAAATAACCGGGAACAGCACGGTGACGAAGAACGCCGCTGACGTATTGCCCTCGTACCGTGTTTTGCAGCGCATTCGTGTGATCGATGGGGCGTAAGGCCTTAAGCACTTTTAATTTTTCATCGCGGATGCTATCGGCATCAAGGCTCACCGGCGGCTCCATGGCAATCAATGACAGAATCTGCAACAAATGGTTCTGCACCATGTCCCGCATTTGACCGGCATCATCATAATAACCCCAGCGCCCCTCCACCCCGACTTCTTCAGCGACAGTGATTTGCACGTGATCGATGGCGGTACGATCCCAATTTGATGAAAAAATGAAATTGGCAAAACGCAGCACCAATAAATTTAATACGGTTTCCTTGCCAAGGTAATGATCAATACGATAAATCTGATTTTCATTAAAATAATGGGACACCTGGTCGTTTATCGTAATGGAACTCGCCCGATCATGGCCGATGGGCTTTTCCAGTACAATGCGCGCGGCTCCCTCAGCGAGCCCCACACTGGCCAAACCCTGGCTGATGGCCCCAAATAACGAAGGCGGCACGGCCAGATAACTGACGGGAATACCTTGCCCGGGAGATACGGCATCGAGAAGTTTTCGGTAATCCGCGGCCTGGCTTAAATCCATTTGCACATAGTGACTGCGTTGCTGCAACCGCTGCAACACGGTTTCATCGATTGATTCATCAACAAAACGTTCGAAATTGGTTTTTAAAAATTGGCCGTATTGATCATTGCTTAAGGCTTCGCGTGCACAACCAATCAGTCGCGTCTCTGCTGCCAGAAGATTTGCTTTTTCCAGTTGATACAGTGCAGGAAGCAGTTTGCGTCGGGCAAGATCACCCAAGGTGCCGAACAGGATCAAATCACAGGCGTTATGGTCGGTTGTCGTTGGCATCATGAACCCTGATTACACTCCTGATAATACAAGTTTCGGGGACAATAACCGCTTGTTCCTCCGCGGAATTGTCGGGATTGTACAATACTGGTGATTCGCGTCAACTGCTAAACCCCTGATTGGTGAATTTCATTTTGCAGTCTGTGTCATCCTTTAGTGCATGCAACAAAAAATGTGTAAAAAAATAGTTACTGATTCGTGAAAATAGGTACTATAGGGCGATTCAAAATCCAAGGAGAAACCATGATAACAGCGCAGGGTCTATTTAAGCCTAAATCGAACAAGAACAGCTCCAGTTACATTTATGCCATGCTTGATTGGGAAAAAGCACAAACCATCATTGCAAATAAAATGGACAAATTTTCGTCACCCTGGCTAATCCGGGAAAGCAGCGTCGACGGCCTTCTCTCCATCACTTACTATGATCCTGAGTCCAAAAAAATCACACACCATCGCCTGTGCTTTAACGGAACGCTATGGGACCATGCGCCTTCCGATCTCGATGCGGCCAAAACAGTCGCCATGCAATGCCAAAAAGTATCCAAAGACAATTTGAGTGAATCTGGCGGCGCGCTTTTAGCCACTTTTTTATCAGAACACGGTTACCATGCTGAGAATTTAATTTATCCGCCGGAGTCGCAGGCAACAAAAAACAAATTTTATACAGGTTATGATCTCAATACAATACAATACCAACCTTGAAGACCTTTATGACACTCAATGATCAGCGTAATGGATTGGCTTGTGCGTATACTTCACAAGCCAAACGGTGGCGCCGCCACAATCCGGATCAGCGACTTTGTGGGTCAGCACGGTAAAGTGATGCAGTGCCAGCAGGTATTGATATTCCGCCAGGCTTAATGAGGCATGGTAGAGATTCTGGCCGCCATTGTCGCTCCAGACCTCGCCTTCCGAAGATCCTGTCGTAAAAAGCAAGACACCGCCCACCTGGAGGTGATTTTCAAACACCTTGAACATAGCCCGCTGATCATCCGGCGGCAAATGAAAAAAACTGTGCCAGGCGAGAATGGCATCAAACGTTTCATCAAGTGCCAGCGTGCGCATGTCATCGACAATGAAACGTTGCTCAGGAAAACGCTGCCTTGCCAGTTCAACCATTTTTACTGACGCATCCACGCCGGTAATGGCAAACCCCTGTTCAATGAAATGGCGTGCGATGGGTTCGCCGGTTCCGCAGCCTAAATCCAGTATCTTTTTACTGCTGCGCCGTATTTCATCACACACCGCATCGAGGTAAGGTTTTTCAAAAAGGTCACGGCTGCGATGCGCGTCATACCAATCGACTATTTTATCGTAAGACTCATACACTTTGTCTTTACTGCTTTGTTCGCTCATAGAAACCCATTGCCTGCGCGCAATAGCGGAAGTATCTCGATTAAGGGTCTTTCCGGTAAGTTAATCAGCGGCTTGTTGCCATCGCCACTCGTTGAAAGCAGCATAATCAAACTGTTCACCCCGTGGCAGACCGCATCGGTGCGGACTGTGCGGGTGGTAAAATTGGTAATAAATCCGCCAATTGCCCGCTCAGGATTTTTAACATTGTACGAATTCTGCGGCGTATAGGCATTCTGCAGTAACCAACGGCTGGTCAGGATCATCGCCTCCCGGTAACGCTGGCATTGACTGCCGCCCTGTTGAGTGCAAAATTGATAAAGCACGCCCATGACTTCATTAATCCAGCCATTGCCGCTGGTTGTCATCGCGTCGAGGTAGCGTCCATTACTGTAAATGTCATTTTTATCCGTAATCTGCCGTGCCAGAATGGCTTTGGCAATGTCATCAATGGTTTGACGGTAGACCGGGTTGTTGTCTACTTTAGCCAGATCAATCAGCGACATCATCACCCAGCTTGAGGAAATGGAGTTGGCCGGCCGGTAATCATCACCGACGATGAAACCCTGTGTCTGTATTTGCTTTAAAAATTGCCCTGCAATTTTTAAAGCCCCCTGATGGTAACGTTGATCATGCGTAACCCCGTAGAGCCTTGAAAGGGCCGAAAGCACCTGACCAGAATAAAGGAAAGACTGTTTTTTACTGTCTTTCCATTGACCACTGGTACAACTGGCCACGGGCATCACCGTGCCGTCCTGATTGACGCGGGTCAACAACCAATCGCCGGCGTGTTTAGCGGCCGCGAGGTACTTGGGCTCATCGGGATAAAACTGGTTAAGTTCAAGCAGGGTAAAAATGGTTTTGGACGTGGTACCGACCACCACTCGACAGGATTTTTTTTGGGTTTCGGGATTGTAGCCATAGTAAAACCCTCCGGCATGAGGTCCCTCGTTTACCTGATTGGAAAGAATAAAATCAGCAATGGGTTTAAACTGCGCCGACAAGCGCTGATCCGGATGGGCACGATAAAGCATCAGCAGGGTGTATAAACTGGAGGAGGAGTAAATGGTGCGCAACAATTCCTGCTGTTTGTCTTTCCCTGCATTATAAAATTTGAAAAAACCATGCAATTGCGGGTGCATGGTTTTCAGTAAATACGCTTCGCTGTTTTTGATCTGCTCCTTCAGGGAGTCTGCAGTCATCGTGCGCACAGCCACACGGCTGCCGGTTAATTCAAGGCCCTTTTCGCCGTATTCAATAAAAGAATACCGGCGTGCAGGGTAATAATCAAAGGCCACTTTAAAGCGGTAATGATTTAATTCCGCTTCATTGAGGCGATCGGTCGGCTGCGGTTTCAGCGACATGTCCGTTGCTTTTTTTAACACTTCCGCAAGACTTGATCCATGGCTTGTCCCTTCGCCGACCTTGTTGCCCAGATGATAAAGACTGACATGAACACTCCAGTCGGATTTTTGGTAGGAGTTGTTCCAGGTCGCATCCAGCGTCTGCAGGTTCTGCAAAGGAGTCTGCTTGATTTGATTGATGGCAATACCGCGCACGTAGCTGATGATTTCATCACGAAAAGCCTGATTATCAACCATCGGAACAAAGGGTTTGCTGGCATGACGCATACTGTAAGACAAAGCGGGCTGCGGCAACAAGCAGGCCGGCAATAGCAGAGTAGCGAGCAATTTGCGCATGGTAAAAGACGGTCCTTACGCCATTTAATAATCTTTTTAAATTACAGGAGTTTACCCTGCTAAACAAGCGTGGCATTTACGATTTTGCACGACAGTGTTAGCATTGCAGCGGAAAAATTAAAAGGACTTATGCCATCACCATGAACCATGGGATTAATCGTTTTGTTGTACTCGTTGCTGCCATTGCGGGCCTGTCCGGTTTTCTTTTTGGTTTTGATTCCAGTGTCATCGCGGATATTCACGATCAGGTTTCAGTGCAATTATCCTTAAGCACCTGGCAATGGTCACAGGTCGTCAGTGTCAGCTTACTCGGTTCAATTTGCGGTATCCCTCTAAGCGGTCTTGTCGCGGATCGCATCAGCCGCCGTTCCCTGCTTAAAGCCGTGGCTCTGCTGTTTATTGCAGGCACTCTGATTTGTGCGGACGCTCATACCCTGACTGGGCTGCTTGCCGGCCGGCTTTTAATCGGACTCTGCATTGGCGTAGCCTCCTATGCCGCACCGCTTTACATTGCTGAGATGGCGCCCAGGAATAAACGAGGGGCCCTTGTGTTAATGAATGGCCTTGCCATCACCTCCGGTCAAGCCGCCGCCTACCTCCTGGGTTATTTTCTCCATGATGTCTCGTCCTCCAGTTGGCGGCTGTTGTTGGCCATCGGTATTCTGCCCGCGCTGGTGTTATTTCTTGGCTTGTTTTTTGTCCCCCACTCCCCGCGATGGTTACTGAAACATCACGGGGAAGAAAAAGCCCGGGAAGCCTTGAACCGGATTCGCCCCCACGCCATAGAAACGTCTCTGGAGTTAGAGGAAATAAAAAAACAAGGGTGCGCTTCACAAGTCAATCCTCTGGCTCTGTTAAAACGGCCGCTTGCCGGGCTTCTACTGCTGGGAGTAAGCCTTGGCATTTTCCAACAGTTTTCAGGCATTAACGCCATCCTGTTTTATGGGCCGATGATTTTTCATGACGCAGGCTTCATGCCCGTTAAAAACGCCATCCTTGCCACGTTCTGGCTCAGTCTGATTAATTTCATTTTTACCGGGGTAACAGCCTGTCTTATCGATCGCCATGGGCGCCGGTCTTTGTTGCTTGGCGGATCGTTCCTGGCCTGTATAAGCCTTCTGGCGGCAAGCCTTTTCTTTGCACTACCCAATGCCCCCTCTCCATTTGTGCTGCTGCTGTTCATGACGCTGTATGTCATTGGCTATTGCATCAGCCTGGGCTCGTTATTCTGGGTTCTCATCGCCGAAATTTACCCCTCAGGCGTTCGGGGAATGGCCATGAGTTTTGCCACTTTAATGCAGTGGGCCGCGAATTTTGCGGTATCCATTTCGTTTTTACAGGCCTATGAACGCGTTGGCGAAAGCACGGTTTTTCTTGGTTTTTCCATCATTTGTTTATCAGCCTTTGTCGTCACCTATTATTTTGTTCCCGAAACCTCTGGCGTCAGTCTTGAAAAAATTGAAGAAAACCTGACGAAAGGCTTCAACATCAGAGACATCGGCCAGCCGCTGCCGTACAGGAACAATCCGTTTGACTTTACTTTGGAAAAAACACCATGACCCATTTACCTTATAAACGCTGCCGCCTAGGTATCCTTGGCGCTGGACGCATTGGCCGTCTGCACGCAGAAAACATTCAATTTCACCTGCCGCAATTCCAATTAACCGCCATTGCCGATCCCGCGATAGACCGGTCCTGGGCCCAGGGACTGCAAATTCCCATCAGCGGGGATAGCCGTGAACTCCTTGAGCGCGAGGACATTGATGCGATCCTGATTGCATCCCCCTCGTCACTCCACATTGAGCAGATTAAAGCCGCAAGTGCGGCGGGCAAGGCGGTTTTTTGTGAGAAACCCATGGGACTTACTGAGGAAACGATTCAAGACGCCTTAACCGTCATTGAGTCGAATAATACCTTATTGCAACTGGGTTTTAACCGCCGTTTCGATCACAGTTTTTCCACTCTGCAGGCCCAGATTAAAGCCGGAGATATCGGCTCGCTGCAGATTGTACGTATTTCGTCCCGTGATCCGGTATGCCCTCCCAAGGGTTATGCCGCCACCTCCGGCGGTTTGTTTATGGACATGACCATCCATGATTTTGACATGGCGCGTTTTTTAACGTCCTCCGAGGTCGTGGAAGTTTACGCCAGCGGCGCTGTGTTAATCGATCCGGACTTTGAAGCCTGTGAGGACGTGGACACCGCCATTGTTCAGCTTCGCTTTGCCAATGGGGCTTTAGGCGTTATTGACAACAGCCGTCAGGCGGTCTATGGCTATGATCAACGCATCGAGGCGTTCGGCTCCCAGGGCATGCTGCTTGCGGATAATCAGACCAATCACACGGTAAAGCATTACCGTCAGCATTTAACCACCACCGCCAACCCCAAATTCTTTTTTCTGGAACGCTATCAACAAGCCTTCATTGCGGAACTGCTGGCTTTCCATGAGGCCTGGCAGGAGACCAAACCCAGCCCGGTGTCAGGCTGGGATGGCCTTCAGGCTCTGCGCATAGCCAGTGCTGCAAAGCAATCACTGATCACTGGCTTACCCGTTCATCTGGATTGAGGCGGCTATGACGCAGACTGATTTTGTCGTTGAAAACAATCGCCCCGTTGACGTCATTGTCATGGGGCGTGTGGCTGTTGATCTCTATGCGGAACAAATAGGCAGCAGTCTGGTAGAGGCTCAGACATTCCGAAAATATTTAGGCGGCTGCGCTGGCAATATTGCCGTGGGCGCCGCAAGGCTTGGACTAAACAGCCTGATGTTTTCCTGCGTCGGCAAGGATGACATGGGTACTTTTCTCAAAAAGACGCTGGTGCGGGAAGGCGTGGACATCAGCCTTCTTCAGGAGTCCAGCCAGCATTTAACCGGTTTGGTATTACTGGGAATTAAACCGCCACATGATTTCCCGCTGATGTTTTATCGCAATGACTGTGCCGACATGCAGCTAAAACCTGAACATGTCCAGGAAGACAGAATCGCTGAGGCAAAAGCCCTGCTCATCACCGGTACAGGGCTGTCGACGTCCTCGATGTTTGCCACCAGCCGCCATGCAGTGAGCGTGGCAAAAAAAACCGGTACCGCCGTCATCATGGATCTGGATTACCGTCCGGTGTTGTGGGGTTTGACGGACCGCGGCAATGGCGAACTCCGTTACCTGACCAGCCACCGCGTCACCCAAACCTATCAGCAGATTCTGCCTCACTGCGCACTGGTGGTGGGTACAGAAGAAGAAATCCGCATTGCCGGAGGCAACGAGGACATTCACAAGGCCCTGCGGACGATTCGCGGCCTCACGCAGGCGCCGATTGTCATGAAACGAGGCGAAAAAGGGAGCGAGGTTTATTTCGCCAGAGACAGCAGGCCTTATTGCAGCCAATCGTTCCCTGTACCCGTCCTCAATGTGTTAGGCGCTGGCGATGGCTTTATGGCCGGTTTGCTGCGCGGACTGCTGACAGGCGAATCCTTTGACCAGGCAATGACTTACGCTAATGCCTGCGGTGCGCTGGTGGTCACTCGCCATGGCTGTGCACCCGCCATCCCCTTCTGGCCTGAATTAACCTATTTCATCCGCCATTATGCAGACGATCCTGAAATCTGGGCGAGTGATGAATTAGCCAAACTGCATCAGTCATTGACCCCCACATCCCCCCCCTCGTCTGAAACCCTGCTTAAACAACCTCAGGGATTTAAAGACGGTTTAAACCGCATTGTCGACATGCAGAAATCCACCTTGCCCACGGGCATGAATTTCAGTTCACTTCGACTAAAAATCGGCCAAACATTTCATTTTGACACCGACTATGAATTTGCGGCCCTGCTGATGACTGGTCGCGTTATTTTCCATTACCAGTCCCTCAAAAAAGAAGTCGAACGCACGGATTATTTCTCACAACTGCCGCTGGTTCTTCACTGCCCGGCCGGCACAGCGGCGCATGTCGATGCCTTAAGCGATTGCGAGATCATGCTGATTGAAACCGAAAACGATCAACCCTTTGCGCCGGTGTTGTTTGATGAGGCCAATCTGCTCGAATGCGATCATCGCGGCAAGGATTTGCTGGACAACACATCTTATCGACTGGTTCGCACTGTCTTTGACAAACGCAATCGTCCCGAATCGAATCTGGTGGTGGGTGAAATCATTACCTTTCAGGGCCGCTGGTCCAGTTATCCACCACATGCTCACCCGCAGCCGGAAATTTATCACTACCGCTTTTCCGAACCCCAGGGCTTTGCCTTCGGCGAAAATGGCCGCGAGGTGCTGCGGATCGAACACAACGACACGTTTCAAATTGCAGAAGGCCAGTCGCACGCGCATTGCACTGCACCGGGTTACGCCATGTACACCCTGTGGTTTATTCGCCATCAGCCGGATAATCCCTATTTAACCCCCGCGTTCCAGAGCGAACACGAGTGGACACGCCATGCCGGATCGCCGCTGCGATCATGGCAGGACAAGCAATAAGGAAACGCGATGAACACAATTCGTTTAACCATGGCTCAGGCTCTTTTACGGTTTTTAGCCAACCAATACGTGGTGATGGATGGCGTGGAGCAGCGCTTGGTCGAGGGCGTCTTCGGTATTTTTGGGCATGGCAATGTCACAGGCCTTGGCGAAGCCCTGGAATATGACTCGGGCGGCCTGACCTATTATCAAGGCCATAATGAACAGGGCATGGCCCATACCGCCATTGCCTTTGCCAAACAGCATAACCGCTTGAAGATCTTTGCCTGCACGTCCTCGATTGGACCGGGCGCAACCAATATGGTGACTGCGGCGGCGACAGCCACCACCAATCGCATTCCCCTGCTGCTTCTACCCGGGGACGTGTTCAGTTGCCGTCAACCCGATCCGGTGTTGCAGCAGCTCGAAATGCCGCATGACTACACGCTGTCTGTCAATGATTGCTTTAAACCGGTGAGCCGATACTGGGACAGGATTTCCCGCCCGGAACAATTGATGACGGCCTGCATCAATGCCTTTCGTGTGCTTACCGATCCCGCAGAGACTGGCGCCGTGACCCTCTGCCTGCCGCAGGATGTGCAATCGGAATGTTACGATTACCCTGCGTCGTTTTTCAACAAACGCCAGTGGTTCATTGAGCGGCCCCCGCTGTCTCAGAACACCCTGCAGCGAGCCGTAAACCTCCTTAAGCAGGCAAAATGCCCCCTCCTCATTGCCGGAGGCGGTGTGCACTACTCCCTGGCCACAGCAACCCTGGCTGATTTTTCTGCCAGACACGGCATTGCAGTGGCTGAAACGCAGGCGGGTAAAAGTGCCCTTTCGGCAAGCCATCCCTTCAATGTCGGGGGCATGGGGGTTACGGGTTCAGAGGCCGCCAACCGTCTTGCTGCGCAGGCGGACGTCATTCTGGTGGTCGGATCGCGTCTTCAGGATTTTACCACCGCATCCAAGTCAGGATTCAGGCAGACAGACTGCCAATTCATCAACCTCAATATCAGCCGTTTTGACAGCCTGAAAATGGACAGTCTCAGTTTAAAAGCCGATGCGCGTACCGGTCTTGAGCAATTGTCGCAGGCATTGGAGGATTATCAGACTGACCTGTCCTACCAACAACAGGTTAACGATTACCGGCGGGCCTGGGAAAAGGAATTAACGCGGATAAGCCAGCCGCTACGCCAAGACGGTCTTGAGCAAACAGCCGTCCTTGCTGAACTCAATCAATTTGTCACCGCCGAGGATGTGATTGTCAGTGCTGCCGGCAGTCTGCCTGGGGATTTGCATCGCTTATGGCAATGCAAACAACCTAAGGATTATCATCTGGAATATGCTTATTCCTGCATGGGCTATGAAGTCGCCGCCGGGCTGGGGGTGCGTCTTGCCAAAGGAGGCGCGGGTGAGGTGTATGTGCTTGCAGGCGATGGCAGTTACCTGATGATGCATTCCGAATTGATCACCTGCATTCAGGAGCATAAAAAAATCACCATTCTCCTCTTTGATAACCACGGGTATCAGTGCATCCGCAACCTGCAGGAAGCGCATGGCAGCCAGGGATTTGGCAACGAATTCCGCTACCGCGATCCGCAATCCGGGCAATTAACAGGTGAGTACTTAACCATCGATTTTTGTCAGTATGCCGAGGCCCTGGGGGCAAAAAGTTTTTATGCAGAAAGCTATGAACAGTTTAACTCTGCACTGCAGGCCGCTAAACAGGAAACGCAAAGTTGCGTCATCGTTTTACCGGTTCTGCCTAAAACCATGAGTCAGGGCTATCACACCTGGTGGCGGGTCGGCGTAGCGGCTCAATCCAAATCACCGCAGGTGCAACAAGCCTACGAACAAATGACCCGTCAGCTTGAAGCAATTAAAGATTATTAAGGAGCAACACATGACCATTAAACTCGGCATCGCCCCCATTAACTGGTGCAATGACGATGATCCATCCCTGGGTCGGGACATCAGCTTTGAACAATGCCTGCGGGAAATGGCCGAGGCCGGCTTTGTCGGCACGGAAATGGGCAACAAGTATCCCCGGAATCTGGCCGTGCTTAAACAATCGCTGGCTGAAAAAGGCCTTGAAATGGCCAGTGCCTGGTTCAGTACCTTTTTTACCGAAGCCGAGCAATACGATGCCACCCTGTCCCGCTTCCTTGATCATTTAAGTTTCATGCGTGCCTTAGGCGCCCGATTCGTCAATGTCTGTGAATGCGGCGGCGCCATTCAGGGAACGCCGCACCCCATTTTAGGACACAATAAACCGCAATTCAGCGCCAGCCAATGGCAGCAACTGATCCAGGGCTTACATACTATTGGCCGCATAGCCCATGATTTCAATATGCAGATAGCCTACCATTACCATGCAGGAACCGGTGTGTTTCACGAGCAAGAAATTGATTACCTGATGCAGCACACAAGCCCTGAGCTCGTCGCCCTGCTGCTGGATACCGGACACGCCGCAATGGCTGGCATTCACCCGGTCAGCCTGATTAAAAAACACGGCCAGCGAATCCGTTATGTGCATTTAAAAGACATCCGCAGCCACATTCTTCATCAGGTCCAACAGCAGGAATTAAGTTTCATGGACGCCGTGCGTCTGGGTGTGTTTACCGTTCCTGGGGATGGGCAACTGGATTTTGCGGCCGTTGTTGACGAATTGCGGCAATTGAATTATCAGGGGTGGATGATTGTTGAGGCAGAGCAGGATCCAGCCAAGGCGCCGCCTTTAGACTATGCACGCAAAGCCTATGCCTATCTGACGGAGGTGATATAGCTTGAGCCTACGGACATCAGGGCTGGGCTTAGGCAGGTGGGTTAATGCTATAATTTTAAAAAGCACCGCAAGGCATGAACCATGATCGATATCATCACCCATGACGTTTGCCAGTTGCATGACATGGGGCAATTTCATCCCGAATCGCCGGCGCGGATTGAAGCCATTATGGATGAACTTCAAACCTCAGCCCTCCCTCTGCAATGGCATACGGCAAGGCCAATCGACAGTCAATGGCTCTACGCCACCCACGACAGAGCACATGTTGATCATGTGTTCGCCGCCTCCCCTGTGCACGGGTACAAAGCGGTCGGTCCTGACGCCCTGATGAATCCGTTTTCCCTGAATGCTGCCCTGCACGCTGCCGGCAGCCTTATTCAGGCCGTGGATAAAGTGTATCAGCAGCAAGCCACGCAAGTGTTTTGCCTGGTCAGACCCCCAGGGCATCATGCGGAATATAATCAGGCCATGGGGTTTTGCTTTTTTAACACGATTGCAAGCGGCGTCATTTATGCCCTTAAGCATTACGGGGTTAAAAAAGCGGGCATTGTTGACTTTGACGTTCACCATGGCAATGGCACTCAGCACATTTTAAAAGACAAACCAGAGGTCCTTTTCTGTTCTTCTTTTCAACACCCTTTTTACCCGTTCACACCCCTAGTCAGGGATCATCCGAACATTATCCACTTACCGCTTGCAGCCGGAACAGCCGGCGAAGAATACCGACTGCGTTTTGAAGAGAGCATCCTTGCGCCCTTGCAGGCATTTAAACCCGATATTCTTTTTGTTTCCGCAGGTTTTGACGCGCATAAGCGGGACCCCATCGGTGGCTTAAATCTGGATGAAGATGACTTTTACTGGCTTGGGCACACCCTCGCCAATCTTGCCGCAAATTATTGTGAGGGCCACATCATTTCTGTTCTTGAAGGCGGTTATCACCTCGAGGCCTTGGCTGATTCTACCCACAGTTACCTTTGCGGGCTGTATGACGGCAGCCCTCACTAAGCGTTTTGCTCTTCCCAGGGTATAAAGGCCGTCATGTCGTTGAAACAATACAATCCAGCGGGCTTAAGCGACCAGGTGTCGGTGTGATGCTGCAGCAGTTTTTGCAGCCTGTTGCTGACATGCCGGGTAATGGTCTGCAGGCGCTCGTCGGATGGCGTTTGATAACGATACGCCAGGGTAATGTGAAAAACACGGGGTATTTTATGTTCAAGATTATGGTCTCGCGCCAGCGTCACGATGGCGTCTCGCATGGCCGCCGGCAGATGGCCATAAAGCTGGATGACATCACTGACGACGATTTTTTCAATGGTCAGTGTCGGCTTTAGGCACCGCTGATCAAGACTCGCTTTTAAGCGCTGTAAGAACAGGCGATGCTCCAACAGAAACCGGTCCCACCCTTGCCCGCCCTCATTAGCTTGGGTAAACACGTTGATGGCCGTCATGTGGTAACTGCCCATGGGCAGTGGCGAAAAATAACGCAGAAGCAAGGGATCATCGACCAACGCCTGATAAACGGATTGCCAGAAAGTGGCGTCTTCCTCCCTGACGGGGCAAATGACTGTCACGCCCGGAAACAGCGTGTAATGGCCATCGGCATTAATCTTTATCAAGGGTGTGGTTGAGTAAGGCAATTGAAGCTCCGCAATCGGATGTATTGTCATTTTAAAAAGACTTGCACGTTTGTCAATTTCACATTGTTTAATCAACGGGAATATACCTATAATCAAGGCAGGGCTTCAAGGAGAGAAAACGATGCGACGGCAATGGTATATCGGTTTTGGAGTGGTTTTATTAGGCATCCTGCTGTTTCTGGTGATGCTGCATGATACCATCTGGTTTTTAGCGGTATTGACACCCATTGTCATTCTGTGGATTTACGACACTACCCAGAAAGAGCATACCATACTGCGCAATTTCCCGGTGCTTGGGCATTCCCGCTACCTTCTTGAATTTTTCCGCCCGGAAATTCAGCAGTATTTCATTGCCGACAATGAAGCGGAACGACCGTTCAACCGCGAGGCACGATCACTTATTTACCAACGCGCCAAAAATGTACGTGACACGGTTCCTTTCGGCACTGAACGCGAAATCACCCAGGTGGGATATACCTGGGTTTTGCATTCGCTGGCACCCAAGCATGTTTCTGAAGTCGAACCGCGCATCATTGTGGGCGGACCCGATTGCAAAAAACCGTACAGCGCCTCGCGCTTAAACATTTCAGCCATGAGTTACGGGTCGTTATCGCCCAATGCCATCATGGCCTTGAACAAGGGGGCCCAACTGGGCAGCTTTGCCCATAATACCGGTGAAGGGGGTTTAAGCCCCTACCATCTGCAGGGCGGTGATATCATTTTCCAGCTAGGGACAGCCTACTTTGGCTGCCGCGATGATCAGGGGCGTTTCAGTGAAGACGAGTTTAAAATTGAAGCGAACCGCGAACAAGTCAAAATGATCGAAATCAAATTATCGCAGGGCGCGAAACCGTCGCATGGCGGTATTCTGCCTGCCGCCAAGCTGACACCGGAGATTGCACGGGTCAGGAAAGTGAAAATGGGAGAGGACGTCCTATCTCCTCCAGCACATACCGCGTTCAATTCGCCAATTGGTCTACTGGAATTTGTGAAAAAACTCCGCGATTTGTCCGGGGGAAAGCCGGTTGGTTTTAAATTGTGCCTGGGTCGTAAAGAAGAATTTCTGAGCATTTGCAAAGCCATGCTGACAACCAATATCCTGCCGGATTTCATCACGGTAGACGGTGCCGAAGGCGGTACCGGGGCCGCACCGCTTGAATACACCAACCGGGTCGGCGAACCCCTGGAAGCGGCACTGGTGTTTGTGCACAATGCGTTGGTCGGCATCAATGTGCGTGACAAAATCCGCGTCATTTGCAGCGGCAAGGTGTACAGTGGCTATGATCTGGTGGCTAAAATTGCCATGGGCGCCGACATGTGCAATGCCGCGCGGGCCATGATGATGGCTATCGGCTGCATTCAGTCCAAACAATGCAATGCCAACACCTGCCCTACCGGGGTTGCAACCCAGAATGAGCGCCTGCAACGCGGCCTGGTTGTGGATGTTAAAAAGCAGCGTGTCGTCAATTACCATCGCAACACCATGAAAAGTTTTCTGGAAATGGTGGGAGCCATGGGTCTTTCCAATCCCAGCGACTTAAAACCGGACTTTCTGATGCGCCGTGTCAGCGAAGAATCCGTGAAATCCTTCTGTGAAATCTATGACTATTTAAAACCGGGCCAGCTTTTAGGGTCGGATATCCCGCCAAGCTATAAAAAATACTGGGATTTGGCCACAGCAGAAAAATTCTAAATCCGCCCGACAATGGCCGGGGTTATTTTTCCCCGGTCACAACAAACACCGACAATTTAAAAAGGTAATCCCCCTGGTACTGCTCTTTCACTTTTTCGGCATAGGTTTGCACCATGGCTTCATTGATGCGTTTGATTTCGTCAGGCTCAATTTGCCCATGGAAGAAAGGGATGCCGTTTACAAATTTACGGAAGGTGTCTAATGAAGGTAATGTCAAGGCTTCGCCGACGCGTTGAATGTGCACTGTTTTAAGCGGCAAATCACGGAGATGCTCCATGCCCTCATGAAGTCGGGAGTAATCCACAGGGGGCTTGAATTCGCGCAGGGAAGCAAACTGCCCTGAATCCCTGACACTGTTAAACGTCCACATGAAGGGATCATCCCCGGTAGGGAACAGCGTGAAAAACCGGCCTCCTGGTTTAAGCGCCCGGGTGATATTAGCGAATGCCCGTTTGATGTCGCTTGCCCATTGCAGACACCAGAAAGACACAATGTAATCAAACGCCGTCTCAAAAGGCAACGTCAATACATCCGCCTGTTGCCAGTCGGCATTCGGGTAATCCCTGGCGGTTTCTTTAGCCAGCGCCAACATGTTGTCCGAGGCATCGACACCCAGAAAAGAGCCGAGGGGTACCTTTTCAATGATTTTTAAACTGAAACTGCCGTTACCGCAGCCGATATCCAGCACCGCATCTTGCGGTTTGATTTCTAACTGAGGTAAAAACGTGTCGGCGATGGTGGCTTGGATAAAGGAGCCGATGGCATAGTCTGATGCCGGCCATTCCTGATTTGACATGATTTCCTCACAATAACGCCCGGGCACTGAGGCCCGGGACAGGGTTATAAACAATGTTTGTTGTCGTATTTGGTGCAGTGATGACCAAAGTACATCCGCAAGGGTGAAGTATAGACCTTCGGCGCCTTCTCCATCAAAAACAGAAGTTCCGGCTGCAGTTCCACGTAGTTGGCATGGCTTAGCACCCCCGAATAGGTCCGGTCGGCAAAAGCATAGAACCAGCGATTGATGAACGGCAGGATCAAACCCGGATCGTTGGAATAAAAGCGTTCATAAATGTCATGAGTCAACTCATTCATCAGATCATAGTTGCTGGCGAAATAATGGCTCTGGTTGTCATGTCGATAACGCAGTAGCCTGCTGTCATTGCGATGATTCAAAACCCCCGCATCAATGTTAAGCGACACCGCGACACCCGTTGCGGATTCCACCTCAAAAGGAACACCCAGTAAATCCTGGCCATTGTGTGAACGCAGGTAATTTTCAAGGTAATAAATGGCGCCGTCGTTTAAGGGATCAAAATAACTGTTGATGGCGAAATGTACTGCATACTCGGTCTTGGGATCATAACCGCAGAAAACCAGAGTGTTGTATAAAAATTTTTCATAGGTAATTTTTGACACGAAAAAATCTTCAATGTCCTGGATTATTGCCTCGCAATGGCGTTCACCGCTGAGCGCACCCTGAACACGTACGATCTGAGTCGGGTAAGGCTGATGCCGCTCAAACCCTTGCTTATGCCCTGCAACATCCTGAAAATTGCTGTATTGCTTTACAACCGCCTGGCCGTCAAAAACCGGATCGATCACTGCTTTAGGCGGTTCTGCCAGGTTGGCAAAACTTAACGGGGACAGAAGAAACAATGACGCTACAAGTGACATTTTCATAATTAATTCCTTTTAAAATGAAAAAGACTTCGCGAGGGCTTACGAAGACGGGTTACTTCCTCCAAATCCATTCTACTCTGACTTGCTGATAACACCAAATCAACACAGTGAATCAGGATTCGCCAACCCGTTTGCACGGCCCCGGTGTATCCGGTATGGTAGGAGGCAGCAGCATCGCAAATCAGGCCATGATAATGGATAAGAACATTCGAATTTACGCAGAAACAGCCGAAGCGCTGGGACTGCCGGCGGTATTCCAGCCGGAACTGAATATACTGAACATCAAGCTCAGCCGCCGTTGCTATTATTTCCATGCCGCCATCACCCCGTTTAACCAGGGCGCGAGCATTTACATTGCCAAACACAAGTATTTAGCCAATTATTTGCTCGACAGGGCCGGTTTTCCAGTTCCTAAAGCGGCCTTGTTTCTTGCCAAGCATTTCAGCAAAGCGATCCTTTGCCAAAAAATAGAGCACTTTCGCTTTCCGCTGGTCGCCAAGCCGGCTCAGGATACTGTGCGGGGACGTGATGTCTTCTGCAACATTAAAGACGTAGACACCCTCTATGCTTACCTTGACGAGCAATTAAATACACACAAATCCATGCAGGTGGAAGAATTTCATCAGGGCCTTAAAGAATACCGCGTCCTGGTGTTTAAACGCCGCGTGATTGGCGTCGTTGAGCGCTTTGGCGCCAGGGTAACGGGCGATGGGCGTCAGACCCTTGCCCAGCTGATTGACGCCAGTAACGCGGCGCGTGAGAAATTAAGCGATAAATTAACCATTTCGCCGCTGGTGGTTGATCAGGAATACCGGCAATGCCTGACTGAACAGGGCTTAACACTGGAAAGCATTCCCGCGGCAGGACAAACAGTTCATTTGTGCCATACCGTCAACACCGGGCGCGGCGGCGATATCGTTTCCCATGGCAAAAAAATCCATCCCCGCAATGCACGCCTGCTGGTGAAAGCAGCCAAAACCTTAGGCCTGCAGTTTGTCGGATTTGATGTGTTATGTGAAGACATTAATCAATCGTTTGATCACACCCGATGGCTTATTCTCGAAGGCAATTTTAATCCTAACATCACCATTCATGAAATTCCTCATCGCGGGACTCCAAGCCCTGTCACCCGTATCCTGTTGCTCGATTTAATCAAACGTCACCCGCTGGCCTACCTTGCCGCTTTATCCCGAAAAAAATACGTGGGCATTGGCATAAAATTCACCTTGATTGTGAGCTTAATCCTGCTTCTGGAACAATTGGCTAAACGCATTTGATTTTTCATTGATTTTCTTACAATTCCTCTTGTAAATCCCTGCTCCGCGTGAAATTATCTTGTTATTTTTTTATTCACAAGGAGTTGAATATGAAAGAAACCATTCCCGAACAAATCCATGCGTTAAAAACACGAATAACTGCACTGGGAAAACTCAAAACCATCCACCCCGCCGCCCATTGGAGTCCACAGGAGCTCATCCACAGGCCAACTTACATTGAAGTGCCTCTTCATCAGACCAACATGCTGAATAAAGCCAAACAAGCGGAAGCAGCCGCACAACGAGAACTGGATAGCGAGCTCAAACTAATGCGGACTTATCTCGCGACCCAGGCTCCCGCCCCCCTGCCTGAGAAGAAAATTACCCGGTTATTTAATAAATTCTATTCTGATCTGGCTTTTGAAACGGACAATTTAAACTCCCTCTTTGACAATTATGATCCTTTTGTCGGGGAGACGCTTATGCCCATCACCACAGCCAGTGAACTGAAAAATTTTATTCTGGAAATCACTCGGTTTGATTATGATCTGCGTCTAGCTCTAGGCCGCGCCCAGGCGCTCATCAGCGCGATTGTCACCAGCCTGGAGTTATACTATCCCTTAGTCAGCACCAATCCAACGCGTTGCGGCATCATTGAAAATAAAATACTCTTGCTGGATAAACTCTGTAAATTAATCGAACAAAAGCACGAGCAGTATACCTTATGCAAGTCAAAAGTAAGACAACACATTCAAACGGCCCAAGGCAATGCGGAAATTCAACAAAACTACAAAGCGATGGCCATAGAAACCAAAGAAGCCCGCGAGTTGAAAGAAAAAAATAAAAAAAGCCGGCAAGAAGCGCTTTCGCTTGCCCTGAAAACGAAAGTGATTGATGGCAACAGCGTGTGGTTAGCCGCTGATTTGTTTGATTTTGCCATTAAAAAAATGCGCGCCCAGCAAACCATTCTCGCCGACAGGGCAAAAACCAACCCCCGCTACGTCAAGGCGAGTGACATTGCGAATAAGCTGTGCAATGACTTGCAGCAATTACGACGCGACTATTTTGACGAGGGGACGATTCAAGACATTGACGCCTTAAAGGAAGCCTACGAAGGTCTGATTCGTGACGCTCGTACTGAATTAGCCAACCATCGCGGCGTAAACCGATACGTCGTCGACGCCCTGGCCTACCTCAACACCAGAGCAGGCGGCTGCTTTGCCTTTTTCAAAGGGCCGAAAACCCACTCGGAAAGAAAACTGAATGGTTTATTGCATGATTTGAATGAGATTGATTTTCCCAATCTTAAAGACAATCGCCCTCTTCAACAGGTACCGTCATCGCCGTGCTAAGCGGCGTTAGTCCCCTACCAGGCCATGTTTCTTACTGTGCTGCTGGACTGCTTCATCCAGGCTGGCGGCTTCTGTCAGGGCCGCGACATTTTCACGGGTAAAAAACCCGTCAAACTGATGGCAGCGCTCGACGTATTCGGTAATCAGGATGGAGTACGGCGAATGTTTGGAGAAAATCTGCTTTAAATCCGGCTCCGTACCGCAGGAACCGAAAACCTGAGCAAGAAAGGGAATGGACAACTCATTCTGCAGGGTATTCACCACGTAATCAATGTTCTTAAGGCCGGAGGGGTGATCACCATCGATCACTTCAATGGCAATATGGTGCATGCGGCGGCCATAATTCCTGACAAAATTCTCCGTGGGCATGGGCAAACCCTCGAAGGAATTCACCATAAAAGGCGTATTATTGGCCGTAAATACCTTGGCCGGCGATTTAATGTCCTGGCCATGCGCGGTGCGGTTAACATTGGTGGATGAATTCATATCGCTGATGTTGTAAGCCCCCCAAAAATAATAATTCGACAGGCATAACAGCTCCAAAATCGCATCTTCACGTTCCCCGGCAAGAATACGGGTCGCCATGTGATCAATGCCTTTTAACAAGGGTTTAATGCCCTTGTCGATACTGAGTTGATCCACGCTGTCGAGTGCTTGCTGCTGTGCCTTGGTCAACTTAAAGGGTTGCCCGAGATTAAGGCTTTCAAAGTCAAAAATATTAGCATCGGTATAACCTAACGCATTGAATGAGTAATCAGACAGTTTGGTAAAGGCAAAATGGCCATTGCAATAAAATGGATTTTCAGTGGTGGCCGGATCGCAAAAATGAAACCCCTGGGATTGAAGAATGTCCCTGGTTTCCTGCTGATTTTTTGTCTTAAACAGTTCACCCACGTAGCGCGCATTAAATTTTTCGCGTGAGTTGGGGTACATTTTATTGATGCGGGTAATGTCATCGCGAAAATTGGGATCCAGCGGTTCGAGAATAATTAAAACGGGCGATTCAGTCGTATTCACCAGACAATAAATTTTATGGGTATCACTGATGTAACTGGCCTGATAACGGTAAGGCGTCATGAGGTAGAGCTCTTTCAAATAACCCAACGCATCACCCGTCTGCACCTGAATGACCACCGCGCACATGTCACCGTATAAATCCTGCAACCCTGCCGTTTGACGCCGCTCGTAGATTTTCATGCGGTATTCATTAAAATAATCCGTGTTTTGCTTGTCGCCTTTAGGGGTATAGGTTAAGGGATTGATCATTGCGGGCTCCTGCTTAGTGTCGCCTTTACTACTTTCTAAGTATATACGCAAAAAAGAGAGGTCGAAGAAAATGAGGTAAAGACTACCTTATTCAAAAAGATGCCTTTAATTCAGTGTTGAAATGTGATGAAATAAGCAACAAATAGAAGTTTAGTCTTCATTTTTTTAAATAATACAGCCAGTCTATTTGATTAATTTTTGTTCATATGGTAGAATTTTTTGAATTCTCATTTCATCTCTCTTTTAGTAGAAGAACGTGTTATGCCTAACAATAATTCCATAGCAACGCCTGCGTCACTGCAGGAATTTTTGGCGCATTCCGATTCAATGTATCGCGCTTCCCTGGATACTATTCCCTTATTTGACTCCAACCAAACGCAACATTGGAATACGCAACAAAAGCAGCATTTTGCGGCCATCTTTTACCATTTGCGGGGTCATTTTATTAATTTTATGTGGTACTTGGCCAATTTTTCATCCAACGAGCAAATGAAGCAGGTTGTATTGAATAATATCCATGAAGAAATAGGCATTGGCACCCGTTTTTCTCATGAACTGCTTTATGAGCGTTTCGCCACGGAGTGCCAGGTCAATATTCATGAGGAAATGCTTTCGGAAGCCTTCTATCTGCCCTTTGCCCGTGAATTCAACAAAAAACATTTACAATGGCTTACCTGCCATAGCGAAGAAGAGCGTATCGCTGCTTTTGCCGCTTACGAACGCCTTGATAACCTGGATTACCCTCTTTTGGTCAATCTGGCTAAATCACTGCACATTTCACAACAAGGCATGGCCTTTTTTAACGTCCATGTCCATGTGACCCATTTTGATTCGGTGCTCGATTTATTATTCCCCATATGGGAAACTGATCAGAGTAAAGTAAAAAACGCGTTTGAATTTATTTATACTCATCAGCGGCAGATGTGGTCAAACTTGTCAGACGCCATCTTTTCAGTGGCGCGTTCTGAAGCGGTTGTTGCTTAGTCAATTTTAGGGAATTTAACAATAAAATGGGCAAATTCATTCATTTTTCCTTTACATTGAATGTCTCCTCCCGCAGCCTGCATCAGTAATTTACAATAGGCCAACCCGACTCCGGTCCCGTCTTTGCGATCGGAGTAAAAAAAATCAAAGATTTTTTCCGTATTCTTGGTGTATAACCCTTTTGCCGTATCCTTTACGTGCAGGTAATTAAAATCATCCTTCTCGCCTCCTTTCTCCAACCAGATGAAAATCTGGCCTTTACCGGATTCGTCAATGTATTCAAAGCTATTTTTTAACAGGTTCCAGATAAGGTTTTTAAAAGCCACTTCCTCTATCCAAACCTGAAAATTATGATCGTAATCGCAATGAATCAATGCCTTTTGCTCGTCCTTGAGAGGATAGTCCTCCAGCGTTTTTTTAAGCAAAACGGCCACAGGGTGGATAGCGAAAGCGCTTGTATCAAACTTCTCCCGTTTAATATTATTAAGCTGCATACTGATTAGCTGATTGCCCATCTCGATACCGCGAGTAATCTTGTTGAGGTTTTCCTTCATGTCTTTTTGAATTTCGGGATTATTCAACTTGGCGAGCAGCAACTCCTGCAGTTCCGCCTGCAAATGAATACTGGCCAATGGGGTGCGCAGGTCATGGGCAATACTCCCTGCCAGCAAGCGAAGACCGGATAACCTTCCTGCCTGAATAATTTCCCTGTCACGGGCAAACAGCGCGCCAATAAGGATTGCTGCAGAATAGGTAATGGTCAAACCAAAGACCGATAAATTACCCGGTATATACTCAAACACATTTGTAGAGAGTTGAAAGAAGCAGAAAAAAGCCAACCCCACCCCTAAAAGCAGCAGAATTAGTGCACCCAAAGCACTGGTTACCAGCAATAGGAAAAAAATAGCCGAGACACAGTTCATCAGCCAAAGGGTTGTTCCATGATTCAATAAGGTCAGATAGCAAAAGAAAAAGGGGAGGCAGAAAAGCAGGGTCACGTACCAGAATACGGGTAGAATTCTTAATAATGAAGCAGGCCAGAATTTATTGAAGGCTAATAATGCGCACAGCGTCGTAGCAATCAAGCGCAAAAAAAACTCCTCCGTCAGCTGAAAACTCTCAAGCTTCCAAAACACCCCAAAAAGCGGGTAGTTGATCATCATCACGATACCAAACAAGGTGATCTGATGACTGGCTTCTTCCGTTTGCCTGACCAGATAGGAGTAAATAAGGGTGAGTGTGTTTTTTAACCACCGCATTATTATTAATAATAAAAAGTATAATCCATAGAGAATACCATATTATCCCGTACTCGTGTTGAATTAAGTCAATTCGCTGCCTGCCCGTTCCCTCTGGGATAAGGGCTTGACCGGGTTATCCAGGTTGGCTTAGCAAAACACAACCGTTTCACGTTAGCTATTGACAATCCCCACCATTGGCCATAACATGTATTCATTGTAAATTATTTTTACTCCCATTGGTGTTGTGATGGATTATTTTACCAAACCTGCAATCTGTGCAAATCGTCTTACTCTCCTCCTCCGCTAAGGCGGACAATACTTAATCACACATTCTATTTTTGCTGACCTCCCTTGAATCAAGGTCGTTCTTTCAATTTAAATAATGAGTAATGATGATGTCTACTACACGTTTTGCAGCCTGGATTATGTGGGCCACCGCCTCAATTTTTTATGCTTATCAATACATCCTGCGAGTCATGCCGAACATCATGCTCGAGGATTTTACCCGTCAGTTTCATATCGACAGTGCAGTATTTGGTCAATTTTCAGGCGTTTACTACATTGGCTATTCCCTGATGCATTTACCCTTAGGCATTCTGCTCGACCGCTTCGGGCCGCGTAAAGTAATGACTGGATGTATACTGCTCACCGTCGCCGGACTCATGCCTATTATTTTTTCAGAGCACTGGATATACCCTGTCATTGGCCGGGCATTAATCGGCATGGGTTCTTCAGCGGCCATCCTCGGTATTTTTAAAATCATTCGTATGGCCTTTGACGAACAACGTTTCACCCGATTGCTGAGCCTGTCTGTGACCATTGGTTTGATCGGTGCGATTTATGGCGGCGGGCCAGTCAGCGCCCTTTGTGATCAGTGGGGCTATCAGGCCGTGATTAAACTGTTCTGTGTGTTTGGTTTTGCTCTGGCATTGATAACCTATTTTATTATCCCTGATCTGCAAAAACCGAATAAAAACAAGGTCATGTCGGATATCAAAGCCGTCGTTACCAACAGGAAAGTAATCACCTTATGCCTGCTCGCAGGGCTCATGGTCGGGCCGCTGGAAGGATTCGCCGATGTCTGGGGTGCTGCCTTCCTGCAACAGATTTATGGCTTAAGCCATGAAAGCTCAAGCTACATCACCTCCATGATTTTTTTAGGCATGTGCTTTGGAGCGCCCTTTTTGAGTTTAATGGGTGAAAAGAGCGGTAATTACCTGGGTGTGATCATTGGCGCAGGCCTGGTGATGTTTTTTTGTTTTATGCTGATGATTGGCGGTTACCTCACCTCCGTCAGTCTGGTGGCCAGTTTTATTGCCGTTGGCGTTTGCTGCGCCTACCAGATCCTGGCGATTTATAAGGCATCCACCTATGTCCCCGAACAGATTGCCGGCTTAACGACGGCCGTCGCCAATATGATCATCATGAGTTTTGGTTATGCCTTTCATTCAACCATCGGCATGATCATTCAGGCTTTTGGCGGCGCCAAAACAGCGCAGGCCCTGATTTACGGCGTGGGGATTATCCCGGCGAGTCTGGGGATTGCCATTCTGGGCTTTTTGATGCTTTCATACCGTGAACGCCAGGCCTCGTCGGCTTCGCAAAGCAACGACGTGTTATCCGCCTGATTATTAGACTAAGCGGCTAAGGATGGCCGCTGTTTCCCGGTTATGAAACCTAAATCCACGTTACTAAGGGCATGAACCTTCTGGATTAAGCTGTTTTTTAAGCAGTAACGCATCTTCTTCTTCACCGTTTTCGTCACGGTAATATCCCTTTTTAACCGTGTCGATTTTAAACCCAAGACTTTCATAAAGTGCAATGGCAATTTTGTTGCTGGGCCTGACTTCCAGCATCACCGTGGTCGTCATGGACTGATTAAGCGAACTCAACAGCTTTTCGAGTAAAAACCGGCCATACCCCTTGCCCTGTTGGCTATTTTCAACGCACAGATTTAAGATATGACAAACGCCATAGCTGTGCCGGCAAATAATATAAGCCACAACCTGCGCCACGGATTCATGCAATTCCAATACCTGACAGTTGTATCCGACGAGCACACAATCCCTCAGAATATCACGGCTCCATGGGGCCCGGTGCGCTGCGAGCTCGATGGTATATACCCTGTCAATATCACTGACCTGCATGGGACGTACTTTAAGCATGGCTACCCTGGCATTGGCAATTGGTGGAAATAAAAGAGGTTTCTCTGATTATACTCGCTTTGCACGGTTTTGTAACCGAAGGGAAAGGCGCTGCTTGCCTGGTATTCAGGCAAGCAGTCAGTACAGCATTTATTTTTTCTTTTTCTTGGGCAGGTACAAATCAGTAATCGTGCCTTCGAATGCTTCGGACGATAACATGATGGTCTCAGACAGGGTTGGATGCGGATGAATGGTTAACGCGATGTCTTCCACATCACATTCCATCTCAATGGCCAACGAGGCTTCGGTAATTAAATCACCGGCATTGACCCCGACGATCCCAGCCCCCAGAATGCGATTGGTTTCAGGACAGAATAACAGCTTGGTCATCCCTTCCCCACGCCCCATGCTCAAGGCACGGCCGCTGGCCATCCAGGGAAACGTGGCTTTTTCATAGGCTATGCCTTTCTCTTTGGCTTCTTTTTCAGTCAAGCCAGTCCAGGCGACTTCTGGATCGGTATAGGCCACACTTGGAATGCATTTGGGATCAAAATAGTGCTTCATGCCGGCAATGACTTCTGCAGCCACCCGCCCTTCCGGGATAGCCTTGTGCGCCAGCATGGGTTGTCCAACCACATCGCCAATGGCAAAAATGTGGGGGACATTGGTGCGCATTTGCTTATCGACCTTAATGAAGCCTCGCTCATCCACCGCAACACCGGCTTTTTCAGCAGCGATGGTTCCGCCATTGGGTCTGCGTCCGACCGACAGCAGCACCTGCTGGAAGCGCAGGGGTTTGTCCGTGCCATGTTCCCCTTCCATGCTGACGTAAATACCGTCTTTTTTGGCTTCAACCGCAGTCACCTTGGTTTTGAGCAGGAAGGTGACGCCTTTTTTAGTCATGCGTTTCTGCAGCACAGTGACTAAATCCGCATCGGCGCCTGGCATCAATTGATCCATAAATTCAACGACAGTCACCTTAACGCCCAGGGAGGAGTAAACCGTGGCCATTTCAAGACCAATAATACCGCCGCCCAACACCAGGAGATCCCCCTTGATGTCAGATAATTCCAAAGCCCCTGTGGAACTGAAAATGCGTGGATCCTCAGGCACAAAAGGCAATTTAATGGACTCACTGCCCACAGCAATGACGGCATTTTCAAAAGAAATGGTGGTATTGCCCTCTTTCCCGGCGACAGTGACTTCATGCGTCCCGGAGAATTGACCCACGCCAGTAATAACCTCGACCTTGCGCTGTTTAGCCAATGCTTTAAGGCCGCCAGTCAATTGGCCCACCACGGAATTTTTCCAGGTGACCATTTTCTTATTATCGAGCTTGGGCGCACCGAAACTGATGCCCTGATCGGCCAGTTCATGCGTCTCATCAGCCACTTTGGCAATGTGAAGCAGGGCTTTGGAGGGAATGCATCCCACATTCAGGCACACACCGCCCAAGCTGTCAAAACGTTCAACGAGAACCACTTTCTTACCCAGATCCGCTGCACGAAACGCCGCGGTATAACCGCCAGGTCCGCTGCCCAGCACCACCACATCAGTTTTAATCGAACTCATTACAAAGCCTCTTTCATTTAAAATTACAGTAAAATTCGACGAATATCGCCCAGTAAATCAGCCAGGTATCGGGTAAACCGTGCGGCTTCCGCGCCGTCAATGACACGATGATCATAGGACAAGGACAAGGGAAGCATCAATCGTGGTTTAAATTCACCAGCCACATGGATCGGTTTGATGCTGGAACGCGACAAGCCCAGGATAGCCACTTCAGGACTATTGACAATGGGTGTAAACGCGGTACCGCCAATCCCTCCCAAACTGGAAATGGTAAAGCAGCCGCCACTCATGTCCGCCGGCATTAACCCTTTGTCGCGGGCTTTTTTGCTGATTGCCGCCATCTCGCGGGCGATGTCGCTCACCTGCAACTGGTCCACCTGGCGAATGACAGGAACCACCAGACCATTCGGGGTTTCAACCGCAATACCGATATTGAAATATTTTTTGTAAATCAGGTTCTCACCACTGGCATCCAGCGACGCATTAAATTGAGGAAAGGCCATCAATGCCTTGGTCACGGCTTTGGCAACGAACGCAAGGATGGTCAGTTTGTAACCGTTTTGTGAGGCACGCTCCGACTCTTCCTTTCGAAACGCTTCAAGATCGGTAATATCCGCTTCATCAAATTGCGTCACATGGGGAATGGTAATCCAGGCGCGATGGACGTTTTGGCCGGTTAATCGCTTGATTTTATTCAATGGTTGGGTTTCAATCGCGCCAAATTTACTGAAGTCGATGATCGGCGCCTGGGGCAGCGAAAAACCGCCCGCACCGGCTGCCGGCTTGTCATTTAAGCGTGATTTGATGTACTGCTGAACATCCTCTTTGGTGATCCGGTTTTTACGCCCACTGCCGGCCACCTCACTTAAATTGACACCAAACTCCCTGGCCATACGTCGCACAGCGGGGCCGGCGGCAAGCGCCGCATTGTTGGCAGCAGCAGGCAACGGCATGGGAGCACTGGCTGCCGGTGCCGGTTTTGTTGCTTCCCCGGTTTGGGTTGCAACAGGGGGTGTGGGTTGCGCTTTTTCGGAGGGCGCAGAAACCGGTACTGCCTGTGTCGTTTTCATGGTCAGAATTACGCTGCCCTGCGACACTTTATCCCCGACTTTGAGGGCGAGCTTTTCAATTTCTCCGTCAAAGGGCGAGGGAATATCCATCGTCGCTTTATCGCCTTCAAGGGTAATCAGCGCCTGATCTTTTTTAACGGTATCACCCGCACTGACCATTACCTCAATCACATCAACATCCGTAGCGCCGCCAATGTCGGGAATGGTGATTTCTTGCGATTGCGAAACAGTTTCAGTCGAGGGGGATTGAGTCGGCTTCGGGCTTTCTGTCCTGGCAGGCGGCTCGCTGGCCTCTGTCGGCGTTTGTTGTTCTGTCTCAGGTTTACTCTCTGTTGACAAGGCAAGAATAACATCCCCCTCCGAGATCTTATCGCCCACTTTCACCAGCAATTCCACCACTTTTCCTGCACTCGGAGAAGGAATTTCCATGCTGGCTTTATCCGATTCCAGGGTGATCAATGGCGTATCCACCGCAATGTTGTCACCGGGTTTTACGAGTACTTCAATGACATCGACACCACTCGCGCCACCGATATCAGGAACTTTCACTTTCATCTCATCTGCCATTTTTATCCTCAGCAAAAAGGGGAAGCCATCATGCACGGATTGCATCATGGCCCTCATTATTCTTAGATTAAACGGTTACAGGATCCGGTTTGTCGGAATTGATGCCGTAACGCTTAATGGCCTCTGCCATGCTTGCGGGTTTCATTTCCCCTTCGGCAACCAGGGCTTCAAGCGCCGCGAGGACAATAAATTTGGCATCAACCTCAAAGAAATGACGCAACCGTTCGCGGGTATCGCTTCGCCCATAACCATCGGTTCCCAGTACCACATAACGGCCGGGAACATAAGGTCTGATTTGATCCGCGTACAGGCGCATGTAATCGGTTGCTGCAATGACAGGTCCCTGACGTCCGCTTAACTGCTCCTGAACATACGATTGCTGAGGCTTGGCTTCAGGATTCATGCGATTGTGGCGTTCAACCGCAAGCCCGTCACGGCGTAATTCATTAAAGCTAGTGACGCTCCAGATGTCGGCAGTGACGCCAAAATCCTCTTTGAGCAGGTCGGCAGCCTTAATGACTTCCCTTAAAATGGTGCCGCTTCCCATTAACTGAACATGCAGTTTGCCCTTTTTCTTGCTTTGCTGGAGAAGGTACATGCCTTTGATAATGCCTTCTTCGACATTGGCCGGCATATCCGGATGGGTGTAATTTTCATTCATGACCGTGATGTAATAAAAGACGTTTTCCTGCTTTTGATACATGCGGTGAAGACCATGCTGAATGATCACGGCCAATTCATAGGCATAGGTAGGATCATAGGCAATGCAGTTCGGAATGGTTCCCGCCATTAAATGGCTGTGCCCGTCCTGATGCTGCAATCCCTCGCCGGCCAGGGTCGTGCGTCCCGCGGTACCACCCAGTAAAAAGCCTCGGGCCTGCATATCGCCCGCCGCCCAGGCCAAATCGCCAATGCGCTGAAAGCCAAACATGGAATAGTAAATGTAGAAGGGAATCATGGGCAGTTTGTTGGAACTGTAGGACGTCGCTGCCGCAATCCAGGAGCAGAAAGCGCCCGCTTCGTTAATGCCCTCTTCCAAAATCTGACCGTCACGGGCTTCGCGGTAATACATCACCTGCTCATGATCCACCGGCGTATACAGCTGTCCAACTGGTGAATAAATACCGATTTGACGGAATAAACCCTCCATGCCGAAGGTTCGGCATTCATCAGGCACAATGGGGACGATACGATTGCCCAGGACTTTATCCTTCAATAAAACTGAAAGAATACGGACAAAGGCCATGGTGGTCGAAATTTCGCGATCCCCCGTGCTCTGCGTCACAGATGTAAAAGCAGACAGTTCCGGAATAGGTAAGGATTCGAAAGCCTGGCTTCGCGACGGCAGATAACCACCCAGCATTTCACGCTGCTTTTGCAGGTATTTCACTTCGGGACTGTCGGCCGCCGGGCGATAAAAAGGAATTTCGGTGATTTTGTCATCGCTGATGGGGATGCTGAAACGATCACGGAAAGCCCGTAATTGTTCAATGGTCATTTTTTTCTGCTGGTGGGTAATGTTCTGCCCTTCGCCAGCCGCACCCATGCCATAGCCTTTAATGGTTTTTGCCAGAATCACCGTAGGAGAACCCTGGTGTTCGACCGCCTGGGCATAAGCCGCATAGACTTTTTGTGCATCATGACCGCCCCGGTTAAGCCGCCAGATTTCATCATCCGACAGATTCTCCACCATCTTTTTCAATTCGGGATATTGGCCAAAAAAATGTTCACGGACATAAGCGCCGTTATTGGCTTTATAAGCCTGATAATCCCCGTCAACGCACTCTTCCATGCGTTTTTGCATGATGCCTGTCTTGTCGCGGGCAAATAAGGGATCCCAGCGGCCGCCCCAAATGACTTTAATGACATTCCAGCCGGCACCGCGGAACACCCCTTCCAGTTCCTGAATTATTTTGCCGTTGCCACGAACAGGCCCATCCAGACGCTGCAGGTTGCAGTTCACGACAAAAATCAGGTTATCGAGTTTTTCACGGGCGGCAATGGACAAGGCTCCGACGGACTCGGGTTCATCCATTTCACCATCGCCTAAAAAGGCCCAGACTTTTCGTCCCTCTGATTTTATCAGACCGCGGTTTTCAAGGTATTTTAAGAAACGCGCCTGGTAAATGGCCTGCAAAGGGCCTAATCCCATGGACACGGTGGGGAATTGCCAGAAATCGCTCATTAACCAGGGGTGGGGATAGGAAGACAGACCGTCAGCCTCCACTTCCTGGCGGAAATTGGCCAGTTGGCTTTCATTTAAGCGGCCTTCAAGAAAGGCCCGCGCATAAATTCCGGGTGACGAATGGCCTTGAATATAAATCAGGTCGCCGCCATGCGGTGTGGCATTAGGGCCTTTAAAGAAATAATTGAAGCCTGTTTCGTACAGGGTGGATGAGGAGGCATACGATGCAATATGGCCGCCCAGCTCCGGCGCGTATTTCCCGGCGCGCAACACCATGGCGACGGCATTCCAGCGAATCAGAGCATTGATGCGTTTACCCACGCCTTCATCGGGAGGCATTTGTTTTTCTTCATCCGGTCTGATGGTATTGCGATAAGGCGTATGAACGGCATCACGTAATCTTACACCCTCCGTGCCGGCTTTGCTAACCAGCTCCTGGAGAATGTAGGCCGCACGTTCATTTCCATCATTCAGCAATACCGCTTGCAAGGCATCCAGCCATTCACGTGTTTCAATAGGATCTATATCGTTTATCTTTTCTTGGGACATGGATGTCTTCCTCGTCAATCTATAAAACGTTTAACAAACAGCCGCAGCCTGCAGGCGTTTTTTCACCACTCCTCCACAGGATTGCACGCAGGCCACATAATCGCCGCGGCAATTGCACGTTGTTTTGCGGCATTGTAGTGGATCAAAGTAAGAATTCAAATCCCGTTTAATGATTTGACCATTTACAGCACTCTCATGGAAATAATGATTAAAGTTCTTTGCGGCTGTCTGGAAATTATAGGCGGTGCATTGCGCGCAGTTATTACGGCATACTTTGTTGCAGGCACGGGCTTTCTGCTCACAGGACAGCGTACAGGCTTTTTGCTGGGGCTTACCCTGCGGTGTAATGATCGGGTGTGAGCAGGCCGCAAGCAGAGCCAGAGCCAGAATTGTCAGTACCACACGAGCCATCGAATTTATCATAGTCAACGCTTCCTCGTTATTATTTAACCCGTTTTACAGCCAGGCAACCAGAGTAAAAAAGGCTAAAAACACCAGGTAAACAATCAGGGCATGTTCAACCAGCGTTTGCGCCTGCGGCAGGGTTACCGCGTCATTTTCAGACGTGCGCGCTGCGAGTACCCCTCCCTGCCCAAGGAGTAATTCATTGTTGTCGGGCTGTGAAAGAAAATACTGGGTAAAGAAACTGAAGCCCCTTTGGAAATTACCCACCAGCAAATAAAGCAGGACAGTCACACGGGCAGTAATCCAGTCGAGGTAACGGGTTATCGTCGCTGCAGCCGTGGCCGTTTGCGCCTGAACCTGGCTTAAAGACAGTAACCGGTACACCAGCACGGCCAGGGGACCCAGTAAAATATACCAGAAAATAACGGCAAACAGTTGCCCGTTGACGGCGGCAAAATAATCCCGGGCAACGGAGTCATCCTCTTCATCGGATTTGTCCGAAGCGACGGGGTAAAAGGGGTTATTGGGTCCAAGACAATAGTAAAAAATAACAATATTCAGCAGCAGATAAATGAAACCAAACAGAATATGGCAAAATAAAAACAACACCAGGGAGGTGATTAGGACAGGCGGTAAAATCACTGCCAAAAGCCTTAAATAGGGGTTGGCTAATGCAGACCCTTCAGGTAACCGCTGATTAATGGCGTTAAAATAACGGGTAAACCACGTAAACCGGTTCAGGGAAGCAGCATGAATCAGGTAACGTTCACTAAATAGACACAGTACAATGACCAATAATTTCATGATTAATCCTTCTGCATTTTTTCCGAGAGAGCAATCGGTGTTGGGTATTTCAACACCACGAGGTATGACGACACAATAAACGTCAAAATAGTTGTCGCCTGAATCAGGTTGGAAGCGACTTCTGAAATGAGTTTAGTACTTAAGGCGATACTTGCCACCAGCAGGGAGAATTCGCTCGCCTGACCGAGACGGACGCCGACCTCCTTGGCGATGGTTTTCTTTTCACCGGCCCGCTGCAGCAGGAACCAGAAAAACAGGGGTTTAAGCACCAGCATGAGGAAGGAGAGGATGAGTGCTGGTATAAAAACCTGCGCGCCAAAACCGAAATTAAACGTCGCCCCGATGGAGAAAAAGAACATGACCAGGAAAAAATCGCGCAGGGGTTTTAAGCTTTCGGCAATAAACAGGGAGATCGGGCTTGAGGCTAAAGCAACGCCGGCGACAAAGGCGCCGATGTCCTCTGACAATCCTAATTGTTTGGCCAGGAAAGAAAGCCCGAGGCACCACCCGATGGAAAGCAGAAAAACATATTCCTGGGTGCGGTCAAAACGCGCCAGCAGCTTTACCAGGATGTAGCGTTCGACCGCAAAGGCGAACAACGTCAGCGACGGCAGCGCCACCAGCACCAGAATGAAATCATCCAGAGCCAGGCCATTGCCCTGGGCGCCGTTAATCATGATAAGGATAATGATCGCGATGACGTCCTGCATCAGCAGGACGCTGATCATCACCTCACCGGTGTGCTGATGATGTAAAATGGTTGTCGGTAACAGCTTAAGCCCAATGATGGTACTGGAAAACATCATCGCCGCACCAAGAACCCAGGACTCGGTTTCGTTAAGACCAAACCAGCGGCCAATGAGGTAGGCAATGATGGCGAAAACAACCGAACTGACGATTGCAATCCAGGTGATCTTGCGCAGCATATGGACTAAGTTCTGCGGTTGCAGGTGAAGGCCCAGCAGAAACAGCAGGAAAACAATGCCAATATCGCCGACCTGCTGCACCACGGTAACATCAGAAACCAGACGCAGACCCCAAGGGCCCAAGGCCGCTCCTAATAAAATGTAGGCAACCAGCAGGGACTGTTTTGTATACAATACCAGAGTGGAAAAAACAGCCGCTCCAGCAAATATTAAAAAAATTGTATAAAAAACTGACTCATTATGCATAAAGTGAATGCCCTACTGTTCGTGTTGTCTGAAATGAATGGCAAATACCCAAAGCCGGCATTATAAAAAACACCTGGACGGGAATCTACCTCAACATTATCAGAATCAGGATCTTGGCTGTCCCTAGGATAACACAGATTAGCAAAGACCCAATCCTTTTATACGCAGGAACGCTTAAGGACAGCGGTTGCGCCCGGGTCCCGACGCCAGGACGTTTCCTCAAAGAGGCAGAATAGACAATTAATTATCAAGATGATAAAATTTTTTGTTGGTCTATGCCAAAGCAAACTTATTCAGTACAATACAGACCTTTTTGCCCAGAAGCCGAAAGCGCTTGCATCGTTGGCAGGTAAACCCAGGCGTATTTATTTAAAAATCAGGGAGTATTTCAGTCGATGTCGAATAGTAAAAATCATGGCGTTACGGATGTCATCTCCAAAGGAACAGCCAAGGCCTGGATTGTTTGGGGACTGGGTTGCGTCTTTTACTTCTACGAGTGCCTCCTACAGGTTTCCCCGAGCGTCATGAGTAACGAATTAATGCGTGATTTTGCGGTGACCAGTCAAACCCTGGGCATTTTATCCGGCATTTATTTTTATTCCTATGCGGCCATGCAATTGCCTGGCGGAGTCATGATGGATTATTTCGGCCCGCAAAAACTGCTCACCTTAGCCACCACCATCTGCGCCATCAGCACGATTGCGTTCGGCCTGACCGACAATTTTTTCGCCGCCTGCCTGGCGCGACTGATGATTGGTTTCGGCTCTGCGTTCGCCGCCGTAGGCGCCATGAAACTCGCCGCCAACTGGTTTCCCGCCAACCGTTTTGCGCTGCTGACCGGACTGATGGTAACCATCGGCATGCTGGGCGCTATCGGGGGCGAAGCGCCGCTGGCTTTATTGATTGACCACTATGGCTGGCGCCAGAGCATGGTCATTATGGGCAGTATTGGCTTAATCATTGCTGTGCTTATTCTGGTCATTGCCAAAGACGCCCCCGCCAACAAAAAGCCTGTCATTGCTTCGTCTCACGATGAACCCCTGTGGAGCAGCCTGGTTGCCCTCGTAAAAAATAAACAATTATGGCTGGTCGCGATCTACGGCGGCTTGATGTACATGTCCACCCCTGTTTTTTGCGGCCTCTGGGGCGTCCCCTTTCTGATGTTTAAAATGGGTCTGGCCAAAGCCACCGCCGCCAATTACATTTCCCTGGTTTTCATTGGCTGGGCTATCGCAAGCCCATTGTGGGGAATCTATTCCAACCGCATTGGCCGCCGCAAACCGCCCCTGTACATTGGTGCTGTTGGCGCGCTGATTACCAGCACCCTATTCATTTACGCTCCCATTACCACCGGCTGGCAGATGCAGGCGCTGCTGTTCATTTTCGGCATTTTTTCTTCGGCTTTCCTGCCAGCTTTTGCTGTGGCCAAAGAGCTGTGCAGCCGCCGTTACGTGGCGACCGGTTTAAGTTTTATGAACATGATGAACATGGTGGGTATTGCTTTGGCGCAGCCCATCATCGGCTTTATTCTCGACCGGATGTGGCAGGGCGAAATCGTCAATAAAGTCCGCGTCTACCCTCTTGAAGCTTACCATGTTGCGCTGGCTATTCTGCCGGTCGGCATTTTAATTTCATTACTGATTTTACCCAGGATAAAAGAAACCTTTTGTCAAAGTGTTCATGATTAATTAATAGAATAAAGACTATGGCTAAAAAACTTTTTATTAAAACCAATGGCTGCCAGATGAATGAATACGATTCATCCAAAATGGCAGATGTCCTACTCAACACCCACGGTCTTGAAAAAACAGACGTCCTTGACGAAGCGGATGTTATTCTTTTAAACACCTGCTCGATACGCGAAAAAGCCCAGGAGAAAGTCTTTTCGCAGTTGGGTCAATGGCGGGAATACAAAGAAAAAAATCCGCATGTGATTATTGGTGTCGGCGGCTGTGTGGCCAGTCAGGAAGGCGGGGATATCATCAAGCGGGCGCCCTATGTCGACATCGTTTTCGGCCCCCAGACGCTGCACCGTCTTCCCGCCCTGCTCGAAGAACGGGCACGGACTAAAAAACCGGTCGTTGACATCAGTTTTCCTGAAATCGAAAAATTCGATCACCTCCCCGCTCCCCGTGCCGAGGGCCCTGTCGCGTTTGTTTCCATTATGGAAGGCTGCAGCAAATATTGCAGTTACTGTGTCGTTCCCTATACCCGAGGTGAAGAAATCAGCCGGCCCTTTGACGATGTCCTTGCCGAGTGTTACCAACTGGCTTCTCAGGGTGTCAGGGAAATTAATCTTCTCGGCCAGAACGTAAATGATTACCGCGGCGTGATGAGTCAGGGTGAAACCGCCGATCTCGCCTTGCTCATTCACTACCTCGCCGCCATTGACGGCATTGGCCGAATCCGCTTCACCACTTCTCACCCACTTGCCTTCTCAGACAACCTCATCAATGCCTTTGCGGAAGTTCCCGAGCTGGCCAACCACCTGCATCTGCCAGTTCAAAGCGGCTCAGACCGCGTGCTATCGATGATGAAGCGCGGTTACACCGCCCTTGAGTACAAATCAAAAATCAGAAAGTTACGCAAGGTAAGACCCGACATCCGCCTGTCCACCGACATCATTGTCGGTTTTCCCGGTGAAACCGACAAAGACTTTCAGGATACGATGGATTTAGTCCATGACATCGGTTTTGATACGTCGTTCAGTTTCATTTACAGTGCCCGTCCCGGCACACCAGCCGCCAACCTGCCGGACGATACGCCCATGGACGTCAAAAAACAGCGTCTGCAAATCCTGCAAAACCGGCTTTTGATCAATGCGGCGCAATACAGCCAATCCATGGTTGGCAGCACGCAGCGTATCCTTGTAACCGGTCAATCCAAAAAGAGTGCTCACCAATTAGCCGGACGCACGGAATGCAACCGCGTCGTTAATTTTGATGGTCCTGGCACCTTAATCGGCCAGTTCGTTCAGGTCGACATTTCTGAAGCCCTGCCTAACTCCCTGCGCGGTCGCCTCAGCGTTTCTGAGGATGCCGTTCCGGCATGAGCGCACTGAACAATGAACTGCGGGTTCCTCGCGATCTGCATGGGCAACGCATTGACGTTGCCTTAGCCCGACTGCTCCCCCTTTATTCCCGCTCACAATTGAGCCAATGGCTGAAGCAGGGACTCATCCAGGTCAATCAGCGTCAATTAAAGCCGAAAGACAAGGTGATGGAAGGCGATGTCATCACGATTGCAGTGGAGGACGAGGCGCACCAACAGTCCAGTGACACGTATGAGCCGGAGTTTATTCCACTCGACATCGTTTACGAAGACGATGCCTTGCTGGTGGTGAATAAACAGGCGGGCCTCGTGGTGCATCCCGGTGCTGGAAATCCCAAACACACGCTGGTCAACGCGCTGCTGCATCATGCCCCCCAACTGGCCTCGCTTTCGAGAGCCGGCATCGTTCATCGTCTGGATAAAGACACCACCGGTCTCCTGGTTGTGGCTAAAACCCTGCCCGCTCACACCTCGCTGGTACGGCAAATGCAGGAACGCGACATTCAGCGTCGGTACGTGACCCTGGTTCAGGGGCATGTGATAAGCGGCGGGGAAATCGATACCTTTTTTGGCCGACATCCCCGTAATCGCCTGAAAATGGCGGTGCTCAATCAGGGCCGGCAGGCGGTTACCCTTTATACTGTCAAGCGCCATTATGATGCCTTTACCCTGCTTGATGTGCAGTTGTTAACCGGCCGAACGCATCAGATTCGCGTGCATATGGCGCACATCAATCATCCGGTGGTCGGCGATCCCCTGTACGGCGGACGCCCCAGAATACCGGCACAAATTGCCCCCGAATTACGCGAAGCCCTGCAGTCGTTTAAACGTCAGGCGCTGCATGCCGCGTCCCTGTCGTTTCATCATCCAGAACACGATGACTTATTGACTTTCACCGCCCCTTTGCCGGATGATTTTCAATCCTTGATAAACAGCCTGGATGAGTACCTTGTCTAATTTAATTGCCGACTGGCCAGCCCCTGCGACAATTCGCGCCCTCACCACATTAAGGCACTCGGGTTTTAGCCAGCCGCCCTATGACAAAAATAACCTGGGTCTGCACGTAGGCGACAACCCGGAACATGTGCTGCGAAACCGCCGCGAATTGGTAGACAGCCTGCGTCTGCCCGGTGAACCGGCCTGGCTTGACCAGACGCACAGCACCACCTGCGTGGTGGTGGAAGAAAACCACAATCGCCGCGCCGATGCCGCCATCACCCGTGATAAGCAACAGGTTTTAGCCATCATGACCGCCGATTGCCTCCCTATCCTGCTCTGCAACCGGCAAGGAACGGAAATTGCTGCCATCCATGCCGGCTGGCGTGGTCTGGTCAATGGCATCGTTGAAAACACGGTACAGGCCATGCAGAGTCAACCAGCCGATCTCATGGCCTGGATAGGACCTGGGATTTGCCAATCCTGCTATGAGGTTGGCGATGACATGCGCAGTCAGTTTAAAAGCCGTTATGATTTTTCATTGCCCGCTTTTCAAAAAAAGGACAGCAAATGGTTAGCCGATTTACCCGGTTTAGCTGCTCTGGTTTTGGAAAATTTGTCCATTCCTACTGTTTCGAAGTCTAATCTTTGCACTTTTGAGCAAAAAAATGACTTCTATTCCTATCGCCGCGAGCCACAAACAGGTAGAATGGCCACTTTAATTTGGTTCACTTAAACGCTCGGAAAAACTATGTCTCGTAAATTACTTTCATTTCTGACCGGTTTACTTTTCATTGGCCTGACGGCTTCCGCTGCCGCCGATGATAATAAAACCATCACTACCTTAGCCCCCGTTCTTAAGAACGTGATGCCAGCCATTGTCAACGTCGCTGTCCAGGGGGTTATACCTGCCGGTCCCCCTGCCGCAGACAATGACGATGACGACAATGAACGCCAGCAGCTCACCCCTGAAAAACCGCGCAAATTTCAAAGCATCGGTTCCGGTGTCATCGTCGATCCCAAAAACGGGGTCATCATTACCAATGATCACGTCATCCGTAACGCCACGCTCATCACCGTGACCTTGAATGACGGCCGCCGTCTCAAGGCAAAATTGATTGGCAGCGACAGTGAAACCGATCTGGCGGTGTTGAAAATCGACGCGAAAAACTTAAAGAGTCTGCCCATTGGTGATTCAGACAAAGCCGAAGTCGGTGATTTTGTGGTCGCCATTGGTAACCCCTTCGGTTTAAACAGCTTCGGCAACAGCCAATCCGCTACTTTTGGGATTATCAGTGCAATGAAGCGCAGCGATTTAAACATCGAAGGCATTGAAAACTTCATCCAGACGGATGCCGCCATTAACCCCGGAAACTCAGGCGGCGCCCTGGTTAACGCCCGCGGTGAACTTATCGGGATTAATACAGCGATTCTGTCGCCCTATGGCGGCAATGTGGGCATCGGCTTTGCCATCCCGGTCAACATGGCGAAAGACGTGGTGCAGCAATTAATCAAATTTGGGTCAATCCATCGCGGCCTGATGGGCATTTTTGTCCAGCACTTAACGCCAGAACTGGCTCAGGCGATGGGCTATCCTGAAGATTTTCAGGGCGCACTGGTTTCTCAGGTGAATGAAAAATCCCCGGCTGAACGCGCCGGATTAAAACCGGGCGATATCATTACCCAGATTAACAACACTAAAATTACCCAGGCGACCCAGGTCAAAACTACCATCAGCCTGCTGCGTGTCGGCAGCGACGCCAAAATCACGGTGAAGCGCGATGGCAAGGAATTAACCTTAAACGCGGTGGTAACCGACATTAAAAAGCACGAGCAGGAATTGCAGGCCACCAATCCTTTCCTTTACGGCCTTGCCTTAAGGAACTTTGAGCAGGATTCGCCTCTGCATGGCCATGTGGTCGGTATTCAGGTGGTAGGCGCATCGGAAAGCAGCGCCGGCTGGCGCGCAGGCTTACGTCCTGGCGACATCATCATCAGCGCCAACAAGGAACGCACCCCCAATGTGAAGACCCTGCAAACGATTGCGTCTCAGAAAAAACAACAATTGCTGGTTCAGGTTTTACGTGACGCCGGCGCGTTGTATATTCTAATCATCTAGTCTTAAAGACGGGCAAGTCGCCAGGCTTGCCCACTCTCTAAAAAAATTAAAAAATTAAGCATCTAACTCTTGACAGAATTCCTCATAAACGACAAAATCACGGCCTCTTGTGGCTATGTAGCTCAGCCGGTTAGAGCGCGGCACTCATAATGCTGAGGTCGGTGGTTCGAGTCCACCCATAGCCACCATTTCCAATCCCGTCGGTCTTACTTGACTCCTGCTCCAACGCGTTTCAATCCAGATGCCCTTTATTTAATTAATACCCTGATTATTCGAAAACGCTATTGAAACCGTGTAAATTTGGTTATGATGTCATAATTGCTTATTTCAGTGTTGCTTGATGCGTAAGATTTTATCATTAATCCTGGTTTCACTTGGTTTGGCCTGTGCTTATGCGACAACAGTTGCTATCAAAAACATAGCAATTGATGGACGACCTGCCTATGAGCTCAATGCCGGGCATTTTACCAATGAAAACAGCGCCCTGCAGTTGAAACTCAAATTGTCTTCCACACTGAAACAACCGGTAACCATCGAGCATGACAAAAGTCAAAACGTCTATGTTGTTAAAATTGGTCCGATTGAAGAATATAGCGTGGCTCAAAACATCAAGCAGTTGTTAAATCACGAGACCACGTCAACCAGTACTGACGCCCCGCCACCCCAGGCACCGCAACTGCCGCCGGGTGAGACAGAAAACAGTGAAAAAAAATTATGGAATCTTCGCAATGCAGACATCCGGGCGGTCATTGCCGAGGTATCCCGCGTCACCGGCAAAAATTTTATTATTGACCCGCGTGTCCAGGGAAAAATTTCCATTGTCTCCTCAACGCCGATGTCCAATAACGAACTGTATCAGGTGTTTCTGTCCGTGCTGCAGGTTTCAGGTTACGCCGCCATTCCCAGTGGCGACGTCATCAAGATTATCCCCAACATCGATGCCAAAACCGTCTCGTCTGATTTATTAAGCCAGATGCGCCATCCGCCGCGGGGCGATGACATGATGGTGGTCGTTGTGCCGGTGCGTTATGTCCCCGCCGAACAACTGGTGCCTGTGTTGCGCCCCCTGATGCCGCAATGGAGCAGCATCTCTGCCTATGCGCCGTCCAACATGCTGATTCTTTCCGGGCGTGCAAGCAACATTAAAAGTCTCGCCAACATTATCAAACAGGTCGACAGTTCGTCCGCCAATGACATTGACATGGTCAGACTGCGGCATGCTTTAGCCATGGATGTCGCAGCGACCCTTAAGGATTTAATCAAATCGCAACCCGGCAGCGGCCATGCGCAAACCATGATTGCCGCCGATGATCGCAGCAATGCCATCCTAATCAGCGGCAGCCGTACCGAACGCATTAAACTGCGCCTGCTGATTGCCGGCCTTGACCGGCAGAGCCCTAACGGCACGAACAGCAATACTCAGGTTGTTTACTTAAATTATTTGCGGGCGGAGGATTTAGTTCCTATCCTCGCCGGCATTGCTCAAGCGAATTTCAGCGGCAACGTCGGCACAACCATCGGCACAATTACCCGTCCTGAACTGGACAGCACCAATCCAGCCTCTAACCTCGTGAACAATTCATCCTCCGGGGGTTATGGTGGCAACAGCGGCGGCATGACGCAACCGGCTCAACCGCCGGCGGCTAATCCGGCGGCAACGCCCAATACCACCGGTGCCAGCACTCAGAGCGAGGGATCGACTAAACCCACGGTGCAAATTATTGCCGAGCCCAATACCAACTCCATCATACTTAATGCACCGGCCAGTTTAATCCGCATTTTAAAAGGCGTCATTCGTCAATTGGATATTCGTCCTGCGCAATTACTAATCGAAGCGCTGGTGGCCGAAGTGGATGCCAGTGACGTCAACAGCCTCGGTATAGAGTGGGGAACCAATCAGCAAACCGGCGACCCGGGTGATTTTCGCCCAGGGTTTGCCATCATTAATAACCAGACCACCATTGATGACTTTCAGGCCCAGATTCATGCTCTGGCGCGCAAGCGCAAGGCCAATATTCTGTCCACGCCGTCCGTCGTGGTTTTAGATAATCGCCAGGCTAAAATTTTAGTCGGTAGACAGGTGTCCGTGGCCTCCACCACCTACCCCAACAATGCCGGCGGCACTACCACGGCAAGTCCCTATGTCACCTTTGATCGGGTGAATGTCGCCCTGCACCTGTATGTTCGCCCGCAAATCACGCGCGGTGAGGGCATCCAGTTGCAGATTGATCAGGGCAACGACACCGTGGATCCAGCCAGCACGCTGGATACGACCAACCCGGTCTTTAAAATCAGTAGCATTGTCACCTCGGTTCATGTGGAAAGCGGCGACATTGTGGTGCTCGGCGGTTTAACTCAGGACAGTCTGGGTAATGATGATAACCGCCTGCCGATATTGGGTGATATTCCAGGCATTGGCCGTCTTTTCCAGCACAATATCCGCAACCGCGAAAAACGTGTGCTCATGGTCTTTATCCGTCCAATCATTTTAACAACGGAAGCGGATGCGGTGCATTTAAGCGGCGGCAAGTACAATGACTTACGGCAATCGCAGCTCGACTTCCTCCGCTCTCAGGAAACGTATCACAAACATGATGATGAAACCGTGCTGCCGCCTCTGAAATCCGCGGATTTGCCACGGCCATTCCAGAATCGCTTAGTGCAACGCAGCACCACGATAGTCACGACGAAATAGCAATGAACGAGCCTGAAAACATCAAGCGATTACCCTATGGCTTTGCCAAAAACCACGGGCTGGTTGCTGTCGCCAAAGACGAGGGGACGCTGCTTTATCACCTCCCCAATTTGTCGCTGACAGCGCTGGCTGAAGCGAAACGCCTGTTGCAACACCGGTTGACGCTCCAGGAAGTCAGCGAACATGAATTCCAACAGCATTTGGCGCAATGTTATCAATCGCAATCTTCCGTTCTTGATGCGGCCATCGACATGGAAGGCGATTTTGATCTCTCGCAATTTGCGGATCAACTTTCCAACAGCGAAGATTTACTGGATAACAAGGATGACGCACCCATTATCCGCCTGATCAATGCCCTGTTTACCCAGGCCATTAAACAGAAAGCCTCGGATATCCACATTGAAACCTACGAAAACCGCGTGATTGCCCGCAACCGCATTGACGGGGTGCTTCATGAAGTGCTGGAAATTCAGCGTGCTATCGCACCCCTGCTCATTTCCCGCGTCAAAGTAATGGCTAAACTGGATATCGCTGAAAAACGCATTCCTCAGGATGGCCGTATTGCCCTTCGCATCGGCGGTCATAATATTGATGTGCGGGTATCCACCCTGCCGTCCAATTATGGCGAGCGCATCGTACTCCGGATCCTGGACAAACAGGCTGCGCAACTGGATTTAAACCTGCTTGGCATGCCCGAAAGCACCTTAAGCATTATCCGGCGCATGATTGCCGAGCCCCATGGCATTATTCTATTAACCGGTCCCACCGGCTCCGGTAAAACCACGTCGCTTTATGCCATGCTGACGGAATTAAACGAAGTCAGCCGCAACATCCTTACTATCGAAGATCCGATTGAGTACGACCTGCCCGGCATTGGCCAGACCCAGGTCAATACCAAAGTGGAAATGACCTTTGCCAAAGGCTTACGCGCGATCTTACGGCAGGATCCGGATGTGGTGATGATTGGGGAGATCCGCGATCTGGAAACGGCTGAAATCGCGGTGCAGGCAAGTCTCACCGGCCATTTGGTGCTTTCGACGCTGCACACCAACAGTGCGCTCGGCGCCATTACCCGTCTGCGTGACATGGGGGTGGAATCCTTTCTGCTCTCATCCAGCCTGGTGGGACTCATCGCGCAGCGTCTGGTAAGAAAATTATGTTCCTTTTGCAAAGTACCGCATGTGCTCAGGGATGATGAACTTGAATTGATGAATCTCCCTAAAAATTCCGAAAAAATCACGGTCTATGAACCTAAAGGCTGTACGGAGTGCAATAACTTAGGCTATCGCGGCAGAACCGGGATTTATGAATTGATTGAAATCGATGAGACGTTGAGGCGCATGATCCACCGCGATGAGAATCTGCAGGTGCTTGAAGACTACCTCCGCCCCAATAATCCCAGCATCCGTCAGGACGGTTTCAAACGCGTACTGATGGGCGATACGTCCCTGGCTGAAATTCTGCGCGTGACCAGCCAGCATTAATCCTCTTCTTCAAACAGGCGAATCGCATTCGGCTGCGTCTCCATGACGAATAGTTTCTCCGCTTGAGGAGGAACAGCAACAGCAGCCGGTGGTGTTGCCTGAGCGACCGGGGTGAGCTGCGAAACAAACAGGTCATTGCTTAAATCAAGATTTTCCTCTACCACCTCCGCCGTACCGGGATTGAGCGCGGACGCTTTTAACAGGCGCTTCGTTTTTGATTCAATGAAATACATGACATCATCGACGATATCAAGCCCCTGAGGTTCTGAAAGATTACCGACCAGTACTTCTTTAATACGCGGATTAGCCAGCGAAATGCGACTGATTTTCCCGCTGTTGGCCATACCCGCGGTTGTCTGACCTAACTCAACGACATAGACATACCCCTGATAAATTTTAAGCTTCGTCGGCGCATCCAATCCTGAGGCAAAGGATTCCACCACGACGTTACTGGATTCAATGCCGCCATTATGAAAAATTTTAACAATCGTGCCATCCAGTAAACTGGCCGCCAGATAATACTCCCCTCCATTGTTTTCTACCCGCACGGTAGAGGAGGGTTGCTTATACCATAATCCGGTGTAATCACCGGTCAGGGTTTGATCATGGATAGAGTAATCTGCACGATTCAGAACCAGAATATTGCCAAGAAACATGTCGGTTAAAATGATTTTCCCTTCTTCACGAGCATCGAGGGTTAAACTGGTTGCATGAAAATTAAGATTGGTAAGGCCTGAATTAAAATCTGAAAACACAAAGCGGCTTTCAAGACTGGCATCCTGGGCATTGAATTCCTTAACCGAAGCGAGATCCGTCACATACAGGGAACGCCGATCCGAATCGTAGGCAAAATCCCACATTTGTGCTACCGGCGAATCAAACAGAATCTCCGTTGCACGGGTCGCGACATCAATTTCAAAAATCTGATTCTGATTATTGCTGACGTAGACTTTATCCCCGGAGCGATCCAGCGTCAGATTATCAAGTCCAGGTGGAAGCGTTGCTAACAGCACGGTTTCATCGCTCAAGGGATTATGCCGGTAAACATGACCAGTACGTCTTCCGATAAAATAAACCCGGCCATCCCGGTCTACTTTCACAGCAGCGGGTTTATCGATGTTTTCAACCAAGGGCGTCACCACCCCGGTTTCCACATTAATGACCACAATTTGTCCATGCACCACATCGGGTGCATAAAGCAATCCATCCGGGCCAAACTGAAATGAATTAAGCCACCTCCCTTCCGGTAAAAAGGGCAATAAGGGGATGGGGCGCGGCAAGGAGCCCCGCCAATCCAATTCATAAAGATTGTAAGGATCAAACCCTGCGACATAGAGGCGATCATTCTGACGTCGATAAGCAATGCCGTCAACGCCCAACAAGCTAGGCCCAAATGTTGCCTTGTACAGTCCGGTTTCCGGCAATAATTGAAAGGCCTCCATATTGGATTGAATGACACTGCCATTAGTAAGTACGGTAATCACCCGGCCATCCAAAAAACTGCTGATGGCAATCCCTCCCGGAACGTCACGCGAGGGATTCGGCGGGATAATGGTCAAATCCAAAGGAAAACTGCTCACTTCAGACAGGGTATAAAAAACACCCTCAAACTGTTTTTCAATCACATTAAACAGCCTGATGACTTTGGGGGCTGATGCCGTCAGCAATTGATTATTATTGCGGGTGGTAAGGCCATAAGAGCCCTTGGTTTCTTCAGTCGATTGCAGGAAAAGCGAGGTGCTGCGTGCATGCGCCGTGGCTTGATGAACAGGCCATGCGGCCAGGAGACTGGTGAAAACTAAAAGACAACCCCTTAACCGCAATCCCTTGTTGGCGGGCCGACTCACAAAAAAAGGGGTTACGTCACTACAGGGCTTATCAGCAATGATCATTACTTTGAGCTCCCGGACTTAAGCAGAATTTACGTTTAATCAACGATAAACTAACTATAGTCCAAGAGCCCTGAATGTGCTTAATCGCTGACTTTTCGCCAGGTGGTTCCCTGCGGGCCGTCCAATAACTCGATTCCTGATTTAGCCAGCGAATCCCGGATTTCATCAGCACGTGCCCAATTTTTGTCAGCGCGTGCCTGCAGACGCTCCTGAATCAATTGTTCAATGCCTTCCTTGTCTTCTTCATTCAAACCCGCCTGCAGGAAATCCAGGGGATTGGATTGCATGAGCCCTAACACACCGGCTAAATGCTTCAGTGTTAACGCCAGTTGCGGATCGCCCGTTTTATTGACCTCATGACTGAGATCAAATAACACAGACAAGGCCACAGGAGTATTAAAATCATCATTCATGGCTGCGGCGAACGCTGCCTCCCATTTTTCATGCAGGGCCAGCGAATCATCGCAGTGAATGTCTTTGATGGATTGATAAAGTCGCGCCAACGCCTTGCGGGCATTATGCAAATTCTCTTCGGAATAATTCAAGGGACTGCGGTAATGGCTGCTTAACAGGAAATAACGGATTGCTTCCGCATGGTGTTTTTTCAAGACATCCTCAATCGTGAAAAAATTCCCTACTGATTTCGCCATCTTCTCATTGTTAACCTGCAGCATACCGACGTGCAGCCAATAATTGGCAAACGGTTTTTCGCTGGCTGCTTCACTCTGGGCAATTTCATTTTCGTGATGCGGAAACTGCAAATCCAATCCGCCGCCATGAATATCAAATTGTTCGCCCAATTCCTGCATCGCCATGGCGGAACATTCAATATGCCAGCCTGGACGGCCATCGCCCCAGGGCGAAGCCCAACTGGGCTCCGATGCTTTGGCTTTCTTCCACAGCACAAAATCAAGCGGCGAGCGCTTTTCCCTGACGACGTCGATGCGCGCCCCGGCAATTAAATTCTCAATTTCTTTATTGGACAGTTTGCCGTACGCTTTAAAACGTTCGACTTCAAAACAGACATCGCCATTGTCGCTGACATAGGCAAAACCTTTTGCCATCAAACGTTCGATGAGACGAATAATGGCTTCAATATGGGCCGTGGCGCGAGGTTCCACATCAGGCGGCAGAATATTCAGGGCGCGGGCATCTTCATGCATGGCGTCAATATAGAGGGATGTCAGTTGATCAATCGGCATGTGCCGCTCGTTAGCCCGAACAATGATTTTATCATCAATGTCGGTAATGTTTCTGACATACGTGACGTCATAGCCTTCAGCACGCAGAAATCGCACCATGACATCAAAGGCCACCATGGAGCGGGCATGGCCTAAATGGCAACGGTCATACACCGTAATACCGCAGGCGTACAAGCCGATTTTTCCCGGCTCAATCGGTACAAACTGTTCTTTTTTTCGGGTCAGTGAATTGTATAAATATAACATGCCTTCCTCTCAGCTCGTTTTGCCCCAGGTATCCTTTAATCCGACAATGCGGTGAAAGGCGATGACCTTGTGATGTTCCACCTCGTTGACGCAATAATACCCTAAGCGTTCAAACTGGAAAGTTTCCCCCACTGGTTGTTTCGCCAGCGAGGGCTCGCAAAATCCCTCACGAACCTGTAAGGACTCCTTGTTGAGGAATTGTAGAAAATCCTCCTCCCGCGCCGGGTTGGCGTCGTTAAATAAGCGATCGTATTGATAAATTTTAACCGGGTAAGCGTGTTGGCTCGACACCCAGTGAATCACCCCTTTCACTTTACGATCCGGCGGGTTTTTTCCTAAGGTGTCTGGATCATAGGTACAGCGTACTTCGATAATCTGCCCGTTATCATCATGAATAACCTGATTGGCGCGAATCACATAGGCGTTACGCAAACGCACTTCTCGCCCCGGCGCTAAACGGAAATAATCCTTGGGCGGCGCTTCCATAAAGTCGGAGCGCTCAATGTAAAGCTCGCGGCTGAAAGGCAGCGTGCGGCTTCCAGCATCGGCATTCTGAGGATGAAAAGCCGCAGTTAACTCTTCAACCTGATCGACAGGGTAATTGTCAATGACGATTTTAAGCGGCTCAAGCACACACAGCGCGCGTTTCGACACCTTATTTAATTCATCACGCACACATTCTTCAAGCAGGGACATGTCAATGACTGAATCGCTGCGGGAAATACCGATCATTTCACAAAATTGACGTATGGCCGCCGGTGGATAGCCGCGTTTACGCATACCCCTCAAAGTCGGCAGGCGCGGATCATCCCAGCCGGAGACAATTTTTTTCTCAACCAGTTCGCGTAATTTGCGTTTACTGGTCACTGTATGGGAAAGGTTTAAGCGGGCAAACTCTGTCTGAACAGGACGTGCGGGCACAGGCAGGTTTTCAATGAACCAGTCATACAGCGGGCGGTGATCCTGGAATTCCAGAGTACACAGGGAATGCGTGATATGCTCCAGGGCATCGGAGATGGGGTGTGCATAATCGTACATGGGGTAAATGCACCACTCGTCACCTGTGCGTTGATGGCTGGCATGGCGTATACGGTATAATACGGGATCGCGCATATTCACATTACCGGACTGCATGTCGATGCGCGCTCTAAGCACATGGGCACCATCGGGGAATTCCCCGGCTTTCATCCGTTCAAACAGATCGAGGTTTTCTTCCACCGACCGATTACGATAAGGGCTCTCTTTACCCGGCATCTGCAACGTGCCGCGGTAAGAGCGGATTTCGTCCATGCTGAGGCTGTCAACGTAGGCTTTTCCTGCTTTGATTAACAAGACCGCGTAATCATACAGCTGTTGATAATAGTCCGAGGAATGGGTCATGTCGCACCACTCAAAGCCCAGCCACTTCACATCGTCGATGATGGCATTGACAAATTCCTCTTCTTCCTTAATGGGATTGGTATCGTCAAAGCGAAGATAACAACGTCCGTTGAATTCCTCTGCGAGACCAAAATTCAGGCAGATGGATTTGGCATGGCCGACGTGAAGGTAACCATTGGGCTCCGGCGGAAAACGGGTCACAACGTCTTGATGTTTGCCGCTGGCTAATTCATCGGTAATCAATTGGCGTATAAAATGAGCTCTTTTTTCACTGCTTTCTGTCATGTTTTTATCCATTATTCATCGATGGCACGGCGCATGTCTGCAATCAGAGTCACGCCTGGTAAAATGTAATCGTCCTTCCGCGTATAACTGTCGAAGAGCCGCTCCACCAGCGCGGCTCCCACAATCACCCCATCGGCAAAATCGGCAACCTGGGCGGCCATCTCTGCCGTTTTAATACCAAATCCTACCATAAGCGGCAAGCGGGTTTGCGAGTGACGATGCTGGTAGTGTTTTCTGACCTCATCCAGGGCAAAACTGCTGGCGCCGGTTACCCCTTTCAAGGACACGTAATAAAGATAACCCTGCGCGAAGTGATTGATGCGAACCATGCGTTCGTCGCTGGTAGTCGGTGAGCAGAGGTAAATCATGTAAAGCCCTGACTCCTGCCAGATTTTGGCAACCTCTTCACTTTCTTCCGGCGGTAAATCCACTAAAATGGTGCCATCCGCACCCGCTGCTTTCGCCTCGCGGGCGAAACGCTCATAGCCATGCGTTTCCACCGGATTAACGTACCCCATCAGAATGATCGGCGTGGTGTCATCCGTTTGGCGAAATTCTGTCACGTACTGCAAGACCGTTTTCAGGGTCGTGCCGTTATTCAACGACCGTTCCATGGCCGCCTGAATCACCGGCCCCTCCGCCATGGGGTCGGAGAAAGGAATACCGATCTCCAGAATGTCAGCACCGGCCTTGACCAACGCGTGCATCAACTCCACGGTTCGTTCAGGCTGCAAATCCCCTGCCGTGATATAAGGGCTTAAGGCTTTTTTATTGCTGTCTTGCAATCGTTTTAAACATGCATCAATTCGATTCATTACGTCCTGCCTGCGTTAAATAGTCAACTTGTCAATCGCGGCAATGGTATGCATGTCTTTGTCGCCGCGTCCCGACAAATTGACAATGATTCGTTGGGTGGGCGCCATGGTCTTTGCGAGCTTCATGGCATACGCCACCGCATGACTGGATTCCAGCGCCGGAATAATGCCTTCTGTCCGTGTAAGGGTACGGAATGCCTGCAGGGCTTCGTCATCGGTGATGGGCACGTACTGGACACGGCCCTGATCTTTTAGGTAGGCATGCTCAGGCCCCACGCCGGGATAATCAAGCCCTGCGGAGATGGAGTGAGTGTCTTTGATTTGACCGTTTTCGTCACACAGCAGGTACGTGCGGTTGCCATGCAGGACGCCAGGTTTACCGGCAATCAATGACGCAGCATGTTCACCGCTTTCAATCCCTTTGCCCGCTGCTTCGACGCCATAAATGGCGACCGATTCATCATCCAGGAAAGGGTAAAACAGCCCAATGGCATTGGAACCGCCCCCCACACAGGCCACCAGCGCATCCGGCAGAGCACCGGTTTTTTCAAGCATCTGCGCACGGGCCTCACGGCCAATAACAGCCTGAAAATCGCGTACAATCTGCGGATAAGGATGCGGACCCGCCACGGTGCCGATGATGTAAAAGGTGTTGTCAATGTTACTCACCCAATCGCGCATGGCTTCATTCAAGGCATCTTTCAGGGTTTTGGAACCGGCAGTGACCGGCACCACCTCAGCACCTAAAAGTTTCATTCGATAAACGTTGCTGGCCTGGCGTTTGATGTCTTCCGAGCCCATGTAAACGACACAATCAAGGCCCAGTTTGGCTGCCACCGTGGCGGAAGCTACGCCATGCTGGCCGGCACCGGTTTCAGCGATGATGCGGGTCTTGCCCATGCGTTTGGCCAATAACCCCTGCCCCACGGTATTGTTGATTTTATGTGCGCCGGTGTGATTGAGATCTTCACGCTTTAAATAGATGCCCGCCCCCCCGAGTTGCCTGCTTAATCGTTCGGCATGGTATAAGGGGGTAGCTCGACCGACATAATCCTTTAATTCTGTCGTCAGCTCCGCCAGAAAATCAGGATCCACACGGTATTTTTCATAGGCTGTTTTTAACTGCTGCAACGCCTGCATTAAGGTATCGGCAACAAACACACCGCCATACGGACCAAAATGGCCGTGTTCATCAGGAAGATCGCTGAAACGCATCTACATGTCTCCTAAGGCCTGAACAACTAATTTCATTTGATGATGATCTTTAATCCCGGGGGCCGATTCAATGCCGCTGCACACATCCACCGCATAGGGGCGATAAACGCTGACCGCCTCCCTGACATTGCCGGCATGCAGCCCGCCCGCCAAGATTACCGCTTTATCGAGAAATGGGGGAATGGTACGCCAATCAAAGACCTTGCCGCTACCGCCGTGCGAATCACAGGGCGTATCAAGGAGTATGGCCCTGGCGGCGGTATACTGCTCTGCAGCCTTTAAAATGGCCTCAGCGGAAGTCGCCGGGATAGCCTTGATGTAAGGGAAGGCAAACTGGTCACAAAACGCAGGGGATTCATCGCCATGAAACTGCAGGCATTGAATCGGCAATTTTTTCACAATCTCATCAACCAGCGCCGGCTCCGGATTGACGACCACGGCAACAGCGCTCATAAACGGAGGCATGGCCTGCATTAATTCATGCCCCTGCTGAACTGAAATAGCCCGCTTGCTTTGGTCATAAAAAATAAATCCTGCCGCATCAGCCCCAATGACTGCCGCCTGCCTGATGTCTTCCGCGCGGGTCATCCCGCACATCTTTATTCTTATGCGATTTGAGGTCAATCAACGCTCCCCAAGAAACAAAGGTCCGGGTGCCATTTGCATCACGCCGTACTCCTTGGGATAAGTAACCGCCACCAGATAAAGCCCGTAAGGCGGCGCTGTTTCTGCGCCGAGACGCCTGTCGCGAGCCAGAAGCACTTCCTTTACCCACTCTACCGGTTTTTTGCCGGAACCCACGGCGATGAGCACGCCGGCAATGTTTCTCACCATGTGATGAAGAAAGGCATTGGCGGTAATGTCAATAACGATTAAATCACCCATACGAGCTACCTGCAATTGGTGCACGTTGCGCATCGGCGTATTGGATTGGCATTCGACGGAACGAAACGAAGTGAAATCATTTTCCCCGACCAGGTATTTGCTGGCTTCCGCCATTAATTTATGATCCAGGAGCCGATACTGCCAAGTCACATTCCCCCTGAGCAGAGCAGGACGTATGGACGCATTGTAAATGATGTAACGGTAACGGCGAGACAGGGCTGAATAACGCGCGTTGAATTCGTCTGGCATCTCCCGCCCCCACTTCACGCAAACGTCTTTGGGTAAAAACGAATTGGCGCCGTGGATCCAGGAACGAATGGTTCGTTCCTTGTCGCAATCAAAATGGATAATCTGGTTGGTTGCATGGACGCCTGTATCCGTCCTGCCTGCACAAACAACGCTAATCGGGCAATCAGCGACTCTTGACAGCGCTGATTCGATAACTTGCTGAACGGTATGCAGGCCAGTTTGTGCTTGCCAGCCATGGTACTGGCATCCATCGTATTCAACCCCTAAGGCAATACGCATCACTATTCCTGCCCAAAAGGGTCAATGTATAACACCAGCCCGCGTTTGTCCAGTCTGCTTCCGTGAAAGGTGAACCTTACGAACAGGATTATTTTTTATCCATTTCATCCAGCAGTTTCTGAGCTTCCGCACGTTGTTTTTTATTACCGAATTCGACGATTTCCTGCAGGGACTGCTTCGCTGCCTCGTGATCATCCATGCTCAGGTAGGTTTTCGCCAAAGCCATCAGAGTATCCAGGGCTTTTTTACTTTTCACCAGCTTCTGTGGTGCCTCTGTCTCTTCCAATTCATCGGCCAACTCATCAGCCTGAAGCGGAATGTCTGCTGCCGCGTCATCCCCATTAAACTCAGCCTCAAAGTTAAATTCATTATCCCTCTCGTCCTCTATGGGAAAAGGCTCATCGTCTTTCGCCGTGCTACCCTGCACAAGGGCGTCAAACTCCTTGTCGTCCTCCTGACGGGCTTTAGTGGATTTTCCAGGCTTTTGTTCTGCCTCAGGGTTAAGCGGTGCGGCGCTAACGTCGGCTGTTTTTTCTTCCTCGGCAAGGGCGTCAAACTCGATGACCGGGCCTTCCTCATTGGCCTCCCCGTCTGACTTCAACAGTTCATCAATTTCAGGGGATTCGATGGGTTGGTCCTCGGCCTTTTCAGGCTCAAGTCTTGCCGGTTCGTAATGCAAACCAGCCTCAAAATCCAGCGCCTGATCATCGCTTGCCTCCACCTCGGGTAAGGCCGCCTTTTCCTCTGTCTTTGTTTCAATGGGGGTTGGAATAAACTCAAGTCCATCATCCGCAACCTGTTCCACTTCCTCAGAAACCGTGTGCTTTTGCTTATTCTCTTCCACCATTTTTTCAAGACTTGGTTCAAAATCAAGCACAAAGTTGTCAGACTCGGAAGCGTCCTCCTGAATGGGCGCGGGTTCTTCATCCGGCGTTACGGGTTGTATTGCTTCATGCACCTGGCTGTCTATACCCACCACCTCGACGGGATAGTCGGATGTGGTTTTCAGCAGGTCGCTTAAAGGCCGCTTGAATTCTTTTTTCTCAGGCGCTTTTTCTGCGTCGTCAGCAACAGCGGCAGGCTCTTCCGTGACCTCATAGGAGAGAGGCTGTTCGTTTTCATGAACGGCCATCGGCGGTTGCGGCTGTACAAGCTCCTCCACAACAGCGGGACTTTCAATGACAGGTTCAGCCCTCTCGTTGATATCGGGTCTCTTTTCGTCCAAGTCGCTTACCGCGGCCGGCTCATCCGTTGGCAAACGTTCTGTCATCTCGACACTGGCCGCAGCCGGTTCAATGGCCGCCTGGTGGATGATTAACGCGTCTTTGGATTTAGACCTGGGTTTTTCGATCGTTGGTTTAGCCTCATCGTTCAAGGCCTCGGCAGGATCTGCCGCGCTTTGGGTGTCTTCTGAGCGCTCAGATTTAATGGCCTGAGCCTGCAGCAGCGGCTTGACTGGCGAAGGGGGTGTCTCATTATCGGGATGATCATCCGGCTCAGCCAGGGAATTGCGGCGGTTTGCTTTTTGTTTCAGGAAAAGCCAGGTGAAAGCGCCAAGGCCGCCGGCAGCCAGTAGCAACAACACGTAAATCCATAAATTGGATGAGTCTTCTTCAGCCTGCATCTGGCTTGTCTGGGCGGCAATGGCCTGACGTTGCTTGAGCAGTAATGCTATTTGTTCGCGCAGCTGCTTGATGTCCTCGTCACGCTTGCTCATCTGTTCCTGCAGCGCTTTATTGTTCTTCTCCAGGGATTGCAGTTGATTTTTCAACTGCGAGTTAACCAGACGCATGGAATCAATGGCGGCATTCGTCACGTCCATCTCCGCCTTCATGGCTGAATCCGGTTTAACCGGCTGCTTGTCCGCAGCCACCGGCTTTTTGCTGTCTTCCGCGGACATGAGCGAATCCGAGGTGGAGAAGATGTCCGTAAAGGCATTGCCCTGGGTGGTTTTTTGTTGATTAAAGACCGGCGCCTGGGGAATACTGGAGGGACTTGCCCCCGTGGCTGGATTGGTTATGGGCTTAGCTGAGGATGGGTTGTCGAACTGTGACGTGCCGGCAACGCCGTCAATGTAAGGCGGCAACAACACATGCTTGATTTCTTCCTTGTTGCGCCAGGCCACATCATGGGCATCCACTTCGCCTCGCGCCAGATCTTCCGGCACTTTCTTCACCTCATCGCTTGAAGGAATGCGCAAACGCTCGCCGGTTTTCAAGCCGTTCAGGTTGCCTTGGGTAAAGGCCTGAGAGTTGGTTCCCACAATGGCTAGGATGACCTGCTGAATGGTTGTATCCGGTGTGGTGTAGCGCTGGGCAATCTGCCAGATGCTTTCATTAGCGACGGTAGGACCATACGTGGCCTCCTTACGCACTTTGCCGCTCTCGGCACCCTGCTCGACCACATGCGCATAGGAGGGTTTTTCCACCACGCCCGGTTCATTGTAGGTTTTAAGTTTGACCGGTGAACCTGTGGCTTTTATCCCGCCATTTAACTGATAACCCGGAGGATCGAGCAACACCGTGTACGCGCGGTAAAGCTGGCCGTTGGACCAGGTTAAATCGACAACGATTTCAAGAAAGGGTTCAACGATGCGTTCATGGGAGGAAATAAAAATGACAGGCTGCCCATGTTCATTTTTCTTTATTTCAAAATGCAGCAGGGTCAGTATTTCATTTCGATCAAGACCAATGCGCGCAAAGTCCTCCACTGAGGCTAAGCGGGCTTTGATACCGGCGAGAGGGATATCGACATCAAACAGTTGAATTTCCGCTTTGAAAGGCTGATTTAGGGCAGATTCAACCGTCATGTCGCCCATGCCGAGTGAAAATGCAGCAAAGGGTAAAGATGCCATTATCGCGACATACAACCGTGTCTTATTCAATTGGCGCTCCCTGCATGGACAATCTAACCTTTTAATTAATAGCCAAAAAATAGCATCTTCATCACGGGTATTCAACAGGTTCAATGACAATAAGGCTTGATTGCCCTTTCGAGTCTCAAATTGAAAATTTAATGGCCACTAAAACGCGGTTTTCAGCAATTTATAACAAAGAGCATTGCATAAGCACGCCTGCTATTTCATAATCCGCCCCACCATATTCTCTACGAGGATATTGCATGACTGCCTTCATTCTGGACGGCAAAGCCCTTGCCCGGTTAAAAAAAGACGAGCTTAAACTGGCCATTCAAGCACGGATTGCCAGCGGTCGGCGCGCTCCAGCACTGGCCGTCATACTGGTAGGCGATGACCCCGCTTCCCATATTTATGTGACAAATAAAAGCAAAGCTTGCGTTGAAGTAGGCATCACCTCCGAAGCCTATCAGTTATCAGCAAACACCTCGGAGCAGGAATTGCTGGCTTTAATCGACCGGTTAAATCACTCACCGGCCATTGACGGCATTCTGGTGCAACTGCCTCTACCCGACCACATGCACACTCACAAAATCATTGAATGCATTAGCCCTTTAAAAGACGTTGACGGTTTTCATCCTTACAATCTGGGGCGGCTGGCGCAGCGCCTGCCGCTTCTCAGGCCGTGTACGCCTTACGGCATTATCCAGTTGCTTCAGGCCAATGGCATCACCCTGCGCGGCCGCCATGCCGTCGTGGTTGGAGCATCCAACATTGTAGGCCGGCCCATGGGGCTTGAATTTTTAGGCGAAGGGGCGACGGTGACCATCTGCCATCGGTTTACCCGCGACCTTAAAGAGCATGTACGCATGGCTGATGTGCTGGTGATAGCGACTGGTAAACAGAACGTGGTGGATGCCGACTGGCTGCATGGCGATCAGGTCATTGTTGATGTCGGTATTCATCGCCTCGCCGACGGAAAATTGCGCGGAGACATTGATTTTGACAAGGCTGTGAGCCGGGTTGGCTGGATTACGCCCGTCCCAGGCGGAGTCGGCCCCATGACCATTACTGCCCTGCTGCAAAACACCCTCTTTGCCGCAGCGCATCACGACATCAACCCGCTACCATAAATAGGCGGTGGGGTTATCGGGGCATTCCCCAAGACCGCATTCCGCCAAAACCGCAACAGCATTGGCTAACGCCAGAAAAAGCAACAGAGCAAACACCGCATGCATGAAGGATTTCGTCACCGGAGTATTGCGCCATTGCCTCTGATATTGCGTATCGACACCCAGGATGATGGTATTAAACAGCACAATGGCCATGGAAATAACAAATGACCAGGTGTACATGTGCAGTCCTAGAATGCTTGAACCATAGGCGCCGCTGCCAGGAAGCACATGCAGGGCAATCTGCCGTAAAGCCACGAAGGCCGTGAACAAGGCCCCGAGCAGTGTCAGGGCGTAATGGCTGGGGTGCAGGCCGAAACGTAAATTCAGCAGAAAGCCGATCGCGGTAATTAAAAAACCGGCCCGCTGCAACAGGCATAATGGGCAGGGTAATTCGTTAAAAACGAACTGAAAAACAAACGCCATCACTAAAACAATAATGAGGGCAGAGGCATTGAGGAGATTAACAAGCTGCATCATACGATTCATGAACGCCGTCTTCATTCCTGTTCCTATAAATTAAGATTCAACTGGCTGGTGATGTGGTGAAAAAAGGAAGCCGCGCTCAGAAAAAGAGCAAAAGCCAGCGTCACTAACGACAGGTTTCGCCGCCCGACCCAGGCAAGCGAGATCACCAGAGCCAGAACCAGAAATAAAAATGCCATCATGCCCTTCGTCCCTGATAATGCGTTTTATCTACTATAACCCTTTGCGCCATGGCTCGCAATGATGGCTGTTTAAAATAAAAAAGCAGCGGGTAATCCGCTGCTTTTTTCCTGTGTTTGAAATAGCAATTGATTGCTGTTAAGGGGTTACTGCTGGTGACGGAGGAGGTGTTCCTGATAACAGATTTAAAGGGTGTGACCTCGCATTAATGTAATAAGATTTCCGAGCACTCTCTTTCTGTGTACAATTTAAAATCACATAGCTCTTTATATTTTCAATTAATTCACATATAATTCTTTCTTAAATTATCCCCAGTGAATAGAATTAAGGTGAACGTATGCAATCCAAATTCGAGAAGTTTAATGAATTACTACCAGAACTTAAAACTGAAACCGCTCAAAATTTATCAAACCGTGATTTAGTAAACTTAGCTCAGACATCAAAATATCATTTGGCTTTGTTTAAGCCTATGATTGATGTTCGTAAATTATTGCATCATGTGACACGTGGGGAACATGATGCGGTTAAAGCAATGCTAAAGAAGGACATGAGTTTAATTTTTAAAAGGGGCGCCGTTACGGATTGTTCTGGGCGAGAATTTGAGAACATAAGTGGTTTTGAATATGCGCTGTGGGCCCTGGATAAACATATGTGGGCAGCAATGATTGCGTGCATCCCTCAGAATGAAGAAGGCAGAAAGGTATTCGCACAATTGATTGCTCAATACAACAAAGTGAACGCAGATGGAGTCACTTATAAGCTTAATGGGAAAACAATCACTGAAAAGCATTTTGATTTCAATAATACCATCATGAAAGAGCTGCAAACACAAGTGGACTCAATAAACGCACCAGGGGATAAAAATTGGGATGCCATTGATAAGCAATGGATAGAAGGTGCAGGTAGTGCCGAAAATCTTTTTCCTATACATGTTGTCTATGAGTACTGCTCTGATGAACCTTTTTATCCTGTGCCGAAGTTTACCTCCCAGCCGAAATCATCGAAACAATTCTATAATTGGACTACTAAAAAGGATGAAAATTGGTTTAGTGTTGATTCTAAGTTGTCGGTTGATTTTGCAATATATAAAGGTGGGGCCGCGGGCCCCTGGACCGGCCGGTGGGGTCGCGTGCCGGTGCTGGGGTGGGGTGTTGCGTCGAGGTGGGCGGTTGACGACGATTTGATTGCCATGACGGCATTATGTAAATTAAGAACAAACGATTTTATCGATCTTAAATCGCAACTTGAAGAACAGATGACGTTGGATAAGCATCACCAGGTGTCTCAGATTTGACCGAATTGACATCATGTCGATGAAGAAGCCCGGCGGCGTAAGCCGCCACATGCTCATCCCAGCATGAGTCCAAAAACCATAAAAGCAAGTCCTGGTATAACCAGTGTGCTGTTGTTCTCACCCACCACATACACCATCGATGCAAGTAACTGATGATTTGCCGGGGAGAAACCCTATCTTTGACCATCCATTTAACTTGCTCGCGCGCTTTGCGCAATGTTCTTGCATGAGGAACACTGTGTGTTTGCAAAAGAGGCTGCTCTTCGGGTTGTCAAATAGTCTCTACCCCCGATTTGGCTTGATTTTGTCCAACTCGCTCCGTGTTAGAAACAGTTACAACAGCCCGTGTCATTGTGGTGTTATCCAAAGGCTGCGTCTTTGGATATTGGATGCCTAAAAAATGAAAGCCCTATCGATGGAGCCGATACGCGTTTTTTTACCAGACAAGCGCAGACGCCTTTCCTGCAACACCTGCATGAGACGCTGCTTACATCGATTGAGACTGCGCTGGGTTTGGCATAGGATAGGATATCATCCTGATACCGAAAGTAGGCCACATCCATTTCATTGAATGCGTCATCTAACGGCTTGAGATAAAGTGCACTAAAAAATTGGGATAAAGGGCCGCGTAACGCAATGCCTGTATCTGGATTTTTATAGCCTCTTGGTGTTTCAATTGGATTGACTATAATGCGTTCCAACATCAAATTCAGTTTAGGATCATGGTAATGCGACTTAATATCCGCGCGAATAAGGTACTTTGGCTTCTTCTCTTCCAGAACTTTTTTCACTTGCTCTGTTGCATACTTTACCCCGCTTGGACCATGAAGGTGATAACAATTAGGGTTCATGACAAAAGGAAATGTGGGCTTTAACTGGTGCAGCAAAACATGTTGCAGAATACGGTCGGAAAGATGGAGTTGATCAATCATTTCGTCTGGAAAATAACAACGCTTAAGAAATCGTGGTGTATAACTGCCATCGATTAGGGCATGAATTCCTTCCACTAACCAATCATCCAATTCTCGTGCTAAAAAATGAATATCATGGTTATGGTGGGCATGATGTTTCTGCTTATGGATCTTGGCAAACAGTTTCCGGCCTATATTCAGCATTGAAGTAAGATCCCAGCGTTTCATACTTTATTTCTATCCTTGCTTCATCCAGGAATCTATTCATCTGTTTTTATTGCATGGAACAGCCAATAATGAGCATTCTAACTTGACTGCCAAACCAGGTGTTATATCATCGCCATTTTAAAACGGATTTGTAGTAATTGATATGGCTGAAGTGATTGCTGTAAATGGTGATGAATTAGTGTTGCAAGTACGGCTCAAACTTGATGGTTCCATGCTGAATATGGAGGAGGCCATTCAATCCGCAGTCAATGAAATGGGACGTCTTGCAACAGCAGAGGCATTAAAGCGGTTTGATACAACGGGGACACCTGTTCAAATAGGTAATGTTCGGATGACAAGCAAAGGGAAAGTCCGAAAATGTTATGAAACACCTTATGGTGCTGTCCATTTGGAGCGTTACGTTTATCAAACCTCATCTGGAGGAAAAACCTACTGTCCTTTAGATGAACGAGCACGAACTATTATCAGTTCAACGCCACGATTTGCCAAGCAAGTTTCTAGCAAATACGCACAACTCAGTGCACAAGAAGTCATGGACGATTTTAAAACCAATCATGGTCGTCCAGTAGCCCGTTCTTTTCTACAAAATATTGTGGATGTGGTGGGCTCAATCGCTCAAGCTGTGGAAGCAGACTGGATGTATGAAACGCCCAAACTAGATGAGGTTACCACGGTATCTGTGAGTCTTGATGGCACTTGTGTGCTCATGGTCAATGAAGGTTGGCGAGAAGCCATGACAGGAACAATTACCTTATACAATAAGACTGGAGAACGGTTGCATACTATTTATTTAGGGGCAGCTCCAGAATATGGCAAGGCGAACTTTTTGGAACGTCTTGAGCGAGAGGTGTACCGCATTAAATTACAATACCCTAATGCAACTTATGTGGGTATTGCTGATGGTGCACGAGTGAATTGGGATTTTTTAGAGCGCCATACCCAATACCAGGTTCTCGATTTTTTTCATGCAACTGAATATCTTGCAGCAGCTTCTCATGCCATGCACCCAATCGATACTTCACTGCGGAAACCTTGGCTCGATTGTGCATGTCACCGATTAAAACATGAGCTTAATGCAGCCTCCCAATTGCTTAGTGAAATGAGCAATATGCTACCCAATAGACAAAGACAGGGGCTTGTTGACAAACTAAAAAGTGCAATTACCTATTTTAAAAATCAAAGGCAACGAATGGATTATAACTTTTATCAAATGAACAATTTGCCCATTGGCTCGGGGGTTACCGAAGCAGCTTGCAAGACTCTTATTAAACAGCGCCTCTGCCAATCAGGAATGAAGTGGAAAAATCAGGGTATTTCGATGGTCCTGCATTTAAGAGCGTTGATATCAACCAAAGGTCGGTGGGAACAATTTTGGGAGCGAATTAATCAAGCAGGTTTAATCGGTCTGGCAGAAATTTGCTAGTTATTTATAAGAAGCAAACAGTACATTAATTCGAGGTCATACCCGATTTAAAACCAGCAAAACGATAAAAATTACTAAAAACAAGAAGAATAATATTTTAGCAATTTCCGTTGCTGTTGATGCCACTCCCCGGAAACCAAACAAACCCGCGACAATGGCAATCACCAGAAAAACAAGAGCCCAATATAACATGGTTCACTCCTTAATTTAGTGTCTTCTGAATCGTTTCAATTGCTTGTCGATTTCGTCTTTGGTATAACCGTAATGTTTCGTTAGCTTGCCATAAATCTCTTGATTGTCTCCTTCGATTTCAAGTAAATCATCATCCGTTAGCCTTCCCCATTTCTGTTTTATTTTGCCTTTCATTTCTTCCCAGCTTCCCTCAAATATTTCCTTATTCATTTTAATTCTCCGTTGGGTAAATTTTTATTAAAACCTAAGGAAAAAATAAAAATTATATTCCTCAATATATAAGAATAGTATTAACGAAATTGATTGTAAAATTTCATAATTTTAAGCACATAATTATTAAGTAATTTTTAAAAATATATTCAACTTGAATAAGGAATTCAGGCGACAAGAAAAAGAAAAAATAAGAGGCCTAAGGCCGTGTGGCCTCAGACTGTATTCCTGGGGATGAGCGGGTGGCTTTATTGCCTTTTAACGATCCAGTTCATCCCAGTCAAAATCACCATCGAGCTCGTCGAATTCTTCTTTGAGTCGTTTCCTCTCCAGACGTTCTTCGATTTTTTTTCGCAGGTGTTTTTTCCGATTTAACTCGTCAGTATCCTCTTCGAAAGAAAAATCGGTAAACGAGTAGCTGTCATCATCCTGCTCTTTGTGCAAGCTCATGTCGGCCTCCGTAATGATTCCACGTTATAAGTATAGTGCAAAGCGTGCCAATGATGAGGACTGAAAAAAAGAAGGCGGCGACCTGCCAGTCAGGCTATAATCAACGTCCTGTTGTCTTGCCATTGATTAGTTATGCTCAGTTACCAACACGGATACCATGCCGGAAATTTTGCCGATGTCATTAAACACGTCACTTTAACCCGGCTGATCGATTACCTGGTGCAAAAGGACAAGCCTGTTTTTTATTTAGAGACCCATTCCGGCCGCGGCCTGTATGATTTAAAAGACAGCCAGGCCAATAAAACCGCTGAATACAAACAAGGCATTTCCCTGCTTTGGGAAAAACAGCAGCAATTGCCGCCGGTTTTTCTCACCTACCTGAACCTGCTTAAAGCCCAGAACCCCACGCAGACGCTGCGTTATTATCCAGGCTCCCCGGCCATTGCCATTGCCCAATTCAGGAAGGACGATCGCTTGTTCTGCTGCGAACTCCATCCCCAGGAATTTGAACAGCTTAAGCAGTTAAAACGTCAGGGTAAACGGGTGTTCTTCAGCGAATCGGACGGCATCCATCAATTAAAGGCTCTGCTGCCGCCCCCCGAACGACGCGGCTTAATTTTTATTGATCCGGCCTATGAAATTAAAAGTGAATACAAACACATTCCGCAAGCCATCAAACAAACCTTACCCCATTTTTCCAATGGAGTTTATTGCCTGTGGTACCCTCTGGTGGATCATTATCATCATCAGCAATTGGTTAGAAATCTGGCTGAAATACCCGCAGCCAATACCCTGCGCGTGGAATTTAATTTGACTAAAGCCCAAAGCGGCGGCATGACCGGTTGCGGCCTGTGGATAGCCAATCCGCCCTATACCCTGGCCGGCGAAATGAAAGAAGCCCTGGATTACTTACAGTCCCTGTTTAATCCCGGCATTACTTCTTATTACATGGAATAACCCATAAGGAAAAAGCAGGATGATCATCGTTCCCATTCAGGCGTTTACGGACAACTACATCTGGCTTGTTGTCAATGAAGAGCAACACACAGCGATTAGTGTGGACCCAGGCGACAGTGGACCGGTTTTACATTACCTGAATGACAATCAACTGACGCTTGAGGCCATTGTATTAACGCATCATCACTTTGATCATGTGGGTGGTGTTGAAGGCTTATTGACCACCTGGCCAAACACGCCGGTTTACGCCCCTGACGATTCTCGCATTCCGGCGGTGACTCACCCCCTGCGTGAGGGCGATAGGCTCTGTTTTTCCAACATGACCCTGCAGGTTTTAAGCACAACCGGCCATACTTCGACCCACATCAGCCTGTATGATGAAGCACAAAACCTGCTTTTTTGCGGCGACACGCTGTTTTCTGCCGGTTGCGGGCGGGTGTTTGATGGCACGCTGGACGCCTTGCACGGTTCGCTGGCGCGCCTGAAAGCCTTACCAGACGCCACGCAGGTTTACTGCGCTCATGAGTACACACAACAGAATCTGCGTTTCGCAGCGAGTGTGGAACCGCAAAATGAAGAAATAACCCGTTACCTGGAGGAGCTCGATCAGCATGCCGGCCGCTGCACCCTGCCTTCAACGATGGCGAAAGAAAAAAAAATCAACCCCTTTTTGCGTACGCAGGAGCCGGCGGTGCTCGCCTATGTTCGCAGCCGGGGCCTCGCCAGCCAGGAGTCCCTGCTGGTGTTTCAGCAATTGCGGGAAGACAAGAATAATTTTAAGACTTAGCACGGCAAATTTACACTCTCTTGTCTTTCAACAAGGGATCAAATTGAGTATAATTTAACCTATTTCACTTCAGTGACAAAAAAATGGTTCGTAAATTCAGGCATATTGCATTTCTAGGTGATAGTTTATCCGATCGACGCACCATGGATCGCCGTAAACTGCTCGGTTTGATTCCCATGGATTATTTAAGCGGCCTGAAAAGCAAATCGCCGCGCGGCCGTTTCACCAATGGCTTTTTATGGGGTGATTTTGTCGCAGCCACCACCGTTGAACAGTTGGAAATTCAGCGTGCCCGTCGTCAAGAGAGGCTGCCTCACAGCGGCGCAGGGAATGCGGATTTGGCCGATGCCCTGCTCACCAATGATCATGGCTTTAAACGCCGAAATGAAAATGCCTTCTCTTTAAATGACGATTTGCATGTACTGTATGAAGGCCATCGCCTTGCGCGTTTTTACTGCGAAGGCGGATTAACGGCGCATGATTACTCCGATGAATTGACGCTGGATTTAGGCAAGGAAGGGGCTCGTCAAATTGTTTCTAACCTCGGCGCCAAACGGCAATCCCTGCTGGATGATGATGAGAAATACACCATCACGCAAGCTGAAAAAGAAGACACCCTCATCGTGGAATGGTCAGGCGCCAATGACCTGATTACGGTGAACGAAAAGCCCACCATGGAAGAAGCAGACAGGGCAGTCGATGCACGGATAGATAATGTAGAAAAACTGATCGCCCAAGGCTATCGCAATTTTGTCCTGTTTAATTTGCCTGATTTGTCATTAACGCCGCGTTATGCGAGAAAAGGCGGCGACGAACAAAAAAATGCCAGACTCCTGTCCCTGTATTTCAACAAGCAACTGGACAAGCGATGCCAACAGCTGAAGGAAAAATACGCCAAACTTAATCCGCCGATTTTCCTTGACGTGTTCGACGTCTGCACCCTTCTGCAGCAAGCCTATGACGATCCGAAAAAATACGGTTTTGATAAGGATAAATTAACCACGCCGTTTACTGAATCGGAAGCCTTCAAAAAGGAACAGAAGGACCCTGTCGACACCCAAAAACACATCTCGCCCTCCAAAGGGTACATGTTCTGGGATGATGTCCATCCCACCGCCGACATGCACGCCTACCTGGCTGAAACATTTGAACAGCAGTATGAAGACAAGCTTAGGATTGAACCACCGGCTTCGCAGCATGAGGGCAAAAAAAGAGAAGAGCAGCGGTATTTGGATCAATGGGAGTTGGATAGACCCGAGAAAGCCCTGCCTCGCAATGTTCTGCTCTTATTGAAATCCTTAAATGAGCATGCAGAGACGCTGATGAACTCTTCTTCTTTGCTTCGCCGTTCGAAAGGGGAGCACCTGCATGGACTTTATCATCGTATTCTCCAGGCAAAAGGCGATTTGGAAACCATTACAGACACATTGTCCGCTCTGCGCAAAAATAAAGACAAAATGAAAATCATCGAAACGCATAAAAATCCCATTTATGATTTTTTTGCCCGCAAACACACCACCCACTCCGAAGATCTTGTTAAAGCCCTCGAAAAGGCTGTGGACGATGCCATCCAGGCGCATGATAGCCGCGATGAGGAAAAGGAAGGTCACGCTCTGCACTAGGTTCCTGGCCTAACCCAACGCAACACACGTCATTGACGGGGAGGTAGGACGTTTGGGTAAGTCGGCAAAGTCAGCCGAACGATTGCTAAATTGACAGCGTTAGACGCTGATTGACGGTCTTCTTATTCACAGAGGGTTATACTGCCCCCTGCCGTTTTCTTCAGGTAACCGCTACAGCCATCAGATGCTGTAGCGGTTTAAGACTAACTACTTTAATCAAAGAGCTTGTATGTTTTGTGCTTGAGGGCCTTTGGCTCCTTGCGTCACAATGAATTGAACTCGTTGACCTTCTGTGAGGGTTTTAAAGCCAGAGCTTAAAATTTCTTTAAAATGAGCAAAGACGTCCGGGCCGGAATCTTGCTCAATAAAACCAAATCCTTTAGCTTCGTTAAACCATTTAACGACTCCGTTTACTGTTTTAGACATAAGTATCCTTAAGTGTTTATTGTAATGCCTGTAAAGGCGAATTTAGCCGGAAACAAGAATTAAAAACTACCGAACGAGGGATTAAATGAATAAAACGATCGATTTGGAGAGTGTAAAATAGACATTTTCTAGCTTGTTCTAAAGTACTACTTTTTAGGGTTAAAAGTCAACCTTATTCGCTGAAATAGTTTTTGTTGTGATTTGGCCCTGGCTTTTCCTTGCATCGACGAAATCCCTAGTCTGTTCAAACTGCATCGCCATTTTTTGCAAAATCGATTTGTCTATTTGTTATTCATTATGAATAAACTCAATGAACAAAAGAATCAATTAAAACCTATTCGGTTAATAAATCAGCAAAAAGGGTTTATTGCCGGGCCATAATTTAGTACACTGGCAAGCCAATAATTAATAACAGGCTTTTGCATTGAAGTATAAGGCATCAATTGTTACGAGATTGTTTCTTTTATTTTCAATCTGTTGCAGCATGTTCACTGCTGCTTTCGCCAGCGCCATCCCCTCGGTCTGGGATGTGTTACGTGGCCAATTAAAACTCAATCATGAAGTGACTCAACCCGAAGTTCAGGCGCAATTGCGCTGGCTTATTTCACATCCCAGCTACCTGCAAAAGCTGGCGCGCTCCGAACCTTACATTTACCACATCGTCACGGAAATCCGTAAACGCAACATGCCAGGCGAAATTGCCCTGCTGCCCATGATTGAAAGCGCTTACGACCCCTTTGCCTATTCAGGGGCCGGGGCAGCCGGCTTATGGCAGCTCATGCCCGGCACCGGTAATAACCTCGGATTAAAACAGGATTGGTGGTTTGATGCCCGCCGCAGTATCCGCCCTTCCACTGATGCGGCGTTGAATTACCTGACCTACCTCAACAAATACTTTAACGGCAACTGGATACTGGCGATTGCTGCCTATGATTCGGGCGAAGGCACCGTCTCCAAAGCCATCAAGAACAGCGGCCAATCGCGCAATGTCCGTTTCTGGAATTTGCCGGTACCTGAAGAAACGAGGGCCTATGTCCCCCGCCTCCTCGCCCTGGCTGAAATTATTAAATACCCGCAACGTTACCATGTCACCCTGCCGGATATCCCGCACACGCCCTATTTTGAAGAAGTGAACATTGGCAGCCAGATTGACTTAAGCCATGCCGCCAAACTGGCAGGCATTTCCTACAACGACCTGATTAAATTAAATCCCGGTTACAACCGCTGGGCGACAGCACCTTATAAGCCATTCAAGTTATTGATTCCAGCCGACAAGGTGGCTTATTTTAATCGCAACCTCGCGTTGGTTCCTCAGGAAAAACGGGTAAGCCTGACCCGCCACCAGGTAAAAAACGGCGACAGCCTCAATTCCATTGCCCAGCGCTATTTCACAACGGTTAAAATGATCCGCGAACTGAATCAACTGCATTCAGAGAAATTAAAGGCAGGACAATTCCTGTTAATCCCAAGCAGTAAAAACACCAGTGTCGCGGCCTCCAAACGACCGACCGTGCTGAATACCCCCGACACGCCGTCAACCACCCAGACCTATAAAGTGCTCCATATTGTCCAGCCCGGTGACAGTTTCCACAGCCTTGAGACCAAATACAATGTGGAGGCCGCGGAAATACGCCGCTGGAACAAAATTCCAGGTCATGCCCTGTTGCGTAAAGGGCAGCAATTAATCATCTGGAAACGTGTGGTTAAAGCCGGCGTTTACACGGTGAAAACGGGCGATAACTTAAGCCGCATCGCCCAACGCTACAATACAACCGTGGCTAAGCTGACGCGTTTAAACCCGCACATCAACAGCCGTCTGCTTAAGCCGGGTCAGAAATTAATTCTCGGCTAGTTCGTACCCGGGGAAAAAGGCTGACGCGCCTGTGAAATATCAGGCGCCATTTTTAGTTTATACAAAAACACCCGCTTGAAATTGTTAAAGCCTTCTCCCGTTTTTGCCGAAGTCTCAAGGGCCATGCTGTCGCTGTTATTCCCTGGCAATTTCTCATCGGCTTTGGTACCGACGATCATCCGGCTGGCCTGTGGGAAAAAACGCTCGGCATAAGCCCGGCCGGTGTTACAGGCCTGATTAAAATGGGGCGAGGACAAATCACCCAGAATGAGAATTAAATCGTACTTTTCCTTTCCCTGAGGTGAAGCCATTGCGGTTTCATCCAGGTCCTGATTCAAATCAAACACAATGGCGATGTTTTCATCCTGATCCGTCAGTTTTAACGTGGAAAACCGCCCTGTATCCTGCACCCATAAATTATCTTTGTAATAGAGTAGAAAGGCTCTTTTCCCACAAGCCTCCTCCCCCAGTACCAGGACACGCCTGGTTGGACTCTTATCAACAAAAAACCCCATAGTTCAATTCCTTAAGGCAAAAATAAACAACAAACAGGCCGTGGGATTCTTATGCCAGCCTGCACGCTCGCTGATAAAAAATGTGTAATTATTATACAATAATAGTACTTAATGGACGCTTTGACAGTAAAACAGAAGGATTTAATACGGAAGACGCTAAAACACCGTAAAGAAAAGTAAATATAGGCAAACTTCCTTGCAAGTTGCAGTTAAATGGTGTGTTATACTTAATGATAACTTAACTGCCTGTAAAAATTAGCAAACACCCATGAAATTATTGTTTGACTTTTTTCCCATACTTCTGTTCTTTATTACTTATAAGCTGTATGGCATCTATTATGCTACCGCTGTCGCAATGCTTTCTTCCTTAATCCAAGTTATCTTCTTCAGGCTCAAGTACCAGCGCTACGAAAAAATGCATCTGATAGGCCTTGGCGTTATTTTTATTTTAGGCGGCGCCACCCTGATTCTTCACGACCCCTGGTTTATTAAATGGAAACCGACCGGGATTTATTGGTTGACTGCCCTGGTTTTTTTAGGCTCACGCTTCATCGGCAGCCGCACGCTGATCCAGAAGATGATAGAGCATAACATCAAGCTGCCCATGCAGACCTGGTATCGGCTGAACTACGCCTGGGCCGGCTTTTTTATACTGATGGGCATTTTAAATCTTTACGTGGCTTACCATTACAGCACGGATGTCTGGGTCAATTTCAAATTATTCGGCGGCGCGGGATTAACGTTGCTGTTTGTGTTTCTACAGGCTATTTATTTAAGTCGGCACCTTATCGAGAAGGAAGACGAAAACCAACCCTCCAGGGACTCCGGGAAAAGTCTGCCATAACATTTGGAGCAAACCATGAGATTGCTACTGGTCGAAGATGATGAATTGCTGGGTGATGCAGTCAAGGCGGGCCTGACCCAATTTGGCTACATTGTGGACTGGCTTAAAGACGGCGAGGCTGCCCGCGCCGCTGTAAAAGCTGAATCATTCGAATTGATTATTTTGGACCTCGGTTTACCCAAGTTATCCGGTCTTGGGTTTTTACAGGCCATTCGCAACGAAGGCAACGCAACGCCTGTGATCATTCTGACGGCACGTGAATCAATAGAAGACAGAGTGAAGGGGCTGGACAGCGGCGCCGATGATTACCTGATCAAACCCTTTGATTTAAATGAATTGAGCGCCCGGGTACGGGCCCTGGTTCGACGCTCGACTGGCCGTGCCGATTCCGTACTGCAGTACCGCAATGTCACGCTTGATCCGGCTGCTCATAGCGTGTATGTCGATGACACCATCGTCAATGTCCCCCGTCGCGAATTTGCCTTGTTGCAGAAGCTCCTGGAAAACAGCGGTCAGGTCCTCTCCAGAGAGCAATTAATGCAAAGCATCTACGGCTGGGATGAAGACGTCGACAGCAACGCGCTGGAAGTTCATATTCATAACCTGCGTAAGAAGCTCAATGCCAATTTCATCCGGACGATACGCGGTGTAGGGTACATGGCTGAAAAAAACGAGAGTAACTGACGTCTGTGAAATCCTCAATACGCAAGTTTTTATTGATCAATCTTCTGTTGGCTATCACGATCACGACGACGTTAACTGCCATTGGGAACTATTACCTCGATCAAAAAGACATTCAGGAGCACCTCGATACGCTGATGGCGATTTCCGCTTTATCCTATCAGGCCCTGCTTGGGGATGATCTGCATGAGCGCCCCCTGGTGAAAATTCAGAATAACCTGGAAATTATTCCACAGAAAATTGAAAATTATTACCAGCGGCGTTTTTTAAACGATCTACCGCCTAAAAACTACCTTGATAAATTTAACTTTCAGGTCTGGACCAACGGCGGAAAATTGCTCCTGCATTCGTCCACCGCCCCTAAAATTCCTTTAACCGCTGAAGAGGACGGGTTTAGCGACAAATACCTTTCGGATCAAAAATGGCGGGTATTTACCACCTACAATGACAAAGCCGGCATACGCACCGTACTGGCCGAACGCTATGATACCCGCAACGAATTGGGGCATCGTATCGCCCAGGATGATCTCTACATCATGTTGCTGACCTTCCCGCTCTCCGGCTTGCTCATCTGGATCATTATCGGCCGCGGTTTAGATAGCCTTGATCGCGTCGCACAGGAAGTGGCTAACCGCGCCCCAACCCATTTAAAACCCGTGGATCTGGAAGAAGTTCCCGAAGAAATCAAACCCGTTATTGATGAATTGAATAAATTGTTTTATCGGCTGCAGGAAGGCTTTGAGCGCGAGAAACGCTTTGCCGCTGACGCAGCCCATGAATTACGGACCCCGCTTGCCGCACTTAAAGCCCAAGCTCAGGTGGCTTTAAATACCAATGATCTTGAAGAAAAAAACCTGGCTTTGCAGAAGCTCATTGCCAGTGTCAATCGCAGCACGCACATTGTGCAGCAGCTTTTAACCATGAGCAAACTGGTTCCTGAGGCCAATTCGCTGAATGACATTGATGCAGTCAATCTGGTCAAAATTACTCGTGAAGTATTAGCTATGCTGGCGCCCAGTGCGGTCGAAAAGCAGATTGAGCTGGAGTTTGAGCATGAGGAGAACCTGCCTGATTTTGCCGGCAATCTGACAGCCATCAGTATTCTTATTCGCAACCTGGTTGACAATGCCATCCGCTATTGCAAGGATGCCGGCAAGGTGCTGGTGCAGGTTTACCAGAAAAACGACGACATCGTGCTTCAAGTCTCTGATAATGGTCCGGGTATACCCAGTGAATTGCAGTCGCGTGTTTTTGAACGATTTTTCAGGGTGTTAGGGAACAAAAGTCCAGGCAGCGGACTGGGTCTTGCCATTGTCAGACAAATTACGGATCTCCACGGCGGCAAAGTGGAACTGGATTCACCCAAAGAAGGCACGGGCCTCATTGTCCGGGTTTATTTTCCCCTGCATCAGGACAATCCAAAAGAGCAGTTTACAGAATGATGGCCCCAGGCCAACCTTCCGCTGAAGCGGAACGTTAGCCTGACCCCGCAGACTGGCAGTTAAGCCCTCACCGCAAGAAGCTGCAGGGCTTGGCGAATCAACTGTTCGCAGTTTTTTGTGCCGTCATCGATTTTTTTAATGACTTTCACAGCATCCTGATTTTTATAGCCCAATGCCTCAAGCGCACTGATGGCTTCCTGTTGATCATGGTGCAGACCGCCCGCTGATTTTGAGGTAAACAAATGAAACGACTCGACATTCGCCAAATGACTGAGATTGTCTTTCATCTCCATGACTAAACGCTCTGCTGTTTTTTTGCCAATGCCTGGGATATGAGTCAATTGCAGGGTATTGTTCTGATGGACACATTGAATAAATTCAAGGGGCGTAATGCTTGAAAGGATACTCAGTGCCACCTTGGGGCCAATGCCGTTAACCTTGAGTAAAGCCCTGAACAGAGCCCGTTCCTGCTTATCCGCAAAACCATAAAGCAACAGGGCATCTTCGCGCACAATGGTATGAATGTGCAAATCCAGCAGGCCTTCTCTGGACTCCACTTCAAAAAAAGTAGGCAACGAGGTTTCAATGTCGTACCCCACGCCATTAACATCGAGGACCATTTTTCCTGGATGTTCCTTATCAATAATTTTTCCCTGCAGCCAGCCTATCATTGCTTTACCCTCCTGAGCTGTTTCTGTTGACGTCCCACTAAACTTTGACGCCAGTGGCTGTGGCAAATGGCAATAGCCAGGGCATCTGCCGCATCGCTTTGCGGCGAACTGTTTAACATCAGCAAATGAATCACCATTTGTTTGACCTGATCCTTGGTGGCGCCGCCATACCCTACAAGCGCCTGCTTCACCTCACGCGGCGAATATTCACTGATTTTTACTCGATGGGAAGCCGCAGCCACCATGGCGGCCCCCCGCGCATGCCCCAATTTCAATGCCGAATTAGGGTTTTGATGCATAAACACCTGCTCAATGGCCACTTCATCAGGGCTGAAATTATCCATTAGCAGGCAGACGCCGTCAAAGATTTCCAGCAAACGCTCGCTTAACTCGCCGTCTGCCGTGCGTATGCAACCGCTGTCGACATACGTAATACGCCGCTTTTCCTCCCGGATGATCCCGTAACCCGTGACACGAGAGCCCGGATCAATGCCTAGAATGATGCTCATCCGGCCATTGATTCCAGTAAAGCCTCCGGAAACTGGGCATTGCTGTGGACTTCCTGTACGTCATCCAAATCTTCCAGCATGTCAATCAATTTAATCAGGGTTTCAGCGGAATCGTTATCGATGGTCACCAGGGTCTGCGCATTCATGGTTAAGCCGGATTGTTCAATCTCATAACCGGCTTCCTGCAGGGCATGAAGCACTGCATGATAGGTTTCCGCACTGGTGATTACTTCGATTTGTCCATCCTCAACCAGTACATCGTCGGCGCCTGCCTCAATGGCGAGCTCCATCACCGCCTCTTCGGGTTGACCGGCAGCCAGCAGGATGGAACCCTGCTTGGTGAAAAGATACGAAACGGAACCGTCAGTACCCAGATTACCGCCGTGTTTGGTGAAGGCATGCCGCACCTCAGACACCGTGCGGTTTTTGTTGTCGGATAAGCAATCAACCAGAATGGCCACACCACCCGGGCCGTAACCCTCGTAGCGCATTTCCATCATGTTTTCACCGTCTAAACCGCCTGCCCCGCGTTTAATGGCATTGTCGATGGTGTCACGTTTCATGTTGGCTTTCAGTGCTTTAATCACTGCGTCGCGAAGGCGCGGATTCGATGATTCATCACCGCCGCCCATTCTAGCCGAAACGGTAATTTCACGGATTAATTTAGTAAAAATTTTCCCGCGTTTGGCGTCCTGAACACCTTTCCTGAATTTGATATTCGCCCATTTACTATGACCGGCCATCGCCTTTACCTCTATACTGTCAAATAGTCAAATTATACCTTGTTCGGGAAATAAAAAGAACGGGAGACTGAATGAAACTCGACAAGCTTATTTGCTTCAGGCTATGCTAGTGACCTATTTTGCAAGGGAGGAGGCATTGAGTGTATCTCGCAGGCTTTGGCAACTTTCATCAAACGGAAGCAATCCCCGGTTCTTTACCGAAAGAACAGAATTCGCCTCAGGAATGTCCTTTTGGTCTTTACGCCGAACAATTAAGCGGCAGCGCTTTTACCAGGCCCCGTCACCTCAACCTGCGAAGCTGGCTCTATCGCACAGCGCCGTCGGTTATTCAGGGCGATTACATTCCTTATCGGGAAAAACCCTTAGTCCACTTCGATACCCTGCAACCCCCCAACCCGTTTCGCTGGTCGCCCTTTCCCTCACCGGACGCGCCGACGGATTTCGTTGACGGGCTTTTTCATTTAGCCGGCAATGCCAGTAACAATGCGTTTCTTTACCAGTGCAACCGCTCCATGCACCAGCGTTATTTTTATAACAGCGATGGTGAAATGCTGTTCGTCCCCTACCTCGGTGATCTGCTGCTTCACACGGAATTTGGCAAGCTGTCCATAGGACCGGGTAAAATTGCGGTCATCCCCCGCGGGGTTAAATTCCGGGTGGAATTAAACAGTCCACTGGCCTCAGGTTACCTGTGTGAGAATGCCGGTATGCCGCTTACCCTGCCGCAGCTAGGCCCAATTGGCGCCAACGGCCTGGCTAATCCCCGTCATTTTCTATACCCCTGCGCTGATTATGAGGAACGGCATGACGAGGTGAAATTGATTTGTAAATACCAACACCGTCTCTGGGCTGCCGACAGCAACCACTCGCCGCTCAATGTGGTCGCCTGGCAGGGAAATTACGCACCCTACAGTTACGATCTTTCTTTATTCAATACCATCAATACCGTCAGTTTTGATCACCCCGATCCGTCTATTTTTACGGTGTTAACTTCCGAAAGCCACCTGCCCGGCATTGCCAACCTGGATTTTGTCATTTTCCCACCGCGATGGATGGTGGCCGAACACACCTTCCGCCCGCCCTACTTCCACCGCAACATCATGAGTGAACTCATGGGATTAATTCAGGGCGAATACGATGCTAAACCGGATGGTTTTTTGCCAGGCGGCGTCAGCATTCATAATTGCATGACCGCGCATGGGCCAGATAATACCGCCTATCAACAGGCGATTAAGGACCCGTTAAAGCCGGTGCAATATAAAAACACCTTGGCTTTTATGTTTGAAACCAACGAAACCTGGCTGATAAACCCAACGGCCATGGCGCATCCGGCAAGACAAAGGGACTATACCGAGTGCTGGCAAACCCTGCCATTCGCTTACACATCGTAACGTTTGGGGAGCGCCTTCCTCCTTTGTCAGGAATAAAAAAACCCGGCGGATGCCGGGTTTATAATCTGTCTAAAAATTAAAATAAATCTTCCTGGGTTAAACCCACCCTCTCCAGTAACCCGCGCAGGGTTTTTAAGGCTTCCACCTGAATTTGCCGCACGCGCTCACGCGTTAAATCAATCTCTTTGCCGACATCTTCCAGTGTCGCTTTTTCAAAACCCCGTAAGCCAAAGCGGCGGGCAATCACCTGCTGCTGGTTTTCGGTCAATTTATCGAGCAAAGATTCAATGTGGGCACGCAGATTTTCATCGGTCAACAGTTCCGCCGGGTTCATGCTGTTTTCATCAGCAATGGTATCCAGCAGGGATTTGTTTTCATCGTAACCAATGGGCGTGTCCACCGACGCGACTTTGTCGTTTAGACCCAGTAATTTTTCGACGTCCTCCAGGGGTTTATCCACCATTTCAGCGATTTCTTCGGCGGATGGCTCGTGATCCAGTTTTTGCGTCAACTGGCGGGCGGCGCGAAGATAGACATTCAGTTCTTTCACCACATGAATAGGCAATCGAATGGTACGGGTCTGATTCATGATTGCCCGTTCAATCGTTTGGCGAATCCACCAGGTTGCATAGGTGGAGAAGCGAAAACCGCGATCCGGATCAAATTTTTCCACCGATTTCATCAGCCCGAGGTTGCCCTCTTCGATTAAATCAAGTAAAGGCAACCCCCGATTCAAGTATCGCCTCGAAATTTTGACCACCAGACGCAGGTTGGATTCAATCATTTTTTTCCGTGCGGCGGCATCCCCTTTGAGCGCGAGGCGCGCATAATGCACTTCCTCTTCGGCAGAAAGCAGCGGCGAAAAGCCGATTTCGCTCAGATAAAGCTGAGTGGCATCCATGACTTTGGCTGCCTGCCGGCCGCGTTGAAAACTGGGAAAGGTCTCTTCGTCCGAAAAATCGGGTTGCTCTTCTTCCTCGTTGGCTACCAGATCGTCCTCCAGGAGCAACGACTCGTCAGCAGACTCTTCCCAATCCTCTTCGGGAACCGCTGTTTCTTTTGTAGAATCGTCTTCAGTCTGCATGATTTCACCTATTGTGTTTAAATCGATACAAAGAAGAAACACTTGTCCTATTGTTGCAACACTGGCCTGTCCGCTGTCAACCTCGTCGCAAATAACTCATGGGATTGACAGGTTGGCCTGAACGGCGGATTTCAAAGTGCACGCCAAAAAATTTCCTGTCTATAATTCCCATGTCGGCAATTATTTGCCCGGCTTTAACCCGTTGACCTTCTTTTACCCGATTATGAAGATTATTGCCGTATGCCGTTAAGAATTGCCCGTCATGCTTAATGATAATTAAATTACCATAGCCTGAGAGTCCACTGCCTGCATAAGCAACAACTCCATTCGCAGAAGCACGAACCAGGTCGCCTTTTTTACCAGCAATATCTATGCCTTTTTTTCCCTGTTGGGGCACGAAACCGGTCACAACTCGCCCTTGAGCAGGCCACTGCCATGCACCGCCGTACCCTCGAGGGGTTGAAAACCACCCTCGTTTCACGGGCGTTGCGTATTTCTTCCTGTCCGGTGCCGGTTGCCAGCGTTTGATCGCGGGCGTTGTTTGCCGATAAGAATAGGGTTTACTTCTTTGAGTATAAACTGATTTCCTAATCCTCAACACCTGCCCGACCCGCAAGGCATACGGGCTTCGCAACCGATTATAGGCAGCAAGCTGCCTGAAATCGGTATCGTAGCGAAAAGCCACGGCATACAATGTTTCGCCAGGACGGACAATGTGAGTCCCTTGAGAGTTAATATGGGGTTGCCATTTTAATTCTTCAACAGGCGCCAGATCAGTTCGTTCGCCGCACCCTGCAAGCATTACACTAATCAACAACAGAAAAAGCTTGCGCATGATCACTCTCAGACAATGTATTTCGCCACGATAAACCCAAGCACGATAAGCAATACCACCAACCAACCCAGCCAATCAATGATTGGCCTGAGTTTAGTCTCAATACGGTCACCCATGTAAAACAAAATGCCGGACACTAAAAAGAACCGCAGCCCCCTGCCTAAAAACGAGGCCAGTACAAAAGGCAGAATGGCCATATGCAGAGCGCCTGCCGCAATGGTGAACAATTTATAGGGGATAGGAGAAAAACCAGCGATAAAAATAATCCATAACCCATAGACTTTAAACAGATCCACCACGTGCAGGTAACTGTGATAATAGGAAGAGCCGTTTAGCCAGTGAGACAGCACCTCAATACCAAAAAAGCCAATCAGGTAGCCAAACAGCCCGCCCAGTACTGAAAAAATCGTGGTAATCAGGGCATAACGCCAGGATTTTTCCGGGGCAGCCAACCCCATGGTGATTAGCATCACATCCGGTGGGATGGGAAAAAAAGACGATTCGGCAAACGAGACGCCGGCTAAATAGTAAGGCGCATGACTGTGCCCCGACCAGCGAATCATTTTGTCATATAAATAGGAAAAAATGCGAATTAGTCCCAATTGATGCCATCCACCCAATTTGATAATTGATCAAAGACTTTGTAATGGGTCATGTCCAGATTTAAAGGGGTTATGGACACAAAACCCTGGCTTATCGCATAAAAATCAGTTCCAGGTCCGGCGTCTGCCTCAGAGCCTGGCAAGCCTACCCAATAAATGGGACGCCCGCGAGGATCGTTTTGCTTAATCATCGGTTCAGCGCCATGGCGCGTGCCCAGGCGGGTGACTTCGATGCCCTTAATCTGCTGCAGCGGCAAATCCGGAATATTAACATTCAAAATCGTCTGCAGCGGCAACATGTCTGCCTTAATTTTAGTCACTAATTGCCGGGCAATCACGGCGGCCGTGTCATAGTGCTGGATATTGCCGTTTCCTGCCATCGAAAAGGCAATGGCCGGCAATCCCAGGTACCGCCCTTCCATCGCGGCAGCCACCGTGCCTGAATAAAGAATATCATCCCCCAGATTGGACCCATCATTAATGCCGGAAACCACCATGTCCACCACATTCGGCTCAAGAAAGCCAGTGACGGCAAGGTGCACACAATCGGTGGGCGTACCTTCCACACAGTAATAGCCATTATCCAGTTGTTTAACCCGCAGGGGACGCGTCAGGGTCAGGGAATTACTGGCACCGCTGCGATTTCTGTCGGGAGCAACCACAAACACGTCGGCAATTGTCGCCATCTCATTGGCTAAAGCCCGAATTCCCGGACTGAATACCCCATCGTCATTACTAACCAGAATTTTCATTTCTACCCTTCCGGCGCTTCAAGCCATCTTACAATGGCCAGTAACTCGGCCAATTGCTGTTGATTTTTTTCAATGTCAGCCGCAAGTTTCGGCTGGTTGGGGTTTTGCTTAAGCAGAGCCTGTTGTTTGCCCAGCTCCTGCTGAAGGCTTAAGATACGGGAACCAAAACGTTGAGGATTGATTTGCAGTTGATAAGCCATCTGGCTGACCTCGGCAAACACCGGCTTTAATTCATCACAGCTTACGTGACGGGGTTGCTTTTCAGGGCAGGCTTTCATCACTTCAATCAATTCCGGCGGATTCAAACGGTAGTAGCGCTCATCATGAGCCGCGCAGGAGTTGAGCAAGAACATTGCCCACGCCATGACCACAAATCTCAACATCAGAAACCTCAGGTTCGCTCAATTAAAGAATGGATGTTAACACAGAGTGAAAGCCTTAGGTAAGATCTGACCCGGCGGCAGCGCCTGTCTGCGCGTTATCAGGACAGGCGATATTTTATGAGTCCCAGATTGAATAAATTTTAGCAATTCGTTAAGGTATAGCGATTTAAGCGGTGATGAAACATTATGCTGGACTTTAAAATTGTACGCGACGATGAGACAGGCGAACTCTTTATAGAAACCTCGATAACCGGTAAACCGTTATTAACCATTCCCCAACTCAATAAAAGCACGGCTTTTACCCAGGAAGAACGTCGTGCCTTTGGACTTTTAGGGAAACTGCCGCACCGCATCGAAACCCTCGATGAGCAGGTCAAACGCGCCTACCTGCAATACTCAGGCTACACTACCCGCCTGCAGCAGAATATCTACCTCAATAATCTGCATGATAAAAATCAGGTTCTTTTTTATAAATTACTGAGCCGTCACCTTGCCGAAATGCTACCCACCATTTACACCCCCATCGTCGGCACGGCGGTCAAACGTTTCAGCCATGAATACCGTCAGCCGCGTGGACTCTACATCGCCCATTCCGATAAAAACTGGCTTGAAGAAATTGTCACCAACCGCTCCAATCCCGACATTGATCTGATTGTGGTGACCGATGGCGAAGGGGTATTGGGTATTGGCGATCAGGGCATCGGCGGCATGGATATCCCCGTCGCCAAACTGATGGTTTACAGCCTCTGCGGCGGGATTGATCCAACACGGACACTGCCTGTGTTTCTTGACGTGGGGACGAATAACCAGGATTTACTCAATGATCCCATGTACCTGGGATGCCGCCATCCCCGCATCAATGCGGAGCAATACGATGCCTTTATTTCGGCCTTTGTCAGCACCATACGCCAGCATTTCCCCAATGCCTTCCTGCATTGGGAAGATTTTGGCCGCAGCAATGCCCGACGCATCCTCGATAAATTCCAGGATGAGCTATGTACTTTCAATGATGACATCCAGGGCACCGGCGCGGTCACTCTGGCGGCGCTGCTGGCCGCCTGCGATGTGACAGGCAAACCGCTTGAAGATCATTGCATCGTGGTCTTTGGCGCAGGTTCAGCAGGCACGGGCATCAGTGATCAGATTGTAGATGCCCTGATGCGGCGTGGATTAAGCGCTGAAGAAGCCTATCGCCGCTTCTGGCTTATCGATCGTCAGGGGCTTTTGCTGGAATACGACCAGGAACTGACTGAAGCGCAGCAACCCTATGCACGAAAAATGGCAGACGTGGCGGCATGGTCAATCAATGACCGGCAGCATCCGTCATTGACCGACACCGTCCGTCATGTCAAACCGACCATTTTAATCGGTTGTTCTGCTCAGCCCGGCGCTTTTTCGCAGGATATCATCGAAACCATGTCCAAAACCTGCGAACGTCCGATCATTTTCCCCCTGTCCAACCCGGATGAGAAATGCGAAGCCCAACCCGCCGACATTCTCGCCTGGAGTCAGGGACGGGCATTGATTGCAACCGGTACTGCCTTCCCCGCTGTGGAATACCAGAACCGCCTGGTGGACATTGCGCAGTGTAACAATGCTCTGGTTTTCCCGGGCATTGGCTTAGGGATTCTGGCGGTTGGCGCGTCCCGTTTATCAAAAGGCATGATTTGGGCAGCAGCCGAAGAACTCAGCGGACACTCTCCCAGTAAAAAAGACAGCTTCCTGCCCTTATTGCCCTCCCTGGACGATGCACAGACAGTGGCTAAAAACATTGCCGTGGCCGTTGCCAGAACAGCCATCGCCGAGGGCCTTGCTCAAAAAAATCAGGACTCCGATCTTGACCAGTTAATTCAGGAGATGTTCTGGGAACCCCGCTACCTTCCTTTTCGAAAAAAGGTCGCGCATAACGTGGGTGATTAAGTAAAGCCATGCTTTTTATTTTTGATTTTGATGGAACCATCGTTTCAGAAAATACCCATAATCTGCTGGCTGGCTCCTCGGGCAATCTCGAGGAGTTATGGCAAATCCTAAGCCGGATAGAACCGGTGGGAGGCGCTGAGATTTGGAAAGAAACACTGCAATTACTGCTTAAAAAAGGCCATCACGTGGCCATTGCTTCGTTCAACAGTTTTGGAGGCTTGCTTTTTCCACGTTACCTTAAGGAAGTCATTGGCCTTGAGTTATCTGAAGTCGACAGGATTTGTATCCATTCCTGGCTGCCATTCCCAATGCAGGGTAGCAATAAAACTCAGCACATCCAGGCCATTCAATCGGAACTGAATTATCAAGGTCCGACTTGCCTTATCGATGATGACGACAACAACCTCAAGGCGGCCAAATCACAGGGGCTTTTCACCATTCCCGCCACAGGAAAGCACCTGCTTGACGTTCAGAAGCTCGCCCTCAATCCCCCGAAACTCGGCCCATTCTTCCGCACCGTTCCTTTTTCTGATATCCCGCTGCTTAAGGCTTTTTGTTGCTACAAATAAATTAATATATCCTTAATGTTATTTTGTTAACCTACGGGTCCATTTGGTTTTATAAAGCGATGAGCATGTGAGCACCCCTTCCCGTGTCGTCATTGAAACAATAGAAAAAGACAGGCAGCTTATTCTGAAAGGCATCGCGACCTTGGCTAAGAATAAAACTGTCAATGTCCATGTGGTACCCAAAAATCCTGAGTTAACCCTGGTCAAGGTTTATCAACAGGATGAACCTGTCTATTTGTTACTGACTCAACGGCTTGGATCAGGTACTTTTGGCGAAGTATCCAAAGCCCTGTGTCTTGATGCTGAAACCGGCAACGTGATGCCTGAACCCGCCTATGCGGTTAAAATAACCGACTACTCCCAAGGGGGGACCGTGGCCGGCTCGGATCGCGAAAGCGCGCTCATGGAAGCCCAGGATGAACATCACCTGCTCGAAGGGCTTCATCGCTCCTTTGGTTTTTCCAATGGTACGCGCAAAAAAGAAGTCACGTATCAGGATGAAGACATCGGCACCCTAATTTATGAAGCCCAGGTCGAGGAGGCAGTTCTGGTCATGCCGCTTTATCCCGGCCATGACATGGGGCATAAAAAGCACAGGCACCGATTCAGTTTTGGTTCTCTAAGCACCTTGTGTCTTGGTGCAAGAATCGCTGAACAATTGGCTGAACTGCACAATCACGGCATTCTCCATACCGATTTAAAGCCTGATAATATCCTCTGGGATGCCAACGAAGGCCATGTCAATATTATTGATTTTAACCGGGCCAAAACACTCCCCCAAGGTCATACCCACATCCGGGTCAGCTACTCGTCCGACAAGCATTACATGGCGCCTGAAACGGAAACCGACAACGGTTATCTGTTTTCCAGGGCCAGTGACGTCTTTTCATTGGGCAAAATCATGGCTCAGCAGTTTAGGATGACCGATCACAGCGGCGAATCCCACAGCCTGTCTGACAAGCCATACTTAAGCTATGACGAATTACTGCTGGCCGAATTCATTAACCGCATGTGCCATCCACAAGAAGAAAACCGCCCGAACGCCACCGAATGCCAGCGTTTTTTCAGCCAATTGGCCGATAAAATCACCCTGGATATTAAGAAGCCGAACGATCCCTTACGGCTTCATCTCAGCAAACAATTAATTAAGCTCGAAGCCTACGCCAATGACCTCTGGCAGGCCTTTCAAAGTGAAAACGGCGTGAGTCGTGTCCTGTATCAGTTTTGCCTCATTGAGGATCGGGCAGCCCGGTATCAGGCGGTTATCAACGCCATCCGCATGGTTGTCACTGCCCTGTCGCAACATCCTGTCAACCTGGCGGCGCTTGGAACAAACGACGAACTGGCCATAAAAGATAAAACCTTTAATAGCCTGTTTACCCGCAAGAGCCAGTTCCAAACGTTGCTTGAGGACATCGCAGTCGAATCAGATAAAGCCGTGGCGACGCCGTCTCTCCAACTGAGCAGGGGCTAAGGCTTAAACTGAATAATGACTTGTTGTGTCGTTCCTTCCTTAGGCTCCCAGGGACGGGCATAACGAAAAGTCATGGTGCTGCTTTCCGGCAAGGCAACCCCCTCATTAACCGCGAAGGTAAAAACCATTTGTCCCCCGGCCCCGATCAATTTTGTTTGCGGCGCCACATACTGACTGCTCATCAGTTTAAACAGAGTTTGATCGTAGTTTTGTACTGTCCACTGATACCCCGTGGTGGGATTAGCCTGTAGCGTGACTTTAAATTGCTCTTCTCCGGCGGCGACATTCAAGGTCATGGCCGTGTTGTTGGCGGCGTGCGCAGCAAAACCCAGCATCAACAGGATCCCATGGATTAGTTTTTTCATGATTTCTCGCGTGGTTAGCGGTGCTTTTAAGTATACGCCTTAAATTCACAGTCATAAATGAATTTATCCTTGGACAATCCCCCGGTCTTAGGCACTATACTAATGATCATTCATCTGCCGCAAGGAGCATTATGAAAGCTGTAGGATACCAAAAAGCCGGGCCAGCCAATGTATTAACCGACATTGAATTACCAATCCCCACCCCCGGTGATTCTGATCTTTTAGTTGAAGTAAAAGCCGTGGCAGTTAATCCCGTTGACTGCAAAGTCCGCGTTAAAGCCAACCCGGAAGAAGGCGATTACCGCATTCTCGGCTGGGATGCCGCCGGGGTGGTCAAGAAGGTCGGCGCCAAGGTGTCGTTATTTAAACCCGGTGACGAAGTCTGGTATGCCGGTGATCTGATGCGGGCCGGTTGCAACAGCGAATACCATCTGATTGATGAAAATCTGGTGGGCAAAAAACCCAAAAGCCTGTCCTTCACCCAGGCTGCTGCCATGCCCCTGACCAGTCTCACTGCCTGGGAATTGCTGTTTGATCGCCTTGCCATTGATAAAGACGAAAAAGCATCCATTTTAATTACCGGTGCTGCGGGCGGCGTGGGGTCCATTCTGGTGCAGTTGGCGCGTCAACTGACGTCGCTGACTATCATAGGTACGGCCTCGAGACAGGAAAGCATCGACTGGATACTCAAGCAAGGCGGGCATTTTGTCATTGATCACACCCACCCCATGCTGGATCAACTCAATCATTTTGACATCAATCAGGTGGATTATGTCGCGAGCTTAACGCACAGTGATTCGCATGCGGAAGAATTGATCCGCTGCTTGAAACCGCAGGCGAAATTTGCCTTGATTGACGATCCGGTCAATCTCGACATTAAGCTGTTTAAATTAAAGAGCCTGTCCGTTCATTGGGAAATGATGTTCACTCGTTCGATGTATAAAACAGCGGATCGCATCCAGCAGCATACCATTCTCAATCAAATCAGCGAATTGGTTGATCAGGGCAATCTTCATACTACACTCAATGAAACCTTTGGACCGATTAATGCGGCTAACTTAAAGCGCGCTCATGAACTGATTGAAAGCGGCCGTTCCCGTGGCAAAATTGTATTAACGGGTTTTTAACCGGCAAACTGACAGAGAATTACTAGACTATTAATATAGCCTTTGGCAGCGGATACCAACCATGAAAACACGCGCAGTTTACATTGCAGGGAGTGCCCGCATTCCCTTTGTCAAATCGATGACTGATTACCGGGACGTACAAACCCAGGATTTAATGATTGCCTCCCTGCAACGGCTGGTCGATACCCTGCAGTTAAGCGGCCGAACCGTCGGCGACGTGGGCCTTGGGGCTGTCATTAACAGCTCCATGAACTGGAATCTGGCCCGAGAAGCCGTGCTGGGCACCACGCTCAATCCCGATACACCCGCTTATACCCTGCAGAGAGCCTGTGGTACAAGCCTGGAAACCACCCTACAAATTGCCTTGAAAATTGCCAATTATCAAATGGACGACGGCATTGCCGGCGGCGTTGATTCCAACAGTGACCTGCCGGTGATGTTTCGTCAATCCTTCACCCGCATTCTTCTGAAACTCAATGAAGCCAAAACGCCAATGCAAAAAATAAAGGCGGTGCTGTCGTTTAAACCCAGCCATTTTAAACCGCAATACCCCTCCGTCAAGGAACCCCGTACGGGCCTCTCCATGGGTGAGCACACTGAAAAAATGGTCAAGCAATGGCGGATAAGCCGTAAAGACCAGGATCAACTCGCCTGGGCCAGCCATCAAAAAGCCGCACGTGCCTATGACGAGGGGTTTTATGATGATCTGGTTTTTGATTTTAAAGGCTTACACCGCGATGGCACGCTTCGTCCAGACACCACGCTTGAAAAACTTGAAAAACTCAAACCCGCTTTTGACAAAACAGTGACAGGCACATTAACCGCCGGCAACAGCACGCCGCTGACTGATGGCTCATCGGCCGTGTATTTAGTCAGCGAAGACATCGCCAAACAACACCGTCATCCCCTGTTGGCCCGCTTCGTCGATGCGCAGGTTGCTGCGGTGGATTTTGTTCATGGCGAAGGATTGCTTATGGCGCCTACCCGTGCCGTGTATGAATTATTGTACCGCAATGGGCTCAAACTGCAGGATTTTGATTTTTATGAAATTCATGAAGCCTTCGCCGGTCAAGTGCTGTGTACACTCAAGGCCTGGGAATCCGAGGAGTATTGCCGCAATGTGCTGAGAGCAAAACAGGCCTTAGGTCCCATTGATCAAAGCAAAATGAACATCAAAGGTGGAAGTCTTGCGCTGGGGCATCCGTTTGCGGCCACCGGGACACGCATTGTCGGCACCCTGGCCAAATTACTGCATCAAAAAGGCTCAGGGCGCGGGTTGATTTCCATCTGCACCGCAGGCGGCATGGGCGTAGCGGCCATTCTGGAAGCCGTTTGAATAAGCGCTAAACCCAACAGCCCATCCTGTTCTCATCATTTAAATCGTCATCGGCCGCGTCCCGGGGCCTGACGTTGCCTTGTTGATAATCATCATGAACAGCTTTCAATTCTTGAACACAGGCCGGCGATTTTTGAAACCCAAAACGGCGGGCGATGGAGACTATTTGCTGCATTTCATGAATTTTAGCCTCACTGGCTTTCACTTGAATGACTTGTGTGGCCTCCTCTGCATTCTGGCTTTTCTCAAGCACGTCCCGTTTGGACAATCCCGCGTAACGATCACGGCATTCATCCCCCGATAAAGGCAGGTACGGTTTATCGTTCAGCAGGCGACGAGTGGCGAAATGGTAATCGCCCAAATCCTGAATGCTCATTCTGGCACTCATTTCCTTGCGGTAGATGTCCTTTTCAGGATTTCTCGGCAACAAGGGATCATGGCAATCGGCACGAGTGGGCTTATTTAAGCCCGCCAGCGTCTGTATGCTCTTAATGACGCAATGGGTCAAAAAGGCCAGTAAAGGCACTGCCGCCAGCGCTAAAAAAAAGACCGGCGTCACCAGGGGTGCACACACCGGGATGAAGGGTACCACAAGCATCGTGGCCGTAATCAACACCATCCCTGTACCCAACAAAGCCTTTACCCAGACTGGACGTTCGGAAACCCAGTTTAAAAACGAGTCAAATTCCCCCCGTTTGCGGTGGGTAAAATCATCATAGAGCAGGGTGAGCATCAAGTCAGAAAAATAGCCCCAGATAAGAGCTGAACAAAGCGCGCAGGCCAGCAATCCCAGAAGAGCGGGCCCAGGAATGGCCAAGGCCGGGATTAACGCAGGAAACAAAAGGAACAGGACAAAAAAACCAAGCACCAGGCTGACCTGCCGCTTATGGGCCCAAAGGTAACGCAGCGCCGGCAAGGCACCGTAGCGAAAAGGCACGAGCACCGAGTAATAAAACACGCCGCGCAGCAACCCATAGAACCAGAAATTGCGTTTTCTGCGTTCTTCATTGTCCACTTTGGTATCCACACCAACGAATTGAGTGTCTTCATAGCCGGAATAAATCATGGCGTGATCCGTCAGAGGATTCAATTGCTTTTTGCGCGCTTCGGAGGGAATCACGTGCACAATGTCCCAGTCTTCTTTCCATTCGCCGAATTTGGAGATGGGATCATTCCCCTGTTTGTACACACGGACTTTCAGGTTTTTATTGTGTTTACGAATGTCTTCCCAATGATCATACCGGCTTTTCTTAAGCCAGGATTTGTAGAGCCCCGGCGGGTTAAACGCATCGACGCGGCAGAGTTTATCGCCCTGATCAATGGCCAATAACAGGGACAAGGCCCCACCCAGGCTTGTACCGCAGACGCAGGTTTTTCTACCCTGACGGTTAAGCCAGCGCACGATGTTGTCGCGGCCGTTGCGGTAAAGTTTTTTTCCGGCGGTTTCAAACCCTTCGAGGTCGGTATTCACCTGCGACACAAACCCCTGGCCGGCAGGATAGGTTGTTCCCATAAACACAAGCTGCGGTGAGGCATCCGGGTGATTGATGGGCTCAAGGCCGTAAGCGAATACGCGGTCTTCTTCACTTAAGAATAGTTTTTTAAAACCAGAGACTGGCGTCAGTTCAATGGGAACCACCTTGTAGTGCACCCTTTGCCAGCGTTTATTGATGTATTGAGGAATGGTAAAGCATTCATAAGGTGTAATGTCGCTAAAAGGCAACAGGCTTAAGCACTGGCTGATGTACAGTTCGGCCTGGCGCTGCTGCAGAGGCTCCAGCGGCTTACCCTGCAACTGGTGAAATACATGGTCAAACCCCTGCTGGAAGGCCACGCGCATGGCCCGCATCAACTCCCGATCGCGAGACCAGAAGACGGCTTTGATGACCTTGCGGCTGAACAGAGACTTGACCTCATCCTGCCATCCCATGGTGAGGATGCGCAGGGCATTGCGGGCGATGGCCAGTGAGGCAGGCCATCCCTCGAGTCCATCGAGAGGCTCCAGTTCAGCACGTTCATAAAAATGCAGGCCCAAACCGCCCGCGTAAAGTTCTCCATCCTGCATGCTTTAACCTCCTGTTATCATCGCTGAGCCTATCAAACGGCATATCGGCAAGGCGGGTCGAAACGCTCAAGTCATCGCGGCGCTCGCGCTCATATCATATAACAACTGGCTCCTAAATTAACACCGTCCGTACCGGCACTTCCATGACAAAAGCCTTGCTATTCAATGGCATTAAGGTAATCTTTTACGACTTTGCTAAAGAAGGAATTTGGTGTGGAACACGAAACGATGGAATACGATGTGGTCATTGTTGGTGCGGGTCCTTCTGGATTATCGGCCGCGATTAAACTCAAGCAATTAGCCGCCGCTCAAAACAAAGACATCTCAGTCTGTGTCCTTGAAAAAGGCGCTCAGGTGGGCGCTCACATCCTTTCAGGCGCAGTCCTTGAACCGCGAAGTCTTAAAGAACTGCTGCCGGACACCTGGCAGGAAGCCCCCTTGAATACGGCCGTCACCGAAGACGCCTTTTATTGGCTGACCAGCAAGCGCGCTTTTCGCATGCCAACGCCAAGACCCATGAAAAACGAGGGCAATTACATCATCAGTCTGGGCGAACTTTGCCAATTCCTGGCGGTTCAGGCTGAAAATCTGGGCTGCGAAATTTATCCGGGTTTTCCAGCGTCTGAAATTCTCTACAACACCCACGGCGAAGTCATTGGCGTGGCGACCGGCGATGTCGGAATTGACAAAAAAGGCAACCAAACCAGCAATTACCAACCCGGCATGCATCTCCATGCCAGACAAACCCTGTTTGCCGAAGGCTGCCGCGGGCAATTGAGCCAGAACCTCATGCACCGCTTTCAACTGCGCGACCAGTGTCAACCCCAGACTTACGGCATAGGCATTAAGGAAATATGGCAGGTCAAACCAGAAAATCATCATCCCGGCAGGGTCATTCATACCTTTGGCTGGCCTTTGGACAACGCCACCTATGGCGGTTCATTCATTTACCACCTCTCCGATAACCGCGTGGCCCTTGGTTATGTTATCGGCCTCGATTACGAGAATCCCTGGCTTAACCCGTTTGCGGAATTTCAACGCTTCAAAACCCATCCCTTTGTGCGTAAAACACTTCAGGACGGAGAGCGCATCAGTTACGGCGCGCGGGCATTAAATGAAGGAGGCTGGCAATCCATTCCGAAATTGACCTTCCCGGGAGGAGCGCTCATCGGCGATGCGGCGGGTTTTTTAAATGTACCCAAAATCAAAGGCACGCACACCGCCATGAAATCGGGCATGCTGGCTGCCGAAGCCTGTTTTGAACTCTTGATGGCAGGCAATACCGCAGAAGATAAACAGACAGAGCTTAAGGCTTATCCTGAGAAGCTCAACCAGTCCTGGGTGGCTGACGAATTGTATGCGGTAAGAAACATTCGGCCGGGATTCCGGTTTGGCCTGTTTTTTGGCCTGGCTAATGCTGCCTTTGAAACCTACATTACCTATGGCAAATCGCCCTGGACATTCAAGCACCATGCCGATTATGCCACCCTGCAGCCGGCTGCCAAAGCCAAAAAAATCGTCTACCCTAAGCCTGATGGCATTTTAACCTTCGATCGCTTAAGTTCGGTTTACCTGACCAATACTTACCATGAAGAAAATCAGCCCTGTCACCTGACCTTACGGGATCCGGCCCTGGCCATTGCCGTGAATTATCAGGAATACGCCTCTCCCGAGAGCCGCTACTGCCCCGCTGCCGTGTATGAAATCGTTGAGGATGAGGCTGGCCCGCGCCTGCAGATTAACGCGCAGAATTGCATCCACTGCAAAACCTGCGACATCAAGGATCCGCGTCAGAACATTGTCTGGCAAGCGCCTGAAGGCGGCGGCGGCCCGAATTACCAATCCATGTAGAGCAAGGCCATGTTGTTATTTGTACCCTGAATAAGGTAGACTTGCCTGTTTAAAGTCCCGGTGGCACAGCTGGATAGCGCAGCCCCCTCCTAAGGGGCAGGTCGCAGGTTCGAATCCTGCCCGGGACGCCAATGAAATCAATGGGTTATGAATTTAAATCGAAATTTTCATGTTAAATTTTGACAACAGGTATAGCCACAGGTATAGCCACAGGTATAGCCATAACCATCTTTATCAATTATATTTAAGTAATATCAAATTTGTGCGATATTAAAATCGTGACTTAATAGCTAAGTGAATATGCATACCCATAAATTGAACGATAAAATAATCAGAACAAAAATTTTGGAGTCACTCGTCCAAAATAACACCAATCAAGATAGCATCATAATCGAAGAGTTGGATTTATGCCTTGGAGAAGCCCGGATAGATATAGCCATTATTAATGGCCTTGCAAAAGGAATTGAAATCAAAAGCGACAAGGATACGCTGGATCGTTTAGACCATCAAATCCTCACTTACAATAAAATCTTTGATCATATAGAAATAGTTGTTGGGAAAAAACATGAGGAAGAAGTAACGAAGAAAGTACCTTCATGGTGGGGAATTTCTACCGTTACATATGATCAGTCGAATCATTTACTCTACACAAAAATTAGAGATTCTGAAACTAATAAAAGCAAAGATCCTTTCAGCATAATCCAGCTTCTATGGAAAAATGAAGCCCTGCTTCTTCTTGAGAAAAGAAATCTATCATGTAAATTTAAATATAAATCTAGAGATGAAATTTGGAAGCAACTTTTGATAACTTATGAAGAGGAGGAGCTATGCGAATTCGTTAATCTTTCTCTGAAAAAACGTTTAAATTGGAGATTTGTTCACCAACAAATTTAAGATGATGGTTGGTATCTACCTGAACCCAAGTTGTTAAATTTCCAGTTGTCCCTGTATTCTCCGCACAGTTTAATATGTATTGATCCCCCCAAGAATAATCTTTACCTAAGTAAAAAGGTGAGTCGACTACTTTTTGTGAAAGAGTTCTATACTGGGCATATTTTTCTCCTTTTTGTAAACTATGCCCTCGAAAGACCTCCCATGTTCTTTGAGTTGTGTATCTAATCTTACCCCCAGCTCTCATAATAACTGGATCAATTTCAGCTCTTTCCGGGTTAACAATGCAATAATCACCAAACTTAGGAGCTCTTCCGACAAGAAGGGACGCATCAATAACCGCACGCCACAGATCATATTCCACTCTTGGTATACTACCATTTGTATTTGCACGAATTATTGACATATCAGAAGGAAAGCTTGAGGCAGCAAGCACAAATGAACTCCAGGTTTGAAAGGGAATAAATTGATTAAACTCAGCAAGTAAATCAATGATATATTCAATTGTACTAGTCTGAATTGATTTACAATCGACTACTAAATGACATTTCCCAATATCAATTTTTAAATTTTGGAGTATTTGGTAAATTGAATCCTGAGTATTTTCAGCATCTTCCAAATCATCAATGAACAACCGAAAACACAAGTTAAAATCAGGTGTATTATTTGCAATATCCTTTATCACCGCTAAATAATTATCGTCTCTATCTAATCCTATGGTAGGTATAAAGCTAAGATTTTTTTCTTGTAATGATTCGCATAAATATTTAAGCGGATGTAAATTACCCTCCATCCGACTACTAAGATTGATTAAAGAAAAATCTAAAATAAAATTAATTTCTTTACAATATTTTTCAAGATTAATGACAACTTTTTTAATATGATCATCTAATGTTTTACTTTGTTTACCGGATACAATCGGAACACGCGGCACATCGAACAATGGCGAAATATTTAACAAATCTTTTGAGCTTAGCAGGCTGATGGCTTTAAGTTCACCCTGTTTAAGGCTCATTATAGGCACATAATTATTTAATTTATTCATTGATAAACTCATTCAACATTAAATTAATTTTACCTTGCCCTATTAAATTGGAAAATTTAGTGTAATCATTTGTTTCATAACGAATTCTTCCAGCAACTATAGCGGGATTTATATTTAACTGTTTAGCAAGATCTATAATAGATTCCTCTGTGCGAAGAGAAAAAGCATCGCTCCTTTTCCATAAAGCGCGCGCAATAAATGCTTCTTTAGCAATGCGATCTGCTTCTATTTCTTGCGGATTCAGAGAAGATTGCATTTCAAGATTATCAATAAATTGGTTTTTATCATTTAAATGTTTATAGACATGGGACATTTCATGTAAAAGTGTAAACCAAAAATAATCGATTCTGTCGTAACGTAAACTCAAAACAATAACGGGATGGCCATCCTTATCCAAAAAACACATACCATCAACTTTTGTTTTTGATAAATTCTTTAAAAAAATTAACTTAATACCATTTCTGGCCAATCTTTCTTTTGCAAGAAGCGGTCCTTGCTCAAATTGGCTTAACTTAGCTAAATCTTTGAGATAGTTTTTAGTGATTACAGATCTATCGTAAGCATCTACTTTAATTTGTTGTGCTAGCAGCATGGCTTTAGCAGTCCAAACAATTAAATCATTTGTATTGGAACTATCCTCATCCCTTCTGTTAATGGTACGCCTCCATAAAGCGCATTGTGGTACGACGCCGCCTAGCGGTTCAAAAAAATCTAAAAATGCTTTTTTTATATCTTTTGGAATATTTGAATTTTTTATAGAAATCCAATTTCTTTTCATCATTTCAGATAATGGAAAATATTTGTAATCTATGTCTTCTATATTAAATGGAGTACTTTCTGATTTCGGCTCTTGAATCAAAATATCCAAAGGAATCCCTAAAAATTTATTTAAAGTCCTTATCATTGGAATGGTTAAGCTTCGTTTACCAGCCAAAATTTCTGAGACTCTACTTTTACTTCCTATATATTTAACCAGATCATTTTGATTTAAATTTTGTTCTTCCATCCTAAATTGAATCGCTTCAATGGGAGATGGTTTTTCAAAAAAATAACGTTTAGATTCATACTCTTTAATAGCCAATGAAAGTAAAGATAAACGTTCGCCTTCAGGAGTATTAGTATCAGGATCGGCATCCATAAGAGAATCTACTTCATCTAGATATTTTTTGTATTGCTGCTCATCGCATATAATTGTAGTCATTTTTTCACCCTACCGCTCTCGATTCCGTTTATCATACTCTTCATGACTTCCAGCCCAGAGCACCTTAACAATTGATGTTTTATAAGCAACTTTAATCTCAAGCCTATATTTATTACCTTTAACATTAAAAATTACGATATTATTAGCCAAAAAACTCGCACTTCCATATTTGGCTTTAATATCATGTGGAGTAGTCCATATAGTTCCCTCTACCTCTCCAATCCAGGTATTTATCCATTTTTTTACCTCTGGCCTGGATGTTATGAATGAGTCCAGAATTTCTTTTCCTATCAAAGTCATTCCAGAAGCCAGTAACTCCGTTTTAATCTCATTGTTCAATGAGTTACCCCAACAAGTTTATTTTAATTCTTTATGATATTATAGTTCCCAAATTAAGAACTTTCAATTGATTCCCAAAAAAGAAAATAAAATTACAATAATAAATAAATTTCGGCTTTATTTAATATTTCTTGAGAAAATAAATTTATAGTGAAATATTGAGATTTTTGGAAAACAAAATCTAACTGATTGAGGGGCATCATCCTGTCTCAATAATATATGTTAGCTCCAAGCAACACTTAATGTTTCGGCCTGTCTCAAAACCAACTCAACTGCTTGTTCCTGTTTATCGGGAGGATACTTATACTTGCGCAAAATACGTTTAACCATCAAGCGTAATTTAGCTCTCACGCTCTCCCGAACTGACCAATCGACACTGACATTTTTACGTAGATTTTCTGTGAGTTCATGTGCTATTTTCTTGAGGGTTTCATCACCTAACTCTTTAACTGATATTTCATTATTAGCCAATGCATCGTAAAAAGCTAACTCATCCTCATTCAGACCTAATTCGTCTCCACGATTAACCGCTTCTTTGAATTTTTTGGCCATCTCACATAATTCTTCCATTACTTGAGCTGTTTCAATAGCACGGTTTTGATAGCGCTTTATGGTACTAACCAATAAGTCTGAGAATTTTTTCTCCTGAATTACATTAGTAGCAAAACGGGTTCTGATCTCACCTTCAAGCAAACGCTCTAGCAATTCAATCGCTAAGTTTCTCTCAGGCAACTCTCGTACTTCAGCAAGAAACTCTTCATCAAGAATGCCTATATTAGGCTTATCCAAACCCACAGCATCAAAGATATCAACCACTTCATCAGATACTACAGCAGAACTTATTATCTGCCTGATAGCCAATTCACGCTCTTCATTAGTTCGCTTTTTGGCTGAAATATCACGCTTGGTCAGGATTATTTTTACCGCCTGCATAAAGGCTACTTCTTCACGAACAGCTCGCGCTTCATCTAAGGTGCAACATAGGCTGAAGGCTTTAGACATGGCTAAGGCTGTATCTGCAAAGCGCTTTTTACCATCATCTACACCCAATACATGGTTAGCGGCTTTTGCAAGGAGGCTATGGCCACTGGTTAGAAAACTACTGTAATCAAAACCATGTAGTATTGAGCGCAGTACATCAAGTTTTACTTCTAATAAAGCATAAGCTTCATATGCGTCAACGGTTGGCCTGCCATGACCATTGCTTGCTGTGTAGTCTTTCAGGGCTTTCTTCAGATCATTAGCGATACCAATATAATCAACAACCAAACCACCTTGCTTGTCTCCAAAGACACGATTTACTCGGGCAATTGCCTGCATAAGATTGTGGCCTTTCATTGGCTTATCAATGTATAACGTATGGGCGCAGGGAACATCAAAACCTGTTAACCACATATCACGAACGATGACCAAGCGCAGCTCGTCCTCTGGATTCTTAAATCGTTTCTCAAGATCCTTACGTACTTGCTTAGAGTAAATATGGGGGCGTAGTAAAGGTTTATCACTGGCTGATCCAGTCATAACAACTTTTATTGCACCTTTTGTTGGATCGTCACTATGCCATTCAGGTCGTAAGGCGATAATCTCATTATAGAGATGAACACAGATGTCTCTGCTCATACCTACAATCATCGCTTTACCGTATTGAGCTTTATTCCGCTCTTCAAAGTGATTAATTAAATCAGCGGCTACTTGTTTAATGCGAGGCTCTGCTCCGACTACTTTTTCTAAAGCAGCCCAGCGGGATTTCAGCTTTGCTTGCTCGCTATCCTCTTCATCCTCTGCTAATTCATCAACGTCATCATCAAGCCTTGGAATTTGATCTGAATTTAAAGATAACTTGGCAAGTCGAGACTCATAATAAATGGCAACTGTTGCCCCATCCTCTTTAGCTTGTTGCATGTCATAGATATGGATGTAATCGCCAAACACTGCCCGAGTATCACGATCTTCACTTGAAACAGGGGTTCCTGTAAAAGCTACAAAAGTCGCATTGGGTAAGGCATCCCGTAAATGCTGCGCATATCCCACATTATATTTCTCTTGGCCGGATTTGCCCTTAAGCTCTGCTGTAAATCCATACTGAGTCCGATGTGCTTCATCAGCAATAACAACAATATTACGTCTATCAGACAAGACAGGAAAAATATCTTCATCTTCACCAGGCATGAATTTTTGGATAGTAGCAAACACAATCCCACCCGATGGGCGATTGTTTAATTTGGCACGCAAATCTTGCCGCGATTCAGCTTGCACAGGCTGCTCACGCAGCAAATCCTGACCAAGCGAAAAAACGCCGAATAACTGTCCGTCTAAATCATTACGATCGGTAATAACAACAATAGTAGGGTTTTCCATCGCCACTTCGCGCATCACTCTCGCGGCAAAACAAGTCATGGTAATACTTTTACCACTTCCTTGGGTATGCCAAACAACGCCCCCTTTTTTATTACCATCTGGTCGTGACGCAGTGATCACCTGTTGGATAGCAGCACGTACCGCATGGAACTGATGGTATCCTGCAATTTTTTTGACAAGTTCTCCATCATCTTCAAACAAGATGAAGAATCGCAGATAATCTAAAAAATAAGCTGGGGCAAGTATGCCACGTGTCAACGTTTCAAGCTCCCCAAATTGGCCTAGTGGATCAAGCGTCACTCCGTCAATAGTTCGCCAAGACATAAACCGTTCCATATTGGCAGAGAGTGAGCCCATACGCGCTTCACTGCCGTCTGAAATAATTAAAATTTCATTATATTGAAAGATATCTGGAATTTGTTCTTTGTAGGTCTGGATTTGATTAAATGCCTTTCCTATGTCCGCGTTTAAATCAGCCGAATTTTTTAATTCAATTAATACCAATGGCAACCCATTAATGAACAAAAGGATATCTGGTCGTCTGGTGTGTTTTTCACCTTTGATAGAGAACTGATTAACAGCCAGCCACTCGTTATTTGATGGTATTTCAAAGTCAATTAAACGAACAAAATCACCTCGAGTTTCGCCGTCTTTCTGATACTGTACGGGAACACCATTTACTAAATAATGATGTAGGCGACGATTGGCTGATAATAGGATTGGCGTATTTAAATCGCGTACTTGTTGTAAGGCATCTTCGCGAGCTGCTGGTGGAACTTCAGGATTTAGTTGGTTGATAGCCCTTCGTAAACGTTCTATTAGCAATATGTCTTGATAGTTGCTGCGTTCTGGGGCTTCACCATCACAGGCAATGGTTGGGCCATAAACATGGTTATAGTCAATTTCAGATAGCCAGGTTAGCATCTCTTGCTCGAGTTTGTCTTCAGTCATCAAGGAGCTCCAATTCATTATTTGGAAGCACATTTTTTAAAGGCAATAGGAAATTAATTTCTTGCTTTTTAAGAAGCTCAAATGCACCATCTTTATAAGGGTTAGCTAAAGTACCATCAAAAAATAGCTGATAAAGGAGTATCCAGTGTCTATCCAACTCATATAAATCTTGCTTATCTAATGAATTGCAATATTCTACAATTCTTTCATTATGATTACCGCCATAATATAAAGCCAGTATAGAAAAAACATCGTTTGTTTTTATCACTTTGTCCAAAGTTTCTTGTGGTATCTCTGCCTTCAACAAACATAAATAAAATATTGCCCAACACATGCCATCTGATCGGTGATTTTTTGCATTCTCTTCGACGATAAGAATTAGCTTGTTGATAATTAAATCGTTACCTAAAAAGGAACTTTGATGTCTAACAATTAATGAATATAAAGCTGGCAATAAGGCTGGTTGATGAAAAGCTAAAGTCAAAACGTAGTGCATCATATCCCTACTGGCTATTTCGCTAAATTTTTTCTTACTAATAACGGCTACTGCATACTTTAATACACTACTTTCCGGATGCGCCTTGGACAATCTTACTGCAAAATCCAAGAAGTGAATGACTTGATAGGAGTTCATAGAATCTGCATGAGTGTTCTTTGTATGTAACTCTGTAGTCCAATCATCATTAATAGGAATGGGTAGCTTTGTAATCAATGTTTTCCTGATATTGAGTGTCAGCTTATATCTTGCAAGCTCTTTAGATAAAGTACGAATGAATTCTTGAGCCTTTTCTTCGGTTTCGCAATAACATGTATAATCATCAACATACCGAATAAAATCAAAGCCAGCTTCACTCAGTGCTTTATCTATACTATCAAGTAAAATTTCAGAAATAATACTGGAAGTTGCAGGACCAATAGCTATACCCTGGGTTTCATTACGCTTGGTTTGTCTAATTGCGTAATCAAAATCATTGTACCAACCATTCTTTGTATTCTTTTTGGCTTCAGATAATCCCACCAGTGCCCATGGAATTGCATGGGAATATATACTATGAAAAAAATTAGATATATCAGTGTTAACTCTATAAAACTTTCCAAATGAATTGTCGATGGTTTTGCGAAATTTTAAAGAAGGATCATTATATCCATTCATTATTATGATACGCCCATCATCATGAGACATTGGCTTTATTTGGCTATTTATATTATTGCAAATATAATCAATTTTATCCCAGTTCTCACAAATAGAAATACAGAGCCTTGAATAAGATACTGGATGGGGTATTGATAGAATACGATTGATATTATTAAATCGTGTTAAGTTGTACTCAACCTGATCATAACCCTGGAATTCTTTTGCCCTTTTGTAATCAATCAAAGATAGTGATTCCGCAATATCTTTCTTGAGCATTTCTGTTGAGAAAATAGGTGGAAGTTCTTCTTTTAATCTGCGTTGAAAAGGTAAGTAATTATGACGCAATAATGCATCTGCAAGAAAATCCTTTCCAATATTGGTCATACACATTCCTTTAGTACTTCTTCACTTTCAACTAGTTGCAATTGCCCCGAGATCAAACGAGGTAGCAATTTATCTCGTAACAAAGTCAAGGTCATAACTTGCTTCAAATTATTGGCACACTGTTCCCGAACAGGCATGATTATTGAGTCAAATGCAGCAAGTATATCGGCAGGTGGAGCAATAAGCATAAGTTTAGCAAGCATTTGACGACTTAACTCAGTTTGTCCAGTTGAACCTTCACCTAACTGTTCGATTTCTATCTGACGTCTAGAAAGAAGTAATCCAAGATAATTCCAACTTAATGATTCTGCAGCACGAACAACCGTCACATGGGAATCCACAATTAATGGTTCATCTATTGAGATAATTTGTGCAACTCGTCCTAGTGTACCCATCCCTGTTGAATTTATTAATACATCACCAAGTAGCAACTCACGACCAGTAATTTTTCTTTGTGTTGAATCGTGTCTACGAGCTTTGGTTAAATCGACTCTATTATCTCGTATACATTTCTGGTTTATTACGGTAACTCCGCCATTTTCAGTATATTTTGGGGAAATTCCTCGACTAAGATAAGAAGTTATCTCACTGAGAGAAGTAACTTTCCACCCCTTTGGAATTACACCTAACTCTGACTCCTCAAAACCATCAGGAAAAAGTGCTGCTGTTTCTGCATCCAATCCTTCAGGTTGACAGCCTTGTGCTTTAGCGAATACAGGGTCGAAATCGATAAACCATGATTTGAAAAGAGATTGGGCTATGGATTCTAATGTATTATTTGTTTGACGGTTAAGATCTATTTTCTTATCAATTTTTGACATTAAAGTCGCTATGAAGACTTCATGAGCTTTATCAAATCGGGGAATTTTTAATTGTTTGATAAGCGGAATTCGTAAATTGCTAACTACAGAACCGGTGCCCTCACTCCATGAAATTTGATTCTTGACATACGATGATTGGAGCGCATAGAAGAGATAGTTTTCATTAACTTCTTTTTTGGGCCTTAATAATACTTGGCGTTGCCCCAAACAGCATCGGAGATTTTCAGGAACAATGCAGACTTCACCCATCGGAGCTTCGCGAGTTAGAACAATATCTCCGGGCTGTGGAGCAGCTCGCTTAACTCTTGATTGATAATGTAGCTCATCCGTAAAACTTGCAGATGATAAGTCTAATCTTCCATTTCTTATATTCTGATTTCTTAAGACAATAACACCGGAAGATGTCCATTTTGGTGTGGAATGTGGGCAATCAATAATTTTATCGCACAGTTCTTCAAGCATTTGGGTATTAAATTCCATATTTAATACCCACCTTATCAGCTATTAAGGATACTAAAATAAAATTTGGCCAAATTTTCACTTGACAAGAATTAATCATCGCTTACCTCCCCACTAAATTCAGCCTCAATCTCTTCAACTGTAGGTAAGCTAGATTTAAGCTCTTCAGGCAACGATTGAGTAATCTGGTACTCGGATACTCCTATAGGCTTATTAACATCGCTAAGAGCATATTCTACGACTAATTTATCATGGCTTTTGCAGAGCAGAAGACCAATCGTAGGTTCATCACCTTGGCGTCGCAATTGTGCATCCACCGCTTTGATATAAAAATTTAACTTACCCACATGCTCAGGTTCAAAATCTACATTTTTTAATTCGACAACTAGGTAACAGTGAAGTCGAGTATGATAGAACAATAAGTCTATAAAGAATTCACGTTCGCCAACCTGCAGCGGTACTTGTCTGCCGATGTAGGCAAAGCCTGCGCCGAGCTCTAAAAGAAATTGGGTAATATGTTCAATCAATCCTTGCTCCAGATCTCTTTCATCATACCCTTTGGTTAGACGTAAGAAATCAAAGACATAAGGATCCTTCAAGGTTTGATGCGCTAAATCAGACTGAGGGGATGGGAGCGCCTTGGTGAAGTTAGATAGTGCCTTTCCTTCACGCTGCCAGAGATTACTTTCAATTTGATGTGTTAGAACACTTCGACTCCAGCCATATTCGATTGTGTTTCTAATGTAATAAAGCCCTTCCTCAGCGTTTTTGCATTTATTAATAATGACTTGATTGTGGCCCCAAGGAATTTGCGTTAATTCGGCAACAGCTTGTTGCCAATTTGCAGAGCTCTCAATCCAGAACTGTACCCACTGGCGAATAAGCCTAAGATTTCGCTCTGAAAATCCTTTCATATCAGGAAATTCACTCATCAGATCGCGGCTTAATTGTTTGAGAAGTCCTTCCCCCCAAACGGTGATCTTCTGCTTCTCAATAATATCTGTTCCAAGATCCCAATAGAACATTAATAGCTGCTGATTAACTGTAACAGCCGCTTTAAGCTGAGCTTGCTTTAACTTGGATCTTAAATCAGTAATCCATTTTTTGTACTCAACATTTTGAGCTATATTCTTCTGTTCGTTCATGATTTAAATCTCAAATCCAAGTTTGGCCAAATTATTACGAATAATGACATCCAATTCGGCTCCCTTTGCCATTTGCTCACCTAATTTTTCAGTGAGATGCTGCATTTTTTCCATGAAGCTTTCGTCATCATCCTCAACCGCTTCAGCACCTACATAACGACCAGGTGTTAATACATGCCCATGTTCTGCTATTTCAGCCAAAGTGACACTGCGACAAAAACCTGGAATATCAGAATAGTCTGAATTGGTTTCACCATCTGCTCGCCAAGCATGGACAACATCTGCAATTTTCTGAATGTCAGTATCAGTGAGTTCGAGTTGAGAACGGCTAATCATCGTTCCTAATTTACGAGCATCGATAAATAATACTTCGCCCTTACGGATTGATTTTTGCTTCGCAAGAAACCATAAACAGGCTGGAATTTGGGTGTTAAAAAACAATTGGCCAGGTAAAGCGATCATGCATTCCACTACATCAGCCTCTACCATCTTGCGGCGGATATCACCTTCACTATTCTGGCTTGAGCTCATAGAACCATTTGCCAATACAATTCCCGCACGACCATTAGATTTTAGGTGATACAACATATGCTGTAACCAAGCATAGTTTGCATTGCCTTGTGGGGGTGTTCCGTATACCCAACGTGGATCGCTCTCGAGGCTACCATGCCACCAGTCGGAAATATTAAAGGGTGGATTAGCCAATACAAAGTCAGCGCGTAAATCTGGATGTTGGTTTTTAGTGAATGAATCTGCTGGTTCTTTGCCAAAATTAAAATCGATACCACGAATAGCAAGATTCATTGCTGCCAAACGCCAAGTGGTTGGGTTTGATTCTTGCCCATAAATAGATACATCGCCTAATTTGCCACCATGAGCCTCAATAAATTTCTCAGATTGAACAAACATGCCACCCGAACCACAACATGGATCGTATACTTTGCCTTCATGAGGTGCTAAAACAGCAACCAATGTGCGTACTATGCTCGCAGGAGTATAGAATTGTCCGCCTTTTTTACCTTCAGCACTGGCAAATTGGCCGAGGAAATACTCGTATACTTGGCCAAGTAAATCCTTTGCGTTTTCATTGGCAGCACCAAAACCAATGGAAGAGATTACATCAACTAATTCTCCTAACTTGCCATCGGGTAATTGAGCACGAGCATATCGTTTATCCAGAATCCCTTTAAGTTTGGGATTGTCTGCCTCTATCAGAGATAGTGCATCATCAATTAACTTGCCTATATCAGCTTGTTTAGCCCTTGAACGAAGGCTTTCCCAACGGGCTGCTGCTGGGACCCAAAAAGCATTGACCACTTTATAATAATCACGATCTTCTAATTCTTGAGCAAGGGTTTCAGCATCTGCATCGGGGATATAATAATCATCATTTGGATCGACAAAGCGCAAACTCAGTTCATCACGCCGCATTTGAAAAGTATCGGAAATATATTTCAAGAAAATCAAACCCAGTACAATATGCTTATATTCAGCAGCATCCATATTTGCACGCAATTTATCGGCTGTTGACCAGAGCGTTTTTTTTATATTCTCTAACATTGATACGTCCTATTATTTATTCTCAACTAAATCAGTTGGATCTGTATTCTGTTCAGCAGCATTTCCAGAGCGAACCCATTCATCAATTTCACTGGATTTAAATCGCCATTGTTTCCCTACTTTATGAGCAGGAATACGGCTTTTTTCAAGCCATCTGTATATAGTTACAGAGGAAACACCCAAATATTCTGCAACTCCATCTACTGAAATCCATTTATCTACTGCTGTGTTCATAATGAACCCCTTTCAGTATTTAATAATAAATAAAGCTAATGATTATCAAAGATAACTTATGCAAACTCAAGTTTCTATGAAAAATTCAATTTTTAACAAGCTGGTAATTGAAGGGTAACACTATAAAAAAAGGGAGTTTACGGAGACAAATCCTTTGTTGATGGAAAATTATCTAATTTTTGAGGTGAATGACGGTATAAGTAAAACTGAAGTGAACTCAAGGAACTTAGGGAACCATACTGATTTATAAGCATTTTATTCCCTCCTTCTTGTATTAACCAAGTGAACCAGAGGGAACAATTATAAACTTAACTTTTCTAAAGCTTATGTGTTTTCGCTATGACCAAAACATATGTGATATAAGCGAGCAGTTACTCCATTAAGTTTTACGCTTTTTGCCCGCTTATCTTTATCTCGCTCAACAAGCCAGCCAACTTCCTCCAAAGTATCCAATATTTTTCGAAGATCAAACCCAGGGGCTGCCTCTTGAATAGCATCGGAAGAAAACATATAGACTCGTCCGCTGATGCTATTTTTCCACCATCCAGCCCTGTTTTTAATTGATTCTGCATCACTGAATAAAGAAAAGCGGGAGTCACCATGTTTCAGTACAAAATTTGTTATAGCATTCAATATCTGGCGATCTTCTGTTTTACCCTCGCCCCTAAATTCATGCCAAGAATGGTAAGCCATTATAGATGCATTTAAAGCCTCATTCGTCTCCCATCCAGTTAAGCCATATTTAGTAGCCAACTCACCAGCAAATCCTATCAATGCAAATATACCTGCAGCACGAGATGCCACCCCATCATTAGAAAAAAAAGCGTTTGAATCACAAATTTCTGCGTATAAAGCTGGTAGATGCTGGATATCCTCAGCTATCAGGTTTTCAACAAAAGCCAGTCCTGTATGACCAAATTGATTGCTAGTAGCACGCTTTAAATTATCTGCGAAAGTACGCCCGTCAGGCATATCATGTAAATCATCAAACGCACCATAAGTGCGCTTAGTTGCGGGTACATTAAGTAATCTTGCTTCTTGGCCTGCCTTGATTCGTTTGCCAGCCTCCCCCATATGAATATTGATAGAACACTCACCACTTGATAATACACTTATTCGCCAACGCTTTGCTTCTCGCATAGCTCCAGTACGGCGGGCGCGTTGCTTACCGATACCATTAGCTAAGGCATAAATAACAATGCCAATTTCACGAGGCTCACATTCGCCACTTTCATCTAAAGGTAAGAAAGTATCATTTCTGGATGCAGCGATAGCCTCTAAACCATTCGCTGTAGCTCTCCAAGTACGCATAAAAGCGGGTGAGCCCCATATGCTGGAAGCAACTTGTAATGCAGTCGTTTTACCTTGGCTTGAATCACCCATTAAATGAATACCAAATCCTCCAACCTCTTGGAGTTTAGCTAATTTCAACAATGCACCTGCAAATGCGCATGAGGCCGCCAAAAGCAAAATAGGATTATTCCTACATAAACGGCCAACCTGATTTTTCCATTCAGTAATAGTGCCCTTAGACTTAAAGTCATCTTGGATAGCATGATCCGATTGGAAACGAACCCCCTCTGCTCCAATCACTTTGTTAGGCATAACAAAGACAAGTTTATCATGGTGCTTGTGCCAGCCAGTTACTCCAACTGCAACCATGCGATTTTGCGAATGGCAACTGGAAAGCCATCTCAAGAAAAGTCGTGTAGATTCTGGAGCAATGCGGACTCCCATTGCAAGTAGTTCCCCACGAATTTCTTCACCCGCTCCTTTGAGTAAATAATTCGGCATAGCCCATTCTTTCCATTGACCATCAGGATTGATAAACCTTAACAGAATTCCCCAATCACCCCCATGCTCATTACAAGTAAATGCATCAACATGAATAGGACTGCAAATCCATAAATCTTCAGGATTGTTGTATTTATCCAAGTTGTGGTAATACAAGCCAGGTTTCAATTGCTTATCCTCAATTTGAAACCAATCATCATGAGTTTGAAATGAAGGTCGTTTAACATTGGGCCGATTTAATTTATCAGCAGGGGTATCTAGTGGACAAATAATCTCCAAACCAGGTAAATTAGTCCCTCCAGTTTGCTGTCGATTCTCTGTAGAGGAACCCCTATATTGCTTGTATGGCTTGATGGTTCTCTCAGTTCCCTGAGTTCCCTTATATTTTTCTTGTGGATTATTAGACATAGGATATCCCCTCATCTTGAGACCAACACGCTAGATCGTTAAAATCACTTAAATGCTGAGGAGCCCCTATTGGCCATTTCGGCTTAGTTAATAAACTACCGGATTTAATAGCAGCAAGCCTCCCGTGTGTTAAACCAGGATTATCAGGGTTTAGGCGATCATCATCAGCACATATAATGATTTTTGCTTGAGGAAATTTTTTTCTAATATTATGAGCCACAGGTTGAAGGTTTCCTGAATTACAAGAAGCAATAACACAAAATTTTGGTTCCAGTTGAGCCAAAGTTGCACCCGTCGCAAAACCCTCACAAATTAATATTTTATTAGTATTTATGAGGTAATTATTCACCGGTATAAAATTGCCGTGTATTGCTCCCTTTGATAGGAATTTTTTTACGCCATCTTTGGAGATATATTGCAAACTTCTGATTGTATTTTGAACATCAACAATAGGCAGCACAATCAATTTACCCGTTTGGCGGGCATAAAACGGAGCAATCTTTTTACTAACTAAATACGCATGGTCAAAACTAGCTGAAGAGTAACTATTCCATCTTTTTTCAGCTAAATTTGATGCTTCTTGTTGCTCGATGAGTTTTTTTTCATTGTATAAACGTTTTACATTATTCATGTGGCGTTTATATTCTGCTCGCTCATTCATACTCATATAGCGAGTATTCTTAAAAGTCCAAATGCATTTACGATTTGTACGCCAGTCACCAAATACCCCAGCACAAAACTCACCATTGAATAAAACATACCAGCCATTAGTAGTTCCCGGCTTGTGATTGTTTATATGAAATCGATGGATTTCTCCATCACAAATTATAGGTACAGGTGGGTTAAATCCCTGAATTAGCATTGCCGATTGAAAATCATCAATCACTTTATTAATATCCATATTGTAAACTCAAATAATTAATTGTCCTTGAAAGAAGCTATATCTGCCGAGATGTAGCTTCCTCTCCTTTTTATTTTTCAAGACTTTAAAAAACTCCGCTTTCAATAAGCTGGCGAATATCCTTCACTCGCCAAGCAGTTGTTCGAGGGCCCAGTTTGACAGGTTGTGGAAATCTGCCACTTTTAACGCCTGCCCACCAAGTGGTTCTGCCAACAGGAATTAATGGAGCTATAGGGGGTATTCGTTTTTTGTTACCGAGTATCTGATTAAGGCGTATAAAGCCCTCAGGAGGTAAGTCATGCATGGTAGAATTATCCTTATTCTAAAAAATTCGAGACAATTCTATTAGATTCGTTACAGGCTGAATCGGATTTCCGTTTATCAAAAAGGAAATCCGAATTGCTGTTCATCTTTTTATTGGTGGGTGTTGCTCACATGCATAATTTAACCATTTGCGTACTGTACCTACATCAATATTTTCACCTAATTTATCAGTCATAGCTTGCGCTAATTCTGCTGGTACGGAGCTTTTTTTATCACTACTATTAAAACCATAACCATCAATAGCCATTAATGAAATTAATTTAAAAATACTAGTCATCATTTTTGAATTTTCATTAATTTGATTATTACCCGTTAGCTCTTCCAACTGTTCTCTTAATTTATCATTTTCACTTGAAAGGCTAATCAATTGATCTTGCATATTCTCATTGAGAAGCTCGGTGGTATGAAGAATTTCTGACACACTTTTTTCTGATTGTTGAAGTGCACGAAGGGACTCTAATTTGTCGTTTAGAAAAGAATCTAACTCGGCTTCTTCACAAAGATAATCATTCCATGCCCCATTACTTTCTAGTTCTAAACCATTACTTTCCGCCCAAGTAGATAAATCGAAAGCATTTAATATAGCGGGGTTGGTAAGAAAACCATTAAGAACTCGCGTTGTACCCCTAACCAATTTTAATACACCCCTTTCAATATCTTCGATTATTGCCTCTTCAATTTCCTCAACACTTGCCAGATCTGCATGCCACAACCCTTCATAAATCTTTTTTGCAGCCTCCCCAACAGTAAGCTCATATAAATCGCCAAAATATGCTCTTTTATAATACTCATATGTATACGACATCTACATCCTCTTCTAATTTAAATAATATTTAACTCAAACCAACTATTTATTAGGTGTTGCAATATATTTCTGCACTATATCTCCCCATGCCAACCATCCTTCTTTTTGCTCATTTGAATAAACAGCACGCTGATAGATAGCCTCAAGTTTATTTAGTGGTTGGTGATTTAACATTTTTTCAATAATATGAGGCGAGATCTTCAAATGTTCACCCCAAGCGGTTGCAGCTGATCGGCGTATATCATGAATAGTAAAATGATCTAAATCAGCTAACGAGGCGTTATCTTCTTTTCTTTTCTTAGATCCTTTGGTAGTACCCCTTAAACGAGAAATAACCCCAGTCAGAGTATCTTCATGTATGTGTCCTCCTTCTTGATAACGACCTGTATCAAAAACCCATAATGAAGACAAAGATCTTTCTTTGAGAGCTGTAAGAATGTTAACCGCCATAGAAGATAAATACACAGTATGAGCTTTGTTATTTTTTGTTCTGGTTGAGGGTAACTTCCACTCTTGAGCTTGAAGATCTAATTCAGACCAACGCATACCTGCAACTTCACCACGTCGTGCACCAGTTAAGATTAATAACTTAATTGCAGCTACAGTAACGAAAGAAAGGGTCGAAGATGTGTTTTTTTCCTCTAAATCTAATGCCTGCCATAACCTATTCAATTCAGTTAATGACAATACTCGATCGCGTGGTCTATTTGCTGTAGCTGCAAAATCCTTTGGTTTTAACATACGAGCGGGATTTTGCTCTATCATATGGCGTGTTAAACCATAATCAAGCATCAAATTAAGAGTAGTAAGTGCCTTACGAGTTTCTTCTTTAATCCCTTTGCGCGTCATCGCATCTAATGCAGTCGCCAGATGAGAACGAGTCACATCTCTGGCTAATATATTCCCAAGAACTGATTTTAAATGAATTCTCCATCGGTCTTCATGTCGTTTAATCCAGGTTGGGCTAACCTCTTTAGCCATTTTTGTGAAGTCTATCCAAACATCAAATAATCCTTGCATTGACATAGCATTAATATTTTCTGCTTTGATGGCTGCCCTAGCATTTCGTGGATCAATACCTTTAGCAACTAACTTTCGTAATTCAAGGATTGTTTCGCGAGCTGCTTTTAAAGAGAGGTCAGATAGAGAGCCCAGCGTCATTTGTAACCATTTACGATCAGTGCCTAAACGATAGCAAAATAGCCAGCTTTTCGCCTCGCTAGGTCGAATACGAAGAAAAAGACCATCACCATCTGGCAAGCGTCGTTCTTTACCATTTGATTTTTCATGCTCAATTTTTTTAGGGTTTAATTTACCCATTAAATACCTCATATATGGGTATAGCCTCGGGTATAGCCAAATTGGTGGATAGTGCGGTATTTTAATGAACATCAACGAATGATGCAAATTGATTATTCCATTGATTTACAAGGTTTTATGAACAATAATGCACTTTAACAAATAACACATATTGCGCCTCCTAAGGGGCAGGTCGGAGGTTCAAATCCTCTCCGGGACGCCATATTAATTTCTTCTACGGCCGTTTGCCCATTGTTACTCTGATTCTTTATTGCAATCCGGGATTACATAAAATAACCCGGGATCACTTTCGGCTGGGATTCCTTCTCCACTGGATTTAGCATGTCCAATATAATGTATTGAGCATTCTTTTTAAGGAAAACAGTTAAGTGTGCCTTTCCTAGATTGGACCACCCAGAGGTTCTATCTTGAACAAGATCATTGTATATTTTATCAACAAATTTCTCATCGATGGCGAGGGTCAATTGAGGCCGAAGTGTCTTTAGCAACCCTAACCAGTACAAACCGAGGGTTGTCGTACAGGAGCCATGCAATGCCGAATTTATTAAATCACCCACCGTTCGCTCAGCGTTTGTTTGAATATTTTTTGCCCACAAATAGTCTAATCCTTTCTTTTCCTCAGGACTTAACGTATCAGATAAGACTTGTATCAATAGTTGGTAGCCATAAGAACTTAACGCATCAGTCAGGCCACCGGGTAAAAAGTTGGACGTCAACCCACCCTTTTGGCAGCTCAGTACCAACATCACTTCCACAGCATCCAAAATAGCATTCAGCTTCTCTTTACCAATACTGGTTAAGGAAAGCTCTGCTTTGTTGGGTTGAACATTGAGATATTCCTTGTAATACTCAGGATATCGTTTTTTTAATTGAGAAAGAAAGCGCTCTTGATCGCGTTCGCTCATCTCCGTGGCCTCTACATCATCGAAATGCAGTGTCGTGCGTAGAAAGCCTTTGTATTTATTGGCCAAATAAACCGTTTCCAATGAATAAGCGATGTACTTTTTACCCTTTAAATTATCCAGTGAAACAAACACATCATCTTTAAGATAAAGCTCTTCCCAGGTTTCATAAGCATTAGAAGAATAGTTTTCGTCAAAATGGACTTCAGGCATCATTAACGGCAATGGATGCTGGTCATCGATGATTTTTGCAATGGAATAAATCGAGCGGAAACGGGTCTTGCAAGGAGCATCAAGGAAAGCCTCTTTATGGTTAATCCAGTTTCTCGACAGGACAATAATTTGATCTAATTTGATGTAGCTTGAGTAAGTTTGGTTCGTTCCTGTTTTTTTATTGTCCTTCTTTTCAAATTTTTCTAGCATGTTACATCTCTTTACATAGTGACCAATTAGTTGGTTTTTTGAATAAATATATTGCGGATTGGATTATAAAGAACAAATATTAACCAACGATTAACTGGCTATGTTGTAAACAGGGGTTAGCAAATCGTATTGATGGGTTTTTGGAGCAGGAACGAGTGAACGCCGGCTTCGTGTCGAAAGTCATAAATGGTATTTAAATCATTGGCTTAGTGATGGAGTCATTGATGTTATATTCGCTCGTTTCAATACGCTATTTTCAGTGATTCCCGCTTACAGGAAAGGTTTTTCTACATAAAAGTCAGGCCGCTTTACACTTTGTTATCCTTTCTTTAAACTTTCTTTTCACGTTAGGCTTTACGCCCTCCTCTTTTGCCATTGGCAACCGTATTGTGGCTGCCAGTAGCGCGCCCTCGGATTTTCATTTAATCGAATAACACTGTCCATATAAAATACTATTTGACCATTTAGTCACGCAGTGGCAATATGCTTAAAATTTGAACTTTCCGGCCTGTCCGGGGATTCCGCTTTTTATTGTTATGATGAAATAAGGGAAGCCATGCGTGTTGAACTATTCAATCGTTCGATTGAAGCAATCATTGCCAAATTGCACCAGCTCAAGGGCTCATGGATTTCTGAGCTCCATTTGCCAGGTAACCGGCTGGGTGAGGAAAAGTTCACTGAATTAGCACTTCTATTCAGCATGTTTAAGTATTTTGGCATTCATTCCCTTAATCTGCACCTCAATGCTCTCGGGCAAAACGCCGGGCCGACAGGGGTGGAATGGGTGGCTCTGTTCAACCTACTAAAGGACTCTGGGATAAGCCATCTCGATTTAGGCTCTAATCACTTTGGACTAAGAACCGGCCCTGAACTGATCGCTCTGTTCAGCGCGCTTAAAGGTTCTTCCATCACCCGCCTCCATTTAAAAAGTAATGACCTTAACCAAAAAACAGGGGCTGAGTTAGCTGCCTTAATCGCCGTTTTAAGCGAGTCAGGCCTCATTCAACTCGATTTAAGTTACAATTATTTGGGACAACGGCCAGCCCATGAATTAATCGAGTTATTTCAAACCTGGCACGGCAGGTCCATGGCTGTTCTTGATTTGGCCCACAATGAGTTGGGTAAACAGGACGGCGCCACATTGGCGATCCTGTTCAGCGCATTTCAACACTCGTTAATCACTCACCTTGGTTTACGCAGTAATGATTTGTATCTAAGAACCGGCACTGAATTCAACGCCCTGCTGCATGCCTTCAAAGGCTCTCCTGTTACCCACCTCGATTTGAGCGATAATGGCTTTTATCTCATGGCCGATACGCCGTTTGAGACCTTGTTTGATGCGCTGCAAGGCTCCTCCATCAGCCATCTCAATGTCAGTTGTAATGGCCTTGGGGAACTCGACCTGACTGAATTGACTGCGCTGTTTTCCTCACTGAAAACCACAGAGGTGAGTCATCTTGATGCAGGCGACAACGAGTTTGATTCGAAGACTGCTGAGGAATTGGCGGCTTTGTTCGATGCCCTTACCCATTCTCGCTTAATTCATCTTGGTTTAAATGACTGCCATTTTCATGAACGCACAGCAGACGAGTTGAATGTCATTTTTAATGCATTGCCGGTCCATATCAGGTCGATAAAATTATCGCTTCAGGAAGTAACCCAAATGGACTATGAGCAACGTCAGGCCATTCAACGGCGTTTTCCGAGAGCGGAGCAACTCATCCTGGTGGATAACGAGAAGGACAGGACGTTAAATCCATCGTCAAACCGGGACGATGCCAATGTCTATCGGCGCTTGGGTTTTATTGAGGTGCCGGTCCCCTCACTGGCCGGTTTAACGTCCTGTTTTGTGGTCAGCAACAACCTCCGCTTCAAACGCAACGTGGAAAGGGTACTCCCGGATGAAGTCAAGAAACGAATACTGTGATTCCCAATGAATTGAAGCATAAACCCAGCGTGGTTGTGCAGGTGGTCCGGACTTGTTCCAAACAGTGGCTGGACGGACTCCTTGTCTTTTAGGTATAGTGATTGTTTGAATCCGCTCAGCCATTTCATTAACCAGGAAGGTTTTTTATGCAAAGGATGCCCATTGCGTTGCGCTTTGTTGTGTTCAGTTTATTGTTTGGCCTGGGTTTGGTACCCCGCTCGTTTGCCATTGGCAATCACATCGCAGCTGTGGATGTGGACGGCACAACCGGGCAATACACCTCGATGGTTCTGGATGCACAGGGCTATCCGACAATCAGTTACTACGATGCCTCAGAACAAAAATTAAAGGTTGCGCATTGCTTTACACGAACCTGCAGTCGCTTTAATTCCATCGTGACCCCCGATGCAGCAGCCAGCATCGGTCAATACACTGCCGTTGCCTTAGACAGCACCGGAAAGCCGGTGGTCAGTTATTACGATGAAGCCAATTCTGCCTTAAAGGTTCTGCATTGCGGCAACAGTTCCTGTTCAGCCGGGAATACAATAGCCACCCCGGATAATACCGGATCGGTGGGGTTATACACGTCGGTAACCCTTGACGGCAATGATTTCCCGGTGGTGAGTTATTACGATGCGGGTAATGGTAAATTGAAAATTCTCCATTGCGGCAATGCCGCCTGTACTGCGGGCAACACCATGGCCACACCCGACATGACCGGCAGCAATGGCGTACAGAGTTCCATTCAATTGAATAACGCCGGTCATCCGGTGGTGGCTTATTTTGATTTCACCAACTCGTCTTTGAAAATAATCACCTGCGGCAACAGCGCCTGTAATGCCGGCAACACCACAGTCACTGTCGATTCGGTGGCCGATGTCGGCCGCTATCCTTCGTTAAAACTGGATAGCAATCAAAAACCCGTGGTCAGTTATCTGGATGCAACCAATGGGAAATTAAAAGTGCTGCATTGCGGAAACACCCTTTGCACATCGGGTAATTCACTGACCTCCCTGCCGGCTAATGCGGTGGCGGGCTATTATTCCTCCCTGTCGCTTGATGCCAATAATATACCGACCATCAGCTATTACGATTTAACCAACCAGAGCCTGAATGTGGTGCGTTGCGGTGATGCCAACTGTACGAACAACAACATCATCAATGTTCCGGACAGTACCGGGAATGTGGGCTTGTATACCTCGTTGCGTCTTGATGCCAGCAGCAATCCCATTGTCAGTTATTACGATGGCAGCAATGGCAACCTGAACGTGTTGCGCTGCGGCAGCCCCCAGTGCGGTCCAAATTCGGTTTATGTGGGTGATACCGCGACCGACGTTGGCCGCTACGGCGCTATTCAATTGGATGCCAACGGCAAACCAGTGGTGAGTTACTGGGATAACACCAATGGCGATCTGAAATTACTGCATTGCGGCGACACCTCCTGCAGCCAAGGCAATTCCATCACCAGCGCCTACACCACCGGAAATACCGGCTGGGATACTTCGCTGGCTCTCGATGCCAATGGTTATCCGGTCATTAGTTTTTATGACTTCACCGCCCAGGTCATGAAGATCATCCATTGCACCAATGCCAATTGCAGTGGGGTTAACTCTGCCGTCACTCCGGATAGTTTATCGAAACGCGCATCGTCCATGGCCCTTGATTCCGCTGGTAATCCTGTCATTGCCTCGGCTGGTCAGCCCGATCAGGGATTGAGAGTCGTTCACTGTGGGGATGCAAACTGCTCCGCGAACACCAGCATTGCCTCGCCCGATTTCCCGGTTTTCCCCGCCAATGCCGATGTGCGCGGGGTTTCTCTGGTGCTGGATGGTTCGGGCTATCCTGTGGTGAGTTTTTTTCGCGCGGATAAAAATCAATTGAAACTGTTGCACTGCGGTGACGCCAATTGTTCTGGCCCCAATAACACCTTGTCCATTCTTGACCCCGGTGCGCAGGCAGGCGATCACCGTGCGACCTCGGTAACATTAGACGCGAGCGGCAATCCAGTCATTGCCTACTGGGATACGGCCAATGACGCACTCAAGGTTCTTCACTGCGGTAACCCAGCCTGTAATGCAGGAAACAGCATTGCTTCCCCGGCGACTGGCGCCAATGTCGGGTTACAGCCCTCCATTCGTATTGACAGCGCAACGGGACGTCCGATTGTCAGTTTTGGCACCAGCACCACGATGTCAATACTCTATTGCGGTGACGCCAACTGCACCTCCGGCAATGTCATCACGGCGGTTGACCCCACCACCCAGGGTTTAGACAGCGCATTAGCCCTGGATGCAGATAATAACCCCGTCGCCAGCTACTACACACCAACTGGCAAGCACATTAAAGTGCTGCGCTGTGCAACGAAAAGCTGTCAGTGAATGGTTTTCGCCTCTCGCCATGCTCGTTTATTTCTTGCTGCGGCTAAACCTTCTGCAACGCGGGTAACGTTGGGCGCGTTACCCGCTACAATTTGGCGCGTAGTGGTGTGTTTTTTATTGGCGTCTCGCGGGCATGGTTCAAGGGTTGTGTAGCAAACCAGGTATGACCAAGCATTAGTTTGGTCCACCAGGCATCCATGCGGTCTTGATCCATCGTTTGCCAGTCAGGGGGATTCATAACCAGCGCATCGCCCATTTTTTTAGCCTTATCCACTTCTTCCGCATTATTTTTTTGCTGACTTCCCTTCCATTGCTTAAACAGGGCGGACAATGGCATCTCAGGATTAACTAACAACAGCCGATGCAGTTCAATCGCATTGCCCAGTGCTTTAGTGACACCAGAAGCGCTATGTGGCCGTAAGGTAGCTGCCGCATCCCCAACAAACAACAGCCCGTCATCCGGATAGGGATCCATTTGAAAATCGTGGATGACCTGGATAAAGGGATGGGCGGTGCCAACAACAATATCAGCAATGGCTTTCGGGAAATGCGCTTTAGCCAGGCTGTGGAGGTATTGGCGTTGGGTTTCATGCAGTAAAGTTGCAGGCACGGAACGGCTATGGACAACGTATTGGCTATCAGTCAGCCTTAATGGCAGCTGATCGCGGTCTGTTCGTTCATAAATAAGCCAGTTGATGAGCAGCTTTCCCGTTTTTTCATAATCAACTGCGGGAATAGGATAGAGTAGAAGGTGGCCATCCGCCCAGGTATAGCATTGAATGCGATTGATCATGTCATTCGACGAGTCTGCCAGGGTGCCACGCCAGGCAATATACCCGGCATAGTTTTCTGTACCTGACGCCCATTGTTTACGTACAATGGATTCACCCCCATCAGCGGCAATGACAAAATCTGCGGTGTAACTCGCTTGTGAGGCAGTTTTCAACAAATATCCGCTGTCCTCTCTGTGAATGTCGATAACATTCATGTGGGGATGAATCCACGACTCCTTGAGGCGCTTGCGAAGATTACGGTACACATCAATCCAATTGAGTGCGAACCCCTGTAACGATTGATCCCAGATTTTCACTGGGAATTCCTCTCGGCTGGCCTCTCTGTAAAAAGTACGTCCCACTATCGGCAGTCGCGGAATATCGGCATCGAATAAATCCAGCTCGATGCATTTCTCCACTAGGGCAACGGGCAGCATAATCCCCGCTCCTTGTCCTTTCATTATCCCAGAAGAACGTTCTAAAACGGTTAGTTTAAAACCCAGGCGAGATAACAGAATCGCTATGGCACACCCAGAAATTGAACCGCCGACCACAACCCCTTTTTTCATTAACATGCCCTCCTACTGGCTATGAATACAGTTGCTGTATTCAGTAACCGCCCATTTATCAAATGAACACATCGTTACATTCACAATGCAATTAACTAAACAGCATGCGTCAATGTTCTTCCTTCGATAGAAACACACAGCCAATCCCCCGCTTATATCACAACCCCATTTACAGCCAATTTGCTCATTATGTATTAAAATTAACTATTATGTGCTTTGGTAGAACGCAATGGGCCGTAAAACCATCCTCTTATCCGAAAGGATGAACGCATTAAAATCCCGCATCCGCCAGGCCGAACGGGAAACAAGTCTGGTGGATGAAATCAACAAGCGCGGTAACTATGCGAACAATGCCCTAGGCCTGTTCAGCCAGATTCAGGGCTTTTTTGCCTCAATCTTCTCTCAAAGCAAACAGCTGCCGATTATCGGCTTTATTCTACAAATGGTTTCCGTTATTCCCACAGCCATCACCACCCTTTTTGCCAAAGACAAAACCGTGGGTGAAAAACTGTTTGCCATGGGCGTTCTGGTGGTGGTTACGGCGTTAAGCATTGCCGCCTTTGTATTAACGGCCGCGGTTTCTGCAGCGATTGGTGTTGCGGTCAGCGCTCTTACCACCGTACTTGAAGGGATAAGTTTAGCCGGCAGTATCGCGGCCAAACTAACGACCCGCGCAGAATATAAGCAGAAAAAAGAATTTAATCAATTACTGGAGGCCAGAAACACGACTGCCCTGGCGGATGAAAAGTACCTGGATCCCCTGAGAGTGCGTTATCTGGAATTGCAACAGGCACTGCGTGATCCCGATTTAAAAGAGGAGGACAAAAATAACCATCAGACAGAGTCGACCTTCATTCATGATCTCCTGACCCAAAGAGGCTTGACGCTTGAGGGTGATGAAGAAAGCCAGGCGGGCAAGCTTAAAAAATGCTATGACCAGCGCCGGGAGAAAATGCTTGCGCTGACCGTGCTTGTTGAGAATCTTGAAAAGGTCGCTGATTCGATGACGCCTGATGAAAGAAAGACCCGCATCGCTGCCATTGATGCGCTTAAGGAAGGGATTGTCAAGCTGGATACAGAAATTACCGGCATCACCAAGCCCATCCATCAATTAAAGCGCAATGATTTATTAGCGAACGAGAAATTAGCCCAAACCTACACCACCTTCGCCTTAGCCGGCGCCGGAGTGGTTTTATCCACCATCGCCTTGCTGATGGCGGTCAGCGTGGTTGCAGCACCACCGGTGCTTTTACCCATCGTCGGTGGTTTGGCCATTGCCATGGCCACCATCGGCCTCATCAAATGGGTTGCTGAGAAATTTGCAGAAAAACAGGACACCAAGGCTGATAAAGAGCGGCAGGTTTTAAAGGAAGAAAGCATCCTGGATGAGTCCCTGGATTGCTATCAAACCCAGCTGGGAGAAAGGCCCAATCAATCGGCCACGTGCAGTTACTCCAATCACATGCTGGGGATTTTGCAAACCCCGCCAGAACCTCAACCCCCACAAACGCCATCCCTGACATCCCAACCGGACGGCTCCCTGGTTACCCAATCAACCCAGACGGTTGAACTCACCACCCTTCCACCCGATGCCAATCCCAACGATGCCGGGAAAGACGCGATTTACCCTTCAGCAGGTTCAAACCGCATCAGTGTGTAGAAATTATATGAAATTAAAGGCAGACAAGCCCTGAAGACTGGCAAAGGTTTTCTGTGCGATCTGAAGATAGGTAATCTGCAATTGATATTCCACAGCCAGCGATTCCAAATCCGCATCTTCAAGCCTGGATTTGGTTTCCTTGCTGATGTCGATAAGATCGGTGTTCACTTTTTCTGCCACATCCAATTGATTCAAACGAGCGCCCACCTGCGCCTGAAAGTCCAGCAGATTACCGAGGCCACTGTCTAATTGTTCAAGGATCTGGTTGTTTTCGGTGAATACACGTGCTTTGTCGCTGGCGGCTCCAAAGGGTTGCCTTAAGTTCGCAACCATGCGCGCCGCTGTCGTAAAAATGGATTCATTGGCGGCGGGGGCTACAGCAAAGGCATCCCCGGCTTCTGGTGTGCCTGTCAGGTTAATTTCAATGCCGTTAAAACTCACCGCCATGCCGTCGGCGTACAAAGGCGCGTCATCCGGTAACCCGGTTGCGGGGACCACGTTTCCACTTGCCGCACCACTCACCATGACCACCAACTGATTTTGGGTGTTTAATGCAAACTGGATAGTGTAATCATCCGCAACATAGGCTGCATTGTTCACCACACTGCCTGAGCTGGCCACCGCGGTGCCGGTATTAGGCGTTGCGGTTTCGGAGACGGTGAATCGGCCATTACCGCTTGGAACCCGCATGAACAAATCATCACCGGTGTCATTCAAAGCCACCTGCAGACCGCTGCTGATGGCTTGAAAGCGTTGGGTTTGATCGCCGTTATAGACGTATTGACCATTCATATCCCGGGAAATCGTTTGCGCTTCCGAACGGCTGCCGCTGAACATGTAGTACCCATTGCTGTCCTGGGTGTTGGCTAAACCCTGCAGTTGATCCAGTAAATTCTGGGCTTCATCCGCCAATGCTTTTCTGGCGGAATCGGTCAGCGATCCATTCCCGGCCTGCACCTGCAATTCCCTTAACTTCTGAACCACACCGGCCATATTGCCTATGACGCTTTCTTCTTGTTTAAGCGCCCCGTCGGCATTCTGGCGGTTTTGTTCAAGGCGTTCGCCAAAAAAAATGCGTTGATTCATCAAATCGATTTTAGCGGCGGCAATGGGATCATCGGAAGGCGACAGCACCCGTTTACCCGAAGACAATTGCTGCTGAATGCGCAAGGCATCCGCCTGCTGCTTCAGCATGTTGTTTAAGCCGCGCGTAAACATCTGGTTCGATGAAATTCGCATGAAATCACCTCATCACTGCAAAAAGGACATCCATCATCTGTTTGGCTACGGAGAGCAACTGGCCTGCCGCCTGGTAAGCCTGTTGCAATTGCAGCAGGTTTGCGGCTTCCTCATCCAAATTAACACCGCTTTTGCTATCACGCAGATCCACAGCCTGGTTATAGAGCATATCGGCCGATTCACTGTTTAGTTTAGCCTGATTTGTTCTTCCCCCGACTGAACCGATTAAACTGGAGTACCGATCAAACAGATTCTGCGTTCCGCCCTCAAACAATTGGTCCTGTTGAATCGCTGTCAGCTTCAACCCATTGCCGTTATCCGCAATGCCGCCGGTGTTGTAGGCGGCAGTGAATTGGTCCCCTGCCGCCGGCACACCCGATAACACCACGGAATAGGAAGGCGTCAAGGCATTGGGAATCATCACGGTATTGTCCGTGCCGGGCGTGAAGGTAAATGGGCCTGAGGTAACGGAATCGGTGACATTGACCACGTTGTATTGCGTAGGCGAAATGAATTCGATGCGGAAATCCTTGTTCACATCCGTGGTGTTTAATACATTGCCAAGACGGATGCCGCCGCTGCCTGTATTCGTTAACGCCGATTGAGTCCGTACCGGAGAGGCAAAAGCAAGCTGCCTGGCATCGGTGAGATTCAGCGTTAAATCCCGGGCAGCACCACGGGTTGGGGTCAGGGTATACGAGTCATTGTTGGCAAGATTGGCGATGTTATCCACCGTAATCGTCATGCCGTCTATGGTCACTGATCCCGCCGGAGGAGCAGGCGGCGAGCTGGTCCAGTTCAAGGTGGTCGCCTGGCCGTCAGAGCGGCGGATGACGCGGACTTCATTCGTCCCGGTATCGGTAACGTATAACTGGTAATCGCTGATTTTAACCTGGCTGATGTCGCTGATTTCTACCGACAGCACGCCAGTGCCGGTATTGGTGGTATTCGCCACGGAACGGGCCAGTTGAGCGGACAGGGTATTAAAATCGTTAAAAAAGTTTTGTCCCAGCTGATTGTTTAAATCCATCCCCAGGCGATGCTGGGTGTTAAAGGCTGACGCCAGACCCATGGCCATTTGCCCAAGAACCTGGCTGGCCTGCACCATGATGTCGTCTTCAAAGCCCAGCAGCCCCGCGATCATGCCGGCCTGCATGTTACGGGTAATGTCAACGACCCCGGCGCCATTATCGAGAAGAATCTGGGCATTCAATTGGTTTGAGCCGCTTGAATTCACCAGAAGCCTTCGCGCATCCGTGCCAATCACCAGCATTTCACCGGTACCAATGGATACATCAATGGCGCCGTCAACCCGCTCAACAATGCTGACGTCGGTCAATTTGGACAGTTCTTTAAGCACCGCATCGCGTTGATCCAGTAAATCCGGCGCATTCTGGTTCACCGTCAATTTCTGATTGATGTCGGCAATGGTTTTAGCATACACATTAATCTGTTCAACCGCTTCCCTCAATTGGGTGCTGTTGTTTCGCTGGTATTCATCAATGCGTTGCTGCATTGTTTTGAACTGCTCAACCAGAGTCTGGCTTTGTTTAAGCGCCACATCACGGGCCGCATTGCTGTCCGGCGCATCGTTAAGCTGCGAAAGGGCATTGAAAAAATTCTGCAGGTTAGCGGTAATGTTGGTGCCATCCTGAGACAGCAGTTTATCAATTTGCGCTGCCTGCTCGTAAAACACTTCGTATTGGGTTTTAGAGGCTAGAGTATCGCGCACCTGCTGATTGGCAAAACGGTCCGCGTGGCGTTGAATGTCGGTAATGACCACGCCGCTGCCAATGTATGATCCTGCAAAACGTTGCGAGGGCAACTGCCCAAAGAGCACCGTTTGCCGGGTATAATTGGGATTTTTGACATTGGCAATGTTAGTACCGACCACATCCAGGGCACGCTGAAACGCATTTAAACCGGAGGTTGCAATACCGAAAATTCCCACCATAATAATCGACTCCCATAATGTGCCGCCGGATATCAAAGGACGGGTTTATTCCATGGTATAACCAATCCTTTCCAGCGCTTGTTGTAACTCATCCCCATGGTAAATGGATAAAATTTTATCCGCATACCGGGGATCAGTAGCGTAACCTGCGTCATGAAGGGCTTTAATAAAACGATGTGGGTCATTCGCATTTGCTAAAGCCTGCTCATAACGGCTGTTGTCTTTAATTAACGAGACATAATCCGCAAAACTATTCTCAACTGACGAATACTTCTTGAATGAAGCCTTCGTCTTTACTGGTATATCGGCAACATACTCGGTTGTCTTTACCTCGACGGCCTCATTTTGCTGCTTACCTGTTGATTTTATGTTGAAAAAATTATTGCTGCTGCTGCCGTCTTCATCCCGCGTCACGTATTGCCCCCACCCGGTTTCCAGGGCAGCCTGGGCGACCAGCAGCTTGGGATCAAGCCCTAGCATACTGGCGGCCTGTTGTGCATAAGGCCAGATGGATTTAACAAACTCGTCAATGGATTGTGCTGTTTTACCCTGATCAGCCGCAGGCGTTTGCGGTTTTAAAGGCGGTTTAACCGCATAGGCCTGCTGCATCGCGGCCTGGTGCTGCAAGGGATAACCTGCATGGGTCTTCAGGGGTAACGACGATGGGGCAGCCGCTCGCTGTAAAGCGAAGCCTTGATGGCCCGCCTTAAGGGGGAAACCCTGATTAACGTGCAAGGGGAAGCCTTGATTAACGTGCAGAGGGTAACCCTGAGCGCCCTCACCCGCAGGGGTGCTCTGACGTGAAATGGTTTTACTCAATTGCTTAGTCAACATGTCCGCAAGACCGATACCCGGCCCCTTGGTGATTTCTGAAGCGTATTGTCCATCCAGCATTTCCTGGAACGTTTGCTCGTATTTGGTGCGAAAAACCGTGCCCTCTTCGACAAAATGCTGTGCCCGCATGCTTTTAATCATCGCCTGTAGAAAAATCGCTTCAAATTGCCTGGCAGCCTCAGGCAAGGCTTTTTCCGAATCATTACGGGCCTTAAGCTGCAGGGTTTGCAAGCCTTTAAAATCAGTCATCGCCACGCCGTTTGCTGTCATAAAGTCACCTTTACACTAGATGATAATAATCGTTGCATTTAATGCGCCAGCCTGCCTTAACGCTTCAAGGATGGCAATGAGGTCGCCCGGTGCCGCACCGACGGCATTGATGGCTTTCACCAGCTCCTGCAGTGTCGCGCCAGGGGCAAAAACGAAAGTCCTTGATTTTTGAGAAATATCAATCTGGCTTTCGGGCGTCACCACCGTGTTGCCCGCCGCAAAAGGATTGGGTTGGCTAACTAAGGGGTTTTCACTGACCGTCACCACCAGGTTACCGTGCGAGACGGCGACCGGCTTCACACGAACCAGTTGATTAATGACAATGGTGCCGGTGCGCGGATTGACGATGACTTTGGCTTCCGCGTCCCCGGGCGTAAATTCGATGTTTTCAAGGACGGACACGTAATCCACACGATGCCCCATGCGCTTGGGCGCAGTGACTTCAATGGAGGCGGCATCAATGGGTCTCGCGGTACCCGGGCCCATGGTTTGATTAATGGCGTCGGCCATACGGCGGGCGGTGGTGAAGTCTGGCGAATTTAAATTGTAGGTCAGCGTCTTGGAAAAATAGAATGGGTTGGGGATGTCGGTTTCCACCGTTGCCCCATTGGGTATGCGGCCGCCGCTTGGCACGTTGACCGTGACGTTAGTCCCATCCTCACCGGTCACGCTCAGACCCACAACCACCAGATGCCCCTGCGCCATGGCATAGACCCGGCCATCCGCCCCTTTCAACGGCGTCATGAGCAGCGTACCGCCGCGCAGACTTTGCGCATCGCCTATGGATGAGACATTGACATCCAGGGTCTGCCCTTTTTTCATGAACGAGGTCAGGTTGGCCGTGACGATGACAGCCGCAATGTTTTTGGAATTAAGCTTGGTGCCGGGAGGAATATTAATGCCCAGTTGCGTCAGCATGTTGCCGAAGCTTTGTTCAGTAAAGCGTGTCCCGGACTTATCGCCGGTCCCATCCAGACCGACAACCAACCCGTAACCAATCAACTGGTTGGTGCGGACCCCGGCTAAATTAGCCACATCCTTGATGCGATCTGCCGCCGCCGTATGAACCAGCACCAGTAGGGAAAAACCCTGTAATAACGCACTCCATTTACGCATAGGCCTATCCTGTTTAATCCGTCTTCCCTGTTATTCCGGGAAGAAGGGGCCCCAGATGAATCGTGAGAACCAACCCTGGGCATTGACATTATTAATCTGACCGGTACCACCGTATGCAATACGCGCATTGGCGATGCGATCAGAACGAACCGTATTGTCAGGACTGATGTCCTGCGGTCTTATCATCCCGGATACACGAACGTATTCATGCCCCTGATTGATGGATACCCACTTCTCACCCTGGATGAGCATAGAACCATTGGCCAACACTTTCGCCACAGTGACTGATATACTACCAGCCAGTTTGTTGTTCTGAATGGATCGAGCGTCACCCATGAATTGCCGTTTGGCATTTAAGTCGAAATCAAGGCTGTAGCCCGCGCCAAGCGCGATCGGTCGCCCCAGGAAGGAGCCATTAACAATCTGGCTTTTATCGTTTTTAGTCTGCATCGTTGTCGCTTTTTTCTGCGCATCGGTTTTTTCAACCAAAAGCACCGTCACGATATCCCCGGCATGACGCGCTCTGGGTGTTTCAAACAAAGGCAAAGCGGTTTCAGCATTATAAATTGCCCCCTGCGTCACCCGGCCCTGCTTGTTATCCGGGGTTACCGGATAGGTCGGAGCAAAGTCGGGAGAGTTACCGGGTGCCGGAGGGTTTAAGAGTTCGCAGCCTGAGAGCAGGCCGGCGATCGACAAGCTTACTACCAATCCTTTAGTCCTCATGATCACTACCTAATTAAAGAGTCTGAGTCAAAAACTGCATCATGCTGTCCACGGTTTCAATGGCCCGCGCATTGATTTCATAGGCCCGTTGCGCCTGGATCATGTTGACTAATTCTTCAACCACATTGACGTTGGACGCTTCAAGCGACCCCTGCTGTAACAGACCGAGTCCGGAGTTTCCAGGGTTATCCGTCTGCGCAGCCCCGCTGGCGACCGTTTCCAGATACAGGTTCTGGCCGATAGGCTGCAATCCGCCAGGGTTAATAAAATCCGTCAGCTGCATGGTGCCAATCTGGGTGGGTACGTTGTTTCCGGCAACGACCACGCTGATCGTCCCGTCGGAACCGATAGTAATGTTTTGCGTCTGTTCAGGAACAGAGATTGGCGGCTGTACCACATACCCGTTCGCGGTGACAATCTGTCCCTGT